>CANLRN010000010.1 GCA_947493495.1 uncultured Aquimarina sp.
AAAAAACGCAGTGCAGCGTTAGTATTTGCGGTAGCTACAAGATGTAATAAATTTTCTATTGCATAAAGCGGGTTAAAACACAGTTCTCGACATTAAAATCACACATCCAACTACTCACATCTAAAAATTCTAAAAAAAAATCACTTTTTAGGGTAACATATACCATGTATATGATATTAATAGGTATAGCACTCCATATAGTGGTGCTAAAAATAAGGAAATGGAGAAGTAATATTAGAAAGAGAAAAAAGGTAAAAGATGTTAGTGATATTTAGTTTTTATTAGCTAATATTAAGAGATTGTTAACAAATAAAAATTCCCTGTGGTTAAACCATATTTTTTTTATATTCGCGCCTTCTTCTTTTCGCCCCGAAATAGAAGAGTATCATGGTATTTATTTTAATCAATTATAATTTTTTAAGTTATGAAGAAATTAGCCTTTCTATCTGTTTTTTTACTCACTGTATGTATTGTAAGTGCCCAACAAACTCAATATAATGTAACTTCTGGAAATGGGAACGGCTTACGCTTTTGGAATAGTGATAGCTACAAAATACATATGGGTAATAGTTCAGAATATAAGTTTGGACCAGTATCAGATTATAGTATCAAGATGAATATGAGTAACACTCCTGGTAGAGGATGGACATGGGGAGTAGTAGGAAAAACCCCTATAGCAGCTCTAAACACCTTAGGAGATTTTAAAATCGCAGGTACCATTAGTGGTAATGCAGCGGGAGGAGCTCTAAGAGTTAAAAGTTCTTATGGATACATCGATGTTGGAGCTCAAAACGGTGGTTGGGCACATATATATACAGATCGATCAAAATTCATTTTCAACAAAGATATTTATACTATAACAAATGCATTTTCCTCCTATAATAACGATCTAATTTTTAAAACCAAAGGAACTGAAAGGTTGAGAATAGATGATGTAAATGGTAATGTAGGAATAGGAATTAAAAATCCAGATGCTAGATTAACGGTAAATGGAGATATTAAGTTTACTTCAAAATATCATCAATTATCGTGGCCTTTTGGATCGGGTGGGAACAGGGGAGGGATCACTGGAAATGATGGGGATTTTAACAGATTAACCTTGTATCATGGGCAAAGTATTGATTTTCAGACCGGTAGCAATACTGTAAATCAAAAACTGTCAAGATTACATATCAATTATACTGGTAATGTAGGTATCGGTACTACAACTCCAGATGCTAGACTAGCAGTAAATGGTAATATCCATACCAAAGAAGTGAAAGTCGACTTAATCGGTTGGGCAGATTATGTTTTTAAAAAGGATTACATTCTCCCTACCTTACAACAAGTAGAAAATCATATCGCAGAGAAAGGACACCTAATCAATATCCCATCTGCTGCAGAGGTAGTAGAAAATGGTATCCACCTAGGAGAGATGAATGCCAAACTCCTCGAAAAAATCGAAGAATTAACCTTATATACCATTGCACAAGAGAAACAATTAGAAGAACAAAAAACCATAAACTATCAACTTATAACTAATAATCAAAACCTTGAAGCTAGATTGGCTAGAATTGAAGGGTTGTTAGGTGAAGAATAAATACAAATCTATTTATGAAAAGTATATATTATTAGCATACATGGATGTAACATAAATACTCAGTTATTATATCAAAATTTTCGATGTCTTGTTATTACTTAAAAGCAGAAAAAAAGGAATTAATGTAGTTAATAAAACGCTGAGAGTCAAACTTAATTTTTAATAGTAATTCATATCTAAAAAATAATTATTTTATGAAGAAATGGTTTTTAATAGGAATAGGAGCATTTACAATTCAGGTTAGTGCGCAAACATTAGAGAAAAATTTTTCGGCTTCAATTGTCCCAAAAGAAGAAATGACAACGGATGAATTAGATATAATTATTGGGAACACTGTTCCTATTTCAAATATAACTATCAATACACCTAAAAGCAATGAAGATTTTGTAGCTAGTGGATCAATTACGCTACAGCCTGGCGCACATATCCAAGGAAATAGTAATCTAAGAATAGAAAAAATAACATTAAAAGATAATTCCTTTCTGAGCAGTATAACCTATTTTGATGGTTTAGGACGACCAGAACAAGAAATAGCAATTGCTCAAAGTGCAGAAGGAAAAGATTTCATAAGACATTTTGATTATGACCAATTTGGTAGATCAGAAAAAACATACTTACCTCTACCATCCAGTCAGAATGCAGGTGATTTTTTACAAAATCCTATATCACATATTAATAAATATTATTTGGATCAATATGGAGATACTAATCCTTATACGCAACATAGGTTTGATAATACACCATTAAATAGAGTTTTAGAATCATCAGCACCAGGTAACGATTGGAAACTGATATCAAACAGTGATACCGATCATACCGTTAAAAATGAATATACTACTAATGGATTAGATGAAATATATCTTTTTGAGATTAATTATTTTGCAGATAATGTTTCAGTTTCATACTACGAACCGAATGAGCTTTTTAAAAATATTACTAAAAGCGAAAATTGGCAACCTGGAGATGGACAGCTAAACACTAGAGAAACTTTTCTAGATAAGGATGGAAAAGTAGTAGCAGAAAAAACGTTCAGATTAGAAAATGGATTAGTTAAAGAATTAACTTCATATAATATATACGATCATAATGATAGATTACGTTATTCTTTATCTCCTAAATTTTCTCTTGAGGATTTAATTGTTTCTTCTTCTGGAAATGTAACAATTACCGATTATAACACATTTTCTAAAAAACTGAATAATTTGGCTTCTCAATATCAATATGATGTGCATAATCGTTTGATTGCAAAAAAAGTTCCTGGTGCTGATTGGGAATATGTTGTATACGATCAGCTAGATCGTCCTATTTTTGTGCAAGATGCCAACTTAAAAGAGAGAGATGCTTGGCTATTTACTAAGTTTGATCAATTTGGAAGGTCTATATACTCAGGTATTTATAACAGTGCCAAATTAAGGGAAGAATTACAAACAGAAGTAGACAATTTTATCAATGCATCGTCAAATAAAGCCAATTATGAAAAGCGTACCAGTAATTTAAATACCATAGCTGGGTCTTCTATTAATTATTCTAACAACGCTTTTCCAATAAGCGGAATAGGTGAGATTTTTATGATCAACTACTTTGATGATTACAATTTTATAGATCCTGATAAACCAACTACACCCTCTCTGGTAATGGGGCAAGAAGTAACTTCTAAAGTTAAAAATTTTCCAACAGCTAATTGGACAAAAACTTTAGGAGGTAATACCTGGTCGAAATCGTATAATTTTTATGATGAAAGAGGAAGAAGCATTAAAACCTATGAAAAAAATTATTTAGGAGGATATACTTGGATAGAGAGTCTATTGGATTTTAGAGGAAAAGTTCAAGAATCAATAACAGAACATAAACGAATTAATAATTCTCCAAAGATTACAATCAAAGATCGATTCGAATATGATCATACAGAACGACTTGTTTCACAATATCAAAAAATTAATAATCAACCCGAAGAACATCTCGTGTCAAACAACTATAATGAGCTAGGTTTTGTTGTCAATAAACAAAATGGTGGAAGTTCTGCTTCTCAAACTTTGCAAAGCACGAATTATACCTATAATATTAGAGGTTGGATGACTGAAATAAATAATATAGATAATTTGCAAAATAACCTTTTTGCGTATAAAATTAATTATAATGAACCAGCTGAAGGACAAGTTGCCACTGATCAATTATACGATGGGAGTATTACACAGACGATATGGAAATCCAATTTTGATAATGAGAAGAAATCATATATATATAAATATGATAAACTTAATCAATTAACTGATGGTTATTATCGTTTTAATGACAATCTTACGGGTCAGGCTTCTGGTAGGTTTGAATTACATAATGTGAAATACGATAAAAATGGTAATATTACTTCTTTGCAACGCAACGGAGATAAAGGTCTTATGGATAATTTAGTGTATAATTATGGAACTGAATCAGGGAACCATTTGTTAAGTGTAACTGATGCTGCAGATAAAGGAAAAGGTTTTTTTGATGGTAATATAGTAGGAGATGATTATGATTATGACCTTAATGGTAATCTCACCAAAGATCTTAATAAAGGAATTAACTTAATTACATATAATCATTTAAATTTAGTAGAAAAAGTTACTTTTTCTAACGGTAAAAAGATAGAATTTCAATATGACGCTTCTGGTAGAAAATTAAAAAAGACGTTTATTAATGGAACAAATCGTACAGATGTAGAATATCTTGGAGGCTTTCAATATCAGCAAGAAAGCCTACAGTTTATTCCTATACTTGGGGGGTATGTGTATTTTGATGGCACTTCTAATACGTATAAATATGTGTACGTAATTAGTGATCATTTGGGTAATAATCGAGTAAGTTATAGCGATACTAATAATGATGGTATGATTAATGACACTGAATTATTGTCTAATAGTGATTACTATCCTATGGGTTTATTGCATCAGGGAGATTATAGTAGTGGTATTGCCTCTTCATATAACTATAAATTTCAGGGAAAAGAGTTACAACTAGAGAATGGTATTAATTTATATGATTTTGGTTCTAGATTGTATGACCCCGCTGTAGGTAGATGGTTTAGTGTGGATCCTCAGAATCAGTTTCATAGCCCATATTTGGCTATGGGTAATAATGGAGTTAGTCTTGTGGATCCAGATGGAGAATACGCTCTGTCAGCAGCAGCTATCGGTATTATTGCAGCAACAATTGTAGGAGGAGGAGTTGCTGCTATTAAAACGGCTAGTAATGGAGGTGATTTAGGACAATCTATTGGAGCATTTATTAAGGGAGCTACTATTTCAGGGGTTTCTGCAACTGTGACCTCAGGAATAGGTTCCTTAGTGTCGCCTGCTACAAGCGTAGCAGCTAGTTCTGCCGGTGCTGGAGCAAGTAATGTTCCTGCAATTACGGCAGCAGCTGATATACCTGCAAGTTTTGGAACTGGAGCAGCTTCTGCTGGGGCTGGTAAATTATTAGGAGCAATTGCAGGACAGGCTGCTTCTCAACTATTACCCAGTTATGATGTAAATATTGGAGATTTTAATTTTAGTATTTCTCCTGCAATTTTGTTGGGTAACAGTACAGGGGTAGGAGCTAATTTAGGGGTAGGATATTCTGATGGTAATTTTAGCATTTCTAGTGGACTTGGTCTTACTGCGTATTCTAATTATAATGGTCAAGGTAGTGGTATAGAAACTAGGATATCTGGATTAGTATCTTATGATGATGGTCAGACTGGATTTTCATTAGGAACCAACTTTTTTGGAGGTGATTTATCGGGTAATAAGGGAGTGGAAGATTTTTTTAAGCAAAGAACAGGTTCATTGGGTGTAAGGATTGGAGATCTTACTATTAGATATGAGAATGATGGTTCTCCATTCGGTATTTTTGGCCCTCTGCTGGTAGGTAAAGATAGTGATACGTATAGAACTGCAGCTTTTTCTGTGGGATATAAAGATTATTCTATAGGAATCAATCTCTTTACAGGAGATTTCGATAAAGACAGAAAAGATAGAGGTATTAAGCCCTTAGAAGGACATCCTGATTATAAGTATAGAAGAAAATATATATTGTTTGGAAAAAAGAGACGCATTGAAGATGAAGGAGGGCAATATGCAGGACCCAATGCGAGTAATTATAGGTTAGGCGCCTTATATTTTAATTATAAAGGATTTAGAGTAGGTACGAACACAGAAGCTACGCGCCATGTATTTCAAAATATAGTTGCCCATACCTGGATTTCGTATCAACCGCACTTTAAGGTATTACCGATACCTCCACAAGGATATTTTCAGTTTCAACCAGATAACCCATTTACATTATGGTAAAAAGAGTAGTAGTTTTATTAGTTGTTATTGTATCCTTTACTTCTTGTTGTGATATTTATTATACGTCTATGAGAGGACGTAGGAGCAAAAGAAAATATAAGCCATATATAAAACATAGAATTGATCCAAATATTATAGGAATTTCTACAAATGTTATATATGAGGAGATAAATTTTGCGAAAGAAGAAGGAGATGGTCATGTGAGGCCTATTTTGGATCCTGTACTTTTAACAAACACTACTTTTTTTCTATTTCTTAAAGATGGTAACTGTTATTCTTTTACAGAAGATACTATGAAAGAACCCAAACAAGAAAATAGATTTAATGTTCTAAGAGGTGATTTAAATTATATAGTAAATAAAAGAGATAAATATTTTTTTATGGACTATAATATAGTAAACTGTGGAGTATTTAGTAAAAGGGATTTCGAGGTTAAAGGGGATACTTTAGGTATTGCATATGGTAGGTATAAAGGAAGTCGAATCTGGTATTACTATGTAAAAACGAATATTACAGTAGATTAAATAAGAAGTATTAAAACCAACAAGATACAAGAAAATAAGCCATGCTCATTAGGGTGATATCAGCATAGCTGATTATTGGCGATACTATCTGACAATTTGAAAAACAATAAAAATAAACAGATGAAAAAGATATTTATATTATTTTTAATCATATACCCAATTCATATATTTTCACAAGAGGTAGATATTGTGACTCCTCAGCAAAATGTATTTAATTCTGGACAAAATATTGGGGGCTTTGTGCAAGGTTCTGTAAATGAGCCTACCGGGAAAGTTAATTTTTCTATCCCTATATCACAATTATCGGCAAGAGATGTTTCATATCCATTAGTTTTGGGATACAATGGAGATCTTGCTTTTGAGGCAGGAAGCAAGACAAATAGATATGTACCTACAAGTGTTGCAGGGGTAGGATTTGGTTTATTCATACCCAAAATTGTTGTCGATAATAAGAGTACAGCCACACTAGAAGATGATACTTTTTTTTTGCAAGATGGAGCAACGAATACAGAACTTATTTTTAGCGAGAGAATAGAAGCAGGTTTTTTGGGGACGAATAAAATAATATTTACTGCTAAGGATTATGTTCCTTGGAAAATAGAATATTTCGAGAGCGAACTAAATATAATCACAGGTTCAATACAAGAGAGACCTTTAAATTATTGGAAAGTAACTAATGAACAAGGAGTAGAGTATTTTTATGGCCAAACCCAAAACTCTAGAGAAAGTGTGGTTGCTTGGGGTAATTGGATGGGTAGTTCTAGCCTAAGTTCTGGAGGTAATAGTAATACTATTGTTTGGAATTTGTCTACTATTCGAGATCAATGGTTTAATAGTATAAGGTTTGAATATGATCATCAACAAGTGATTATGGGAGGAGCTATCCAGACGGAAGCTACTTATTTATCCAAAATAATCTCTTCTACAGGAGAAAGTATTAAGCTATTTTATGCGGATAAAAATAGTAATGAAATCTATGAACCCAATCGAGAATATCCAGAGCCAGATGCATATCAAGAACGATATGAAAAACGTTACTTAGATTATATTACTACACATAATAGTGATAATGAATTAGTATATAGTTATGATCTTACTTATATCTTAGTTAATAATAGCTCATCCACTGATAAAAAAAGATATTTATCAAATATTACACAAGAAAATGCCTTAGGAGAAATAAAACCCGCACAACAATTTGAGTACCATACTACAGGTGCTTTTAAAGGAGGAATTAAAAAAATTATATATCCCACAGGTAGCTCAGTTACCTATTCTTACGAAAGAAAATTTCTTTTCCGTAATTCTACAAATAAATATGTAGATACTGCTCCGAATACTTCAGGTTATGAGTTTTATGCATCGGTTTCAAAAGATAACTATTCCTTAATGCTTTTAAAATCTCAATCGCCTTATAGTGGAAGTTTACATGATTTTATGGTGGTTAGAAATTGGTGGAATGGTAATGGTTGGGAAAGATCTTCATTCAATTTTCCCTACAGAATAAATGATGATGGTAATAGAGTTCGATTAGAAAATTTTCAAACTATCTTTGGAAATGACTTTTATGGTTTTTTACACCAAGAAGGAAGCGTGGGAAGACTTGATTTGTTTCATCTAAAAGATGATGGACATACATGGAGTCATCGTGTTATCAGAAATATTGATGTAGGAGACGGAAAAGCTCGTTTACTATCAGGCACTAATTTTGTTGCTGTTGGATCTCATCGTAACGGAAAGTTATATACATATAGATGGCATGATAGTACTTGGCATATTAGAACTATCAATCAAGGAGGAGGACAATATTATTATGGAGCAAATAATAATTTTATTTTATCTCTTGATGAAGACGGAGGAAGTGATATGGTGACTGGAGTAAATCATGAGGATAATTACTATTTTCATTATTTAGGTATAGAAAATGATTGGAAAACAAAATCATGGTCTCAAGCTGTAGATCCTTTCTTGGCGGGTATAGAAAAACCGAGTTCATTTTACCCAGAAAATGCGATGGCGGGTTTTGTAGCTGATGATAATCCAGAAGTATTTTTACGTTGGGATAGCAACTATGATTTAATTACTGTGGATACTGATGTTTTTGGCAGTTCTGATGATAGAAATCCAATGATATCTACCTATGCTGGGATGTTTACCTTACAGAATTTCTTTTTTCAATATCCTATCCGATCTGCAAGATTTAATGGTCAATCTTGGATTACAGATAGAATGCCAAGCTTTGGTTCTAATTATGCAAAACCTGCTTATGGAGAAGATGTTATGCTTTTTCAAAATTTTCAAAGAAGTGCTTCTGTGGGGTATTTGCTATATGAGCCTAATGGTGAAGCCTGGAATTATTCTTCATATTTAAATCCATATTCTTCTACACAAAATAGTACGCAGAAACTTACTGGTGTGACAAGAGATTTTGTTGTAGGAGGAAACAAGATTTATATGCGATCTAATACATCTCGCTTTTCTCAATCATATGATATTACAGGAGCGGATAACGTGTTTACTCATACCGACGGATTGGATCATGCCTTTGTCGAAACAAGATCTACTGCGAATCAGGCTAGATCAGGAAGGTTTTATGGTGTAGATAAAGCAACAAATCAAATCAATTATACAAACTTGGGGAATGTATTTAATTTAAGTGGATATACTTCTTTTGGAGGAAGAACTCCTTTTATCAGCCCTAAAACTGTCTGGCTACGTGGAGAAACAGGTACAAATGCTACGTTTAACACATTTCTTTATCGGGTTATTGATGATAAAGTAAATAATACTATTTATGATGAAGTAGTAAGTAAAATAAAAGTTGATAATGGAGAAGGAGAACTAAGAGAAACAGTGTATAGTTATAATAACCCTAATATGGTTTCTACTAGTGAGTCTATTTTTTATTCTAATGTAATTATTGAGAATAAAGGATATGGAAATGCCTCTATAGGAACTGTAGAAAAAATTTATAATAATGGAAGAGAAGATGCTAGAATGATTGGACTTCCTTTAGAAGAGTTTACGAAAAGTTCTACAGGAGATGTTGTAGAACATACAAAATATGGTTGGGAAGTCTTGGATTTTTTATCTAATATAGATGGATATACGATTAAGCAAACGTCTCAAGAAAATGTAGAATATAGAAATGGAAAACCTTTAAAAGTAGTAACAAACACAAGGTATTCATCATATTATTTACCAGATCTAGTAACAACCACTAATAGTAAAGGACAGACAGAAACTCTTAGGACTATCTATGCTTTTTCCGAAATGCCAGAATTAGAGAGTAAAAATTTTCTTTCATTGCCTTACCAAGTTACTAAAAGAGTCGATAATAGAATAGTTTCTATCTCTGAAACAAAATGGGTTATTGATGATAACAGGAAAGTTTATGCTTCAGAGAATTGGAGTGGGAACTCTGCAAATACTATGAGATTAACTAATCAAGTAACAAAGATTAGTAGGTACGGACAAGTTTTGGAATTTAATAATGGGAAAGGGCAATATACCAGTACTTTATATGGGTATAATGATAGATATATGATAGGTTCCTTTTCAAATACTCGATATGATAATGTCCTTAATAATTTAAATGTTAATTATAGGACTTTACAAAATCTTGATAATTCAAATTTAAAAACAGAGCTTTCTAAGTTATATACTAGATTACCAGAAGCTATGATCCATTTAAATTTTTATGATAATAATGGAAACAGAGTTCTAGAAATGGATGAAAGAGAATATGAAATCAATTTTGGATATGATGGTTTTCATAGACTGGATTATATTTCCAATCATAATAATAAGGTTTTAAGAAAAAACATTTATAATAGTAAATAAGCTTTACATCCCACGATTTCCATGGTAAAACCAAGAGGTAAATGTTAAAATATCAGGCAGCAACTTTAATATAAGGTTGCTGTCTTTTTATTACTGCACATACTCTGTGTATAAGTTTGTTTCTAATATTATTAATCCCCAAGCTGGCGCAAGCGAAAAAGTAACGGCTAGCGCGATGGCTCTGGCTCGTGCCGTCAAAGATTGGCAGGTAAGAATAAGAAATAACAAATGCCACGATCTATTTTTTATAATGGTTGTGGTTTTGTTTTTTATAAAGTCAATTTTTGCGGGTCTTGATAGTTGTTCCAAAAGCGTAGTAATGTAATGGTATAGGCTTGTACTTCTAGAACAGGGTAATTTGTTTTACGACCACTACGTGATAGATATCTTCACGATTAGTGGGTTTAAAGATAATGTTGCCAGTTTTTAACTGCTCGATAAGTTCTTCTACTTTGTTCACAAAGGTAGAAGCTTCTTTAATAGTCCATTCTTCAAATAAGTAATTAATATTGTTCCAGTACTTCAAACTGGCCTGGCTAGACCAAATAATTTCTGTCATTACCTGTTTTCAAATAGTTGGGGAAATCGTTTCCTAGTTTCTTTCATTACTTGTTCGTGAGACATCCCACCATCTTTTTTAACTGATTCCAAGGCTTGATCAATAGCTTTTTCCTGCTTATCAGAAAGGATATAGACCTCTTGCTCTAAATCTTTTTCTAAACCGCTATATTTTTCTTTAATTCTGTTCCAGTCGTCAATAGGTATAATTACACTTTTTGGTGTCCCATTACTATCTGATATATATTGTAAATCCATAATTTTTTAATTTTTAAGAAGCGTAAGCCCTTTTGGTTTTGAAATCCCTCAAAAATGCATCAATAGTAAGTAGTAAAGCTTCTCTTTCTTTGTTAGGTAATGTGTCGATATCATTAAGTCTTTTAAGCATCAAAGGATCTTTTAAAGCATTATTGTCTTCGGTCTCACCCAATAGAAAACCTACCGTTGTATCAAGCACTTTTGCAATTTTAACCACTACATCGATCGATGGTTTTACTTCATCCCGTTCGTACTTACCTATAATCGAATGATGGGCTTCAATAAGCTTAGAGAGTTCATTTTGTGAAATCTTCTTGGCTTCCCTGCACGCTTTTAATTTTTTACCGAAACTCTGCATTGACTTCTCATATTTGGTATTAAATAAGGCTATATGCGCTTATAATGCAAATATATCGCGCATAAATTACAAATATAAATAATTATTTATTGATTATAATTATAATATTTTATAGATTTATACCAAATATTAGCAGAAAAATAATTTTACAATGCCTGACACGACCAACCTATACAATACAAAAGCGTTAGAAACCCTGCTCTGCGAAGTGTATGTGCTCTGCGAACGTCTGTGACTTCGCAGCGATAATAGTAATAAGGAAAGCTCAAAACATAATAGTAGTTTACAACTACTAAACGTTACTATATTTTGATCGCACAGAATTATGAAACTGCGAAGTTGCAAACTTCGCAAAGCAGAGTGATGACCCCGCTCCGCAAAGTCTCCCGACTTTGAGGAATAATTTAAAACGGTAGGTTAAATAATAGAAATACTATCGCCGGTTTCTTCAATTTTAAAAATTCTTCATATATCACTTATTTTTTAAGCAACCATGGGTAACAAATATGCTACTACTGATACTTATTAGATATAGAGTCATCAGTTAAACCCGCTTTATGCAATAGAAGGTTGTCAAGAAGTTTGTAGATGCAAGAAATACTAGTGTTTTCTTAATTTTTGCATAGCACCGTATGGTGAAATTAAAAAACGCAGTGCAGCGTTAGTATTTGCGGTAGCTACAAGATGTAATAAATTTTCTATTGCATAAAGCGGGTTAAAGTAATAATCTAATAACCTACTAGTTTAGTTTGTGAACTTCTATTATCTTTGACAACTGATTTTGTGGTAAATACAACATTGTTTTATGCATCTTAAAAAATATATTCTAGTAGCACTTCTTATAGCATGTCTGGCTGGATGTCGCAGTATATCTGTAAATAAATCTGCTATGCGTACTGCTAGCACAGCTCCAGTAGCACTTGGAGTAATAGGAACGCACACCGATGAAATAATCTATTCTGATTTTCAAGGAACTACAATCCCTATCTATAAAAAAGGAATCCGTGTCAGTGCCTCAATATTTGATTTCGATGCATCCACCTACAAGGCATATACAAAAGCATCAAAAGATAACCCTCAACAGATACAATACATTGATTCTCTGGATACCAAACCAAAATTTATTACATTAGAAATTATTGATTGGGTAGCGGTAAAAGCCGAATTAACGGATACCCATAATCGGCAATCCCTAGAATATCTTAAAAATCAAAATCGTGCAAAAATAATCGCTTCAATTTCTATAGCAGTAAATCCACAACTGATCAATGAAATTGATACAGCCGAAGCTCTTTTTTTAATAAACAGAAAATACAAGCAATACGAATTATCAGTAGTTAAAGATGGAAAACCCTATCGAACCATTGATTTTTCGGAGGCTACTATTTTTGGATTTCAATTATTTTCTTTCTGTTGGGGAGAAAACAAGAAACGTCGTATAGAATTATTTGATATTGTAAATGAAAAAAATAGCTGCCCTAAGAGCACTTATAAAAGTGCAAAAAAAGCTAAAGAAAAAATAAATTATTTAAAATTATAACAGCGTTGCGCTAATTTAAGTAATGAAGTGGTTTACAAAATATAAACTTGTATAGGTTTATAAGTCAAAAATGATTTTACAAAAACCTGTGTGCAATAATTATAGTTGTTTAGAACTCATATAGGATATTAAAAAAATAATTTTAGTACGATAACATTTAATATAGATATCATAACACCTATGATAAAGAGTAAAAAAATGAAAAAACAATTGCTATACATAGCTGTCTTATTCTTCATTTGTATCGGCTGTGAAGAAATTTTATTCGAAGAAGACCTCAGTGACGCCTCACTAGTACTAATAGCTCCTGCTGATGGATCGCGAGTAGAAAACACCTCGGTAAACTTTAGCTGGGATGCTGTAGATCAAGCAACAGGGTATAGGCTACAGATTGCAAGGCCTAATTTCGAGAATGCATCACAGATCGTAGAAGATACAACGGTTACAGCTACAACTTTTAATACTACCCTGCTTAATAATGCCTACGAATGGAGAGTACGTGCACAAAATTCGAACAATGCTACTGCATATACACAAGCATCTTTTAGCGTCATAGAAAGCGAAGATTTTTCTGCCCGACAAGTTGTTTTATCTTCTCCTGCGGATAATACCAAGCTTAATACTACTACGATTAGCTTGCAATGGGGAGCTGTTACCGATGCTTCTATGTATAGGATACAATTATTAGACAGTAATGATCAGCCCATACAAGAGGAAACAGCTACTACCACCTCTATACAGCTTATGTTCCCTGAAGGGGTCACCAAATGGCAGGTCAGAGCAGAAAACAATACTCAGAGTACAATATATAGCACTAGAGTAGTAACATTAGATACTATGAACCCAACAAAACCAATACTTACGACTCCTGCAAATCAAGCTTCGCTTACTGATCCCATAGTGTCTTTTGCCTGGACAAGAGAAGCAGTAGAAGGCACTATAGAAGTTGATAGCATATACATATATCAGGATGAGCAGCTCACACAATTAGTTACTAAAGATGAGGTAAGCTCTCCATCAGATATAACACTAGATGCCAATGCTACATACTATTGGGTAGTAAGAGCTTTTGATGAAGCAGAGAATAAAAGTGAGACTAGTGATATTTCTAATTTTACTATAAATTAATTCTATGCTTAAAAGTAAAAAAGGCTTGTATGTTTTATTGCCAGTTGTAGTTTTTATTTGGGGTGCAATTATCTACCAAGTAGTGGGTGCTTTTGATGATAACGAACCTGTAATTAGTAATACTATATCCATTCCTTTATTAGAAATAAAGACCAAAGAACGTAAACAATTTGATCTCGGTACTATTGATAGAGATCCTTTTTTGGGCACCATCTATCGCCAAAAAAAAAGTCCTCCAAAAAATACAAAATCTATAGTAAAAAAAGAGATTACTTGGCCTTCTATTGTATTCAAAGGATTAGTTTCTGGAAAAAACACAAAAAATACCATCTTCTTGATAGCAATTAATGGTACTGATCAATTAATGAAACCAGGTGATGTTGTATCTGATATCAAACTTATCAAAGGATCTCCTACTTCTATACAGTTAAGGCATAAAGGAAAAGTCAAAAAATTTGAAATTTTGAATTGAAAATACTAAATAAAATAAAGGCACAAGCCATGCAATTCGCATTGCTAATCTCAGTAATCATCGGGGTATTATTGAGCTCTTTTTTATTGTTAACGCATGTGCAATCCTTCTTTAGAATAAAATCAAATGAACTCATTAATGCTTCTGATCTAGTCAATCAGCAATTATTTAAATCTCTTGAAAATCCAGTAATCACTACTGATACTATCTCTCATACTATTGATAACAAATCCATAAAACTGATCTCTAATTATCACGGAGTTTGGACAAAAATAATGACTACAGTAGAAATAGAAAATAGAAACGTAGCAAAAAAAAATGCTCTTGTAGGATCTTCCCAAAATCTACAAACACCTAACTTATATTTAGCAAATAAAAATACTCCTCTGGTAGTGGTAGGTGATACTAGGCTAGAAGGCAATAGTTATCTTCCTGATCAAGGGATAAAAGCGGGAAATATATCTGGCGAATACTTTCAGGGATCTAGGTTATATTATGGTACTATACGAAAAGGCAAAGAGGATTTACCAGAACTTGATCCTGCGTGGGTATCATATATAGAAAGGCTTTCTAAAGGATTGGATATTGATCAAGAAGATATCATTCCTTTACAAAACGAGATTGAAAACTCTTTTTACAAGCCCGCAAAAGTAGTATATAGTGACGCTCCTATTTCATTAACTAATCAAAAAATTTCGGGTAATATCATTATTCAATCTACATCTACGATTACTATCAATGCAGCAACTCAATTAACCGATGTGATACTCATAGCACCAACTATTCGTGTGCATAATAATGTAAAAAGTAGGTTCCAAATACTAGCAACAAAAAAAATTGAAATAGGAAAAAATTGTCATCTTTCATATCCATCCTCGGTTACTTTTTTTGATATCGGCAGTGCGACAAGCACCCAAGAAAAAAATTCATCACAACGAGTCCCTGAAATTGTGATTGATGAAGGCACCAAGATTGATGGTGCTATGGTATTTATCAAGAAAAACGAAAAAAAAATCAACTACGCTAGAACCAATATAAAAACCCATAACAATACCCAATTCATCGGAGAAATATATTGCCAGGGAAATATTGATTTTCAAGGTACAGTAAAAGGATCTTTATATACCAATCAATTTGTTGCCAATCAAAAAGGATCTATATATCTTAATCATATATATAATGGCAAGGTTTTAAATAACCCCATCCCCAATCACGCGGGGATTCCTTTTAAGAACAGCAAAAAAAGTGTAGTAAAATGGTTGTACTAAAAAAAATACGTGCCGCTACATTAATAGAAACCTTAACAGCTTCTGTATTAATCATTATTGTATTTATGATTGCCAGTCTAAGCTTTAATTCGATTTTTACAAATCATCAAAAAAGAAATCTTAGTAGCATAGAAAACAGAGTAAAAGAATTAGAATATCTTATCATCAATAATAAATTAAAAATTCCTTATGCAGAGGATTTTGGAGCCTGGGAAATAGAAATTCTAATACACAATAAACAAACGACATTATACTATCAAAAAGAAGAGCAAAAATTAACAAAACAAATAGGTATCCATCAGTGAATACAAGAATCTATAAAATAAAGGCCTTTACACTTACTGAAATGACAGTCGTTATTGTTATTTCTGCCATTGTAGTTGGATTAGCGTTCTTGATTCTAGACATTGTACAGAATTCTATGAGAAATATAGAGGGTAACTATACCTATCAATCAGAAATTCAGTCCCTAGAAGTTGCATTAACTATTGATTTTAATTCATATTCATCTGCAAATTGGGATGCTACAAAAAATACGTTGCTCCTCTCCTCTCCTCTCCAAAAAAAAACATATCAATTTACAACTGATAGTATCACAAACGACATTGATTCTTTTAAGGTTTCTAAAAAAGATATGGCTTTCTATTTTGAAGGAGAAAAAGTAGATACTGGTAGTGTAGATGCAATTAAATTGACATTTGATAAAACCTCAGTACTTCATCGTATTTTTGTTTTTAAATATAATGATCCTTCAATACATTATTGATTATGGGAATAAAGATCGAAAATACTAAGAAAAAAGAGCAGAAGGATGATAGTTTTGATATTTCAGAATTACTGACCAAAGAGATTACCCTTTTCGGTAATGCATTTAATAACAAAAAAAAGGAACAGTGGTACACAGAACTTAGCATTTTACTTAAATCAGGTATAGATCTTAAAAGCGGCTTAGAGCTATTAGCAGAAACACAGAAAAAAGAAAAAAATCAAAAATTAATGGCCTCTATGGTTACCAAACTAATAGATGGTAGTTCTTTTTCTGAGATATTAAAAAGAGATAAAAACTTTACAGATTATGAATACTATGCTGTAAAAATTGGTGAACAAACGGGAGAGTTAGCACAAATAACTTTAGAACTAGGTGAGTTTTTTAAAAGAAAAAATGACCTTCGAAGAGAGATTATTGCGGCACTTACCTATCCACTTATTGTGTTATTCACTGCGCTAATAGTAATTGTATTTATGCTTAAATATGTGGTGCCGATGTTTGTAGACATCTTTAAACAAAATAAAGTAGAGCTCCCTCCTATTACAGAAGCTATTATACATTTTTCTGAGTTTACAGAAAAACACGGGATATTGATCATAGTCTGTTTACTCATACTACCCGTTGTAATCATTGCCATATCCAAAAAAAAATGGTATCGTAAGTTTATAGGCAATACTCAATTACGAATACCTATTTTAGGAAATTATTTTAGAAAAATTTATATGGCGCAATTTACTCAAGCCTTGTCACTACTCACCTATGCCAAGGTGCCTATGGTAGATAGTCTAAATTTAGTTAAAAATATGATTAACTTTTACCCTTTACAAAGAGGCTTACATAAAACTACTACTGCAGTTATTACTGGTGATAAATTAAGTAATGCTTTTTCTTTGAGTCCTATTTTTGATAAAAAAATGATCGCTCTGATACGTGTTGCCGAAGAAACAAATCAAACCGAATTTATTTTTCAGAAATTAAATGAGCAATACAATCAACAGGTAAAACACCAATCTCAGGTAATTTCTAATGTACTCAATCCACTACTTACTATTTTGGTCGGAATAATCGTAGGGGTAATTCTGATAGCTATGTACTTACCTATGTTTAGACTAAGTAGTGTGATCGGTTAGAGAACGGTCAATTGTACTACATAACCTTCATTATTACGTACATTAAAAACGGTATCATCTTCAAAAATCAAGTATTGTCCTTTAACACCTTTAAGTACACCTGAGTATTCGGGAGTTTTTTCTAGGTTCAAGCTTTTTAATTTAGATGGATATTGTAGTACCGGAAAATGCAGCGTTGTTTCTGTATTCGTGTCAATAAAATAATCTCGTGCCTCATCAGGGATAAATGCTTTTAGCTTATCTCTATAATGAATCAAATTTTCATCTTCTATTTCGTTTTTAAGCATTTTTCTCCAATTGGTCTTATCAGAAACATGGGATTTTAAGGCGACTTCGGTAATTCCTGCTAGGTATCTATTAGGTACTTCTACGATCTCAATGGCCTCGTGGGCTCCTTGATCAATCCATCGAGTAGGTACTTGTGTTTTTCTGGTCACTCCAACTTTTACGTTACTAGAATTAGCAAGGTATACAATGTGTGGCTGCAATTGCACTTTTTTTTCATACGCCAAATTCCGATCTTCTACCTCTAAGTGAGCAGTACTCAATTCTGGCCGCATTACCCAATCCCCTACTTGAGGTTGATTGTAAAAATCATCATAGCAATATCCCTGTCTATATATCTTTTTTTCTTTTCCACAGGCCAAGCATTGATAACCAACAAACTCAATGCTAAGCGTCTTGTCTAATAATTGGTTTACATGAATAAAATCTGATTCGAAAACCAAGTAATATTGTATTGGGTTTCCTATTTCTGTTTGCATTTTGGTGAGTACACCTTGATATTGCATATATTTATGTTAAAATTAATTCTATGAATACAGTAGAACAAATAGGCAAATAAATACCTAAATTCCTGTTTGATATCAAATCCTTTCTGGTATCTAAAAAACAATAAAAATGAACAGATGAAAAAAATGTGATTATTTTTATTATTTTAGTTTCCGACGAAAGTCAACCACACAATCATATTAATACTAATGACCGCCTAAAGATACATTAAAAAATGCCAATCCCCCTAGTTAACTCTATTGCCAGCTGGTTCTTAAAAAAACGTTTTCATCAGATGGAACTTTTTCTTAGATATCCTAATGAAGTACAATTAGAGTTGCTGCACGTTTTGCTAGAAACAGCTAAAAATACTGAGTTTGGAAAAAAATACGATTTTGCCTCTATTAAAAATTATGAGACATTTAAACAACGTATCCCAATACGAACTTATGAGGATTGTGAGCCTATGATCGAACGAAGTCGATTGGGAGAACATAATATTTACTGGCCTACTCCCATTAAATGGTTTGCAAAATCTAGTGGTACTACCAACGCAAAAAGTAAATTCATCCCAGTAAGCCAGGAATCTCTGGAAGATTGCCATTATGCCGCTGGAAAAGATTTATTATGTATGTATCTGAATAATAATGAAAATTCTAAATTATTTACTGGAAAAAATTTACGCTTAGGAGGCAGCAAAGAATTATACAAAAAAAATGGCACTTCTTTTGGTGATCTGTCTGCTATTATCATAGATAATATGCCATTTTGGGCAGAATTTAGCTCTACGCCTAGCAATGAAATCTCACTAATGAGTGATTGGGAAACAAAGATGTCCGCTATTATCAATGAAACTGTTATAGAAAATGTAACAAGTCTAGCGGGAGTTCCTTCGTGGATGCTCGTATTACTCAATCAAACATTAAAAACTACGGGTAGAGAACACCTTTTTGAAATCTGGAAAAACCTAGAAGTTTATTTTCATGGTGGGGTTAGTTTCGAGCCCTATATGGATCAATATCAAAAGATTTTACCACATGACAATTTTAGATACTATGAGATCTATAATGCCTCTGAAGGGTTTTTTGCAATTCAGGATCAAAATAATTCTTCAGAGCTACTGTTGATGTTAGATTATGGTATTTTTTATGAGTTTATCCCTATGGATACGTATAAAACTACCCAAGAACACGTTATTCCGTTAAGTGAAGTAGAAGTCGGAAAAAATTATGCAGTAGTAATTACCACTAATGCTGGGTTATGGAGATATAAGATTGGAGATACTATCCGATTTACATCTATACACCCATATCGAATCAAAGTATCTGGAAGAACAAAACATCATATAAATGCCTTTGGTGAAGAACTCATTATAGAAAACGCTGAAAAAGCATTACGAAAAACCACAAAAGAAACTGCCAGTGAAATTGTAGATTATACGGCTGCTCCAATTTTTATGAAAGATGGAGAAAAAGGTGCCCACGAATGGATCATAGAGTTTAAAAAACATCCTATAGATCTTAATCAGTTTTCGAAACTATTAGACCAAAATCTACAAGCTATCAATAGTGATTATGAAGCAAAACGATACAACAACACTACTTTAAATCAATTAAAAATCAACCCTGCAAGACAGAATTTATTCTATGATTGGCTAAAATTAAACGATAAATTAGGAGGGCAACACAAAATCCCTAGATTATCCAACTCTAGAAAATATGTAGAAGAATTGTTACAACTAAACAATAAAGATTCTACCAGCTGTAGACCTACCAATTTATAGATATACTTATACGTACTTCTATGATCCATTACTTTACAAAACATAAAAGTCGAATACTAATAACTGATTATAGTATAGCTAAATTATTTGATCTTTTTATGCATAATCCCACGCAAAAATCGAATTAAAATACGGTTTTACCTTAAAAAAAGAATGTCAGAAATGCCTTTTTAGATAAAAAACTACGTATTTCACCGTTTAAAAAAAACTCTTAATCTAAAAAACAAAAAAACTCTTTTTAGCTGTTACTTTTCATACTAAATTTGTTTACAGATAGTTACAAATATTGTTTAAGCCCTAAGACATGAGAACTTTATATTCATTATTCTTGATTTTATTTTCTGTAGCAGTACATGCCCAAGAAGCAAAAACTATTACTACTCCTGATGAAGGGGAAAAAATTTCCATCGAAAAAGAAAAATCCATTCTATCTCTTTTGGTTAAAAACAAAAAAACTAATGTAAGTATGGATAAGGTATGTTACGCAGAAATCTCTAAAGTAAATTATTACGAAGCTTTGATCTCTGTAAATAACTTAAATATTAATCTTAAGAATAGTACAAAACTTGCTATAAAAAATACTGAAGAAATCATTACTAAAAAAAGGGATCAGATATTATATTCTGAAAATGAATAGAAATTAAGTTCTTTATTTGTTTAAATATTTATGCCTTCATTCTTTTGAGTGAAGGTTTTTTAATTTCTTCTTTTATACCATTTGTTGTTTAACCCAGAAAATTAGGATTTTTTTACTTCAGTAAATCTACTTATACGATTTACGGATGAGAATTTCGTGAAAATAATGGCAAGGATTTTTCGCTAGATTGATGAATCAAATTAAAGAATAGCCATAGCTATTGTTTCATTTTATGAAGAAAATATAGTAGAAAAAGAATATCATTAGATGCGAAATTTTTATTCGTAAATCGTATTAGTGGCAGATAGCGAAGAAAAATCAAGCATAGCAGCTATACGGTTTATTTTTATCCTGAAATTGAGGTAAAAAAAGCGCATTTTATTCCAGTAAATTCAAAGGGTAAATGGTATAAAGTCAGTATTTAACTCGCTTTATGCAATAGAAGGTTGTCAAGAAGCTTGTAGATGCAAGAAATACTAGTGTTTTCTTAATTTTTGCATAGCGCCGCTATGGTGAAATTAAAAACCGCAGTGCAGCGTTAGCATTTGCGGTAGCTACAAGATGTAATAAATTTTCTATTGCATTCCATCTAACTAAATTTTAATACGCTGATTGTAAGGTTGTTTCACAATCTTCTTTTTCTTTTTTTCATTGCCAAAAAAAGAAACAAAAAAGTCTAGTCTTATGAAATTTTATCTAAAAATTTTATGCTCTCGCTAAATTAAATTAAAACAGTATCGAAAATTGTAAACCTAGCCTTTATCTAACCATAAGGCTGCGAATAAGAGTAACTACTACTCTTAAGAAATTTAATTTTTACGCTCCGTTTATTTCATTTTTAACGATAAAATTTCAATAGGACAATTTGAAACGTAGAAGCTGCTTACCAGTTAGAAACTTTATGTTACAGTGAAACAATGTCTATGAATGCGGATTGAATGCATTTCAAAACTTCAAGACGAAGTTCTAATGCATATTTCCGGGTTTAATTCAATTCTATGAGAGAATCTATTGCGATTATGATACCGCCTTTAATTTTTTTATAGTAGACTTGTTTAGCTTCTTTTCTGCATAGTCTTTGGTGACTCTAAATTCGGTATCTTCACTTTCTGGTAATTCATACATAGCATCAGTCAATATAGCTTCACATAATGACCGTAGCCCTCTAGCTCCTAATTTATAGTCTACAGCTTTTTTAACGATATACTCAAGAGCTCCTTCTGTAATGGAAAATGCTATGTCATCCATCTCAAAAAGTTTTTTATACTGCTTGATTATAGCATTTTTAGGTTCTGTAAGAATAGCTCTTAATGTATGTTTATCCAAAGGATTCATATATGATAGTACAGGAAGTCTTCCAATAATTTCTGGGATGAGACCAAAATCCTTGAGATCTTTAGGAATAATGTATTGCAATAAATTATCTTTTTCGATACTATCCTCGTTTTTAGAAGCGCTAAATCCCATAGCCTGCATGTTTAAACGCTTTTGGATGGCTCCTTCGATACCATCAAAAGCACCTCCAGCAATAAAAAGAATATTCTCCGTATTTACTTCAATAAATTTTTGATCAGGATGTTTACGCCCTCCTTTGGGTGGTACATTAACAACTGTGCCTTCTAATAATTTGAGTAAAGCTTGTTGTACTCCTTCTCCTGATACATCTCTAGTGATACTAGGGTTATCACTTTTACGGGCTATTTTATCGATCTCATCAATAAATACTATGCCTCGTTGCGCTTTTTCTAGGTTGTAATCCGCTGCTTGTAATAATCGGGTAAGGATACTCTCTACATCTTCTCCAACATATCCTGCTTCTGTAAGAACCGTAGCATCTACAATAGCTAATGGGACATTAAGCATTTTTGCAATCGTTTTTGCGATCAATGTTTTACCAGTACCTGTCTGCCCAACCATGATGATATTACTTTTTTGAATTTCAATATCATCATCTGTATGAGGTTGTAATAGCCTTTTGTAGTGATTATATACAGCTACAGCCATTACTTTTTTTGTAAATTCTTGTCCTATGACATATTCATCAAGAAACTTTTTAATAGCCATGGGTTTACGAAGCATTAGTTCATTGCTCAATTCACCAGTTTCTTCGTCTCTTGCTTCTTCTACGACAATTCCATGAGCTTGTACTATACAACGGTCACAGATATGTGCATCTAAACCAGCAATTAATAAATTAGTTTCTGGTTTTTTCCTCCCACAAAATGAGCATTCTAAGTCTTCTTTCGGCATAATTATCTAGTTCAAATTCATAACTTGACTGACTGTTTAGTCAGTCTATATCAGCTTTCTTAACGGTGATCTGGGATAAAATATTATTCTCTTGTTAATATTTCATCTATCATTCCATATTTTAGAGCTTTATCAGCTTTCATCCAATAATCTCTATCACTATCTTCATAGACTTTATCATATTTTTGCCCTGAGTGTTTTGCAATAATCTTATACAGTTCTTCTTTTAGTATTAAGATTTCTCTTGCCGTAATCTCTATATCACTTGCTTGCCCCTGAGCACCACCAAGAGGCTGGTGAATCATTACTCTACTATGAGGCAATCCTGAGCGTTTTCCTTTTTCTCCTGCACATAACAGAACTGCTCCCATCGAGGCAGCCATTCCTGTGCATATTGTGGCTACATCAGGTTTTATAAACTGCATGGTATCATAGATCCCTAATCCTGCATATACACTCCCTCCTGGAGAATTGATATATATCTGTATATCTTTAGACGAATCTACACTTTCTAAAAATAATAATTGAGCTTGTATAATATTTGCTATCTGATCATTTATCCCTGTTCCCAAAAATATGATGCGATCCATCATTAACCGAGAGAATACATCAAAAATAGCAACATTCATCTGTCGTTCTTCTATAATATTAGGAGTCATTCCCACAGGGTACATACTACTAATTATCTGATTGTAATAAGTACTGCTAATCCCTTGATGTTTTGTGGCATATTTCTCGAATTCTTTACCGTAATCCATAGTTCTTTTAAAAAATTTTATTTTTATAAAAAAGCATTAAACAGCAAACTGTTTAATGCCCTAAATATAAGTATAAATCCTTATAAGTTTATGTAGGTTATTTGTAAACTTCTTTTATAAATTCATCAAAAGTAACCTCTTTCGTTTTTAGCTTTACGTTTTGCTTATAATATCCTAATAGTTTTTGACTCATTAATTGTTCTGAAATTCTTTTTACTTCGTCTTGATTGGATAATATTCTGGCTGCTATTTCTTCTAATTCTTTATCCTCTGGTGATAACTGACCAAACTGAGCCATTTGACCTTTGATCAGTTCTTTAGAAAAATCTTTTAATTCTTCAAAAGTAACCTGAAGGTTATTATCATTAATAATTTTACCTTCTATTAACTGAAAACGCAATCCTTTTTCACTTTTTTCATACTCATCTTTGGCTTCATCTTCTGTTAATGATTGCTCTCCTGTTGCTTGAATCCATTTTTTTAAGAATTCTGCAGGTAGATCAAATTGGGTATGTTCTAATACGCTTTCGGTTACATCATTAAGTAATTGTTGATCAGATTGTTGTACAAACTGGCGTTCTGCATCTTGTTTGATTTTTTCTTTAAGCTCTGTTACTGATTTTACAGTATCTTTTCCATAGAGCTTATCAAATAAATCTTGGTCAAGATCCGCCAACTCTTGAGTATTAATTTCGGTAATAGTAAAAGTTACCTCAATAGCTGCCTTATCGACATCATCCTGACTAATCTTCAAGGCATTGAACAACTCCTTATCATCTGTAAATAATCCTTTAGTTTTTAGAGTGAGTCCATCTCCTACTTTGGCTCCTAAAAATGCATTGATATTTTTCTTTCCTTTAATATTGTCTAAGGATATCGTTGTTTGATTATCGATTTCATGGGCTTCATTTACAAAAGAACCTGCTATCAAATCATCTTTTTCTACAGTATCTTTTGCAATAAGTTTACCATATTGTTTTTGGATCGACTTGATCTGATTATCAATCATCTCATCTGTAGCAACAATTGTATAGTGTGTTATTGCTTTTTTCCCATTAAGTTTTACTTCAAATTTTGGAGCTAAACCCAGTTCGAATTCGAATGAATAATTATCTTTTTCCCAATCAAAATCATCTTGCTCTTTAGGCAATGGATTCCCTAAAACATCTAATTTTTCTTCGGTAAGGTATTTATTCAAGGCATCTTGTAATAGCTTATTTACCTCATCTACCAAAACAGCTTTTCCATATTGTTTTTTAACCAATCCCATAGGCACATGACCTTTTCTAAAACCTGGAATATTAGCATTTTTGCGATAATCTTTGAGAATGTTTTCTACCTTATCACTATAATCTGCCTTTTCAATAGCTACTGTTACTACGGCATTTAATTCGTCTACTTGCTCTTTTGAAATATTCATGTATCTCTATTTTGTACTAAAAATTGGGTTGCAAAAGTAAGACTTTTTTACATCTCGACAAAGTTTTAATCTCTTGAAAAACAGTTGGACTACATGAAATTAAAAATAGCTATTTTAACTTATTCAAAGACGAACTCTAATCTTTCTTTAAAACGGAGTATAGAATGGATTGAAATATTGACAACAATACGCTGAACACTATAGCCCATAGCCATCCATTTACGGTAAATCCTGCTATAAATTGATCTGCTAGTAGAATAATAGCTGCATTAATTACTAATAGAAATAAGCCTAATGTCATAACTGTAACAGGAAGTGTAAATAGTATTAATATTGGTTTGAGAATAGCATTTAGCAGTGCTAGAACCACTGCAACTATAACTGCACTAAGGTAACTATCAATTCCAACTCCAGGAAGAATTTTTGCTAGTATAAGTACAGCTAGGGCGCTTAAAACTATTTTTAGTAGACGTTTCATTACACATTTATTAATTCATAAAATTACTAAAAAAACCTGCTACATAGATAACAGGTTTTTTAAATATTTTAAAAAATTATCTTCTCTAATTCACTTCATCACTTAGCGTAATAGTATCAAAATCTCCAGGATCTACACTAGGAAGGTTAGCACCATAAGTTCTTTCTATAACGTTAATAATTCCATTAGCAACTAATGCGTGAGCTCTAGGTGTTGGATGGACTCCGTCTAATGAGAATCCGCCCCCAGTTGCAAAAGTAGATCTAATCACTCCTCCATTAAAAGGAATTCCTTCATTTGCCGCTTGTCTTAACACAGACGCGATATCAAAAAACGCAAGCCCATTAGCAGTTGCCAAACTCTCGATAGTTGTATTATAAAAAGTACGTGCGTTTTCTATTACTTCTTGTTCATCAGGCGTTAACACCCATTGATCTTCTAGTGGTACACCTACACCTATTACAGAGGAAGGATCTGAGGGGTTTGCTAATGTACCTATCACAGCACTTGATGTAAGTACTAATAAATCATCTGCTGTAGCTTGTCTTAATTTTGGTAGCATGGCAAATGCAGGATTTATTGCTCCTAAATCTGTTAAATTTTCATCCAAAATCACAACAGCATTTTGTCCTTCTGTGAAATTGATAGTTCTTGCTGCAGCTTCTTGTGCAGTGAATAAGCCAGTCTGTCCTAATGCCTGTAAGGCTTGCTGGATCCCTCCATTATATGCAGCATACGCAATATTAGTACCTAAAGCTGTTTGCGCATCCAATGGAATTGGGTTATAAGGCACTGTAGTGAAAAAAGGAATAGAAGTAACATCTGGTAGATTGAGTAATACTCCTTCTGCGCCATTTGCTGTAAGAGCAGTGACTAACTCACTATAAACAGATCCAAACACATTGTTATTGGTAATGTCATTACCTGCATAGGTAGCAGGATCAATATTTCCTGTTTCATTATGATCCATACCCGTACCACCAGAAGTAGCATATCCCAGGATGTCATTATTACCAATCCATAAGCTAAAGAACGTAGGATTTTGGGCAGCAGCATCTCCTATAACAGTTGCATTAGTTTCGCTAGAAAAACGCCCAAAATAAGGGTTTAAAGTACCGTATCCAGGGAAGCCAAGGTGATACACTCTTGCGCCAGGAATCCCCATATTATTAAAAGAACCATCCAATTTTGCTGTAATATCTGTAGTTGATTGTCTTCCTGTAAACAGTTGTGGGCTAGGATTACCTTCTGCATCAAAAGCCAACACTAATCTAGGTGGAAAAGTGGCATTCTGTCCTGCAAAACCACCAACATTATCTGCCATTAGGGGTTGTGTAAAATCTCCTCCTCCTGCTAGTGCGAATTGCTGTGATAAGATATTAGGATATGAATTTTCTTGTCCTGTAATATACAAGGCATTATCTGCAAAACCTGCGGTTAGTGAATTACCTAATGCTACAAAATTAGAAAAATCAGCATCTCCGCTGGTATACACATCTGTTTCATCAATTGGATTGTCAAACTCTGGTTCACATGCAACTAATCCTACTACCAGAATTGCTAAATATTTTATATTGTTTTTCATCTTCATACTATAATTTATACGTTAAACCTAGACCTGGCGCAAATGCACTTGTTTTATAGGTACCTCCAAAAGAAGAACCATCTGATGCGAAATCATACGATTCATCTATCTCTTCGAATCTAAGATAGAAGAAGGATGCATCGATTGCCAATTTAGGAGTAATTGCAAAACTCAATCCCCCTGAAAATCCCTGAGAATCATTACGAGGAGTTTCTGGAGCAAAGAATCCTGACTGCACAGGAGATTCATCTATGTAATATCCTGCTCGTAGAGATATCTTAGAGGTCGCCTCATATTGCAAACCAAAACGATACACCGATGAGTTTTTATAATTTCGTGGATTAAGAGAAGTAGATCCATTACCAAACTGTATATCTAATGATTCATATACATCCCAAAATTGTCTGTTATAGTCAAAAGCAAATAACCATTTTTCGTGGAACTGATAAGAAAGACCTACAGTTAATTCTGCTGGTAAAGGCAATTCTGCATCAAAAGTTGTTGTCCCATTAGAAGGAATAGCAGAACTAGAAGAATTAGGAAAATTACTAAATACCGCTTCTCCGCCTTCTGCTTCGAGGATAATTTCGCTTCTATAATTAAATCCTAGTCTAAAATTTTCTGTAGGGTTGAACATCGCACCGATACTCCATCCCCAATTGGTTACACCAGAATCGTCTACTGTGATATTAGATCGGTTTCCGTCTATATCTGTTAATGTTCTATTAGCATTTCTATTAAAATTAACTGAACCAGTCACAAAAATAGGACCTCCACCAATACTAAAATAATCACTTAGCTTAAAAGAGACTACTGGCTGTATGTAGATAGCTGCTAATTCAATATTATTTACCAAATGTGATCCTGCCCAATCTGTTGGCCAAACTACCTCACTACCATAAGGTGTATACACCCCTAAACCGATAGCCATCCAGTCGTTAACCTTATACGATCCATATAAGTTAAGAGGAGTTCCTACAGAGCTATCAGTTTCTGAAGAAATCCCGAGGTCTGAATTTTGAAAAATCACATCAGAAAAGATACCACTAGCACCTACACTAACATTTAATTTATTTTCTAAGTATACTAAACCCGCTGGATTAAAAAACACCAACTCAGCACTATTTACTACAGCAACACCTGTGTGCCCCATAGCCATAGCTCTTTGTCCTTGTACACTAACTCTATATCCCCCAGCATATGTAACCAAGGTTACTGTGACGAATAGAACTAATAATAATAGTTTTTTCATAATTTAAATTAGAATTGTTTGATTTATTAGGATTGTAATAATATTTCAAATTTAATAGAAAATACCTATTTACCAACTAATTCATTAAAATATTATGCATACATAGTATTTTATGCCTATAATTTAACAAATTCAAATACTTCCTTAGAAAATTCTATTGGGTTTTCTGCGTGTACCCAATGTCCAGCATCAGAAATTTCTCTTAGAATTGAATTCGGAAATTGATTTTTAATTCTATCCTTATCTTCATCTACTATATAATTTGAATTGCTTCCTTTCAAAAAGAGAGTTTCTCCCCTAAATATAAGATTTTTCGGTAGTTCTACTCCAATCTCCGAGGAGTTTTTAATTAAAACGTCTAAATTAATTCTTAATCCGAGTTGTTTTTTTTCTTTCCAGAACAAATTTTTCATTAAAAAAAGACGGACTCCTGTATCTTGTATATAAGCACTTAATGCTTTATCAACTTCTCCTCTACTATGTAATTCTTCAAAGTCTAATGCGTTTAGTCCATCCAAAATATCTTGATGATGCAGCGGATAATACTTGGGACCAATATCTACTATTATTAGTTTTTTAATCAGCTTAGGATGCATCGTGGCAAACAGCATGGCTGTTTTACCACCCATAGAATGTCCAAGGAGAGTAAAATCACTTATAGCATTTTCTATACAATATGCTAATAAATCAGATGCTAATACTTCATAGGTAAAGATATCACTATGAGGACTACGCCCATGATTTCGTTGATCTATCAAATGAACTTGATACCCATGTTTTGACATTTTTTTTCCAAAGGTTTTCCAGTTATCACCCATTCCCAGAAAGCCGTGTAAAATTAAAAAAGGAGCGCCTTCTCCAAAAACAGTAGCGTGTAATTTCATCTTTACTTAATTATTTGAGTTTATGCAAATACATATTCACCACATTCTCCAGTCCAAGATATAAGGACTCGCTTATCAATGCATGCCCTATAGAAACTTCTAATAGATCAGGTATGTTTTCTTTAAAAAATTGAATATTATCCAATGAAAGGTCATGACCTGCATTAACACCAATACCCAACTCAGATGCGAGATGCGCACACTTCGCATATGGCTCGATAGCTTGATGATTCCCCTGATGATAGGCTAATGCAAATGCCTCTGTATACAGCTCAATCCGATCTGTGCCAGTATCTCTAGCGCCTTCTATCATTTTTCTATCTGGATCTACAAATATGGATGTCCTGATATTATTGCGTTTACATTCTGTGATTACCTCTTTCAAAAAATCTTTATGCTTGATGGTATCCCAACCTGCATTACTTGTAATTGCATCTTCTGCATCCGGAACCAAGGTAACCTGAGTAGGAATAACCGCAGTAACAAGATCTATAAATTTGGGTATTGGATTCCCTTCTATATTATACTCTGTAGTAACTATTTTTTTTAAATCATAAGCATCTTGATACCTAATGTGGCGTTCATCTGGTCGCGGATGAATTGTAATACCTTCAGCTCCAAAACGCTGAATATCTATGGCGACATCTACTAAATTAGGGGTATTTCCTCCCCTCGAGTTGCGCAAAGTTGCTATTTTATTGACATTAACACTTAATTTTGTCATAGTTTTTGATATAACTTTTATCGAATCACAAAAATACGAAGTAGAGAGTCTCTCAGTTACATATTTTTGATTAATTTGCATAATAAAAGCCCTAAACCTAGAACAATGAAGACAAGTTTATATATAGTCAATGAAATACAACCACTTATAACAACCTCTACAGTCGTAGATGCACAACTTCTATTTAATGAATTAACATATACACATTTTCCTGTTTTAAAAGATAAAATTTATCTGGGATGTATATCTGAGGCAGATATCCGATGTTTTGAAACCGAAAAAACCCTAGAATCCTATCAATATGCATTGGAAGGCTTTTATGTAAGAAGTAATGATAATTGGCTAGATATCCTAGAATCGTTTGCTCAAAACCATTCTAATATCATGCCTGTTCTAGATAATGATAATAATTATTTAGGATATTTTGAACTGAGTGATATCATGAACCTTTTTAATGAAACTCCTTTTTTAAGTGAGCCTGGAAATATCTTGATAGTCGAAAAAGGAGTATTAGATTACTCTTTTAGTGAGGTCGCCCAGATCATAGAATCTAACAATGCAAAATTATTGGGGTTATTTATTTCTAATATGGAAAATGATGTTACCCAGATAACACTAAAAATAAATGACAGTGACATAAACAATATTGTACAGACTTTTAGGCGATATAGCTATAATATTGTATCCAGACATTATGAAGATTCATTCTTGAAAAATTTAAAAGAAAGGTCTCAATATTTAGAAAAATATTTAAATATCTAAGATCGTGTCTGGTGGAAAATACAGCAAAAGCTAATCTATATCTTTTAGTGAGATTTTGACTTGTTTTTAATTGTTTGATACTATGTCATCAATTCAAAATTTCATCAAAAATCTTTCAAATTATGAAAATTGTCTGTTTTCGATCAGACACTAAATAAGAACTCAAATTAAGCTATAATGAAGATAGGTATTTACGGTCAATTCTATCATGAAAACTCTGGAGTATATATCCAACAATTGCTAGAAACACTAGATGAAAATAATGTAGAAGTCGTTATAGAGAAAAATTTTCTAGAGCTTATTAACCTTCATGACGACATTGATAAAAACTACTCACATTTTAGCACTTTTGAAGAATTAGACCATTCTTATGATCTTTTTTTTAGTATCGGAGGAGATGGTACTATTTTAAAAACAATAACCTATGTTAGAGACTTAGGAATCCCGATTGCAGGAATAAATACTGGCCGATTAGGTTTTTTAGCTACTATACAAAAAGAAGAGATCCAAGACTCTATAGACCTTATCCTTAACAAACAGTTTTATAGCTCACCTAGAAGTATTGTTACTGTAGAGACTTCATCAAAAACTGATGAGTTTGGTACGCTCAATTTTGCCATGAATGAAATTGCGGTAAGCAGAAGAAATACAACCTCTATGATTACTATTCATACTAGTTTAAATGATGAATTTCTTACTTCGTATTGGGCAGATGGGCTTATTGTATCTACTCCCACTGGATCTACTGGATACTCGCTAAGCTGCGGAGGACCTGTAATGATGCCTGATGCAGAAAGTATTGTATTGACACCTATAGCGCCTCATAATCTCAATGCCCGACCTCTAGTAATACCAGACAATCAAGAAATAAAATTACAAGTATCCGGAAGAGAAGATACCTATTTAGTATCATTAGACTCTAGAATACACACCTTGGCTAATGATACGATTATCACTATAAAAAAAGCTCCTTTTAAAATTAATATGGTAGTTTTAGAGGGACATAGTTTTCTAAAAACACTACGAAAAAAGATGCTTTGGGGTGAAGATAATCGTAATTAGACAATAAAATTGGCTAAAAAGTGTTTTTTATTCATACTATTTTACTCAAATTCTTGTGTACTAAAGTTAATTGTTATATTTGCAAACTTTTGAAAATCTATGAGATACTTAACTCCCTTAGTATTTATTTTGTCTTTTGTACAATCTATCACCTCGCAAACCTATGACGTAGGAGTAATGCTAGGTGGCTCTAATTATATTGGAGATGTAGGAGCTACTACCTATATTTCTCCGAATGATCTATCTGTTGGTGTTATTGCAAAATGGAACCGTAGCAAAAGACACGCTTTTAGAGCTTCTTTTTTATATGCAGAGATAAATGCAGATGATAGCAGAGGAGACTCCAGAAGACAACAAAGAGGATATCGTTTTTCTAACTCCGTAAAAGAAATTTCTGCAGGATTAGAATTCAATTTTTGGGAGTGGTATTTATACGATGGAGATCCGCAATTTACTCCATATCTATATACAGGCCTTACAGGTTTTAATTATGGTGCAAAAGCGATAGATCGAGCAGATAATAATACTATAAAAACATATAGCAATAGGTGGAATGTTGCGATACCAATGGTGGTAGGAATAAAGAAAACAATAGCTAGACATTGGGTTCTTGGTGCAGAAATTGGAGCAAGGTATACATTTACTGATAATCTAGACGGTAGCAGTCCCGATAGTAGATTTGGAGAAGAATTTGGTAATTTGGATAATAATGATTGGTATGTTTTTACTGGCATCACATTGTCCTTTACTTGGGGTAGAATCCCTTGTCATTGTACATTTTAAAAATGATTAAAAAAGAACAATTAAACACTAACATCCCTGGACACGTTGCCGTTATTATGGATGGTAATGGACGTTGGGCAAAAAAGAAAGGGCTTTTTAGGGCAATTGGACACGAAAATGGAACAAAAGCAGTACGAGAAGTAGTAGAAGGCGCAGCCGAAATAAACATAAAACACCTAACCTTATATGCTTTTTCTACCGAAAACTGGAACAGACCAAAGTTAGAAATACAAACATTGATGAAGCTTTTGGTAAGCTCCCTAAAAAAAGAAATAAAAACTCTTCAGAAAAATAACATCAAACTTAACGCGATAGGAAATCTTGATTCTCTCCCAGAAAAAGCAAGAAATGAATTGCTAGAAGTTATAGAAAAAACAAAGACTAATGACCATATGACATTGACATTAGCACTAAGCTATGGGAGCAGAGAAGAACTTATAAAAACTGTACAAGAAATAAGCATTAAAGTTAAAAATAATGTACTTTCGCCACATCTTATAAATGAAGCAGTCATTAATAAGCATTTGTATACCACTAACCTGCCAGATGTTGACTTATTGATACGTACTAGTGGAGAGCGACGTATCAGTAATTTTTTATTATGGCAAATTGCGTATGCAGAATTATATTTTACAAAAATTTTATGGCCAGATTTTAAACGATCAGATTTATTTGAAGCCGTATTTGATTATCAACAAAGAGAGAGAAGATTTGGAAAAACTAGTGATCAGCTCAGTTAAAAAGATGACAAAAAAATTACCTATTCCGTATTTAGTATTTTTTGCTTTTTTTATAAATACAGTATTACTTACAGCTCAGAATTTACCTAGCACAAATGGAAAAGAGTATATCATCGGTGATATAAAAGTGACAGGAACTACAACCTATAATGAAAATACCGTTATTACATTTACAGGCCTTAAAAAAGGAGAGCGTATTGTGCTACCTGGTGATAAAATAAGTCAGGTAATAAAAAAGTTGTGGGATTTAGAACTATTTAGCGATATCAATTTTTATATCACTAAAATTGAAGGAGAAGAAGCATTTCTAGAAATAAACATTCAAGAAGTTCCTGAATTAAACAAGGCGCGTATAGAAGGTGTAAAAAAGAGAAAAGCAGAAGAATTATTGAAAGACAATAGTCTTACTCCTGGTTCTAAAGTGACAGAAAACCTACTCACTACCACACGTAATTTTATCACTAACAAATACCGAAAAGACGGATTTCTAAACACAAAAGTAATTATCAATACGACTCCCGTTAAGGATACCGTACCTACCAATAAGGTAAATATGCTAGTAAGGATAGATAAAGGAGATCGAGTAAAAGTAGAGCATATTACAATTAATGGAAACTCTCAATTAGCTGATGGTAAGGTTAGAGCTTCAATGAAGAATACCAAGCAAAGAAAATTTTGGAGATTCTGGAAAAGGTCTAAGTATATTAAAAATGACTACCAAGACGATAAAGAAAGTATCATTAGTAAATATAAAGAAAAAGGGTATAGAGATGCCCGAATTACATCCGATTCATTGGTTGTCTTAGATGATAGTAGTGTCTCATTAGCGTTACATATAGAAGAAGGAAATAAATACTATTTTGGAGATATTAATTTCTTAGGCAACAGTGTATATACAGACAGGCAATTAGGCAGACAATTGGTGATTAAAAAAGGAGATGTATATAATGGGGTTTTACTAGAAAAACAAATAGCTGATAATACCAGACCAGATGCCAATGACTTAACAAATTTATATCAAAATAACGGATACCTATTTTCTAATATCGATGCTGTAGAAACGAATGTAAAAAATGATACTATTGATTTCGAAATTAGAATTAGAGAAGGAAAGCTGGTTCATTTTGATCATATTACCGTAACAGGTAATGACAAAACCAATGACCACGTAGTACATAGGATTCTTAGAACCAAACCTGGACAAGTATATAGTAAGGATTTAGTAGTTAGAACCGTACGAGAGATTGGTCAACTTGGTTTCTTTGATCCAGAACAATTAGAACCTCAATTCCAAAACGCTAACCCTCAAGCAGGAACAATTGATATCAATTACCCTGTAGTAGAAAAAGGAGCCAGCCAGATCGAATTACAAGGAGGTTTTGGTGGTGGAGGCTTTGTAGGAACCCTTGGACTTGCTTTCAGTAATTTCTCTATACGAAATATCTTTAATAAAGAAGCGTATAGCCCACTGCCTATGGGAGATGGACAAACACTACGGATAAGAGCACAGGCGAGTCAATTTTTTCAAACCTATAGCTTATCTTTTGTAGAACCGTGGTTAGGTGGTAAAAAACCATTTCAGTTATCTACTTCTTTTTCTCACACTATACAGTTTTTATTTAATAACAGAAGTCGTGATGTAGATAGAGATAGTAAATTTTTGATAACTGGTGGATCTATAGGTATTGCAAAAAGACTAAACTGGCCTGATAATTATTTTACGTTATCACAGGCAATAAGCATCCAGCATTACAACTTAAAAAATTATAACACCCGATTATTTACTTTCGGCAATGGGTCTTCTAATAACCTCTCATATACAATCGGTATTAATAGAAATAATACTTCTGTAAATCCTATTTTTCCTACTGCAGGATCTGATTTTAATATAGTTGCCAAATTATCACTCCCATATTCTTTATGGGAAAGTACCGATTATAGTGCATTAGCAGATCGAAGAGCTCTCATCGAAGGAGAGTTAAATGATCCTAACTCGGGATTAAGCCCTCTACAGATTCAAAATCGAATAACTGAAAGAGGAGAAATTGACCAAGAACGTTTTGACTGGTTAGAATATTATAAGCTAAAATTTGATGGTACCTGGTATACAACACTTACCAAAATAGGCAAAAACCCATTGGTATTAAGAACTAGGGCAGAATATGGTTTTCTTGGTGCATACAATAACAAAAGAGGAAATATCCCCTTTGAACGATTTTTTCTTGGAGGAAGCGGATTAGGCGCTACAAGCCTTGATGGGAGAGAGGTTATCGCTCTTAGAGGATATCCAGACCAGAGGGTAATACCACTTAGTAGAGCAAATGATCCGGATTTTGCAGAGGATGGGGCAACAATTTATAATAAATATTCGTTAGAGCTACGTTATCCTATTACACTAAAACCATCAGCATCTATTTATATGCTAGGTTTTTTAGAAGGAGGAGCGTCTTTTGATAGTTTTAGAGGATTTAATCCTTTTCAATTAAACAGATCTGCTGGAGCTGGTTTGCGTATATTTATGCCAGCTTTTGGATTATTAGGAATTGACTTTGGATATGGATTTGATCCAGTTCCTGGGGGAACAACAAGAAATGGATGGGAGACTCACTTCATTATAGGACAACAATTTTAATTTTGGCACGATTATTTCTATAAACAAAACAGAATCATGAAAACAAAAGTTCTTTTAACATTAATAGCGGTTCTATTATTGGCATTCTCTGTAAAAGCACAAAAAGGGATTAGAATTGGATATATTGACATGGAATATATCTTAGAAAATGTACCAGAGTATAATGAAGCATCAGCTGATTTAGAAACCAAAGTCCAGAAATGGAAAGTAGAGATTGAAGCAGAGCTCAAGGGTGTAGAAGAAATGAGAAAAGAGCTTACTAATGAAAAAGTATTATTAACCAAAGAACTTATAGAAGAGAGAGAAGAAGATATTTTATTTAAAGAAAAAGAGATATTAGAATATCAACAAAAAAGATTTGGACCTAATGGAGACCTGTTTATTCAGAAAAAAAGATTAGTACAGCCTGTACAGGACCAAGTTTTTGTAGCTGTTCAGGAAGTAGCAAAAAATAAAAAATACGATTTTGTATTTGATAAATCTGCAGATGTAGTCATGTTATATTCTGCTGATAGGCACGATATAAGTGATCAAATATTATTGCGAATTAATAGAGCTTCCAAAAGGAAACAGATCAATAGTAAAAAAGAGAAAAAAGCACTAGAAAGAGCTGAAAAAAGAAACGTCGATCAAGAAAAAGAAGTTACAGATAGAGAGAGAGCTACATCAGAAAAACAAGCAGAGCGAGCAAAGCTTTTAGAAGAACGAAAAGCAGTTAGAGACTCTATCAGGTCAGCAAAAAAGAAAGAATTTGAAGCTAGAAGAGCAAAGTTGTTAGAAACGCAAAAAAGAAAAAGAGACTCTATACAAGGACTAAAAGCTCAATTACAAAATAAAAAAGAAACACCCTCTGATGAAGGTGATGAAAATGAAAATGAAAAGAATTAATTATTTAAAATCTATAACACACTTAATATTATTTAAAAATGAAAAAATTTAGAACCCTATTAATCGCTTGTGCAATCACATTTGGAGTCACAAGTTTTGTAAATGCGCAATCTAAGCTAGCACATATTGCATCCCAAGAATTAGTAGAATCAATGCCAGCTTTTAAGGCTGCAAAAAGTGAAATCGAAAAGTTAAATAAGACATACGAAGCCGAGATTAGAAACATGGTATTAGAATTACAAAATACGATGAAGAAGTATCAAGCAGAAGTTGCCAATAAAACTGAAGAAGAGAATGCTAAACGAGCACAAGAAGTGCAAGCTACCGAAAAAAGTATCGGAGATTATAGACAAAATGCATTAAAAGATTTACAGAAAAAAGAAATCGACTTAATGAAACCTATCTATGAGAAAGCACGTACTTCTATACAAAAAGTAGCTAGAGCGCAAGGTTTTAATTATGTTTTGGATTCTACTACAGGTACTGGAGTATTACTAGCTGATGGTAAAGATTTGATGGCAGACGTAAAAAAGGATTTAGGTATATAATAAAAATACTATTTTACAAGAAAATATAAAACAGTGAGTTATATACTCACTGTTTTTTTTATTTTTATCATCTTTAATTTATCCTATTTTTTTATAAAATGAATGATCAGGCAATAGGTATTTTTGATTCTGGGATAGGAGGTACTTCTATCTGGAGAGAAATTGCAACAGCATTACCTAAAGAACATACTATTTATCTTGCAGATAGTAAAAATGCTCCATATGGGAACCGTAGTAAAGAAGAAATCATATCGCTAAGTATCAAAAACACTAAAAAATTATTAGAGTTTAATTGCAAAACTATTGTGGTAGCTTGTAATACTGCCACCACCAATGCTATAAAAATTTTAAGAGCGCAATTCGATGTCCCTTTTATAGGAATTGAACCAGCTATAAAACCAGCTGCGCTGAATACCAAAACAAAAAAAGTAGGGGTACTAGCCACAAGAGGCACATTAAGTAGTGCTCTTTTTTCAGAAACTTCTGATCTATATACGCAAGGCATAGAGGTCATAGAAGTAATCGGCTCAGGACTTGTAGAGTTAATCGAGCAAGGAAAGATTCATTCTTTAGAGATGCTCGAATTACTTACTTCGTATATACAACCTCTAGTAGAAAAAGATATTGACTATCTAGTATTGGGTTGTAGCCACTACCCATACTTAATCCCTATCCTAAAAAAGATATTGCCTGATAATGTCGTTATTATTGATTCTGGAGAAGCAGTAGCTCGCCAGACAAAAGCTATAGTAGCAGAAAATAATCTCTTAACACCAAGGCGTACTCAAGGTACTCATACTTTCTACACCAATCATAAGTTATCCATAGTACAGGATATTCTCAAAGAAAATTCGATCAATACATTAGAATATCTTAACTTTTAATACGAACTCATTTAAGGTTTTTTTGCTTGAAGATGTCTATTATGATGAGCATTCTTATACGATTTACGGATGAGAATTTCGTAAAAATAATGGTAAGGATTTTTCGCTAGATTGATGAATCAAATTAAAGAAATAGCCATAGCTATTGTTTCATTTTATGAAGAAAATATAGTAGAAAAAGAATGTCATTAGATGCGAAATTTTTATTCGTAAATCGTATTATACCAATTCTGATTTAAAAACACTCAAGTAAAACCCGCCTATTTTTTGTTTACACAGCTTATTGGACACTACCCTAAATCAGGACTGGTATTATCTAAAATAATCCAATAACTGTCCTTTTTTACCAGCAGAAACACTCAGTTGTTTTCCCGAGCTTAGCTCTACACTTCCACCTTTACCTTTTTTATATCGAGTGATCTCATTAACATTGACCAGATAACTTTTATGTATCCGTACAAAACCTTTATCTTTTAAGGTATCTTCAAAATATTTTAAGGTTTTACTTACTAGTTTTTGCCCTTGATCCAAAAAAATCTTAGTATAATTATCATCTGCCTGACAATATAAAATCTTGTTGATCTCTAATACTTCGAAGCCGTCTTGTTGGGGTATTGTAATTTTACCATCGGCTGCCATACTAATCTTAGGAATCAACACCTGATCTTGCAATTCTTTTTCACGTCTTTTTATATGACTTACGTGTTGAACAGCTTTGATAAGATTATCAATAGCTATTGGTTTTAGAAGATAATACGTAGCCTGAGCGTTTAATGCATCCACAGCATAGTGATCATAGGCTGTAACAAAAACGGTTTCAAAAGCTCTATCTGGTAGTTGTTCTAATAAATCAAAGGCATTGCCATAAGGCATTTCTACATCTAGAAATAACAGATCTGGATGACCAGCCTCTAGAAGCGTTAATGTTTCTTGAACATTTGCTGCCTCTCCCAATACTTCTACAGTAGGGCAATATTTCTGTAAATAATTTTTTAGAATTGTACGGCTATTTACCTCATCATCGACCACGATTGCTGTTAAATTCACTAGTTTATGTTTTTGGTTATTAAATTCATTTTAAACCATACTTAGGCATCTTTTTTAGTATCAATTGTACTCGAGTCCCTCCTTGTTGTGTAAGATCAGTAATAAAAACATCTACCTCATCTTTATACATCTTATTTAAGATATTGATTCTCTTTTTGATATTACTCATCCCCTGCGATTTTTGCTTTTTTTGATTGAGTGTTTTTAAGGTTTCTGACTTATCTCTACCTATTCCATTATCAGAAATCACTATTTCTATAGTATCCGTATCTTTTTTTATGAAATTGATTGTCAGCAATCCCTTATCTTCTTTATACCTAAGCCCATGCCAAACCGCATTCTCTACATAGGGTTGAAGTAACATAGGCGGGATCATATATGCTTTACTATCAATCTTAGGATCTACCTCAATGACATACTCAAACTTATCCTGAAACCTAAAATGTTCTAATTGCACATACAATTCTAACAATTCGATTTCTTTTTCTAAGGGTATAAAATCTTCTTCACTGTTTTCTAAAACTGATCTCATTAACAATGAAAAATCTGTTAAGTATTTATTAGCAGCTCTCTCATCACTAGTAGCAATAAAGGTATTTACCGAGTTTAGTGCATTAAAAATAAAATGAGGATTCATCTGTGATCGTAATGATTTTAAGGCCAATAAATTATTAGCATATTGTTGCTGCCTCATATTACGATACATCAGGTAGCCTGCTAGTAATAATAAAATAGTAAGCCCTATTAATGAATATATGATGATTCGCTGCTTTACACTCTGTTGATTTGTTAGCTCTTGTGAAGCTAAAGCCAGTTTATATCTACTTTCGTTTAATTCTCGATCTTTTTCTAGAGTAGTAATCCTATTTGCCCGACTAATGAGTTCTTTTCTAAACCGTTCTGCCTGTGATATTTCTTGATCTTTTTGTAGATGCAGTTTATCGACAATAGCTCCGTATTCTTCAAAAGCATCAGAGGCTTTTTTTAATTCTCCTTTTTCGCGATATACTTCTCCAAGCTTACGCGTAGCATCTTTCTGTACCACTAGGTCATTAACCGATGCTGCTTTTTTAATACTCTCTTTTAGGTATGGTAATGCTTCATCATAGGCTTCTTGTGCAACAAAAGCATTAGCTATTTTATAATTCTGCACCTGTGATGTAATAGCTCTATCATCTCTAGAATCGACTTTACTAGCAATACTATCGCTTTTTAATGGCATTGGTGCCGCAGCCGCAGCGGTTTCTTCTATTATTTCTATATCTTCTAATGCTTCTTTTCTTAATTGTATCTCCTTATCAAAGCTCCTATTCGTATTATAAAAATCAGCTGCTTTTGCTCTCTGCTTAGCAGATGTTCTTTTGTTTTTTCGTCCTGCTAACTGAACAGAGTTGTCGATATAATCTTCTGCTTCATTTAGATTTCCCTGAACTTGTAATACATCTGCTAGTTTTGAGTTTAATGTAATAACTATTTTATCTAGTCTTTTTTTTTGTGCTAATGACAATGCCCTATTATAATATGTTACCGCATTATTTTCATCGCTTAACCCTTTGTGGGCATCCCCTATTCCTTCATCTACTTTTATTCTTTGAGCAGTACTCAATCTCTTAGGGTATAATTCATTAAATGTAACCAAAGCATTGTTATAATTAGAATTCGCTAACTGCGCATATCCTAATTTAATTTTTACATCTTTAGAAAAGGAATTGTTTAGGCTGTTTTGGTAATTTTCTTCTGCAAAATCTGCTTGTTTCCAATAGTCATATATATCACCCAGAGTTTCATATAGTTCAGCTTTTTTCTTAGCCGCTGATCGATCATCTTCTCGTATAGTTTCGAGAGCTTTACGCACATAATCAATACTTTTTGCAGCATCTTTTTTTAGATTTTTTTTTGCAGCATCAAAACTTTGACTATAGGTGATCTCACTGTTTTTTTTGCTTAAAGGTGTTACTTCAAATTCTTCGGGATTTTCCTTGACTAAAACATCTATTTTTTGTGTATCTTTTATTGTGTAAGTAATGGTTCTAAAACTATCATGAGTAATCATTAATTCATCGCCAATAACAGCTTCGATAGTAAAATCCCCAAAAGCATTAGTAGTGACCCATCTTTTGCCGAGTATTTTAATCTCTGCTCCTTCAATCGGTTTTCTTGTTTTTTCTTCTTTTACAGAACCTTTAATATTGATAAGCTGTTTTTGCTGAGTATATCCCAATAAAGGAATCACCCAACATAGCATCAATATTAAACCTCCTGTTCTCATCTTATTTATCTTTTAGTATGATAAACTTAACCCATTTATACGGGATATTAAAATCACTATTTTTTTCATGTACACATCTAGTCGTATTTTTTATAGCATTAAAAAGATTTCCCTAACTCAAAAGTAGCATACACGCACTTATAATCAATCAACACTCATTATAGGTTTCTATCTAAAAATGTTGGTCTTAGTTTTAGTTAAAATTCAAAAAAAATAAAATTATGAAGACTTTAAACTTTTGGTCAATATTATGTGTTGCACTTATCACGATTTCATGTACAGCAAAAAATAGTAGAACTACCGAATGGGCACTACAAACAGATAAAACACACAAGATTTATACTTCTAAGAATGATACGGGTACTAAAAATATTCAAGTGGCTTTATTGTTGGATACTAGCAATAGTATGGATGGCCTAATTGAGCAAGCTAAAGCCCAATTATGGGAAATTGTAAATGAACTATCATATGCCAAATGTGGTCATCAAACTATAAAACTACAGATAGCGTTATATGAATACGGTAATGATAGATTACCATCCCAAGAAGGACATATAAGGCAAGTCCTATCTTTCTCTGAGGATCTTGATAAAATTTCTAAAGAATTATTTGCTCTTACCACCAATGGAGGAAATGAATATTGTGGAAAAGTAATCAACACTTCTTTACATCAATTAGACTGGAAAAAGAGTAACGATGATCTAAAATTGGTTTTTATTGCAGGAAATGAACCTTTTACACAAGGTCCCGTGCATTATAAAGATGCTGCATTGCAAGCAAAAGAAAAAGGCATTACCATTAATACTATCTTTTGCGGGAACTACAGACAAGGTATAGATACGCATTGGAAAGATGGTGCTGCATTGACCTATGGAGAATACAGCGCGATAGACCATAATAGAGAAACAATACATATTGCTACTCCCTATGATGACATCATATTACAGTTAAATCAAAAGCTAAATAACACATATATCTATTATGGTAATGAAGGTTCTAAAAGATTAAGTATGCAAGCAAAACAAGATAGCAATGCCAAATCATACAGTCCTGCAAATGCAGTAAGTCGAACTATTAGTAAAAGCTCTGGGTTTTACAAAAACAAAAGCTGGGATCTAGTTGATGCTGTTGAAGACACTACCTTTGAATTAGAAGAGGTTGTAGAAGAACAACTCCCTACTGAGCTTAAAAATAAATCCAAAAAAGAAATCAAACAACATGTAGCTAAAAAAAGTGCTGAACGAAAAAAAATACAACACCAAATACAAGAAATCAATAAAAAGCGTACAGCTTATATTAAAAATAATAGTACAAAAGATGACACCAGTCTAGAAGCGGCTTTATTAAAAGCTATTAAAAAACAAGGAGAAAAAAAGGCGTTCAATTGGGAAAATTGATAGATCGTAGTAAAACATAATGGTTCATAAAGTAATTATAGTACTACTTTATGAACCAATTAATGTATATTATTAATAATTTACAGCAGGACAATTACATTTCCAGCGTTCTTTTCGCTTACCAAAATCATAGCCTAATGTTAATTGATGAAAACCACCATTGGTTAGCACTACAGAATTAGATTGATAGCTGTATGTATATCCAACCATCCAATGCTTATAATTAAATCCCATAAAAGGGGTGATATATTGTAATTTTTGACTTTCGATCTCTACCCCTGTCTGAGAAAACTCTGCCCCATCTAGATTTCTACGATAAGACAATCCTCCCCACAGCGTAAAAATTTCGTTAAATCTTTTATATACTTTTAGGTTAACATCTATTGCACTTTCTTTTGTTTGATCTGTCGCCTGATATAAAATTGAAGGTTCTAATAACCAAGATTGATCAGCTATCCCAAATGTTCTCCCAAAAGAAAAAATATACCTACGCTGATTATTAGAGTCCCTGATACTAATATTGGGATCACTCGTATTATCAAAAGTATCTCTTACAGATGGCAATAGGTTCTTTACTGTAAAATGTGCAAACCAATCTAGGTAATTATAAGAAGCACCTACATCGACATTAAAATAACTATCTTTTTGTGTTCTATCTAAAATAACAGGATCTGGATCTGCAGGATCATCTAATCCATCTAAGTTTACATTAGATTGAATAAATGCACCACTCATCCCAAAAGATAATAAATTAAGATCTGTTCGATCTCTAGAGAATAATAAGTGATACGCAAATGTAAGATACACACCTGTTTGCTCAAAACGACCATTTTCATCCTGATACACGATACCTCCTAATCCTATTTTATCACCTGCTCTAAAATTAAAATTAGCAGATTGTGTATTAGGAGCATTATCTATATCAAACCATTGCTTTCTCGCTGTAAGTCTGATTTTATTAGCATTAGCTGCACCAGCCATAGAAGGATGTATAAGATATAAATTATCTGATAGGTAGTCTGCGTATACTGGTATTCCTTCCTGAGAAAAAATAAATGATGAACTTAATAAAACAAATAATAAATAATATTTATTCAAATTCATTGTAGGTTTTTAAGTTAAAAATAAGGAATTAGGGCAATTATTTTTAATATAAACTCTCAAAAGCGTATACATATTGTATTACAAATATTTCTTTAAAAAAACTAAAATATCGTATTTTATCTGTTCAAATATATAAATTTTTATGATAATTTGACTTTTATCCTATAATTAAAATATCTTTAGTAAGATTAAACTTACATTTTTTAGCATTCCTTTTTAGTAAATTTGTTAAAAAATTGATGATGGAAAAGAGTTTTGAGATTAGAATAGAAGCAACATCAAACCCAAGTATTATAAAGTTTGAAACCGATTTCTTTCTTACGCAACATACTAGCTATGAATTCGAGAATATAGATCAGGCAAAAAATTCTCCTCTGGCACAACAATTATTTTATTTACCATTTGTAAAAAGAGTATTTATTGCACAAAATTTTATTGCCATCGATAAATATGACATTGTGGATTGGAAAGATGTACAAGATGAAGTAGCACAACAAATCAAAGAATACCTCTCCGATGAACAACCTGTGATTATCGAGACTGATACGGCAAAGAAAGTAGCAATTACTATTTATGCAGAAAGCACTCCAAATCCTGCTGTGTTAAAATTTGTAGCCAATAAAAAACTGGTAACATCAATCCAAGAATTCAAAAACATTGATGATACCAAAGAAGCTCCACTAGCCGAACAATTATTTCATTTTCCATTTGTAAAAGAAGTTTTTATTGATGAAAATTATATCTCAATCACTAAGTTCGACATGGCTGATTGGAATGATATTACGCAAGAATTGAGAGAATTTCTAAGAACATACTTGGAACAAGGAAAAGAGGTGCTATCTGCTCACGCTACTACATCGAATAGTGTAACATCAAAACAAACTACAACTGATTTCGAAAAATTAGATGATACCTCAAAAGATATAGTAAATATTATAGAAGAGTATATTAAACCTGCTGTAGCTAGTGATGGTGGCAACATTATGTTTGATTCTTATGATCCAGAAACCAAAGGAGTAAAAGTAATATTACAAGGTGCTTGTAGTGGATGTCCTTCATCTACTTTTACGCTAAAAAACGGCATCGAAAATATGCTTAAAGAAATGCTCACAGGTAAAATAGAATATGTAGAAGCAATTAATGGATAGTTTTACCCATTCAAACGATTACTTTATAAAATAATTAGCAAAATTATAATCAATATTTCAGAAAAAGTAAAGTATCTCGTATCTTAGATTTTCATAAAATTAAATATTAACCATAAAATTAGTAAAATGGCAATTATCAAAGTTATTGAAATACTAGCGAACTCTGAAAAAAGTTGGGAAGACGCTACCAAAAAAGCAGTTAAACAAGCTGGAAAAACTGTAAAAAACATCAAATCTGCATGGGTTGCTGATCAGAGTGTCGCTGTAAAAGATAATGAAGTGACAGAATTTAGAGTAAATCTTAAAATATCTTTTGAGATCAAATAATTAATAAATATATAATTATTTATAAAAAGCATCCTGTACTCGGGATGCTTTTTATATTTTTAACCCGTTTTACATTAGGACCTCGCTAAGAGGCTTTCAAATGCAATAAACACTGATGTTTTCTTAATTTTAGTGTAGCACCGATACGCCTGTCTGTATTATCAGATAGAGTTGCATTAAAAAACATAGTGAAACGGTAGTGTTTGCAGCAGTTGAAAGATGGAATATCTACCTGGTTCGTTAGACAAGGGTTTCCCTAAGGTACAAAACGAATTTAACTCAGTATAAGACATCAAAATAAGCTAAGTGAAATATCATCTATACATACTACTATTTGGGTTTATCATAACCTCTTGTACAAGTCAAAACAAACCTCCGATGAAGGAATACGCCTATACAAATGATCTGATTAATGAAACCAGTCCATATCTTTTGCAACACGCTCATAATCCAGTACATTGGAATCCTTGGGGAGAAAAAGCACTAGAACAGGCTAAAAAAGAAAACAAACTATTAATTGTAAGTATTGGGTATGCTGCTTGTCATTGGTGTCATGTTATGGAACACGAAAGCTTTGAAGATCCTCAGGTAGCAGAACTCATGAATTCGAATTATATAAACATCAAAGTAGATCGCGAAGAACGTCCTGATGTTGATCAAGTATATATGAGTGCAGTTCAACTTATGACAGGAAGTGGGGGTTGGCCACTAAATGTGATCACACTTCCAGACGGAAGACCTGTGTGGGGAGGTACTTATTTTCCTAAAGGAAATTGGGTAGATGCATTAAAACAAATCTCGGATTTATATCATAAACAACCTGAAAAATTAGTAGAATATGCAGAAAAGCTTGAACAAGGTATCAAAGACATAGATGTTATAGAGGTAAATACCGATGAAATTAATTTTAATACAGAATTTATAGCCTCCACTGTAAAAAAATGGAGTTCAAATTTTGATCGTAAAAAAGGAGGTAGTACCCATACTCCAAAATTTATGATGCCTAACAATTATCATTTCTTACACAGATATGCACATCAAACTAATGATACTGAGTTAATGGATTATGTAACCACTACATTAAAAAAAATATCATATGGCGGTGTATATGATCATATCGGTGGAGGGTTTGCCAGATATTCTACAGATGCCAAGTGGCATGTGCCGCATTTCGAAAAAATGTTATACGACAATGCCCAGCTTGTCAGTCTATATAGTGATGCTTACCTCTCTAATAAAGATCCTTGGTATAAAGATGTGGTATATGAGACATTAGAATTTATATCCAGAGAACTAACTAATAATGAAGGTGCTTTTTACTCATCATTAGATGCCGATAGCAATACAGAAACTGGAGAACTAGAAGAAGGTGCTTTTTATGTATGGAAAAAAGAAGAACTCTCTACATTACTAGAAGATGATTATGAATTATTTTCGGAATATTATAATATCAATTCTTACGGTCTTTGGGAAAAAGGAAATTATGTATTAATCAGAAAAGATGATAATGCATCATTTTCTAAAAAACATAGTATCACAGAAGAGCAGCTAATTGAAAAAGTAAAAAAATGGAAAAAAATAGTATTCTCAGCTAGAGAAAAACGTTCTAGACCGAGATTAGATGATAAAACATTAACCTCATGGAATGCATTGATGCTAAAAGGATATCTAGATGCATATCGAGTATTTGGTGATACGCAATTTTTAGATACCGCTATACGCAATGCAAATTTCATAAAAAACAAACAACTACGATCTGACAATTCATTATTTCATAGTTATAAAAATGGAAAAAGTACAATCAATGGTTATTTAGAGGATTATGCCTCAGTAATAGATGCTTTTTTATCATTATATCAAAATACATTTGATCAACAATGGTTAACTATCTCCGAAGAACTAACAACATATGTATTTCAACATTTTTATGACCCAGAAAAATTATTATTTTACTTTACATCAGATATAGACTTTAAACTAATCACCAGAAAAATAGAATATAATGACAACGTTATTCCTGCATCTAATTCTATAATGGCTAAGAACCTATTCTTATTATATCATTATACAGATAATAAAAAATACTTAGACACTAGTAAAGATATGTTGCATAGCATACAACCGCAGATAGCAGAATATGGTGCTGGGTTCTCTAACTGGTTAGATGTAATGCTCAATTATTCTGAGAATTTCTATGAAATAGTAGTTGTAGGTAAGGACATACTATCAAAAACAAAAGAATTAAATACTAATTACATCCCTAACAAATTACTAGCGGGCAGTAATGCTCCCTCAGAGGCGCCTCTATTAAAAGGTAGATACTCAGATGATCAGACATTGATATATATATGCGTAAATAATGCTTGTAAATTTCCAGTAGAAGACATAGAAAAGGCTCTTACTTTAATAGAGTAACGCTAACATCTATGCTACTTTATGCTATTCATTTTTAAGTGAAAATAGCTTATATTTGTCGAAAAAAATTGAAAAAATTACTTTTTTTAACAAAAATTTATGGTTTTTACAACAAAAAATTATGGTTTTTCCATAAAAAATAATGTCATATTCTCATTGAGATAATCTTTTGAATTGACAAAATCTTATTTTGACAGGTTTTTTTTAAGAATTTTTTAAAAATTTGAGTTTTTTTAGCATTTATTTCAATTAATCTCATTTTTTAGCTATATTTATTATACCCAAAAAAAATACAGAAAAGTGAAAAATATTTATCTAACTATATTACTATCCGTCCCTCTTGTCCTATTTGCTCAATTACCGCAGTCTTTATTAAAGTCTACAGAGAGGATTGTCAAATTTGATGATTATGAGGGATCTATCTATCAATCTTTATTATATAAAGATGCAAGTATAATAGATGAAAAATCAGGAACCTTTGATGCAAAACTTAGATACAACATCCATACTGATGCTATAGAGCATAAAAAAGGAGATAACTTATTTACGATTGTAAAAAATCCGACTACACATGTGAGGATTAATGAAGATTACTATTACTATTCAGAATTTAGAACACAAAGAGGTATTGAAAAGCCTGGATATTATGTATTGGTAGAATATAATGAAAAATATAGAATCTATAAGAGATTTGTAACTGAGATAAGAGAGCCTAGCAATAATGGATCTGTTAATGGAACATCTGAACCAGGTAAAATAAGAATAAATACTACTTATTATATAGAAGAAGAAGGCACTATAATGGAATTTCCTATGAGTAAAAAAGCGGTTCTATCTGCTTTTAGTGATAAGGCTGATGAATTAAAAGCTTATATGAAAAAAGAAAAGATTAAGCTTAGAAAAGAAGAAGGTATAATTAAACTAGTGTCAAAATATAATGCACTAAAAAATCTAGGTCCTGAGTCTTCTAAAAGTCTATTAACTAATGGATCAAATTATTAATCTATATTAAAAACTGACCATTATTTGATTTAACACTCGCTAACCTGCTATGAAATCTTTTAGGTAATAGGGTTCGAAATAACTAACATCTTCGAAATCTTTGATAGCAAACTTTTCATAGCTTATCATTGTCATCTCATTAGCAGAAGGTAATTTGTTTTGTATAAAATTTGCATTTTTATGACTACAGATTTCCGAAAACTTGGATACTCCATTTCCAATAAAATACACAATATCTTGATTCAGATACTCCTCAAAAGAAGTTTCAGAAACTATTTCAGCTTTTGTTTGTCTAACTTCTTGATATGCATGAGAAAAAACAGAAGCATACACCTCCATTCTTCGTGCATCAATCATTGGCACAATAAATCCATTCTTACTTTCAATTTGATGTGCTAATGATCTTAAAGTACCAATTGATATCAAAGGGATGCCTAAGGCATAACACAATCCTTTTGCTGCAGAAACTCCTATCCTGAGACCTGTATAAGAACCTGGGCCTTTACTTACAGCTACTGCATCCAGATCTGATAATCCAATCCCAGCTTCTTTCATTACATCTTCAATAAATAGGTGTAACCGTTCTGCATGAGAATAGGTATGATTGTAATCTTCTTTTGCTGCTAATATAACACCCTTATTTGCTAATGCAACTGAACAATTAGTTGTGGCGGTTTCTAAGCATAGAATATAAGCCATTGATAAAAAATTTATATAAAAGAGATAACTGTTATATGTAGATCATCTCTACTTCGTATTCTTTTCGGATTTCGATTTAAGAATTACTTTATCTCCTGTTTTTAATGTTTTAGTAACTATATTATAAGGTCCCGTAATTACTTCCTCTCCTTCTTGTACTCCTTCAGTAATTTCTATATTACTATCATCCTGTATACCTGTTTTAATGACTCTTAATTTTGCAGTGCCTCCATCTTTTATAAATACACATTCAAATTTTTTATCAGATTCTTTTATTTTTTCTTTAGTATACGAACGTTTCACATTACTTGATGTATCAGTTTTAATCACTATCGAACTGATCGGAACACCTATGATACTATTCCTTTTATTAGTGATCACATCTACAGTAGCAGTCATCCCTGGTCTAAATGGCGAATAGTTTTCTGGCTTATCTTTGATTAAATCTAAGTAAGAATCTTCAATAATTCTGACTTTAACTTTAAAGTTTGTTACCTGATCAGCACTCAATGCATTTTCTGCAGAATTAGCAATTTCTGTAACCAATCCTTTAAACTCTTTCTTAAGGTATGCATCTACTTCGACAATTGTAGAATCACCAACAGAAATTTTTACAATATCATTTTCATTCACATCAACTTCTACTTCCATATTGGCAAGATTAGCTACTCTCATAATCTCAGTACCTGCCATTTGCTGAGTACCAACCACACGTTCTCCCAATTCTACAGATAGTTTGGAAATAGTTCCGCTCATTGGAGCATATATAGTAGTCCTATTAAGGTTATCTTTTGCTTCATTAACAGTCGCTTGAGCACTTCGCACACTATAAAAAGCAGATTTTTTTGATGCTTCTGCTACTTCATAAGCAGAGACAGCTCTATCCCATTCTGCTTTAGATATAACTCCTTTATCGAACAAGTTTTTATTACGGTCATAATTAAATTTTGCTTCTTTAAGGCTTGCTTCAGCCTGTTGCAGACCTGCTCTTACATTTTCTAAAGCTGCTTGAGATCTGTTTAGACCAGATTGGATAATATCAGGATTAATGCGAACTAAAAGATCTCCTTTTTTTACTTGTTGTCCTTCTTTGATTGGCAGTTCAATGATTTCACCCGAAACCTCTGAAGATAACTTGACTTCTACTTCTGGTTGGATTTTTCCTGTAGCCGCTACAGTTTCAATAATATCAATCTTTTCTATTGTAGATATGTCTACTTCTTTACTATTCCCGTCTTTACCAAACCATCCTGCTTTTTTTCCAATGATAAGTCCAATGATTAGAAATATAATAATAGATATAATAATTAGTACTGTTTTTCTACTCATGATTGCTCTACAATTTATATGATTCTACATTAATTGTTTATTACTTAATAGTAAGTTCGATTAAAATCGCTTATAATTTAATGTCAGCTATTTTTATCCCAAAAAAAAGCTCCAACACTTTGATCTTAAATATGTAATCAAATTTAGCCTGTACAACATTACTTTGCGCATTTTCTAATCTAAATTTAGATTGGCTAAAATCAAATGCATTAGTCAATCCTACATCATATCGATCCTTTGCGTATGCATACGCTCTTTCTTGCGCTTTTTCTGCTACCTGAGCAGCTTCATAGGCTTCTGCAGATCCTTTAGCATCCAGATATGCTTGATATACATTACTATCTAAATCCAATGCTGCCTGTTCTAATTGAAAATCGGCTCGCTTTACATTTATTTTACTTCTTTTTACTTGATTCTTTGTAGCAAACCCATTAAAAATAGGAACACTCAATGACAACCCATATGATATCCCATCATTAAGATATAATTGCTTGATAAATGATTGAGGACCTATCTCATCTATTAAAAAATTAGGTTGCCTACCGATCACTACATCACCTGAGTTTTGGACAAATCCTATTTCGGTATCTGTAAAAGGATTACCTGGATCTAAACCTCCAGGAACAAATCGATTGGTCCCTAACTCACTTGTCCCATAATTAAATGATCCATTTAATGTTGGATAATATGCTCCTTTTGCTATCTGCAAATCTTTTTCTGCAAGTAGTTTATTTTGTTCTGCAATTTGCACCTCATATCTAGAGTTTCTGGCTGTAGAGCGTATATCCTCAATAGGTTTATTTAAGATCTCTGTAGTTGGCACTAAGTATTCTTGCTCTGCTATGTCAAAGCTCTCATAATCTTTTATCAAAAGTGTCTGTGCTAAACTTACTCGTGCAATCAATACTGCATTTTCTGCCTGTACAATCCGTGTTAATTCATCGGCAGAAGTAGCTTCTATCTCTAAGAGATCTCCTTGAGGCAATACCCCCGCATCTACCAAATCTTTCGTTCTCTGTAACTGTTCTAATGTAATTTCATGTTGTTTCTCTATTACCTTTAAAGATTCTTTATTGAGTAACACTTGCAAGTAGCTATTAGCCACAAATAAAGAAATATCATCTTTGGACTTCCCCAAATTATATTGATTTAACAATTTATTTAATTTTGCTCTTTGTAACTGTCGTAAATTCCTAAGTCCATCAAAAAGTGTTATACCAATATTTACCCCATAATTAGAACTTCTAAATGTTTGATTACTATTAATATTAGTGATCGGATTTGTCGCTAAACCTGATCTCCAATTATTCCCAGCTTGCGCATTTAATGAAGGTAAAAAATTACCTATAGCATCACTTTTATCAATCTCAGAAGCCTCTAGATTCAGAACTGATTGTTTAATCGTTATATTATTTTCTAAAGCATATTCTACACATTCTCGTAATGTCCACTTCTTTTCTTGTGCCTGAGCAGCAAAGATCCCTAAGAGGGTAAAGCATATAATCGAAATTTTAATTTTCATCTGTTGTTCTTTATTTTTATGAAGGTCAGATAAAACTCGCCTAATAATTAATCTGATATAGTTCCTAATTGTTAAAGGTTCATTTCATAATACCTTATTTGTATATAATTGATCGATGTTGTTACACTTAATCGTAAAAAAAATTAATTTCTAATTTCGGGTTTCTTAATTTGATTCCAAACTTTTATTTTGTCTTCTTTAGATATTCCACTTTTAATTTCCACGTGTATTCCATCACTGATTCCTAATTCTACATCTCTATTTTCAAACTCTTGATCCCCTGTAGCTACTTCTACGAAGGGTTTTTGTGTTTTAGAATCGTATTGAATCAAAGCTTCTTTTAAAGCCATCACACTATCTACTTTTGCTAATATAATAGATGCATTAGCACTTAATCCAGCACGTATAAAAGTAGTAGAATCTATTGTTGCGAGGGTTCCTTTAATTTCGAATTGTATAGCTCCATTTTCTTCTACACCTTTTGGGGCGATATAATCCAAAATTGCTTGGAATTTCTTGTTTTCTATAGCTCCTACTGTGATTTCTAAGGGAAGTTTTTCTTTGATTTTTCCCACTTCACTTTCATCTACTTTTCCTTCAAAAATCATTTTATCTACATCTGCTAGTGTGGCAATAGTAGTACCATCATTAAAATTATTTGCTTCGATTACCTGGTTTCCTGCTTTTACAGGAACATCTAGAATCATACCTGTAATAGTAGATCGTACTTGAGTGGTAGCCGCAGTTCCTAAGCCTTTGGTGGTACCAGTTCGGATAATATCATAGTTCTGCAATGCATTAGTAAGATTAACTTGTTCTTGTTTTACACGTTGATCTGCTTGATTGAATGAATTTTGTATCCCATCAAAATCATTTGCAGAAACGACTCCTTTTTCGAAAAGCGCTTTCTGCCTGTCGTATATACTTTTTTGATTATTGAGTGTTAGTTTTGCAGTTTCTAGTGCTGTGCGCGCACTGGCAATATTATTTTTTGCATTGGTCAGTGATGATGCATTAGGGACTACCTTGATTTTTGCGATGAGATCTCCAGCTTTTATTTGATCTCCAGCTTCTACATATATTTCATCAATAATACCAGAGATGTTTGGTTTTATGAGTACTTCTTCTTTTGGCACAATACTCCCTGTAGCTACTGTTTTCTTAGTAATAGTTTCGGTAGTTGCTTTTTCTGTTTTATACGTTATTGGATCTTCTTGATTTTTTTTCCAGAGATAGTATAATGCTCCAGAAGAAATAACTACAATCAGTAGTAGTACAATAACAGTTCCTATTCGCTTCATTTTTATTGATTAGTGATGGATAAATTTATTCTATTCTTAATGCGTCTATTGGTTTCATTTGCACAGCTCTAGTTGCAGGAATCAGCCCTGCCAGTAATCCAGATACAATTAAGATTACCAAAGCAGTGATTACTGTAGTCATACTAACACTAGGATTTGCAAAATTCTCTACTGGCCCACTTAAGTCTAGTACATAATTCATAATCCAGATGACAAAAGCTGCGAAACTAACACCAACTAATCCAGATAATATTGTAAGTAATAACGATTCTTGTAAAATTTGCGCCTTTATATTAAGAGGGCTAGCCCCTAAGGCTCTTCGTACTCCTATTTCTTTAGTTCGCTCTTTTACAACAATCAACATAATATTACTAATCCCTATAACTCCAGATAGGAGTACTAAAGAGCCTACAAAATACCCAACAACAGTTAATATCCCAAACAGACCAGTAATTTTAGCGAATTGTTTTGCTAAATCAAAATGTCCTACCGCTCTATCATCTTTGGGATGTATTTTTCTCTGAGATTTTATAATATCAAATATTTGAGGTTTTATTTTTGTAATAGAAACATCATCATAAGCTGTAATAGCCATCCAACCTACATTGTCTGCTCTATTAAATGCCTGAGAAAAAGCAGTAAATGGCACAAAAATACTGTTTGCATCTTCTTCTCTATCTCCTTTCCCATTAGAAATTCTAAAAGTCCCTATAACCATAAAATTAACTCCATTAACTTTTATATAAGAGCCTATTATCTTTTCGTTTTTATCAAATAAACCTTTTACCACATCTATTCCTATAACTGCAACTTTCCTGTTATCATGTATATCTGAGTAGTTCAAATATCTACCCTCGGTGATATCCATAGGTTTCTGTTTAATAAACTCTGGATAATCTCCGTAAATACTAAATGCACCTGTTTTTGCTTTTCTAGTTACATTATTAGCTCCATTATAACCTCCTAATTGATTTCTGGGAGAGATATATTTAAGTGCTGGTATTTTTTCTTTTAATAATTGTACATCTTCAAGTTTAAAGTCAAAACGTCTTCCTTTAGGCAACCCTTTATACGGAATAGAAGTTCGTCGAGACCACATAAACATAGAGTTTGTAGCAAAATTTCCGAAATCTGCAGATACCCCATTTTTAAGACCATTGGTAAGCGCTAGTAATAACACCAAAATAGTAATCCCCCAAAACACACCAAAAGCAGTCAATAAAGTTCTCATCTTATTGGAATTTAACGCTTCTAATATTTCAATCCATCGATCTCTATTAAACATTTCTTATTTATTATAAACTCGATTATTCATCTCTTAACGCTTCAATAGGAAGCACCTTTGAAGCTCTATGGGCAGGAATAAAACCTGATATCGCTCCTGCCAGTATCAAAACTAGTAATGTAATGACTGCTGTATTAAAATCTACACTTGGAAATTTTATATAATCACTATCTACCATCGGGCTTACAATTTCCAATAAGCTTAAGCCAAAAATAAGCCCTATTAAACCCGAAATTGTAGTAATAAAAACTGCTTCTTGTAATATCATCATGATTATGGATAAGGGTTCTGCTCCTAAAGCTTTGCGTATACCTATTTCTTTGGTTCGTTCTTTTACTACAATAAGCATGATATTACCTACTCCTACAACTCCTGCAATGATAGTCCCCAATCCCACAAACCAAAAAACACCTCTAATAGTATTGATCAATGAATATATCTTTTTTGCTTCTTCTAAGGTGTTTTGCACTCGTACTGCACCTCGATCATCTGGAGCGATGGCATACTTAGTACGTATATCGTTTTCTAGATTCTCTGAAAAGGCAAATGAAGTGGCAACAGCTTCGTCCAAATTTTCAGACATATTAAATGTATACGAAAGTGCTCTTACTCTATTACCTCCATTAAATGCTTTTTGAGTAGTTGATATAGGAATAAAAACTCTTGAGTTTTCTCGTTCTCCCCCCGGATCAGAAAACACTCCTATCACCTTAAAATTAATCCCGAATATTGAAATTTTCTTCCCAATTGGATTCTCTTTTTTAAACAATTCAGTCTGTACTTTATATCCTATAACAGCAACTTTATTAGATTCTTTTATATCAGAAACGTTGATAAATCTCCCAGAAGTCATTGATGCATTTTCTATAAATTGAACATCTGGATTAGCGCCTTGCACTCTATAATTACCGGTTTGATTCTTATAAACAACTTGACCTCCCCAAATAGAATACAAAGAAGTTTTGTACTCTATTTCATCTTCATACTTTTTATTGAAGCTTTCAAAGTCTTCATTATACAATTGTATTCTACGACCGGGGTTTAATCCCTTATATCCTTTCGAGGTAACTCCAGTTCTAACATAAATTTGATTAGTAGCATCTTGTTCAAATTGAGATCGAACTCCGTTAGAAATACCACTATTAAACCCTAAAAGAATTACCAAAATAAAAATACCTGAAGCGACAGAGAGCCCCGTAAGAAAAGTTCGTAATTTATTTTTACGAATGGTATCAAATATTTCTTCCCAACGTTCTATATTAAACATTTGCTGTTGCTCTTACTTGTTCTACTATAGTATCATCTATAATAACACCGTCTTTCAGGTTCACTATTCTTTTAGTCATATGCGCAATGTCCTCTTCATGGGTAACAATCAAAATCGTTTTCCCTTCATCGTTAATTCCCTGAATCAATTCCATCACTTCATAAGAGGTTTTGGTATCTAAAGCTCCTGTGGGTTCATCAGCCAACAATACTTTAGGCTCTGATGCTAGTGCCCTTGCTATGGCAACTCGCTGTTTTTGTCCTCCAGAGAGTTCATTAGGTAAATGAGTAGCCCAGTCTGCAAGGCCAACTTTTTCTAAGTAATGAAGTGCTTTTTCAGTTCTTTCTCTACGCTTTATGCCTTGGTAATATAATGGCATAGCTACATTATCAATAGCATTTTTATATGTGATTAGATTAAAAGACTGGAATATAAAACCTAAAAACTTATTACGGTATCTTGCTGCTATTTTTTCATTAAGATCTTTGATCGGAATATTATCCAAAAAATAAGCTCCTTTATCTGCTTCATCCAACATTCCTAAAATATTAAGAAATGTGGATTTTCCTGATCCTGAAGACCCCATTATAGACACCAACTCCCCTTCTTTTACACTAAAATTAATTCCTTTGAGCACATGTAGAGAATTGCTCCCCATTTGATACGATTTATGCAAGTCTTTAATTTCTATCATAGTCGGACCTTTATCTAGGTTTAACTTGGTTTAATTAGTATTTGATATTGTATGTCTGTACTATAAATCAAGAAAAAAACGGGGTATTATTTTTTCTAACTCCTTCCCTGCCTAGCTTAACTCATATGACATAAGACTACTTGTTTCGTATATTGTTACACTACAGCTTGTTAAAAAATATATAATTAAGCTGTTACTTCTTCATTTTGTCTATTGGAGTTTTTTTAAAATTTCGATATATAAGATATCCTACAAGTCCTATGAGTATGTATGGTATCACCATCAAATATACGATTCCATTATTTACTCCTTTAGCCGTTTGTTGTCCTTCTTCACTTTCTAATACTGCCCGACACATGGCACATTGTGCTTCGATAGATGTAACCACAAGTAGCAAAAGAATTAATATGCAGAAGGTTTTTGTTTTCATTCATTTAGATTCTATACATTTCTTTAACTGTAATAAGGCGAAATCATTATATACACCAACACTCCTGTTATTGCAACATACAACCATATAGGAAATGTGATTCTTGCAATTTTTCGATGCTTATCAAAACGCTCTGCCAAAGCTCTTACATAGGTAATGAGCACAAAAGGAATAACTATAATAGACAATAAAATATGTGTTATCAAAATAAAAAAGTAAACATACCTTATAAAACCTTCTCCTCCATATTTGGTGGACTCACTGGTCATATGATATGCTACGTACATCATCAAAAATATAACCGAACACACAATTGCCAATTGCATTAGACGCTGATGTAATTGTACTTTTTTATTTTTAATTGCCCATAATGCTATTATAAGTAGTATTGCAGTCAGGCCATTTATACTCGCATAAATGGGGGGTAAAAAAGAAAGAGGCTGCACATCAAAGCCTAATGTCTTAAGATTTACCATAAATAATGCTGCAACTACCAATGGTATCACTATCGACAATATAATAATCCAGATATTATATTTTTTTTCTGTTGCTGAACTATTATTCATTTTCGTTTATTAATTTTTTGATATCTTCTAATAATATCGAAATTTGCTGTTCTTCTCCATTTTCATCTATCTTCTCCTCTATTCCGATAGTTCCTCTATAGTAGATTATTGGATTTCCTGTAGCATCATAACGAGATCTTATATAACCATCCTTATCAATTAATGCAAAATATCCATTATGCTCAAAGCCTCCTGGAACTTCTGGATTTTCTGCAGCATAGATATTAAAACCTGCATTTGCAAGATCATACAAATCTTCTCGCTCACCAGTAAGCAAATGCCAATCAGTATCTATAATTCCATAATTCTCGGCATATTTTTTCAGTATATGCGGGGTATCTCTTTTGGGATTGATCGTAAAAGAAGCTATTCCAAAATCCTCATATTCTTTAAGTTCATTCTGCAAATACACCAGATTACGATTCATTTTGGGACAAATGGTAGGACAACTGGTAAAAAAAAATTCGGCAACATACACTTTTCCTTTATAATCATGATTAGTGATCAATAGGCTATCTTGATTTAGAAATGCAAATTCTGGAACTTTTCTTGGTTTTCCATTAATCTTTATATATGATAGTTTTTTTGTAGCAGTAGGATTACCAGCACTCATTCTGTCGTTATTTACGATAGATGCATTTTTGATCCTATCTACTATTTTAGGAATAAAAATGATCCCAAAAACCAGTATGATAAATGATATACCGACATATGAATACTTTTTCATTATATCTTTTATTTTTCTTTACGATCTGCTTTATATTTTTTTAACGCTAATCGATACTCTGCCAAGATCACTTTTACATCATCTACCATTACATTATTTAAATCTGCTACAGAGCTCGAATCATATCCATAAAGCTTCGTTTCTTTTTTTTCTAGATTCTCTTCTCTCCCTCTTAGATTAGATTCTTTGTCAATAATGAATACATAATTAGTCGCCATTTTTGTATCTAAAGAATAAGGGGTCTTTAAATTATTAAAGGCCTTTCGTATATTTTCTGGCGTACCAAAAGCAAATTTCCACCCAGAAACATCAGTAGTCACTCGCAGCTTATCTAATACTTCTTGAGCATTTTTCTCACTGCCATATGGCAATACTATCACAACCTGAAAATCTCTAAATCCCTGGTTTTTTTTATATATTTTATGATTAAGGTTAAAGGCGTTACCTTCTTTATTATATAGTTCTTCTCCGAAAAAACCTAGTACGGTTATTTTATCATTAAAAACGATTTTCTCTCCGGTAAGGGTTTCAAAATTTGTAAGATCAGCAACAGCTATTTCTAATACAGGAAGTTTTGCGAAATTATGTACACCAGAAGCAAAAAACAAATAGGCAACCAAGGGTAGTATAAATAATATGCCAAGTACCAAAAACTTCTTCATCGACGCTATGTGTATTTGATGTAAAAATAAAAAAGACGGTTAGAATTAACCATCTTTTGTATTATTTTATTATGCTTTTAACTAATTTCTAGAGTATATAGTAATTAGAAGTCCCAGCTTTTATGACCAGCTTTAAATACCTCATATATATAATCCCCTTCTGTAAGCAGTATGAACATTAAATAGCAAATTAGAAATATTGCCGTCCAAACTACTGCTCTTCGTAATCCTTTGGTTTCACCTTCCATATGCATAAAGGCCCAAGTAATGTAATATGCTTTTACAAGAGTTAAAATGATAAAAAACCAATTTAACCATTTCATACTAATAAAAGTAGCTTTCATAAAGTCTGGTTTCCAGATACCAAAACCTACTTCTACAATAGTAATAACTGACAATAAGAAAAATACATACCAAATCCTCTTGGTATTTGATTCGTGATGTGCCATATCGTGTGCCATAATATACTCTAAACTTTTTTTATTAAACTAGATAGAAGAATGTAAATACAAATACCCAAACTAAATCTACAAAGTGCCAATACAAACCAACTTTTTCTACCATTTCGTAGTTCTTTCTTCTTTCATAAGTTCCAATGATCACATTAAAAAATATGATAATATTGATAACGACTCCAGAGAATACGTGAAATCCGTGAAATCCAGTAATAAAGAAAAAGAAATTAGCAAACAATGGTGTTCCGTATTCATTATGTATAAGGTTTGCTCCTTCTACAATACCTACTGCATCTGTATTTATTCTTCTCAATGATTCTTCTCTAGATAATATGGTTTTTTCACCTTCTTCAGTAAGTATTTGAGTTCTTATCAAGAGGTCATTACGTTTTGCAAAACCTGCTTTAATTTCATCTACTGTATAACTAGGCAATGCATCTTCTTTATCATACCATACGCCATTCTTTCGTTCATGCTGCATTCTGTTTTTATGAGTATCTATAATAGCGATATCGTGTAATGCTACTCTGTGGCCATTGGTATCCACAAATTGTAATATCTGGCCTCCTTTGGTTTCTATAGCACCATATTCTCCTTTGATAAAGTTTTTCCACTCCCAAGCTTGAGATCCAACAAAAATAGCTCCACCAATTATGGTAAGAAACATATAAATAATTACCTTCTTTTGTTTCATATGATGCCCTGCATCTACTGCAAGCACCATAGTAACAGAAGAAAAAATCAATATAAAAGTCATTAATGCTACGTAATACATAGGAGCATTTACTCCATGTAAAAACGGAAAGTGATTAAATACTTCATCAGCTATTGGCCATGAATCAATAAATTTAAATCTTGAAAAACCGTACGCAGCAAGAAAACCAGAGAATGTAAGTGCATCAGATACGATAAAAAACCACATCATCATCTTACCATAAGTAACTTTTAGTGGTTGATTACCACCTCCCCAAGTTTTACCTTCTGTACCTGTATTAGCAACAGTTGTTTCCATAAATAGAATTTGGTATTGGTATTGTTAATTTTTCCACAAAAGTAATCAATTTTATCATCTAACGAAATATAAAAATAAAAAGAGATAAACCCATAAAATATCAACAAAATGCCAATACATACCACCCAGTTCTAAACCAAGGGTTTGTGCTCTCTGATACTTTTGTTTAAAATGATTATAAATTACGACTAAAAGCACTACTAGTCCAGCAATTACGTGAACAATATGTAGCACTACTATGATATACAAAAAAGTAGGGACTATATTCGCAGAGGGACCTGTAAAATAATACCCTTGCTCCATAATATCTTTGAATCCTTGAAACTGCATATAGATAAATAGTACTCCAAATATAAATGTTGCTACTAATAAAATGGTGGCTAGACTTCTATTTTCTTGATCAATTGCTTTTTTTGCAAAATATAAGCAAGCACTACTTGCAATTATAACACCTACGCTTATGATAAACGCATCTGGAAAAACCAAATCTGTGAGCCAATCTGTTCTGGACTTACTTACTACATATGCACTAGTAAGACCTGCAAAAGTCATGGTCATACTAATCATAGCAAACCACATCATGGTTTTCTTGGCTCTTTTCTGCTTTTCTTTAGTTGTTCCCTGTGTTAAATCCATACACGAATAAATTTATCGGCGACATAAATAATCTGAAGCAATGTAATATATGACACACTAGCTAACATCAATTGTTTTGCTGTTTTTGCATCTCTAATTTTATATAATCGAATAGCATATTTCAATAAAAATAGCCCTAGAACACCTATCAATACAGCAGAAACGGGTGTGATATACAATTGTCCAGTAACATGAAAAACAGGTATTAAAGATGTTACTATTGTCCAAATTGTATATATCAAAATTTGAATAGCTGTTCCTTTATCTTTTTTTCCTGTAGGTAACATAAAAAAGCCTCCTTTTTGATAATCTTCAAAAAGAAACCATCCAATCGCCCAAAAATGGGGGAATTGCCAGAAAAATTGTATCATAAACAATGTTCCTGGTTCTATCCCAAAATCATTAGTCGCGGCTACCCATCCTAACATAAAAGGTATTGCTCCTGGTATTGCTCCTACAAAAACAGCTAGAGGGGTTTTTGTTTTTAAAGGGGTATACAAACTCACATAAATAAATATGGAGATAGCGCCAAACATTGCTGTTTTGGGATTAATTACATATAACACGGAGATCCCTAGAATTGTAAATAATGTAGCAATTGCAAAAGCTGTTTGTACAGACATTCTACCTGAAGGAATAGGCCTGTTTTTAGTACGATCCATTAATTCATCTAAATCACGTTCTATGATCTGATTGAAAGCATTGGAGGCACCTACCATAAAATATCCTCCGATTGCCAGCATAAACAATGTACTCCAAGAAATAGTATCTACACCTAATAAATAACCCGCTACAGAAGAGAACACCACACTCAATGCCAATCGCATTTTGGTAATCTCTTTAAAATCCTGAACAACAGAAGTTTTTATAGTACTTGTTTGGGTGATGCTCAATTCTCTAATATCTTTATTTAATTTCTTTTTTAAAAAGTGGTGCAAAGATATAGCTTATCAAGGTTTTAGACAACTTATAACTGCCTATAATTGACCTTTTAACATCCCAAATTATAATATATTAATTATACCCCTTCTTTATATATAGTTTTCTAATACTCAACAACTAATAGTGATTGTAATTTTCACAATTTCCTTTCGACTAAGATTCCAGTTATAAAATCCACGCAATGAAAAGAGTATTCTTTCTTGTAACAATATTCTTATCGTTGCAAGCTATTTCTCAACAAAAGGAAGTTACCATTACATTAGATCCTATTACCGAAAACATTTATATGCTTACTGGACAAGGAGGCAATATTGGTGTTTTTAAAAATGAAAAAGGATTATTTATCATCGATGATCAATTTGCTAGATTATCCGACAAAATCCTTACAAAACTAAAAACTGTAAGCAATCAGCCTGTAACTATGGTTATGAACACTCATTTTCACGGAGATCATACAGGAGGCAATGAGAATATGACAAATCAAGGTGCTACCATTTTTGCACAAAGCAATGTACGATCAAGAATGGAAAACAGACAAAAAGAAAAAGGAGAAATCGCTCTAGCGTCATTACCTGTAATCACATTTAATGAAGGATTACAACTTTATTTTAATGAAGAAAACATACAGGCATACCACGTGCACAATGCGCATACTGATGGAGACTCTTTGATCTATTTTGTTAATGGAAATGTGCTACACATGGGAGATACTTTTTTTAACGGTAGGTATCCATTTATTGATCTAAATTCTGGAGGTAGTATTCAAGGATATATTAAGGCTTCAGAAAAAGCATTATTAATTATAAATGATGGTACTAAGATAATCCCTGGGCATGGTACATTAGCAACTAAAAAAGATTTAGAAACTTTTTTAGCCATGCTTAAAGAAATAACCGCAAATGTTCAAAAAGAGATTGATGCTGGCAAATCTGAATCTGATATTGCAGGCAATGAGAGCATAACTGCTACATATGACGCAAAAGGATACGGTAGCGGTTTTATTAATTCTGAGAGAATACGAAAAACCATTTATGCAAGTTTAAGCAACTAAACCACTCCTATAGACTATAGACTTTCAGTTGATAGGTTTTTAAATCTCACTAAAGTCAGCTACACGGATATCAGCCTATAACAGTTAACTATTTTCAAAAAAACTAAAAGCTAAGTACTTATAATATTCAATACTTTTTAGAAACTAAAGCTAGATGCACTAAGGACATAGTTTTACCTATTCGTGAGACCAATAAATTATTCTAATAAGTAATAAAAAAGAGGCTGGATCTACTCTACCTACTAAAAAGTAAAGAAACCAGCCTTTTATTTTTTATCAAAAAATTCTTCTACTACTCCTGAATCTGAAATACAATCGGTAATTGATATTTTACAGTAACTGGCTGTTTACGCTGCATCCCAGGGGTCATTTTAGGAAAAAGACCTATCACTCGTTCTGCTTCTTTCTTAAGCTTAGGATGTGGTGCTCGTACTCTAACATTCTGAATTGTACCATCGGTAGCAACATCAAACACAGTATATATTTTTTGTATGCCACTCAACCCGTATTTACTTCCTAAATCAGAATTGAACTTCCTAGAAATAATTTTCCCGATTTTTTCATTGAAACATGCTGCTTTTTCTTTCTTTGTTTTTAATTTCTCACAACCAGGGAAAATCGGAACCTCTTCTACTAAAATAAAGGGTACTTCTGTCGGCTCATCTTTAAGATCATCTGTTTCTATGAGGGTATTAAGATCAAAATTTGTAGTTGTTTCAGGTTCAGTGTGTTTAAATTCTTCGACAATATCTTCTAATGCAACATCATCTTCTATCACCTCGAATTCTGTAGGATCAGGAATAGGTGCCGACTGTTTTTGAGCGATTTCTTTTTCTACTGGTTCTTCATACAACTTAAATTGTTCATCCCATGCTGTATAAGTCTCTTCGGGAATTTCCTGTTCTACAACTACCTTGGGGATAGGTTTAGTTGTATAAATCTCAAACATCACATAGGTAAATAATAGACTTGCTATAAGTCCAATCTGAAAGTTGACCAATGTACTTTTTCGTACATTAGCATCGTGCTTGTTACTCATATTGTTTTTTTTTAACGTTACAATTAAATCTAAACACAACAAGCATACCAAAAAGAATCCCGTCTACAACTATTGTAGCGGGATTCTGATATTTTATGTGATCTGTAAAAAAAACCTGCTATACAATATAGCAGGTCTTATAGTATCTTATCTATTAAATAATTCTTCTTAGTCTTGAACTTGAAAAACAATTGGCAAGGAGTATAGTACCCCTACTGCTTTACCTCTTTGTTTACCTGGAGTCATCTTAGGCAATAGTTTTACAACTCTTACTGCTTCTTTCTCTAACCTAGGGTGTGGACCTCTGGCTTGTACTCCTACAATATTACCTTTTCTATCGATCTTAAAACGAACATAAATTCTATTCACTCCAGAAAGGCCTAATTCGCTACCTAATTCTGTATTAAATTTACGGTTTACAAATTTTTTAACCTTATCACTCATACATTTTTTCTTAGCAGCGTTCCCAGATTGTTTTTCACAACCAGGAAATACAGGTACATTCTCTATCACTGCAAAAGGTACATCAGAAATCTCTTCTTCTTCTTCTACATCCTCTACTTCCTCTACTTCTACAATTTCTTCTTCTTGGTTTGTTTCTGTAGATTCTATAATAGTTTCCTCTACTTCTTCTTCATCTTCTACAACATCGATAATCTCTGGTGCAGGAGGTGGAGGTGGAGGTGGAGGTGGTGTGTTTAAATTTTGAGTAATCGGCACATCTTCTTCTTCTAATTCATCAAGATTTACCTGACCAATATCTATATTACTTCTATCATATGTTTTCCATTCAATAGCCTGCCACGTAATAAATAGAACTACAATAAGTCCTAGCTGCAAGAACAATGCACTTTTTTTTGTTAAATCTGCTTTAGGATTTTTCTTAGATTCCATATTTCGATTTTATTAATAGAATTGCTAAAATAGCTAATTTCTTTTGTATTTTCCAACTATTGATTGAAATGTGAACTAAAAAAAAGGATTTTTAACGTTTGTATCGCATCCATTTATATAGTTGTCTTTCCTGTTTTTTATACTATCTAGGATACTCCTTCTCTTATTCTTTTATGGCAACTATTTTGTTTTCAATTAGTTTTAAGAAAAAAACTGCCATAAATACACCCGAAACATTGGCTGCAATATCGTACCATTCTGGAGTTCGATAGGTTGTAAAAACTGCTTGGCAAATTTCCATGAGACCTCCATAAATCGCTCCAACAATAGATGCTAACAGCAAACTTCTAAAAAAAGTAATCTCTTTTCGGATTGAAAAATAGAAAAATACAAACCAGATAATAGCAAAACCAAAATAAGCTATAAAGTGTCCAATTTTATCGCTTGCATTGATTTTTACATCTAAAGAAACATTTATTTGTGCGAGTGAGAGCCACGTAATTATCCCTGTATACAGGATAACTACAATCACAAAATACCTACCCCCCAATAATTTCTTTATACCCATCTGCCGTCAAAAGATCGTCTACCTGTGAGGTATCGCTCATTTTTATTTTTATCATCCAACCTTTCCCATAAGGGTCGCTATTTACTAACTCTGGATCATTTTCTAAATCTTCATTAAACGCTGTAATTTCTCCACTAAGAGGAAGAAATAAATCTGATACTGTTTTTACAGCTTCTACAGTTCCGAAAATTTCTTCTTGTTCTAACTCCTCACCCATAGTCTCTACATCTACATAAACTATATCTCCTAGCTCGCTCTGCGCAAAATCAGTAATGCCCACTGTAGCCGTATCTCCATCTATTCTAATCCACTCGTGATCTTTAGTATATTTTAATTCTGAAGGAATATTCATTCTAAAAAAAATTAATTAATTATTAGTATTCTAAGGACGAAAATAAATCTATTTTATGAGATTCGTAATAAAATGATCTAAAATTATCAAAACTATTACTGGTATTAAGATATATGGTTTAAATTTTATTGTAGTGAAGACAAAAAATGTACTTGATTTTACTTCTTATGTATAATTGCCAAGAATAACCTAAATCAAATGATGTATAGAATAAACTACCTTGGAGCAAGCTCAAAAGGCATTGAACTGAAAATAATTTTTAAGATTCCGAAGCTAACTTAGAGGTAGTATACGATTTACGAAATTCTCATCCGTAAATCGTATTAGACCTAAAATCTCGCTAGATACTGAAACGATTTCAGCAAACAACGGGGGTTAGTTCAACTATCTGATTCTTGAAGGCATTGCTGCGCAACTTTTTAAATCAGATTTTCACTAATGAATAATTTATATATTCTAATTTCCGAAATTATAGCGTAAGGTCAACCCTCCTCTTATGGTAGTTTGCGGGAATGATGTAGAAATGGAATATTCAGAAAATGTATGATCATAGAAAAACAATGCTGTAAGATTCTTACTCAAAGCATAATCTGTCGTGAATTTGATTCCATAAATATCTTGACCAGCAGTTACTTGCGTATTATCAATATCTAAATATCTAATCACTGTTTCGTTCTGACGTAAAGACAAATCAGCTCTAAAATTGAGGTCGCTTTTTAGTGTTGTTTTCTTACCCGCTATTTTTGTAACAAATGTAAGATCCTGCACTCTATATCCTAACCCAATAATATATTCATTTCCTCTGATTTCTGTGAGTAAATTATTATCAAAACTTAATGATAATGCTCTATCTTTTTTCCATTCGGCCAGTATCTTAACCGAATTTTTCATTTCCATATCAAATCTGATTAATGGACTGAATTGCTCTGTAAGATTAACATTGGCATATAGTTCTGGGTTTTTAAAGTTTTCAGATTGATCCAATTCATCTGGGTTATTAAAATCAAAATCAAGGTTGGTCTGAAATTGATTGATAGTATAATTAGCTCTATATCCGTGAGCCATAGAGAACCTTTTAAATCTCTTCTTAAACCATTTTAGATTCATCAATCCTGTGTATTTAATATCCCAATTCGGAATCGGAACATTCTTAAAGGCACTTGTTGTTACTTTTTCGGGATCTACTCCAGTATATGCTGCGAGGAAAGCTGGTAATAGTACTGCTTGATTATTACCTCCAAATCCATCAGGAAAGCCATCATTATCAGAATCCTGATTTGGGTCAATTCCTCTTGCTATAGCTAATCTTCTTGCTATTACTGCTCTATTAGCTCTAAAATTATCAAACGTTCTCGATGAAAACTGATCACTTTTTGCAAAAGGCTTATTGAATAGTGCAGTAGAAATTGTATAGTTACCAAACGTATTTGGCGTCAGTGCTTGATAAGGAGTATCAAGATCAAGGTCTACTCTATAGTTTTCTGTAAAAGTTTCAGAATAATTTCTGCTAGCACTAATATCTATCTGAAAATCTTTTAACAGATTAACTGATGCTTGTATATTTAATTGTCTCCCTTCTACCTCTCTATATTGTTGGTTAAACTCCTGATACAATGTTAACCAACCATTTCTAGCTGCCAAATCTCTGATTTCTGATTGACTACCAAAAGTAAATCCAACAGTTGGTTTTAAGGTTCCTACAAATCCTGGTTCTCTAATATACCCTGGCAAAAAGATTCCGTTATCTTGCTGGTAATTAACATTTACTTTCTTCACAGCAGTAAGCGCACCTATAAGTGTATTGTATGCTTTGTCACCCAAACTCAGTTTCCCTGATTTTTTCTTCGTTCTTTTACCCTTATCGTTGACATCAGTAACGGCTGATTTTTCTTCTTTACTATCACCATCAGCAGTTTTCTTCTTTTTATTTTTCTTTTTTCTACCAGGTTTCTTTTTGGTAAGCCCTACGTATTTATACAACGCTCCCATATCCAAAGAACTATTAAGTGTATGTACGTTTGCATTCTGAACAGTGTTCCCTAGATCAGGTATACCTTCTAAGTTTTTAAGAGCTTCACTCCCTTTGGTCCATTGAAAATCAGCAGTATACCCATAGGTTGCCTTGATAAATTTAAATAAAGGTATTTTATGGATAGGTATTTCATAATTGACTTGTAATTGTTGGCTATGAAAGTTAGGATCTCCTACATCAAACAGACCACTCCATACACCAATCGAATCATCAACAACTCCCTCATCATCGATAAAATTCTTTACGATTCTATTATTTGCTGTAGTAAAATTAAAGTTTAATGATTTCGTTAAATTATAATTAATTGCAAACTGCCAATCAAATAAGAAATTACGTTGTGTAAGCGCAGGCAATCCTATATCATCAGGCCCTAGCGTAATATCTCTAAATACTTGTTCGCTAAATTGTCTATTAATATTAGAACTCACAGAGACACTTGTAGGTAGTACATTAAAATTAAAATCCTTTAATACATCAAAATATTTGCTCTTGCCCAAAAACTTGATTTTTTTCAACGGTTCAATCTCTTTTGGCTGAAAGCTAAAATCATATGTCCCGCCAAGTCGAACATTTTGATCTAATGCTCTTTCGATCTCGAAATCATGGTGATCTGTCTGATTATACGTTCCTGAAAAAGCAAAATTCTCTACATCATATGGCATCGGCTTAGCATCTCCTGTTCTATCTTTTCGCAATCCAATTACATTAAAACTTTGTCTTTTTGTATAGTTTACAGATTGTTTTCGCACTCTCTCTTTTTCTGCCGAGTCTGTAATTTCATCTAATCGATCTTGTAGCTCAATATCCAAAAATTCTGGATCATATTGCGGGGTTATCAACTCTTCGCCCCTACTATAATTAAAAGGTATTTGTATCCCCCATTTTTTTGGCAACAACTGCCCTACATTGACATTAGTCGTTACATCGTATTGTCTTAGATCTTCATTACTACGTTCATTTGGCCCCTGTGCTATTCCTCCAAAACCTATAGTGCTAATTCTACCCGATGCACTTACGGTTGCAAAATCAGCTACATTTGCATCTAGGCTACCTACTGCAGCCCAGCCTCCTTGATTTTTTAAATCACTTAATCGCATCTCATTAAACCATACCGTCCCAGACTCTGTATCTCCTGCTGGGTTTTTAATCCCAACCATCATCACCCTGATATCCCCAAAATTAGGATTCCCTTTTATTCCTACATTCAGGTTATTAGGCCCTTCAAAAAAGTTTAAATCACTCGGGTTCAATCCTACTTCTCCTAATACTCTAGCTTTTATCTGTTGTAAAAACGCTAATGGAAGATTAAGTCTATTTGCTACTGGCCATACACCCACTTCTGTTGCTGGACCATTATTAGAGCTAACCTCTAGAGGCAGTTCTATCTGATAAAAATTATTGGTAAAATCATTCCCCATTCGAATAAACGCTACTAAATCACCATTAGCTAGCGTACTTTGTTGAGGTAAGTTTTCTGCGTGTAAAAACATTTCCAAGTTTTCATACTGACGCATATCCACATTAAAATTCTTATACACCCCTCTTGCATCTCCAGACTGTAGATTATTTACTGTCACTGCCAGTGATCTTTCATCTTCTCTAATTCTAGAGTTGTTATTAATCAATTCCTCTCTACGCACACCAGGAGGGATAACATAATTAGGAGTTTCCTCTGCACTTACAGAGGTTACTATCGCTTCTGTATCCCCAAAAACATTTAATCCACTAGTAGGGTCATTGCCTTGATTTCCTATCTGTACATATCTTCTGTAGTCGCCTCGTATCAAATCTAAAGTAGCGAATCGCAAGACTACAGGTTGATCAAAATCGGTCACTAACATTCGCATAAATCGGATGGATCTAAAATCACTGATATTCTGTGCATTGGTAGGCTCGTAAATAGGTACTTTAAATCGTATCCATCTTGTCCTACTTGTCACGCCATTTAATACTGTTCTTTCTCTTGGATCTGGTGCATCCGAAATATAGCCTGTTCCCCCATCATTACCAACACCCATTCCTGCAAAAATAGGTATTTCATACTCGAAATAGCTATCAATGGTATTCATCGTATTGTCTCTGTTTACATCTTCTGCTGTAGGAAAAGTGGTATTTCCACGATCCTCATTAGAAACACTAGTAGGGGAGTTTCCTTCGGTACCATTATAATCGGCATATCTATCTACAATTCCACCTGTTCCCTGAAGATAAAATCGGTAGTTATCTGCCGCAGGGTCAGGTAATCCACTAAAGGCTCCAAACTTTTCTCCTTCTTGGGTATCATTCAATCCATCAAAACCCACATCTTGCTGTACTCTGTCTTGCCCTTCGGTATCAAATGCATAAATCAATGATTGATTGACAGGTACTTTTGCCAATGTGTTTTCTACGGTATTATCAGCTACATTAGTGGCTGGCAATCCATTTTCATACTGTTTTCTTCCATCTTTAATAACATCCTCACTAATATTTCCTAAATTAAAAACAATTGTCCCACTCGTGGCATTAGTTAATGGCCCATTACCATCTCCAGGGTCAAAAAACGGATCCATCAACCAAAACTCTATAAATTCTACATTAGATTGTTCAAAATTAGTAGACGTCAGTTGCCTAGTAATTCCACCAAAATTATCTTGTGGATTAGGCAATTGATTATTATTAGTTAAATAAGCTTCGTTAAAATTATAAGGTCCTCTTTCTCCAGGATCATAATTTAGATCTAAGGGAAATAAAGCTAAAGTTTGCCCTTGTTGAATGTCTGTAACGGGAAATATTTCTCTATTAAGAATTCTACGAGCTCCATTAGACTCCACATCTTCATCGCTAATCCCATCAGGTCTTCTACGACTATAAAAAATAGGATCTATAGAATACCAAGACAGTTTAGCACGCCTATATCCATAGGTAATATCCTCATTAGGTAATTCTCCCCCAAATCCAAGAGGTACACTAGATAATTCCCATGCAAGTGGAGAACTCACGTCTATTTGCGTTTGTGCCCCTTCAAAATCATCAATATAAGTAGTTACTCTACCATCAAAATCTGCTCTTTTTGGTGAGCCTGCTAACAAATACGCACCTTCTGCTCTTACTGACACATTAGAAGGCACATCTGTATCAATATTAGGTAGTTTATTAACCAGTCTCGTTAAGAACGGAACCTCGGTTGAGTAATTTACATTAAACCCTAGTAATGTATTATTTATAGGTTCAAAATCATAACTTGATTTTTGCGTGATAGGCCTTTCTTTAAGATTTAAAAAAGTACCTCCAATAATAAAATCATCATTAAACTTATGTTCTACATTTACTCCAGTAAAACGCTTGGTTTGTTGGCCAAATACTGCATTATTTTCTGTAGATACTTGTATAGGCGTATTAGAAGCCAATAGTGCTTCGTCTAAAATATTAACACGGCCTAACTGGTAATTTACGGTATAGTCTACACCTTCTTGCAAGGTTCTTCCTCCTGCGGTTACTACGACTGATCCTTGAGGGACATTAAATGCACCTAACGGAATACCGTCTTGTCCTGATGATTTATATCGCCCTTTTAACTGAAAGAAGTTTTTATTAGCCGCTTCTTGTTCTGCAGCTACTTTTGTCTGCGTATACATCTCTCTAAAGACATACTCGTTCTGATTATCATTATAACTAGCAGGATTATCCGGAGTATTATAATCATTAGGATTTATTACACCATCATTGTCTAATTTATTAAATAGATGTTGCCCGAAGGGTTCTACAGTAGTAAATATGATTCTTCCATTTTCTGAATCCACTGTCAATCCTGGCACAAAATCAAAGAAACCATCTCCTGATCCATCAGCGCCTTGAACTGGGTCATTATTAGGATTCAATCGATCCATATTAAAGACGCTCAATAATCTCGTTTGTTCTACATCATCAGGCAAAGGAGTTCCTGATCCTTCTGCTGTGGTAATAAAATTTACTGGAGAAGGATTGGTGTATACGATATTAAGTCTAAAATCAGTAGGGTCTATTCTAAAGGCTCCAGTATTGTATATGTTTTTCATCATTAAATCCCATATCGGGCGACTCACATCGGTGATTGGGCTTTTAAGCATTTTTACTACCAAACTTTGACTAGATCCTGCTACTGGATTATTAGGATTTGTTGGGTTGGGATTAGGGATATTATCTTGACCTAAAGTAGCCTCTACTCCATCATTAGCAAATTCTCCAACTTGAAACACTTGTCCTCCAACTGTATATTGAAAAGCAACTGCAAGTACCTCATCATTATTTAAACGTTGATTCAAAGAAATATACCCTAACTGTGTATTTAATGTATATTCACTCTGATTTAGCTGTCTTGCATTTTCTAATATCGCATAATCAAAACCTTCTCGAAAAACTCCTCCTCCAATAGGCCCAACAAATCCTTGCTGTACTGTAGAGGTTTGTCGTACAGCCTCTGTAACTGGACCAGTGGCGCTAATGGCAAAGGGATCCAAATCATTATTGGCATTATCTGCAAAAGATCCTGCGGGAGCATTAAATAGTGTTTGTGGTATACTAGAATTTCCAGCATCAGGAGCTTCTCCCAAGTCTTGGAGAGCCACTATATTACGTGCATCCGAGATTGTCTGGGCATTGGTAGCCCTATTGGTTAACCATACCTCAATTCTGGTGATTTGTATATTGTTATTGATAAATGGATAATTGGTTAATGCACTATCGTAGTTATCTCTAAAATAATGGGATAAGAAAAAGTGTCTATTATCGTCATAATCTAGTGCAAAAACTTCAAAATCTTCTACGGTACCGCCTCCTTCTACATTTACAGAGTTTGTTTCAGATCGCTGTTCTGAGTAGACTGCTGTTACTGTTGTTTTTCCAAATTGCATTCCTACTTTGGCTCCAAACAGACTTTGCGATCCCTGGATTAATGAATTACTAATAGGCATAGTTACATTACCAACTTCTATACTACGAATAATATCATCTTCTGTAGGCGTATACTCTAATTTAAACTGGTTCTGAAAATCAAAGGTAGACTCTGTATCAAAATTGGCTGTAATTTGTAATCGTTTCCCTATTTTACCTAACAAACTCAAGCTTATCCTTTGATCAAAATCAAAGGTAAAATTACTACGGTTTCTGGGTGAAAAAGCTGGATTATCTTGTTTTGTAAACAACACTCCTAAATCCATTTCTACAGATCCTTGTGGGATAATTTCAATTTCGTTTCCACCAAAAATTGTTTCGAAAAAATTAGAATTTACATAAAAAATAGGTAGTAAATTTTTGCGTTTTTCTTCGCTTCCCTCTGTTTTTCCGCTGAACGCGCTTATCTTCTCTTTAAAATATGCTTTACGATTTTCTTTCTCTATCAATGCTTCAAACTCTTCTGGAGTAAGGAATAGAGGGTATTTTACGTTAAAATCACCTAACATTTCTCGATATATATATCGATTTGTTATCGGATCATATTCATATTTAGCTATAATACTATTAGGATCTGGTAGTTCTATTTGTCCCAGAGAAAAAGTAGTGCTAGTAGAATCCCTACTAGTAGAATCTCGTACTTTTTCATTTTCTTGAGCATTAACCATACCTCCACATAGTACAATTATATAAACTAGCTTTTTTAAAAAATTAAAGTGTAAGAAATATTTTGAGCTCAATGCTTTTATAATTTTTTTAGTGCCTTTTTAATAATATTTTCGATTGTTTCATTTGGGCTTTCTTTTAGAATGCCGTCAACAACTCTCCCTACTATTTTTCTATTAAATCCAAGGGTTTCTAAAGCAGATAACGCTTCATCCTTATTAGTATTGTTTTGAGATAAAGAAACTTCATCAATATTATATACTTTGAGAATTTTATCTTTTAAATCTATAATGACTCGTTGTGCAGTTTTGGCACCAATTCCTTTAATAGATTGGATTGTAGCTACATCATTAGAAGCAATAGCATCTTTGATTTGATCTGGATGTAGTGAAGATAACATGGTTCTAGCTGTACTTGCTCCTATACCTGACACCGAAATCAACAATCTGAATATTTCTCGTTCTGATTTTTGCGCAAAACCATATAATATATGCGCATCTTCTCGTATTAGCAAATGTGTATACAATTGTAATACTTCTTGATCAGGAATTAAAGAATAAGTATGTAGTGAAATATGAAGCAAATACCCGACTCCATTACAATCTATCACTACATCAGTTGGATTTTTTTCTACCAATCGCCCTTTGATTTGTGTAATCATGTATCTTATTAATTAGGCTTCCAAAAGTAATGAAATTATCCTACATAGCCTTAATAACAATTATATGTACAGAGCAATCACATTTAAACTATATGATGTAGGTTTCTATGTTTATATGTCCAACACTTGCTATAAATCTACTTTCAAAGGGAGGTTTTATCACCCTTCCTTTACAGGAAGGTCTGTCTAACAATTAGATAGGATTAAGAATGGACGTTTTTAAACTATTTTTTTGAATGCGATTGCCCTGATTTGTGTGTTTATAATCTCTTTGTCTTTCCACAGATATCTAAGCATATAACCAAAGTAATTTAAATTTCAGCTTCTTTTTTTATGAATCATAAACTTCTTCTACGGATAGAGAATGTATTTCTTTTTCGCGTTTTTCTTTTTCTTGCGCATCAATAACTGCTACCGACGCCATATTTACGATTTCTTCTACACTAGCTCCTAATTGTAATATGTGTACTGGTTTTTTCATGCCCATCATAATAGGACCGATAGACTCAGAATTATTCAATTCTTTGAGCATTTTATATGTGCTATTAGCAGAGTCTAAGTTCGGAAATATAAGTGTATTCACTTTACGCCCATTCAATTTAGAGAATGGAAATTTATCCTTACGCATTTCTTTATTAAGCGCAAAATCCATTTGTAATTCTCCATCCACAATAAGTTTTGGGTAATATCGATGTAGATACGCCACTGCATTCTTCACTTTAGAAGCATTAGGATGTTTAGAGGACCCAAAATTAGTATATGATATCATAGCTACTACAGGTGCTAGCCCAAACATCTCAACTGTTTTGGCAGTCATCTGTGCTATCTTAGCTAACTCTTTGGATGTGGGATCAATATTAATCGAGGTATCACTAATAAATAACGGCCCTTTATTAGTCATCATAACATTCATAGTAGCAATGCGCGTTGCTCCTTTTGCTAATCCTACCAACTCTAACATAGGTTTTACTACTGATGGATAACTACGGGAATATCCTGATAATAACGCATCTGCATCTCCTTCATTCACCATCATTGCGGCGAAATAATTGCGTTCTCTCATCACACGTTGAGCACTATAGAGTGTAATTCCTTTTCTACTATTATCTTTCCAATATGTATGAGCATATTTATTTTTTCTGTCAATTTCTTCATCTGATTTTGGATCTATTATAGTCACTCCGGCTGGATCAAAATCGATCTCTTTCATCAACTCTAGGATAATATCTTTTCTTCCTAATAATATAGGAAAAGCTATTCCTTCTTCTTTAATTGTTTGTGCTGCTTTGAGTATATCTAGATGATCACCTTCTGCAAAGACCACTCTTTTAGGGTTTGTTTTAGCTCTATCCATAAGCAATCGAACCAATTTATTATCATTCCCCATGCGTTCTAGTAGCTCATCCTCATATCTCGGCCAATCTGTAATGGGTTCTGTAGCCACTCCACTTTCTATTGCTGCTTTAGCAACTGCTGGAGGAACTTTGGCTATTAATCTCGGGTCAAATGGTTTTGGTATAATATACTCTTTCCCGAAATTAAGTCGGGTTGCTCCATAGGCTATATTTACTTGTTCTGGTACTGGCTCTTTAGCCAAGTCTGCTAATGCTTTTACCGCAGCCATTTTCATAGCTTCATTAATAGCTGTTGCTCTGACATCTAATGCTCCTCTAAATATGAACGGGAATCCTAACACATTATTTACCTGATTAGGATGGTCACTTCTACCTGTAGCCATAATCACATCTTCACGTGTTTTTATAGCTAAATCATATGTAATCTCTGGATCTGGATTGGCCATTGCAAATACGATAGGATTATCTGCCATTGATAACAACATCGTAGGGTCTACCAAATTAGCCATTGATAATCCTATAAATACATCTGCATCTTCCATTGCATCTGCTAATGTGTCTAGATCTCTACTGGTAGCAAATTCAGCTTTTTCTGGAGTAAGATTATCTCGATCTTTGCGAATCACTCCTTTACTATCTGTCATGACAATATTTTCTGCTTTTGCTCCAAATGCTTTATATAGTCTTGTACAAGAAACGGCTGCTGCTCCTGCGCCACTTACCACTATGCGCACGGTATCAATATCTTTTTCTGTTATCTCTAACGCATTTATCAATGCAGCAGCAGATATGATGGCTGTCCCATGCTGATCATCGTGCATCACTGGGATATTTAATTCTTCTTTAAGACGTCTTTCGATCTCAAATGCTTCTGGAGCTTTAATATCTTCTAGATTGATCCCTCCAAAAGTTGGGGCAATATGCTTTACTGTTTCTATAAAAGCATCTACATCTTTGGTGTCGACTTCGATATCAAACACGTCTATATCAGCAAATATTTTAAATAATAATCCTTTTCCTTCCATCACTGGTTTAGAAGCTTCTGGTCCAATATCACCTAATCCTAGTACCGCAGTTCCATTAGATATCACAGCAACCAGATTGCCCTTTGCCGTATACTTATATACATTTGCTGTATTTTTTTCAATTTCCAAACAAGGTTCTGCAACTCCTGGCGAGTATGCTAAGGATAAATCTCTTTGGGTAGCATATTTTTTGGTAGGGACTACTTTGATTTTACCAGGGGTAGGTTTTGCGTGATAGATTAAGGCTTCTCGTCTTTTGCTTTCGATACTCATATAAATCAATATAATTTGTGTACTATACAAAGGTACAAGTCTACACGAGATGCAAAAGGTAAAATGAATTTATCTTCAAAAAATTGAAAATTGAAAAAGGTTTTGTCTTTTTTAAAGATTTACATTGAAGATTTCTTAGTAATTCTTAGTTTCTTCTGAATATCTTATCAGGATCAGTTAATTGATCCAATTGAGATTTTAATTTTTCATCCAACAAAGTTAACCCCAATTGATACGAAGCATTCATCCATCCGAATCCACTGGGAGTAATATAATTAAATTCGGTTCCTACATTTCCGTATTCGGCATATACTTTATGAGTACATTGTACAACATCATATTTCTCTGGGATCGTGCCATTATAATTAACCGCATTTTTTGTGATCATCCATAACCAACGATATACTAGTTCTCGAACTTCTTGTTCATATCCATAATTCATAAGACCTCTCCAAATCATCATTTGATGTGGTGCCCAGCCATTAGGATAATCCCATTGTCGTTGAGGCGCATTAGGATTTTCTTTATCAATACTATTTGTTGTTGCTACTATCCCACCTTTTTTCACCAAATTATCAAATAAATTCTTAAGTAAAGATGCAGCTTGTTCTTTAGTACTTAACCCTGCCCAAAGTGGATAATAATTAGTCGCAGATTCTATTTGCTGCTGTGTTTTGGTTACAAAATTATAATCGTAAAAAGTCTCTTTTTCTGAATCCCACATCAATTCATTCATTGTCTTTTTCCTATCTGCTGCTTTTTTCAACCAAAAAGAAGAGGTGAATGTTTTTTCTCCTACACTAAACTCATCTTCAAATATTTCTTTTATTAGATAGGCAATATCTGTTTCATATTTATACAACAAACTATTGATCCCAACGGTATTAAGATGTGTGCAAACATTATCTAATCTATTGGATGTGTCATGACCACTTTCTCTCATCGAACGATCATGAGTGAAATATATATCCAATTCTTTGTCTACTATTTCTCCCGAATCATATTTTTCTGTAAAATCCTTTAGACTACGTTTATGCTTCTTTGCATATGTATTTAATATAAAATCAAAATGACCTTCTTCTGTTTCTGGGGGAATTCCTATCCCTTCTCCATAGAAGCGATTTAATCCAGTATCTGTAAGTCGCACTCCTGATTTCATCCATACGGTTTCATATTCTTTAATAACCATACGTAGGTTCTTGGCTAGCCACTCTCTAGAAACTTTCTGGTTATTTTGATATATTTCTTTAAGTAATGAACTGAAAAAAGGCGGCTGTGTTCTGGTTAGATAATAACTCCTATTTGCATTTAATATCTTTCCATAATGCTCGATCTGATATGCGAAATTATCTGCCATAGACATTGCAAGATCTTCCCGATCATCAATCAATAATCCAACAGACTCAAAATAGCTATCCCATCCATACATTTCATTAAATCTTCCTCCAGGCACTACAAAAGGTCTAGCTTGATAGTTTCCTTCTTCATCTTTGTTATGCGCCAGATTTAAAATTCCTGGATTTTTATTGAGTGTTTTTACAAATCCAGGTGTAATTTCCTCTGGAAGTGTTATCACTGTAAGGTGAGGAACCTCTGATTTTATAGATTCGAAATACGTAATAGCTTCTTGATCCTTATAAGGTATGTACAACCTAAAAGTATCAGTATCTGATTTGGTATCTTCCAAAACCGTTGCTAATCCCTTTTTATCAACAGATCTGGTCAGATTATCCCAATATCTAGTTTTTATTAATCTTGAAATTCGATTGCTTGGAGATTCGGTAATTCGATCTAAAGAAATAATATCTCCTTCTCTTGCAATTGCTAATTCCTGAAGTAAATTAGATAGATGATATGTTCCTTTGACCAGAGTAGATTTTCCATTAGCATTGACGAATTCGAACTGTTTCGGTCCGCTGTCATCAACGGTTATTTTTTTATCTCCGTCTGTATCTTCCTGTACAATTAGTTTGTCTAGCGTTTGTTTATAGCCTAAAAATGATGAACCCTTTTTATTTTTACAACTGATACATATTATAAAAATAATAGAAGTTGCAAAAAATCTAAATGCAGGATATCTCATGTTTTATTTTTTTACCAAAAAAAGCTTACTATTAATGCTGTCACTATCAAAAGTATAATAGATAAAATTCTATAATTCTTATACCAAGATAACCCGATCAATTCTTTAGATTCTTCTGCAAACATCTTTCTTTTGTATGTATACTCCTCAATTTGTTGCTCAGATTGTGGTTTGGTAATCAAACTTACAACGATATGAAGAAATACACAAATCACAAATAACCAAGTAGCTTTTGCTAAAAAGTGTAATTCATTTACTGCTGTAATCCAATCAAAAGTTTGAGACAAGATCATTAAAATTGCTAAACAAAAACCTATTAACAAACTCATGATCGATCCATTCCCATTTGCTCTTTTCCAGAATAATCCCAGCACAAAAGTAGAAACTGCAGGTGGACAAGTATATGCAATTACTAGTTGCAAATATGTCCATAAAGAATCGCTTACACTTTCTATAAAGGGAACCCAAGAAATGGCCAATACTACTAGAATTATGGTGGTAATTTGTCCAACACGTACTAATTGTTTACTGGTAAGCTCAGGTTTTAACTGTTTTACAAAATCCATAGTAACTAATGTAGATGCAGAATTAAACGTTGCAGAAACAGATGACATCATTGCTGCCATAAGTCCCGCTACCACTAAACCTAATACACCAACTGGTAATAGTTGAAACAATAAAACCGGATAGGTAAGATTAGGGCAATCTGCAAGGTTATTACAAATAGTCCCATCAATCAATGTGTAATTTAGACCGGTAATATCCAAAGTACTAAATAACAACAAAGCTAATACCCCAGGAACTACCATAATAAAAATCACAGGTAATTTTAAGAATCCTGCGAATAATGCCCCCCAACGTCCGTGATTGAGATCTTTGGCTCCCAAAACTCTCTGTACCATAAATTGATTATTAGCCCAGAAATAAAACCCAAGCAAGGGCACTCCACTGAGTAATCCCCACCAAGGCATAAACTCATCATTACTAGGTCTTACCAAACTAAACACCTCATCTGAATTAGCGGGGATGTATTTTCTTTCAGCTAGACGATCTCCAAAATTCACTTCGCCAGCTGTTAACATTAGATCCAATTTGGCCATCATTTCAGACCACCCACCACCGAGTTGATCAAAAGCAAAATATGTTAACAAACAAGACCCTATAATCAGTAAGACTGCTTGTATCACTTCTGTTTGTATTACCGAGTTTAATCCTCCAGGAATAGTATATGCCGCCGCCGCTGTAGCTAAAATTATTAAAATCAAAGTAGAATCCAAGGATGGAAACAATAATGTCAAAACAATTTTGCCCACATACAAACCTGCCGCAGTATCTACTAAAATATTACCAATTACAGTTATAAATGAAAAATAATATCTTGATCTTTTATCGTAGCGTCTTTCTAGGAATTCTGGCATAGTATACACTCCAGACTTGAGATAAAACGGAAGAAAGAAAATCGCAAAGAAGATCAATACCACTACGGCATACCATTCATAATTATATACATTGATATTTGTCTGATACGCATCGGAAGCCAATCCCACCAAGGTAGAACTGGAAATATTAGCCGAAAACAGCGCTATTCCTACTATTGGCCACGTCATGGTTCTACCTCCTAAGAAATAATCCTCTGAGCTTCCTCGTTTTGATTTTGAAATTCCATAAACGATTATTCCGATAAGATAAACTACTATTACCCCTATATCTATATAAGATAATTCATTCATATGTGAAATGTTTTGTATTGTTTAGTATATAATTTTTCAGCCCTCATAATTTTTTTATAAAAAATGAAACTATTTAAAATTCTACAGAATTTTTACCAAAAACCTAAGAAATTTACAATATTCTAGTAAAATTTATATGCTTTTATTATTTTAACATCATAAAATTTTTGATGCAAACCTTTGTATTGCGAAATCTCTAAAGAATAAAGACTTTTATTTTAAAAACTGAATATTTCTGCTTAAACCTGAGAACTTAGTTCTTTTTACTGCAGATTTCTGGAATACTTTAGAAAACACTTCTTGCGTAATCTCTTCCCAATCTTTTTTAGTCATTTCTAACAGCTCTGGATTCGGATTAAATAAAGGCTCATTATGAGGTTTAGAAAATCGATTCCAAGGGCATACATCCTGGCATATATCACACCCAAACATCCAATTATCGAATTGTCCTTTAACATCGTTTGGGATTTCTTCTTTTAGTTCTATAGTAAAGTAAGAGATGCATTTACTTCCATCTACTACATATGGATCTACAATGGCTTGTGTAGGACAGGCATCTATACAGGCCGTACAACTCCCACAATGATCTGTTACTGGCGTATCATATTCTAGCTCTAAATCAACAATTAGCTCGGCAATAAAATAGAAAGACCCAACTTTTTGAGTGATCAGGTTACTGTTTTTTCCTATCCATCCCAAGCCACTTTTAGCTGCCCAAGCCTTATCAAGCACTGGTGCAGAATCTACAAAGGCACGACCATGAACTTCACCAATAGTATCTTGTATAAATTGCAGTAATTGTTTGAGTTTATCTTTGATTACAAAATGATAATCGGTACCGTATGCATATTTTGATATTTTGGGGGCATTTGGGTCTTTTTGGCCTTCTGATGGAAAATAATTAAGTAGTAAGGATATCACACTTTTTGACCCTTCGACCAATTTGGTAGGATCTAGCCGTTTATCAAAATGATTCTCCATATAAGACATCTGCCCATGCATATTTTTATTGAGCCATTTTTCTAAGCGAGGAGCTTCCTCTTCTAGAAACTCTGTTCTACTTATCCCACAAGACAGAAAACCGAGGCGCTTGGCTTCGGTTTTTATCAATTGGGTATGTGTAGCTTTAGAATTCATAGTTCCTTTACAATCCGTAGGCTAAAGTATCAAGATTATACAAGGTATTTTTAAGATTTATGATTTTTTCTCAAATCTATATTGTATTGTAGGATTAATATTAGGGTTTGATGTTGTCAGGAATAAAATATTTTCTTCAATTTTATAATTAAATATATCCATAGGAGGAGGAATAAAATCATCTGTTCCATCAAGCTCTGGAGTGGAACCATCAAATAAAATAGTTCCAATATTATCATTTGGAATATAGTCTCCTTGCAGTTCAGTACTTTCAGAGCCATCTTCATTTGAAACAATTTGACAGCTTGGTTTTCCTAAATTACCTTCACTATCAAAAAATGACACTTCTAGATTACTTATTACCAACTTATTATTTTCTTTAAATTCTATAGTGGTACGTCCAACTCCTTCACATCCTAAATTACTAAAATCAACATTTGAAATTTCTTGCACTTCCCAAGTACCTATTAAATTTATATTTGATGTATTTGGTTGTCCATCATCATCATCTCCAAAACAAGATGTGAGAAATATACATAATACAAGCCCTAAATAAAATGATATTTTTTCCATAATCCATTGTTTTATAATTAGTTACTAAATATACTAAAAAAACCAGAACATCTAATTGATGTTCTGGTTGACTAAGAAAAACTTAGTTCTGTTACATCTTATGCATTTCTATTTACCGTCCTGGTGCTGGTCCTAAACCACATAATTGATAACATACCGCATCAGGAGAATTACTCCTCAAACACCTTTCCATACAAAAATCGTCTGTAATAGGGATTCGTCCCCCATGAATCGATTTCTGATCAATTTTACTAAGCGTTTTCATGTTTTCTAGTTTAAAATTTTTCATAATTAAATGATTTAATGTAATGCCTACTCTATTCACTTTTCGGCTTCCGTGTTTACTTATACTTTATATATTAGAACTTAATTTCTGGGAAGTTTTGAGCGACTCCGCCTCCATTAACATAATAGGTGACATGAGTATCCTTTTTTACTTTTATTTGCATTCTTGCTCTGGTCAACGACCACGCACCTACTTGAAGTTTTTTGTAGGTTTCTCCGTCTAATTTTTGTTTCTGTCTATCTTTTCCAAACCACCCAACTCCATATCTAATTTTAATAGAGGCTCCACTCGGAGCTCTAAAAAAAGCAACCCCATTAGCGTTAAAAAAAAATTCTACAGTTCTCCATTTTCCTTTTTTTATAAATCTTTGTCTGATCTTACTCATAATTCTATCTTTTAATTGTTGTAGTGGTTACTATATTTTACTCCATCTACAACTAGTCAATTCATCTCCTAGTTTATGGATTTTTAGATCTTTGATATAGTGTGTTCCGCAACCAAATTCTATCTTCTCTCCTTTAAAATTATCGTGCTGAAAAACTTCGAGTTTAATTCCTTTGGGAACTGTTGCCACCAATGATGATGCTTTATCATTAAAACCAGCTGTTTTAAGATGTTTTATATCCTCATTTTTTTTAATATGAAGCTTTTTTCCTTTAAACATAGAATGTTCATACAAGGTAATTCCTGGTCCTGTTAATGATCTTGGCGGTTTGATTTCTTTAGATAAAGACATCAAAAAATTACTTATTGCTTTTTCATATCCATGATCCATATCTACGAATGATAACTTATCAGAATGTCTCTCTAACATATCGTAATATTTACTTAGATCAACACCAAAATAAGCGCCTATAGCAAGACCTACAGGTTTTAATTTACCTGTCAATGTTTTTACTAATCCTCCTTCTTTTTTTTCTATGATCATTCGTTCTGGTTTAGCAGGGGAGATCTTATTTTTTACTTTTTTAAACCCAAACCAACATTGATCATCATCTCTAAATCGTAAATGATGAGAAATTTGTCCAAAAACGATCAACTCACCATCACAGTTTACCGTTAATGTCAATGGTTTTACATTGAACTCATGTTCTTTTGAACTTCCTAGTTCTTTGATTTTTACTTTTTTTGCTTCTGGGCCACTTATGGCTGCTTTGATTACTTTTTGTGATACACTCATGATTTGTTATAATTTTTTATTTACTAAATTTTGGGTGTACGTCTCCTTATCCTCATGGATATGGGATCGTAGAATTCGTTAAATTATATGTTAAATTGAGTTAGGCGATATCTACAGTCAGATGATAGTCTCTAAGATTAGAGTCAATAATCCTGTTGTTAACTCTTTTCCCTGATGGAAATGTAGCATTGACAATTCCAATTTTATCATTTTCGATACTTCCTCCTTCTAATAAGTTTTTCCCCAATTTTAAAAACCCTTTTCTAATACCATTTCCGGCTTTTTTGCGTTCTTTTGGAGTAAGTTTAGAAGAACTGGCAACTTTTGATGCTACTCCCACCGAAACCCCCATTAAGTCGTGAATAGGATCCGCTTCGTACCCATTTGCTGATATTTTTATAGTCTGTGTTTTATGTAAATGCAATGTCACTTTATGATTGAGTGTTCGTTCTCCTTTCTCCATACTCTCGAACAATTTCCATCGCCCATTAATTCCTGCATATAAATACCATTCATCTCTTTTATTAAATAAAATTCCGTCTGGATCATTATCTTTTTTAAAATTAGCTTTAATGATATTAATGGTAACTTTTTTGATGTTTTTAGCATCTACACCCATTGGGTCTGACCACCCTCCACTAATTATTACTCCATAGTTTACAGAAGGAATACGCTTTCCTTTTAAAGGGATGGTAACTCGTAATAATTTTGGATCTTCACTAGGAAAAGGAACTATTATTGGATTTATAGTACTTGTAATCTTCTTTCTTACTCTAAATTTTGGTGTAGAAGATGTAGCTGGTTTTGGTGGTAAATACATATCGAATGAATAGTTTTGATCATTAATTCTTTGATTAAAATACCCTCCTTTTCCATTGATATATACTACTGCCTGCGATGCACGAGACAATCCTTTGTTACCTGAAAACTTATCTGTTTCTTCTCTAAAAGATATAACAGCCTTAGGAGGGTGTATTTCCGAACGATGTTTACTTCTTATAGGATGTCCACAATCATAAATCCATCTGCCAGTGATCTGTACCCGATCTCCAGGCATCGGTCGTGACCATAATGGCACAAAGGCAGAATCCCATTCGCACTCCATGATAGCGCTTTGGGTTTTGGCATTATAACCATGATTAGCTGGACTGCTTAGATAAAAAAATTGTGTATCCGTTTTTACATAATAATTCCAGTCATAATTATGATGCCAGGGTTTTAATGGGAAATCTGTACCCGATATTCTACTTTGTGTTAAAACACCTGTAATTGTCCTTGTTTTTGCACCAGTTCTGGCATCTCGTTTTACTGCTGATACCCATGATGGAACTACTTCTCCAAACTCCTTTAGCGAGAATCCTGCAATTTCTAATCGTAAAGAATTACTTTTTCTACATCCACAATCAAATCCATTACCTTTGTTTATAGAAGAAAACACAGTGTTCGCTTTTTTTAGGGAAGTAGGAGGTTTAAAATGCAACTGATGATAATTCTTTATGCTAATTACAGGATTATCAACTTCTTGCTGATGATATATTTTTCTGATACTTAAAACCATAATTATTATTTTTTTAAGATTCTAATTTCTGAATTCTTGTTTCTAAATCTTTTAGTTTGGCACTTACATCTATTGAACCTACCATCAATTTTTTTCGTACTGTAAATGTGGCCGTTTTGGAATCAAAACTGGCTAGCAAATTTCTGGAATTGCCAAAAATTTTGATTTTAGTTCCTTTTAGCTCTACTTGCGTATTTGTTAAAATAATATCCGCAGCGTGTTGAGTTGGTACAAAAATCTTATCATTGATTGGTTTAGCTGGCTTTAACACCTTACCTTTCCCTAAAGGTGTTTTTTCTATGATTGGTTTTATTAATTTTGCCATGATCTTATTTTTTGTTGTTTTTAAATGATTTCAATTTATTGATTATAGCACCTAAAAGATACCAGCTACCTATAAATACTATACACTCTGCCGTAAAACTTCCAAACTTGTAGAAATACTCTGTAAGCATTAATGATATAACTAGTGAAGGAAGAAATTCACTGATTATTTCTTGCGATGTCAGATTTTTAAAAAATTTATTCATTGTAAAAAATTAAAGGTTGATATTGACTCTGTTTCTCTTTAATGGAAGAAAAAAATGGAATCTTAACATCAGAGATCAAAAAAATTGTTTTTTATATATTAGAGGAAACAAATCAATTCTATTGGATTCATCAGTTATTGACGTTTTAATTAACAGTAGCCATAAAAAAATCAGTAAGCTATACTATATGCATCGTGCTGCTTTTTTTAATTTTGGAAAAAAATATGGTATCGATCAAGACGTCGCAGCCGATATCTACCAAGAAGCATTTGTAGTACTTAGAAAGCAAGCGGTTAAAGGAAAATTAAACACCGTTGATAGTTCTCTAAAAACCTATCTTTTTGGTATTGGCAAGCGAATGATCTTTAATTATCATAAACAAAACAAGAATACTATTCCTTTAGAATCAAAACTTCATATCGCAGATAATGAAGTTGTAGCAATTGATTTTGACAATACTACAGAACCTACTGTAGAACAGCGATTATTACGTAAGTTTTTTGATACATTAGGAAAAAAATGCCAAGAGGTGTTAATATCATTCTATTATAGAGGACTAAGTATTGAGGAGATTGCAGAAAAATTAGGATATGAAAACACGAATGTGGTGAGCAGTCAAAAATCACGTTGCTTGAAGCAATTAAAAGAATTAATAAATCCCCAGAAATCATGACCCCTCAAGAGCTTATAGAAAAATATATCCAAGATACCCTTACTCCGCAAGAGCAATTGGAGTTTGACATCTTGTTGGATGCAGATGCTGATTTTAAGAAAGAGGTTGATTTCCATATGGATCTTAGAAAAGTTGCAGAAGCTAAGGATGATGATAATTTTAGAGAAATGCTATCGACCATAGAAAATAGTCCTGATAAGAAGGGAAATATCAAATGGTGGTTAATTGCCGCTTCATTTATAGGGGGTATTGGATTGGCTTACTTTTTTACTATTGGATCACCTCCCTCAAATGAAGAATTATTTGCGCACTATTTTGAACCTTATAGAAATATTACACAACCTGTAGTACGAAGTGATGCTCAAAAAAGTCTAAACGAAACTGCTTTTAATGCCTATGAAAATGCCAAATTTAAAGAAGCATTAGATTTATTTGATCAGGTATTATTAAATAAAAAGGAAGCACCACTTTTATTCTACAAAGCAAATACCTTACTTGCCTTAGATCATCCCAAAAAAGCCATTGCTATTTTCGAACAGAACATAAACACAGTAGATATTTTTAGCGAAAAAAGATATTGGTACTTAGCACTTGCTTATCTAAAAAATAATCAACTTGAAGAATCTAAAAAACTCTTGAAAAAATTACTGACTATTCCAAATAGTGAATACAAGAAAAATGAGGCAGCTGCTTTACTTAAAAAGCTTGAGTAATTTTTTTCTAAAAACTATTAAGCTCACGAAAAAAAGTGTTGATAGTATCCACCAGTAGGATACTGAGGGTTGCATCGCATCTGTATTTCCTGAGATTATAAAACCTGCCCAGTAATAAGGATGTTTTAATACATTGTCTGTAGTATTATTGATGTATTGGAGTTTTGCTTGTTGTAGTGCACTCGTTTTTGTCATTCCTTTTTTTACATATTTATAAAAACTTTGCATGAGTATCGAAGTTTCTTTATCTGGCACTTTCCAGAGGCTCATTATTGTACTTTTTACTCCTGCATAATGAAAAGCTCTGGACAAACTCATGACCCCTTCTCCTTTTTCTAGTTTTCCAAAACCTGTATCGCATGCTCCCAAAACAACTAATTCTGAAGGTATAGACAAATTATAAATTTCTGAAGCTGTTAATTCATTGTTTACAGAATCTTTAGCAAACAGCAAGGTGTTATACATAGGATCATCATTATTTATTTTTGCATGGTTTGCTAAGTGAATAATGGAATACTCACTCGCTACTTTCTTAAAATATTTTACGGATGCTTCTTTTCCTTTAACACTAACTCCATTCATAAGCTCTGTGATAGTTTCTATCTCTGCCTGACTGGTAGCAAAAGAATTCCATTCTTCATACGATGGTGCAAAACCAATCCATTTCACTTTTCTATTGTATTCTAATTCATTTTGTGTTTGCCATAAAGTAGCAGATCCTACGTAGCTCACTACATGATTTTGAATCAGATACTCATCTCCTTTTAATACTATTTCAAACGGAAGATAGTTCAGTACATCATCAGCTACTATGATGATATTTTTTTTGAGATTACAAGTCTTAAGTAGTACGTCAAAAAGTATTTTGGCAGTTATAGTTACATCTTGTTGTTTGATCAGTTTACTTCTAAACTCCTTGATTTTTTTTCTTATAATTTCATTGATTTCTAGCCTTCTAAAACTTGTTTTGCCTTTATGGATTTCAAAAACATATGTATAGTCAGCTCCTACATAATATTCAACAAAGACTGTATTCTTAGTTAGATACTTACTTTGTAAAGAACTAATTGATATAGTTTTATCCGCATATTTTAATTGATAATACTTGGGGTATTTCTGTTTAAAATTAGACAATAAGCTATCTAGTTGCTCTGCATATTGTAAACGTAAACTAATTAATGTATCAGTTTTTGAAGATATTGTTGCATTATACATCTTCCTTTTCACCTTTGATAACTTTTGTTTTAATTGATTTTCTTGAAGAAGTAAAGAATCTGGAATATTCGCTATCTTTTTGAAGCGCACATTTTTAATTCCAGAAACCAGCACGCTATTCCGATTCATTTCTGATAATTCGAATGCTTTTGCAAGATATTGATGTTCTTTGGTTTTTTGATACAAAAAATAACATACTTCAATTGATTTATCAAAATAGATAGTTTGTTCATTATTAGCGTTAATCTGAGAACTTTGTCTGGTATATTCTTTTTTGATACTAGCAATACAATTAAGCAAAAGAGGAATTTTTTTATATGAAGCGTGTAAAATATCTATATCACCTGTACTCTGATAGGTAGCTAAAGATATGTTGTTATAAATATCAATAGCTTGCAGTATTAATTTGGGATGCTGAGATGAAATCTTAGTATGAATTCTGAAATGTTTTTCAATAATTTTTAGTGCTGTCGGATAGTCTTTCATCTCAAAAAAAGTTGCTGCTAGAGACAATTCCATACTTATCATCTGCCTATCATATGTATCTACTTCTGTAGACAAACATTTATGCCCTTTCTCGAAATAAAAAATTGCTTTTTGATATTCTTTTTTTTTATGATACATAGTGCCCAGATCATTATAACTATGTGCTTGCTGGAGCTTAGCTCCCATTTTTTTGGTTCTTCTCAATATTTCGTTATATAATTTTAACGCCTCAGCATAATTACCTAATTCTACATTGGTTCTAGCTATTGATTTTAAGTTTTGGATAGAAAATCGATTGTATAGGCCGTATATATTTTCTCTAATATGCTGTGTTTTTTTATCAAAAATCAGAGATTCTTCAAATTTCTCCGAGGCTTTGAGTATCCGAGAATAGGAGCTATAAATATGTGCCATATTAAAATGATCCTTATCAAACAGAAGTAGTGATTTTTGCAATGCTTTATCTATATACTCTTTTGCTCTTTCTATATTATTTTTATGCAAATATGCATTACTTAAAGCGGTATATGTTCTAGCTATTAAAATGGTTTCCTCGACTTGATTTTGTTGGATATACTGTGCAGATTTTTTGTACCACTCAATAGCTTTATTATAGTTGCCATCATATTCTGCTATAATCCCTAGGTGAAATGAAGAAGAAGACAAATCTTCGAGTTTTGCTTTGTATTTTATGGCTAACCCATGTGCTTTTTGATAGTACATTTCTGCCTGGTCAAAATCATCTTTATATACGTATGCATTCCCTAAATTATCATACAACATCGCTTTTTCTAATGGCTCCAATATATCTTCATAAAGCCTCATTGTTTTTTTAATGATTGCAATGGATTCATCAGGATTGTTAAGCAATACTAAAATTCGACTTCTCTCTATATAGATTTGTATAAGGCTATGTGGTAATACATTGTCATCTGCTAATAACATCAGTTGATCATTTATTTGCAATGCTTTAGTATTCTTACCTTCTAATCTATATATAGCGGTTTTGGTATTCATTAGAGCATTCCACAGGCTATCGTTTTCTATACCAGAAGCAGTATGCGTTTTAAGTGATTGATTTATGGTTTGTAAAGCAGCTTGAAAATTATTTTTATAGGCTTCTATCTTGGATATATAAAGTTGAGATTTTAAATACGCCTGAATATTATTACATTCTACAAATGAATTTGATGCTGCTTTAAACCCCTGCAAGGCATCTTTATATTGAGAATGATGATATAAAAGTAATGATGAACGATATACGCTATCTCCTTCTTGAGAAAACGAAGATAACATCATCATAAATTGTAGAAAGAAGATGAATTTTCGATTCATCTGAGTTGTGTTTCTAGCAAAGATAAGACATTTCTGATATTGATCTCATATACTAAAAAAGCTCCCCTTCAGTTTATCTTGCTTCAGAAAACTACATTAAATCTCTCTATCTAAAATTTGAATTCCTTTTTGTACAACCATAGAATTAGGCAAGATGATATTCTCATCCGAATCGGTTTTTATAAAAAGATAAAAACCTGTAATATCCTTTACTTCTCCTATCCATTCGAAATCTTTATCCAAAACCTTAATTCTATCTCCAATTCTTACGGGATGATTAAAAAATAAAATTGCACTTGCTGTGAGATTAGATAATATAGACCATTGTGCAAAAAAAGCAATTCCGAGTACTGCTAATACTGAAGAAATAAAAACACTAAACTCCTTAATATCAACACCCCAAATAACAGCAAGCATTATTATTGTCATTAGGTACAAGAAAAGATAACTGAAATTGAGTATGATTTTTCTTCTATTAGGGTTTATAGATCTTACAATACTAAACTTTTTGATGATCTGTTTTAATATAAACCTTAAGACCAATAGTAGAATAAATAAGACAATCGTATATATTTCTAATTTATATTTCATCTGTTCGTTTTTATTACCTTACTTATATATTTAACGAGTTGTTGATCCATTAATTTCGGTGGTACTACCGTAACCGTTATAATTCATTCCATCATATAATCATGCTTTCTATATTTTACCTAATTGTAAAGCTAAGTAAAGCATTTACGGGTTGTAATGTAATCAAAGGTTTAATCTCGATAGCACGAATCTCTGTAGAGATTTTGTACTTCTTAATCAATTCATTCACGGTTACAATCATTTCGTACATAGCAAAATTACTACCTATACACATCCTAGGTCCCGCTCCAAATGGAAAATACCAATCAGAATATTCTTTTTTATAATCTGAATGAAATCTGTCAGGGTTAAATTGCTCAGGATCTTTCCAGAAATCTTCTTGTCTATGAATTTCATAAAACGAAATAAGGACGCTCGTATCTTTAGTGATTTTTATATCCTTATATTGATCATCTTCTATCGCTATTCGGTCCGAAAAATATGCTGGTGGATATAATCGCATAGCTTCTTCGATACATTGCGCAACATACTTACTCTTCTCGAACTGCTCCATTAATGACAGGTCTTCTGAACCCGATTCAGAAATTTCTTGATATATTTTCTCCTGAATTTCTGGATGTTTTGCCAATAGCAATACTAAAAATGATAGTGCATTGGAGGTGGTTTCATGACCAGCTACAAACAGTATTAATATTTCATCTATCAATTGTTCATTACTCATCTGACTACCATCATCATAACTAGACGCTAACAACATGTCCAGTAAATCATCATATTTTTCTTTTGACTTTCTTCGATCTTCGATAATCTTAAGTAAAATATCTCTGGCTTCATCCGTTAGCTTAAGTGTACTTTTTATCTGTCCACTCAGATGGAACCACCAACGTTTATAGGGTTGTCTAATTTCTCGAATTAGCGAATGCTGTGCGGCTTCTGTGATGTGTTGTAACCGCGGCATTGTATTCCCTGTATCAGTATAACTAAATAATGATTTTGCAACTACCTTAAAAGCCAGATCATTCATTAAAGGATATATATCAATAGTCTTATCTGCTTCTATCCTTATTAATTCTTCTTTTATAGTTTCTCGGATAGTAGCACCAATTACATTGATTTTCTTTTTGTAAAAAGCAGGTTGAATTAATCTTCGCTGTTTTAACCAATATTCTCCATTAGAAGTTAATAAGCCATTGCCTATATATCTTGCCAGTTCTTTTGATTGCAGTGGTGATTTATGGTACTTACGATGTTCATTCTGAAGCATATGTTTTGCCAAACCAGCATCTCTGGTAAAAACAACGGTGTTTCCAAAACCTAAATTGACTTCAAAAATATCTCCATGTTTTTCAAAATTCTCGTGATGAAATGGCAATGGATTTTTAAGAATTCGCTTAGCATTCTTTAGCACTTCAAAAAATGAAACTTTTGGGATTTTCATGTTTCTAATTAAAAAGTTTGTTTTTTACTTAAAGTGCTTTACTCCAATTGCATTATATAACTTCTCAGGATAAAAAATAGCACCATTCTTAATAGTGAGTTCTACTTTTCTGATTGCACTGATATTTTCTACAGGATTACCATCCACAAGTATAAGATCTGCTAAATATCCTTCTTTTATAATTCCCAAATTACTAACTCCTGATATTTTTGCAGAAACCGAAGTTGCGATTTTAAGTACTTCAGAAGACGGGATTCCTGCCTTTACGTAATTTTCCATTTCTGTGTGCAATCCAAAACCTGCTAATGCATCTGTTCCCGCTACAATTGTAACCTCATTGTCATAAAACTGTTTTACCATTTCTAACAGTTTATAATAAGACAATTTATAGTATTCTTCTTTTCCCTCTGGGATAGGTAATCCGCCAGAGTAATACCCTCTCTTTGTATTCAATGGTAATCTATCTAATATTTTTACAAATGAAGGATCTGGGTCTCCTGATTTTGCAGTAAACATTCCTTCAAAAATTGAAACTGTAGGATCAATTACTACATTTTTATCCTTTAGCAACTGAATAAATTTTTTAAATTCATTAGAATTAAAATCTAACTTATGACTATGTTCCGCTACCATAGAAAACCTAAGCGGAGTTCTAGTATCAATAGTATCAGAAAGAAAATTCAACGCTATCATATTTACATGCTGAATCTCATCATAACCAGCATTAATCGCTTGTTCTGCAATCATAAAAGCAGGGATATGACCACTCACTCTCATGCCTAATTCATGGGCCTTATCAGCTAACGGTTTTACCCATTCAGGTTCAATAGAACTGTATAACTTAATTTGTCTATATCCATTTTTATGATACTTCTCTATAGCTGTGAAACCTTCTTCCAAATTATTTATAATAGAACCTGTTGGTCCTGCATAAGGTCCTGATTTATCAATAAATCCACTCATTACCTGTATCCTAGGACCTATAAGTATATTCGCATCAAAATTTTCTTTCAGCTTAGGAAGATCAAAAGAGTTCCCTAAATCTCTTACAGAAGTTATACCTGCTGCCAGATGCATAATACCATCTGTTTCATCAATATGAGTATGCATATCAAATAATCCAGGTAACAACGTTTTATTACTACCATCGATAATTTCAACATTATCAATATTAGAAGGTTTAGTAGTCGTAATCTTTTCAATTATATTCTTATTTATAAGAACAAACATATTAGGAAGTATCTTTCCAGATTCAGCATCAAATATATTTACATTCTTTAGCAATAGTTTCTTTAATGGAATGTTGACTAAAGAACTTGAAAGGTTTTTCAAATACTGTTCTTCTTTTTTCTTTTGTATAGGTAATAGTTGTTTAGCAATACTATCATATCCCTTTTGAATACAGGTAAACCAGGAAGAGGTGTATCCAAAAAATCTATCTTCTTCATCTATCCAAGTATAAGAAGGCGTAAACGATTGCCCTGTGAGCTCTATCAATCTAAGGTTTATAGAATCATTTATACTATGGTGTTCTATCCCAGTAATTTTTATAGTTCCTCCAGGCAGTAAATTAACTTCGTTTTTTTCTGTAGAAAGTAATTTTTTCAATAAGAGATCAGTAGTACCAAGAGAAGTATTAATGGCAGAAAAAAACGAATTATTATCGAATTTAACTTCTCCTTGCTCTGAGCTACTCTTCCACTTCGCAATTCCATTTTCTATGGTAAAAATCTCATTAACCGTATCCTTCAGATAATTGTGTCCATTAATCTTATGATCAATAATTACATTATTTTTATTGATGACTATTTTTTCTTCAATATGCGGTCCTCTGCCTCTGTCATTAAATTCATAAGTATAGCGATAAGATCCATTAGGGTCTTTTGAGCTTTTTTGATACCCAGCGAGTTTTCCTCCCATGTATATATTGTAATCTCTACTCTTATAGGTTATCTCCTTAGAATCTTTCTTTTTTTGACAAGAAAAAAAAATAAAAAGTATAATAAAAAATGATATTTTTAAGCTTACTTTCATGATTTATGAATAAATAAAAATGATAATTCTTCTAAAACAATCCTCCTTGAATACTTCCTTTGATTCGTCCCAGATGCTTATATGCGGCTTCTGTAACTTCTCGCCCTCGAGGGGTACGCATTATAAATCCTTGTTGTATCAAAAAAGGTTCGTATACTTCCTCTATTGTTTCTGGACTTTCACTGACTGCAGTAGCAATTGTAGTCAATCCTACAGGGCCTCCTTTGAACTTATCAATCATCGTAGTCAGAATTTTATTATCCATCTCATCCAGACCGTGCGCATCTACATTAAGCGCTTTCAAGGCAAATTTAGAAATCTCTATATCAATATTCCCATTGCCTTTAATTTGTGCAAAATCCCGTACCCTACGTAGTAAAGCATTGGCAATTCTTGGGGTTCCTCTGCTTCTTCCTGCTATTTCAATAGCAGCTTCCATAGAAATTGGCACCTTTAATATATGGGCACTTCGTTCTACAATAGTCGCCAGAAGTTCTGTTGTATAATATTGTAATCTGGATTGGATTCCAAAACGAGCACGCATTGGAGCGGTTAATAATCCTGATCGGGTTGTTGCTCCAACAAGTGTAAAGGGATTTAGATTTATCTGTACAGTACGTGCATTAGGCCCACTCTCGATCATAATATCGATCTTATAATCTTCCATAGCAGAATACAAATATTCTTCTACAATGGGACTCAGTCGATGGATTTCATCTATAAACAACACATCTCTATCATCCAGATTGGTTAACAATCCTGCTAAATCACCTGGTTTGTCTAAGACTGGGCCCGAAGTAACTTTAATTCCTACCCCCAATTCATTGGCAAGAATGTGCGCTAGTGTTGTTTTTCCTAAACCTGGAGGCCCGTGAAATAACGTATGATCTAATGCTTCATCTCTTAAGTTTGCGGCTTGCACAAAAATCTTAAGGTTTTCTAATACCTGATCCTGCCCTGCAAAATCTTCGAAAGCTAGTGGTCTTAGCGCTCTTTCGATATCCAGGTCTTCTTTAGAAAAACTATCGCTTGTGGGATCTAAGTGTTCGTTCATATCTAAACAAATATAAACAAAAAGTTATTCTAAAAGACAGCTTATTCTATTGTCTTTTTGTTTGTTTGTTTTAGTAAACAAACCCAATCTTTTAAGCTTGTTCTGTTTTTAAAGTGTAATGGTTTACCTAGGTTTCTTATACCTCCTCCTTTTATTATTTCTATTGAACCTTTTTGGAGCTGACCTCCCTCTTGAGGGTCGAACCATTGTATCGTAAATTCTCCTTCAACATCCTTTAAATCGATAGTATTGTTTCTCAATTCGGGAATGTATGCGGCATATAGTTCTCCTTTTTTACGTAGGCAATATGCTTTTGAGGAATTAATTAATGTATGCTCTGGTTGCATTTGCCAATAGGGTAGATGATTTTTAAAAAATACCATCGCATGATTGGTTAATTCCCAAAGTCGATCACGTGCTCTCCAATCTTCTGAAGTGAGGTCATTATGCGGATATTTTGCTCCGAAGTACCATTCTACACCTGCTGCTCCAGACAATAATGTGCCCCAGAGTGCATATTGTCGTAATGTATCGTGATTAGGATCTACACTATCAGGTAAAGCTGCAGTATCCCACATACCTATCTCATCCATGGTGATCAACCAATTGTGGTTTTTTTCTTTTGATTTAGCTTTCCAAGTTTCAACCACATTAGGTGCTAGTTCTCTTTTATCCTGTTGTAATGATATCCCATCAAGATAAGGATATCCTACAATAGAATCCAAAACCTCACTCCTTAATGAATCGTCTGCATGAGTATGTAAGAGGACGGGGTGTTTATACGGATCCGCTTTTTTAAGAAACTTAGCCATTGCTTTTCGTTGCTCATCATTTTGCCCTAACGGACTCCAGGAAGCTGGGCCATTCTCCTCTCCTAAATTCCAGTTTAATGCCAAATGGTGTCCAAAACGCGCAATCAATTCTCTATAATATAATTGCCTCATTGGACCAGTATCTCCATCATCCAACAAAGTTTCATTTTCGGTTTCTTGCAATACAAAGTGTAATAAAATACCCTTGGCTTGCATATGCTGAAAAATAATTTCCCACTGTTCTAATTTACTTACATCAAAACGGGTAACCTCTTTTGGAGTACTATACGGCCATACATCTTTGCCATCTCCTAAAATATTCATTGTCAGAAAATATATTGAATTCATGCCTTTAGATGCCAGATAATTTATGGCTCCAACCAATGATTTCCCTTTTCCATTTTTCCAACTAGGATCTCCTGTTTTCCAATCTTGTAGGTGTGACTTGTATGCATGTATTGTTTTGGTTGTATTAGCTTCTCCTTCCTCTTTAGAGGCTTCTACACGATATGTCCCATCAAAATCTTCATATGCCAATAAATTTTCTGGACTATTAGCTCCACCTTTTATCCAATATTCTTCTGAGTTTTTAAACTTATAATATCCTTTTGCAACTTCTAAGCGCCCATGTGCTCTAAAATCAACTCCATCTTTATCGGATTCGGCAACAATAAACTGGCCTGTTGCATTTTTCAGGTCAACAGCTATTCCTTTTGTAATGTCATCATCTAAGGCAATACTATCTTTATGATGGAGTACAGCGCTATACTCCCATTCTCCTATCTGATCAGGAGTAAATCTTACCTTCCATATATTTCCTTTTTCTGCTCCAGTTTCTGCTGCATTGCCATCTGCTGCATAAAACCCTCTAATTGTATACTGCGTATCCTTGTGCTTTAAATCGACAAATAATCGATAATTTAAAAAAGGATTATCTGAAGCTAGCTCTGATGATTCTGGTCCTGCAAAAGATAGTGTTACAGTATGCCATTGTTTATATACCGGTATAGGTTTTGTAACATCTATATCCTTATAAGATTTTGATCGCGCTGATGGAAGTTTTAATCGTTCTATAGAGATAAGTTCTGGTCCTCCTCCTCGATTTCCACTTCCTGAAGCTGTATACACGTAATCTCCAACAATAGCAAATCCAGTACCGTGACGTCCTTTTTTTAAGGAAGGCCAGGCATTCCAAGTTTTGGTACTATTATTATAGGCTTCTACCTCATTATGTGCTTCTTCTTGTGTGATACTCTCTCCTCCTCCAATAACAATCTCATCATTCCAAGAAAAAATAGCATTCCCTGCTCTTGGAGTGGGTATTTTTTGGTTATTAGTCACCATTTCCCAAGAAGCTGTCTTAAAATCGTATACATTTCCATAAGCAGATGTCAATGCCATATCTTGATTGGTTCTCTTAGAAGTTCTACGACCAGCAAAGGCATATAGTTTATCATTAACCACTACTGCTTGAAAATGATCTCGTGCATCTGGGGCATCAGCTAGAATTTTCCATTCTCCTGTTTTTGGATCATATACATCGAACCAGGGTTTATATCCATCCATATGACCATTAGTAATTCCTCCTATCAAATAAATTTTATTATTATAGTACACAGCACCGGCTCCTCCTCGACGTCGATGCTCTGGTATTTCATGACCATACACATACTCATCCCTTTCTGGATAGTATATAATAACACGATCCAGAGGTTTTTCATTAGGCCATTTGCCTGTCATCCCACCTATCAGATATATAGCATCATCTACCACTACAGGCTGAAAGTGATGTAGTTCTACAGGCGTAGGAGATTTAGCCTCCCAAGTATTGGTTTTTGTATCAAAAACATCTGTTGGATTGATTCTTCTACCGCCGATCAATACAATTTTATCTTTGTACGCTACTAAACCTGCCTCATGACGTGCAGTTGGTTCTCCTTCTGCCGAAATTATTTCCCATTGATTATCTTCAGTTTGTATTTCTGAGCAGTTAAAAAACATGAATAAACCAAATAATGCTATTGCTTTGTGTCTAAGATAAAAGAGTCGTCTCATAAATTGTTATATATGCTTTCTTTATTAAAAAGTATAATTTTATAGCGTATTATACGTATTTCTCTCCTCAGTAATATTACTACTACCATCTCTTTCTTGAATACATAAGTTATTCCCTGACACTGTAATTACATTATCAAGGATGTCGATAGTATCACTATTTTCTCGACTACTTTCAATTGTATTATTATATATTTTTGAATTTCTAATAGTTGCTATATTAATACCTACTTTACAATCAATAATTTTGTTATCATATGCATCTAAATCTTTATTAGTTAAAACCATATCCCTATCGAATAATTTCTAATGATATTTCCATAAACTCTATTCCCAAAATTTTTATCATAAAGATCACTTCTGCCAGCAGTAATAGCAATACCATTATTCATATCAAGATCTGTGGTAGCAGTAATCTCATTATTTCTAATAATCGTGTATTCGGATGTGGAATAAGACACCGAACTTTCGAATGTATTGTCTTCGATAATGACACAATCTCCTGTATGTACTGTAACAGCATCTATACGACTTCCTTTCTCTGTACTATTTTTAATCGTAATATCTTTTGCAATTTCAGAAATACCTCGAGGGTTCACATCTCTCACAGCTTCTATATCTATAGCGAAACCAGGTGCTATCCCTCTAGAATTTTGTGTATGGATACTAGCATCTATAAAATCATTCTCGTCTGCAATTATATTTCTTCCATCTGTTATAGAAATATGATTCCTACGACTTCGCATCATGGTGTTATTGTCGATTAAAACATTATCACAAAATGTATAGTCCGGATCAAAAGAATGTCCTATGGCATGTACATCGATAGCATCTTCTGTGGCATCCATAAACGTAATATTTTTATTTAGATGTTTTTTGTTTTTAGTAATTATACCATGTACCCTTTGAATTTACTGAAATAGTATCATATTAGATAATTTTAACAAAGTTAATAAAGGAGAGTTAAATACACTTCTAAAACTAAGTAAATATCCTTACTCTATAAATAATGCGTAACTAGAATTTTATTTTCAGCATCTTACAGGTACTTGCTATATCACTAATTGTATTGTTCTCTAAAAAGTTAAATTATTATATCTACCTTAAACGAATCGCCTTGTTTTACCTCTCTCAAAAATAGAAGGGCTAATGTCGTTACCTTAAGCTCAAAAAACATCTATTTTGTCATACTGAAACATCCAATAAAAATTTTATTTAGTGTTTATACTGACGTATTTTTTGTAAACTTTGATGTCACCCTGAGCTTGTCGAAGGGCTTTTGTACTATAATTTACTTCGACAGGTTCAGCATGTCAATAGGTTAAAAATCAAATTATTACAAAACACATCAATGGTAGCTTGTCGAAGTAGAATCAAAAACGAAGGTTAGGATGGTCTTGACTGACAATGATAAAACTTAACTTAGCTAGATTGCTAGAAGAGTTTAATAGAATGAGGAAAATATCCAATTAATTTCTTTTATTTAGCATATATTGCCTTATATCTACTAAACTATAATTTCCTTGGAGTATACAAAAACAGTAATAGAAATACTATCAGCGATACTAATCCTTATAGCTTTTGAATTATTAAATCAAAAAAGATTAAAAGGATATTCTTTTATGGCAATTGGGCAATTATTAGCAGCTATCATATGTATTGCTACATCGTTATGGTTTCTTGCTGTAATGCATGCTATTAATTGTTTATTGATGATTAGAGGCTATCTAAAATGGAAAAAAGTGGAGAAACATAATCAGTAGTCTATACTATATTGCTGTTTTCTTTAAAGGTCTATGATTGACATAAGCTTCTTGGCTTGAAACTATTTGATCTAATTTTTTCGCACCCAACTTTGTATCCACAAGTCTTTAGCTAATTTTTGTTTTAAATCTTTAATTTCATTTTCATTAGTACAACGAACAGGCACACCTACATAACGCTTCCCATTAACAGTTTGTTTTGTATACGCATATCCCTTCTTTTGTAACTTTAGAATTGTTCTATCTGCATTTATATCTTTTTTATAAACTCCTATTACTATTGTACAGTCAGATATTGTTATTGCATTAACAATAGAGTCGTTTTTACTTTCTGACCTTACTACATGATTCTGCGCTATCGTATCGGCATCTTTTAGTAGTGTCACATCTGTTTTTTGTAATCTATTATTTTTAGAATTTATTACTGTAGTTGTTCTCTTAGTCTTGGAAGTATCGATACTCAATATCGTATCAGAAACTACAGAAATGATATTTTTATTTTTAGAATTTACAGGCTCTAAAGTATCTTCTATTTCAGGTTTAATGGTAAGTGAAGAAGTGTCTACAGCTTTTTCGTTTAAAAAGAAATTACTAGTATCCCTCTGATTAGAAACTGCAATATGATTAGATGTACTTACACTATTAGGCAATACTCTAGCATCGTGTTTTTTGTTTATTATTAGAACTGTTCTTTGGGTATTATTTTGGAGAGTGTCTGAAACCAATAGTGTTTTTTCGACAGTTGGATTCTCTGAAATATGTCCGGATGATAGCAACTTAAAAATTAGTATTCCAAAAACAATAATAACGACACAAGCAATAAAAAAGTCATTGCGATCATCTTTCGTAGAAAAAAAATTATTGTTTGTCGCCATAGTACTTATTTTTCTATCTCAAATATACTAACAGTAAAGTACGCTACATCCTAGATCTCTAATAAATAGCTCCAATTATCGATCTAGTAAAGAATAGTACGATTAATAACTTCGAAAATGTTATATCAAATTCGTTTTATACCAGTTCTTATATGAAACTACTGAAATATTAAACCCAGATTCATAGACATTTTTTGACTGTAACATAAAGTTTCTAACTGGTAAGCAGCTTCTACGTTTCAAAT
>CANLRN010000011.1 GCA_947493495.1 uncultured Aquimarina sp.
TTTGGAAATAAATTAATTCGAATTGCTACAGACAGTATTTTATATGCGCATACAGATTCTAAAAACTATTGCTCTATTGTAACTACTGATGATAAGAAGTTTACAGTAAGACATTCTATCACAAGTTTGCTTAAAGCATTAAACCGTAATTTTTTTGTTCAGACACATCGATCTTATATCATCAATTGGAATAAGATAGATTCTTTTCATGAATATGATCAGGTAGTAGAGGTTTTAGGGCATCATATTCCTGTCGGAAGAACCTATAAGGAAGACTTATATAAAAGAATTAAGATTGTTTGATCATCACCTAATATAATTTGAAGTGGTTTAAACTTTTTTGATTTAAGTGAAAAATAGTGGTTTTGTGTTCAGATAAAGCAATTTTTTAGTTGCATAGCAATGCTACGGAAGTAAAAAATTGTGAAATAAGGACACAAAAAGACATTTTTTTAGCAAATTGAAAAAAGTTTAAACCACTTCTTTAAGCCAAACTAAACGAATTGCAAAAACAATTGGTTAAAAAATAAGATTCATCAAACCATAAATGATCTGATGAATCTTTCGATTTATGAATATAAATCAGCAAACACAAACTAAAACTAAAAACCTACTAATTTCTTTTTCCATCAAATGATACGCGAGTCATTTCTCCATCTATTTCCAGATCATCGAATGACATATCTACTTCTATAGCCGATGAATACTCTCCTTCTATAATAACCGAGGTATATTCATCGAAATTATTCTTTCTACCAAATTGTATGTCGTGAATTGACGGAATACCGTCACTAAAATCTAATCGATATGTTTTGCACCCAGTTTCTATGATAGTACAGATCCCTTTTCTGTTTTCGATGCCATCATAGGTGCTAAGTTTACCTCTGTATATACCTACTATTTTTTCTGGAAGATTACTAATTTCAGAAGAATTACAACCAAATATGGCACCATAACTATGATTGTGATTAAGAATACATACACTTGTATGAGTATTCATGTTTCTGGTATTTGTGTTTACAGAGACCCCAGTACTATTAGTTCCTAGAGATACATTGCCATCCTGTACTTCGATGCTGTTATTTTCTGTGCCAAGAGATACATTTCCATTTTCTACTCGGATTCCAGTGTTTCCAGTACCAAGAGATATAGTCCCATTAGTAATGTGTATACCTGCATCTTCAGTTTCTACTGTAGTATTTATAGCATCTCTTTCATCCGAAATAGCACCTTCTATGCTTCCAGAAAATGCAAATGCTCCTGCTGCGGTAGCACCTATTGATAAATCTCCTTCTTCATCTACAGTAACAGCTAATGTTTTTCCTTTGTAGATAATAGTAGCGGTATAAGTATCCTCTGTTTTCATAAATTTCACCTGAGAAATAGGAGGGATCCCATCACTAAAAGAAAGCACATATGCTCTATACCCTCTGGCCTTGATGGTACAAGTACCGTTGGTGTTTATCTTTGTTCTACTCGATGCACTGCTAAGTACTCCTGTATATGTAGTAATTAAAAAATCGGGCAATTTAGCAGATGATTGCCCAATAGCAGAACTTATTTGAAATCCAAATACTAAAGTTAATACTATTAGAAATGACGAATGAGCTTTTACGTTTTGTTTTTTTTCCATGATTTGTTTTATTAGCACTAAACTAGCGTATTAGAAGCGACAGCTGTTTTGATAGTGGACTTTCGTACTAGTTTTGTGTACGAATGAAAGAATTGAGAGTCTTTTTGTAGTAGACAGTTGGATAATTATCATCATTTATGACTAATGATCATAGGAATCAATTACTTGTCAACTAAAATTAACTGTAAATTTGTATACTCAAATAAATTAGAACCTTATGAAAGCAATATTTTATTTTTTGAGTATTACTATAGTAATCATCAGTTGTACATCTAGCGATGAAACTATATCAGATACAGATTCATGTGTAGAACAAATTTGGTTCGAAGACGCCGATAATGATGGATTAGGAAATCCAGATATCAGTCAAATGAGTTGTGAACAACCAGAAGGATATGTAGCAAATAATAACGATGATATAGATGAAGTGATCAGAGATGAATCACTAATCTTCAGACCTGGAGAACAAGAAGTATATTTATTAAATGAAACGGAAGCAAACTATGCTTTCTTTTTATACACACCTAGGATGTATGATGAAAACAATGACGAAGAATACCCTTTGATTATATTTCTTCATGGAGTAGGAGGTAGAGGGGATGGTTTGACTCCTGAGACTTTAAACAGAGTATCAAATAATGGACCTACTTCATTAATTAAAACGAATCAGTGGGATCCACCAACTCCAATGATAGTCGTTTCTCCACAATCTCCAGATTTTTGGGATGCCGATAGACTTCATACATACATAAAATACCTCATTGATAATTTAAAAATTGATATTTCTAGAATTTATATGACAGGTAATAGTATGGGAGGACGAGGTACTTTTGATTATATATCTACTTATGGAGATAATTCTTACCCTGTTGCTGTAGTACCTATTGCAGGTTGGAGTGAGATTAATGATGGTATTCCTTTCAGAAATGTAGCACTTTGGGCTTTTCATGGAGATATGGATGCTTCTGTAGATGTACGTGGCTCAATAGACATGGTAAACGCTATTAATACTGCAGAGCCTAAAATAAAGGCAAGGCTTACTATTTTCCCTGAATCTGGTCACGGTGTGTGGCCTGGTGTTTATAATGGACGAGGAATGGGAATGGAGAGTCAAGATTATGATCCTTTTGATATGAACATCTATGAATGGATGCTAATGCATAAGAAGAACTAAAAAATGTAATTTTAGAACGTATAAAGGTAGTATTCTTGATTACTTTACTATTAGTAGTTGATTTTTGATAGCAATATCTAACTATTGAGAATGGTAAAGTATGCCAATTTACACCAGAATGACAAATCTATAGATAAAATTTATTTTAGATTTGTCATTTTGGTGTAGATATTATTTAGTTACATGGTCTATATGGACAAAAAAATTGCATATGCGAAACTACTCCACAATCACACCCATTAACGGCATAACCTCCATTTACTGTTTTCTGAACTTCTTTTTTAAGAATTTTTACTCCTTCTACGTTTAAAATACTTTTCATTGTTTTAAAAATTAGATTAATACTATCAATAAAGAACTCATCGTGACTTTTTCTATTTCCTGAAGAATAGCTAAAATTTGCTCATATTTTGTTACTTTTTTTATACTTAGCGTTGTTATGCCTTGCAAAAAGTGCCTACTCTATACAAATACTACCTCGTTTTCGGTTAATAACAAAAAGTTAAGATGAGTTTAAAATATTCTTTTTGTAAGCACCAAAAATGACTTTGTGGAAGTTGGTATGTATAATGTGGTCAAACAACAGAAATTAGAGGAATAGTTTTTTACTATGCTCTTCTAATACGATTTACGAATAAAAATTTCGCATCTAATGACATTCTTTTTCTACTATATTTTCTTCATAAAAATGAAACAATAGCTATGGCTATTCTTTAATTTGATTTATCAATCTAGCGAAAAATTCTTGCTATTATTTTTACGAAATTTTCATCCGTAAATCGTATAAGACTACAATTCATTGTCAAGAATTATAGATTGTATAGTACTCACATATTATTACCTATAAAATTACACATTGTTTAAAAGGTGGAGAATTAGAAACAAAACGACAAGTATAGTCATAACTTGTTGTAAGGTCAACACAGTCTCTATTCGTATAACATGGCAAGAAATTTCCTCCACGGATTGATTTTTGTTGTTTTTTAGTTATAAAAAAGCCCAAATTTAAGAGATTTTTAATCATGGTCTTGAGTTTTAAAAGTTATGTTTGGCAGCTATTATAGGACATTCCTCTACATCTCCTTAGAAAGAAGAGGCTTTTTATCCTAGTATATTCAACCTGCTTTATACATTAGAAAATCTATTACATCTTTAGGCTACCACAAATACTGGCGTGACACTTGATTTTTTACTATAACCATAGTGATGCTATGTTAAAATCGAGAAAAAGTCAATATTTATGGTGCCTCAAAGTTTCATAACGAAGTTCTAAAGCATAATCTAGATTAAATTTAGAAAGCACATAAATCATCAATAAAACCCACAGTTTCTATATAAACTCCACATCCACCGCAAGGGCAATCATGATCCGACCAACAAGGTAAAAATTGTGGACAGATCTCAAAACCAAATCCCCCTCCTTTAAGTTCTTTTTGTTGTGTTTTATTAAGAATAGTAACACCTTCTAGGTTTAAAATATTTTTCATTGTGTAAGAATTAAATTTATACTAATGATGAAAGTAAGTATGCCTGATGAATATTTATATCATCGGATGCTCTTTTTGAGAAGGAGGGGGTGTGTTGGTGTACAAGTATATTTTCAAAACACACCAAAGTTTCTAGTACATGCCAAATAATGATATAAACTATAATACCGTCCCTCTCAAAAAGAGCATCGTATTGCATATTTATCATAAGATATTGTTTTAGACACTAGAAAAGAACAAAGAGAGGAGTTTTGTAGCTTCTGTGTGGATGAATGGTATATATATGGGGAATAATTATTATAATAATATGACAGATACTCTTATTGTTTGAGCCGAAAATATACTACACCCTGAGATGGATTCTTATACTATTTGTTGTCAATGTGATACTATAAAATCTCTATAATCACCCAATGGGATATGATAAAAAGCATAATTTTATTCCTATAGAAAATAGGAAGCATCGTTTTCTAAATTTGTTATATCTAAAAAAACTATTGCCATCATCAGATGGTTTTGGTGGAGCAAGAGATGAGGTTGCTTTTTTATGACTAGGTTTTCCATAATAATTTTATATCCAATGGTACCTCCAACGCCTAATGAAAATATAAAGGTTCTAGAGTTGTTTCTAAACATTCAAAAAACAAATTAAACATTTATTGTTATACCTCACATTATTTTTGGATTTTGGTTTTTGATATTCTTTTATCAGATATTGAAACCTAAAGGTTTTAAAAAAAATGAATCATTCATCCACAAAATCATGCCATTAGTCCACTAAATCAATTAATTGATAAACTTTTCTAACATATTTGTAGAATATAGATGTAGTCTTTAAACTAAATGTTGATCTATGAAGAATTTATATTTGGGAATTATAGTAATATGTACGTGTTTAATTTTTTCTTGTACTAAAGAAATAGATGAAGAGCTTATTACAATAACAATTATTGAAGATGATTTTGAAGATGATTTTGAAGATGTAAATAATGTGTTATTAAAAATATTAGAGGATAATCCTGACAATACGCTTAATTGGAGTGATAATTTAGATAATATTAATAATTGGGAAGGACTTGTAGTCGATAATAACCAATTAATAGGATTGGACATAGAAAATAAAGGTATTAAGGTTCTTACTCCAACAATCAATCTATTAGAAGATTTAATAGTTTTTAAACTTAAAAATAATGAGTTAAACAATATTCCAAAGGAGTTGTTCGATTTAAAAAATCTAGAGAATTTATCATTATCAGGAGGAACTAATCTAACCATACAGGTTGATGATTTTTTACTAGGTCTATTTTCTTTATCAAATTTAAAAGAACTTGATTTAGATCGTATTGAAATTAACGAAATAGAAGGAATAGGATCTTTAAGTCAGTTAGAAAAGTTAACTCTAAAAGATATTCCGTTAGACGTTATTCCTGATGATATAGGTCAACTTACACTTTTAGAAGAACTAAACTTTACAAACAGTAATTTTTTTGAAATTCCTGAAGGTTTTTTTCGATTAATAAATTTAGAAAGTATTTCTCTTGTTAGTAATAAGAACCTTACTACAATACCCGAAGGATTAGGAGTTTTTACAAAATTAGATTCATTGACCATAACTGGAAGTAAAGGAATACAAAAATTTGTTAGCAGTATTTCTGAAGCTACTACGCTAAAAAAACTAGATTTATCTAATAACAACATAGGTTTTTTAACTAATGAAGACGGTATTATTCCTGATGAAATAGGAATGTTATCACAACTAATAGATTTAAATTTAGAAGATAATCATATTAATACGATTAGTGCTAGAATTGGTGAGTTGGTAAACCTTAAAACGATTAATCTTCGTAATAATAAAATTACAGATATTCCTGAAGAATTCGGAGCGTTAACAATTCTAGATATACTGGACTTATCAGGTAATTTAATGCTTAATGAAATACCTGAGGAGGTTTGTAAATTACAAGATTTAGGCGCTGTAATTATTAGTGAAGGAGAATGTGGTGATCTTAGGGTAAGCTCGGAGTATGGTTTTAATACGACAGAAGTAGGAGTTAGCTCGTTATTTTTTATAGATGTTGTTTTAGATGCAGTGATTGATCCTGTTTTTATTGATGGAGACGGCCCTTTTGATTTGGACTTTGGAGAAATTGGGTTTCAAGTTCACGAGGTAAATGTAGAAGATGTGTTAAATAGAGAAGATACTCCTGATCAAGTTCTTATTACCGAATCTGACACACAACAATTTATTAACGGAACCAATAATCTATCATATGAACTTATATCACCTTCGGTACCAAATATAGATTTGCCAGAAGGAAGAACATATCGTGTAAGATTATTTAATACAGAGTTTAGTAATGTAAAAACGTATTTACCTGCATATGAACTTACAGTTTTAGAATAGTACATTTTTAAATATAATATGATCAGTTAATTATATAAAAAACCTCATCAATTTTTACATTGATGAGGTTTTTACATTAAAAAAAAGATTTTAGTCACAATTTCTATGCAGACAAAAGAATTGTATATGTGTCACTCTGCAATCACATCCCAGAATTCCTCCATTTATAGTTTTCTGGGCTTCTTTTTTAAGGATTTTTATCCCTTCTACGTTTAAAATGTTTTTTTTTGATTGTGTAAAATTTTAGGTGAATATTATTAGTAAAGTATTCTTTTAACTAACATAAAAGATCAATTTGTGGAGTTTTGGTATGAATATGTGGATGAATTAATTAATACCATTCCTGATTTAAATTTGATCATAAGAAAAGTAACAGATTTTTGGCTTAGATGATAAAGAAAACCCAAACATAGTAGAGCTACGGTTGTATTTTATTAAGAATAGTAACACCTTCTAGGTTTAAAATATTTTTCATTGTGTAAAGATTTAAAATTTATACTAAGGATAAAGTAAAGTATGCCTGACGAATATTTATAGCATCGTATTGCATATTTATCATAAGATATTTTTTTTAGACACTAGAAAAGAACAAAGAGAAGAGTTTTGTAGCTTCTGTGTGGATGAATGGTATATATATGGGGAATAATTATCATAATAATAATAATAATAATAATAATAATAAAATTATAGATATTCCTGAAGAATTCGGAGCGTTAACAATTCTAGATATACTGGACTTATCAGATCATTTAATGCTTAATGAAATACCTGAGGAGGTTTGTAAATTACAAGATTTAGGCGCTGTAATTATTAGTGAGGGAGAATGTGGTGATCTTAGGGTAAGCTCGGAGTATGGTTTTAATACGACAGAAGTTGGAGTTAGCTTGCTATTTTTTATAACTTAAATATCGCATTTACAGGTCCCTATATATATCGAAAACTCTTCTAGTGATAACGCTTAAAAAAGGTCTTGCTATTTTTATAAGAAAACTAATTTTTTACAACTACTTTTGCTAATCAATCATAAAATCCATTATAATGAAAAAAACAATTTTAGTAGTATGTACAGTATTGATTTCTGTAGTAGGGACAGCGCAAAAAGCACTAGATTTAATAAATGAATCTATCTCGGCAATAGGAGGTAAGCAGAATTTTTATAACCTGGCGAATGTAAATTACGACCTAGAATATCGTACACCACCAGGTGATAATGCAATTACACTGCTAGCACATGAAACCTATGCTTTTGATGGAGAACTCTCTCATGCAATCTATAAAGAACACAGTATAACTGGAGCAAACAGAAAAGTGGTAGAAGGGTATGATGGTACCGATGCCTGGGTGACTTTTGATGGAGCTATTTCTACAGATGAAAAAGCAAATGGAGTGGCGCGTTTTTTAAGAAAAACGAATTACTATTGGTTTGCTATGTTTTTTAAATTAGCAGATCAAGGCGTAAATCACGAATTGTTAGAAGACCAAAAAGTTAATGGAGTTGATTATCATCGTGTAAAAATTACTTTTGGAGATAAGGTAGGAGATGCTCAGGATACTTATGTGCTTTATATTAACAAAGAAACAAAGGTAATAAACCAGTTTTTATTTACGGTTGTAGGTTTTGGAATAACAGATCCATTTTTGATGACCTTTGAATATGAAACAATAGATGGAATTAAAATACCGTCTAAAAGAAAATATATCCAGGCAGATTGGGAAGGAAAAGTACTTGGAAAAGAATATACGCATACTAATTGGACGAATATTAAATTTAATACAGCGATAGATAAAAGTATTTTTAAAAAACCTGCTAAATAAGGTTTTATAATTAATAATATACAATACTATTTTTTTAAGCCTTAACAGTTGATAATTGTTAAGGCTTTTTTATCTAGATTAGCGAGTGACTACACATGGATTTGTGTCTGGGATATGTTTATATATTGTTAAAGGAGCGTGTTAGATCGAATATTTCTAAAAAATTAAATACTAAAAAAACTATTGTCACCATTCGACGGTTTTGGTTTTTTGACGGTAGTAGAAGTACTAGTTATTGTTTTGGGTTTTGGTGGAGCAGGGGATGGAGTTGCTTTTTTAGGAACAGGTTTTTCTATTGTTTTGGAAGAAACCTCTTTTTTTGGTTCAATTGCTTTTGGAGTACTAGTTTTTGAATGTTCATCAGGATCTTGTACTCTAAGCATCATTTCGTCTTCTTTTTTGAATTGAAGCATTTCGTCTAGGGTGAAATGACGAATGGGGACGTCTATGAAATTATCTTCATTATCCAAATCTCCAGATTTATACAACTTTTTAATTAAAGATATACATTCTTCTGTGGTAGCGTAGCGTTGTCGATGAACTTTATGTAATTCTACAGGGCAATCAATTTTCCATTGATTAATGCCATTCCAATGAAAAGAGGCTATATAATTTTTGATATCAGATTCATAAAACTTTAGTTCAGAGTCGTGGTGATCGGATAAATCTTGAAAATAGGAAAGCGTTTCATTTCTATCCAACTTTTGATCTATCAAATCAATACATTGTAAACTATCTGTAATTGCTGCTTTCATATATGAAGTTTTTTAGATAATACTAAATCCAGAGGTAGCTGTTTTTTTGTGGAGTTTTATATCAAATTCTGCAGTTGATCTTTTTTGTGGGTTATTTAAAAGGATAAGAGATAATCCATTTTTCCTTCGTAATTTAACTAAACGACCTCTACCCATTATTATATATTCAATATCATTAAATTTTATTGGAACTAACTTATAACCACCATCTATTAATAATGTAATATCACCAGCTTTGCACTCTTGATATTGCCTATTAGTAAGATATAAAGTTTCTTTTAAAAGTTTATTTTTATCTTCATTAAGCTCTAGGAATTGGTGAACTAATTTATTATTTATAATTGTTTCTATGTTTTGGAAAAATTCAAATCCTTTAATTAATAAAGATTGGGGATTTTGTTCTAATAAGTTTACAGATTTTGACCAACCGGTTTCTTTGTAAGGTAAAATTTTATCTTTATAGACTCCTAAAAGTTTGTAATTATTAAGATTTTCTAGAGTCTTAATATGTTCGATTTTTACAGGGTTTTTCATTTTTATTGCATCCGCGGGATGGGGTGTCTTAAGTTTTAATAACGGAGTACCAACTTTACTATCTAATTTACTCTTAATCGAAAGTTCTAAAATTACAAAAGAACTTTTATGTAATACTTCTTTTCTAAAAGGAGGAGTCACCTCAGCTCTTATCTCAAATTCACCTTGCCTAAGAATTAAAGGGTTGATAGGTATTGTGATTGCTATTCCTTGATTACCGGTGGATAATGGTTTGAATTCAAATAGAATTATGTCATTACACCAAATTTCAGCATTACAATTTCCGATATTTATACTTAAAAAATATATTGGTTGTGCTATATTCATATAGTGTATTTAATCATTAAAAACTATGGTAGTAATAATCCTCGAGAATTACTAAGAAGGTTTTTTTTAAGAGATTCTCAAATAGTAATTTATCAATATTCAAAACCATCATATAACGTCAATTTCCAAGGTTCTTCTGGGGTTAAATTTATATCGATTAGATATTCATCGTTTGGATCGCCTTTATCGTCAGAATCTTCCTCTATATTTACATCATTAATTTCAACTTTATCGTCGCTAGAAAAGAAATCTTTAATTGTATTAAATGTTGAACCAACAAGACCCGTAATTTTCCATCCTTGTATTCGATAAGACATGGTAGATTCGAGGACAATAGGATCGACTATAAATTTAGAAGTGCTAGAAAAGCCACTTTGATCAAAACCAAATTCAGATACTAAATGAACGGTTGCATCTACGTCGGCCTTAGCTAAGGCTGTATACTTTATACCAATGACCGTTGTGGCATTAAGATTTGCACTAAAATTTGCATATGCTTTAATACCACCATCACCAGTAACTTTCAAGTTTTTATTTTCACCAGTAAGTTTCATTTTTTGATGTAGACCATAGAAACCTTCTAGTCCAATTTTAAAGCTTATAAAATCTTCTAATTTCGGGGGTAAAGAAATTAAGTCTTCTCTACGTAAAAAAGTTACGGCCTTATTGTATGCTGAATAAACACCATCAATAAAAACTTCTATTGCAATTATCCAAGGATGTTTTCTTGCAAAAGTTATAATGTCGATCTCAAATGTTATTTTTAATAGTGTTGAGGAAATATCCAATTCTGTATAACTACCAATACCGAATAAGGGGTTATCAGCTTTTTCTTCAAGTCCTGCTGAAACTTTTAATTCAAGATTAGGAGGGGTAAAAGAAAACGATACTCCAGTAATTTTATTCAAGGGAGTTTTTTTTACCTTTTCCTTCTTTTCTCCACCTGCCTTGTTATCAATTTTTTCAGTGAACATGGAAAAAAAATCTAACAATTTAAATAGTTTTTTTACATACTCTTTAATTTCTTCAGTATTAAATTCGTTATATAAATCAAAACCTATGCTATTATTATCATAAATAGCTCCAACACCAAATTTTATGTCCGCTCCACCAGGATGATCTTTTTGAACAATTTCAGTAGAAGCATGATGAGAAGGTATGGTTTGGCCTATATAAGGGTTTAAATCGAATATTGTTTGTTGGATAGAAACCTGCTGACTCGGAGTACTAAGGGAAACTAATAAATGCCATTTTGCATCGATATAAACTTTAGCTTTTATGTTTTTAGAAAAATTACATAAGTCAATGGGAATATTGTAATCCAGTGGGCGCAATGCTTTCCATCCTAAAACTAATATGTCAATAAAATCACCAGATATAAATTCACCTATTTGATTATCATTATGATGGATAAGAATTGTTGCAGAATTATCTAAAACACTCAATTTTTCAGTTGCTCCATCACGTTGGTATTCATCTGGTTTTTCGTGATCTTGCGCACAATTGCTACAATCAAGATCTACAAAATCCAGTGATAAACTTTTTACGTTTTTAATTGTTCCTGCAATATATACAATAGGATCAGGTAGGCTTCCTGAATGGGCACCTTCTGTTACCGAATTGTTTTTATTTAGAATATATTCGTGTTTTGAGTTTTTGGTAATAATAATTTTGGATAAAGTACATTCATCCTTTTCTTCTGGCTCTTCTTCTACTTCTTCAGGTTCTCCATCACCACCTCCACCTCCTGAGCTAGTCGTAGGAGGCGGTAATACTGGTATGGAAGTTTCTTCTTCTTTTTCCTCTTCCTCTTCTTCTTCGTCCAGTGGAGGGGCATGTGTAATCACATCACCAGCTTTAAAACCACCAGCCATATAACTGGCACCTCTAAGAGAGGAATTAAGACGAGACATGTTTTTACCCATTTGATCCATGACTTGCTTATATTTGTCTGCAAGTCTACCCAAATGTTTTGCGGCAATTCCATCTATAAATGCCCCAAAATCCCCTAAAATATCTAAAGCAGCAGCACTTCGGTCAATATCTTCTTGTAGCTCTGCAGATTCTTTTTTGTACTTCTGCATTCTTTCAAGATATGCTACTTCGGCTAACAATTCATCAATTTCTGCTTGTACTCTGGTATCCAGTTCTTGTCTTTCTTCATTAATCCTATTAGAAAGCGCGGATGGAACATGAGTAGTAGGCTGTTCTCCAATAATGATGGGAGTATCAATACCTCCACCCGTATTAGGGGTAGCTACTATATTGTTTATATCCCCAGAGTTTGGTCCCCCTTTTATAATTTCTGTGATATCATCTAATAATACTAAGGATTGTATTGTTTCCTTTTTGTCTGCAGCATCTCCCAATGTAACTCCATGTTCTTCGAGAATGGCATTGGTTTCATTGTATCTATTTGTAGCAGCTTCTAAACCTTCTGGATCTTGATTTTCTATACTTTTTTGTAAAACATCACTTGGATTTGTAGGGATGTTTATACTGTTAGTAGCTGATGTGAGAGTTGGTGTTGGAGTCGAAGTTGGTGTGTTTGTACTACCACTTTCTGCTCCTGTAAATAATCTGGTGGTATCTGCGGATCCTTTATCCGTTTCGATAGTGAAATCTTTGTCTTGATTTAGCCTAGATGCAGAATCGTTCAAAGTATCTAAATCATCCTGCATCTCATTCATTAATGCATTTACACTTTCTCTATTGGCATCATCAAAAAATTCTTGATTGTATGCAAATTCTTTTTCTTCTTCTTCTTCTGTACTTTGATTATCCGAATCTAAAGGAGTGGCGGTATCCCCATCTCCATCTCCATCTGGAAGATTATTATCTCTTACAGTCATCAAATCCTGAAGTTCTTGTTGTTCTCCAGTGATTAATTGTGTTAATTCTTTTCTTAGATTGTTTAATCTAATATCGATATTTGCAACTGTGACATCTAGCTCTGCTTTTTTTCTGTCTATGTTATCAACAAGGTCGGCAGTATTGGCAATAGCTCCTTGAATAGATTCGTTTTGTAAAAAACCTCCTGCATCTTTTGCTGCACCTGCAATTCCATCAATAGCATCGCTAGCAGCTTGTGTAATCTCTGTTATTTTTTTGGTAATAGCATTCGCAGCTTTATTGATTTTATTTTGTGCTTTATCTACGATGTTTTCTGGAGGAGGAGGGGTATCTTTTTTTTCTGAAATTGTAATGGTACCAGTTCCTGTTTGCGCTTTGCATTTTATTCTGTTTTTTTCTACGATGGGAGCTTGCCCTTCGATAGCTATTTTCTTTAAGTCATCTTGGGTTACCCACGGTTCTGTTATTATTGGAGTACAAAGTCCATTTGTATTAAATGAACAAGAAGCAAAAGGCGTAAAACTAGTAGGTAATTTATCCTTTACTGTAGCCATGGGTTGTTTTTTCACATAAACTGTAGCTGTAGTAGAGTTTATAAAGGATGTTGGTTTAGGACAACCAGTACATTCAATTATAGATAGACTGGGCGTAAAATGATGAGGTACTTTTTCTTCTTCTTTCTTTTTTGCTGCCATAGTACTAGTTTCTTTTCTTGAGCTTACTAATCTGTTTCAATTGATATAGATCATTAACTTTGACACCTAGCATTGCATTTGCTTTATCTACTTGATTTTTTTGATCAAGATCAAAAGTTTCTAAATATGATGTATCAAAGTTTAATCCATATTCGTGTACTCCATATGATTTAGTAAATAATTCGCTAGCCGATGTTTTATCAAATCTGGCGGTATCTAATTTTCCTGATCGCAGGAGTTGTTTCCCTTTGGTGTTAGCATTAATTCCTGATACAGCAGTATCTATTGTCAATGGCAATGTCGTTGTATCAAAAAAATTTTCAAAATCCTTTTCTTGTTGTATTACAATTTTTTGCATTAATTTCTGGTTATAAATTGGAGGGAACAATAGACTATATATTTCTGATTTTTTAACCAAACTCACAAAAGATTCATTATCATTAACTAATTCATCAATACCTGTTAAGAATTGATTCATTTCTGGTATCAAATAATCAAATTCTTTTTTAACACGTTTAGCGTGATCATACCAATCTTCGGCTATCTGGCCTCTGTTTATTATTGTAGTAATTTCTCCTTGCTGATTTGTATATAGTGCAATATTTTTTTGAAGAGAAGCCAGTTCCTGTTCTAATCCAAACATATCATCGGTATTACTCTGTTTTCTATCTACTACTTTTATTGTATATAGATATCCAATCTGGTCTTTTTTAACGAAGGTTTTCTCTATCGTAGCCGTGATTTGATTTTTGGAAGTTTCTTCTGGGGATACTATTTGCTGAGCTATCCCAAAATCATAGATGATAGGATCTATATTTTCTGCAATTATTATTTCGTTTTGTTTTGTTGATGCAAGCATAGGATTAATTTATTTCAACTTTACCACCTAAAACTTTAACCTTAGCTCCATTAATAAGATTCTTAGCTGCTCCTGTAATATTTAATACTCCAGCTGTTACAATAGTCATAATGGCTCCACTTTGTATATTGGTCATGATCATTCCTGTAATTGATACGCGTTTTCCAAATATAGTTGCACTTTTATCTCCTTTAAAAGAGGCTTTTGATCCAGCTTTCGCTTTTAGATCACTACCAGCATCCATACTTAGATTAGATCCTGCTTTAGATGTCATATCTGTGGCTGCTGTAGAGGAAATGTTGTTTCCAGCATTGACCGTCACATCATTACTCGCTTCCATCACAATATCTGTAGAATTAAACGTAATTTTATTAGGCGCATTGATGGTGATTTCTCCATTACCACCCATGACGATTGTATTACCACTTGGATCTGCAATGGTAACACTGCCATCGGCATCGTTAAGGGTTACTTGATTACCACTACGTGTTTTGATGGCTTTAAGGTGATTGTTACCACTTTTAAAACTTTCGGGTACTGAGGATGCATTGGTCACACTTCCTTTTACTATTGGAGATTCTGCGTTATCTCCTTCGTGATCAAGAATAACTTCATCTCCTTTTTCTGGCACAAAATACATACCTTGCCCAGGTCCTCCTGCAAGACTAGCTTGTCGGATCCATGGAGTAGTTTCTCCGGTTTGTTTTTGCCAAGCATACTGTACTTTTACACGTCCCATTCCTTGTGGGTCTACATTATCGACTACAGTAGCGGTTTGGGATTTACCCTTAGGAAATGCCTTGAGCGAGGTTTTTGGGTAAATTTCGGTGTCTGCTGTAATCCCTTCAAAACTATTTTCATAGCGCCCATTTTCTCCACAGCTATGATCTATTTTAGTAATTCTATAGCTGCCATAAGAAGAAGATTCTCCATCTACGATGATAATGCTACCAATCGTAATTTTGGGATTGCTACTTTTACCTCTTATTTTTACCTGGTTGATCTCGTTTGCTTTCTTTTGCAAGAGCACCTGATCGTCTATTCTAGACCTCATTTGTGGATCATCATGAGCAGAAACAAAAACCTGTGTTTCTTTTCTAAATAACGTATCGCTTTTTTGATTGATGATGGACCTGAATCCCCTACCGTTTGATGATATTTCTTTTGTTTTTACCTCGTGATGGGTATCATTGAGGTAGTCATTGGTAAAATATTTGAAATTATTAGGAATGGCTTCCATATGTACAGATAACTCTAAGAGGTCATAGCCATATTTAAGCTGTATAGAATCTTTTTTTTCGGGTCTTCCAAAAATAAGTTGCTTGCCATTGTAATAAAACCATTCTCCATATTGTGCTGCTAATCTACTGGCATACTGAAAAGCGCTTTCTTCTTGTTGTACACTATAATGTATAGGGATAGACTTTTTTGGCGAAAATTGATATTGTAATATTCCTTTGTCATACCCTGAGAATGTTCTTTCCAAAATTTCTGATAGGCCGACATCTTGATGTGAGGCATAATTTGGCCCGTCATCTGCAATTACACTACATCCTTTGCCTATGATATGAACTAGATCCCCTGTTTTTTGATAGAAACCTTTTACCGTATTAATGGTAGTGATGATTCCTTTAAACTCTAGAATCTCATCATCAGAAAAACCATTGATGGATTGTATTTTCAGTAAGAAAACAGCTCCCAGAAAATCAATACTTTCTCCAGAAATAGTGTCGGTCATAGTTTCTAAGACATCTTTTCTGCAGATCAATTCAAAATCGTGATGCGCATCAATTTCCTGATTCAGCGATAGGCTTTTAAATGCAGGGATATGCTCACCATCTATATAAATATCTATTTGTGTATCTGTAGCCATAGTATTTTAATTGTTTAAATCGTCATTATTTTTCGTAGAGAATAGCTGTATCTATTAAACCAGTTTTATACATTAGAAAATCTATTACAGCTTATAAGCACTGCAAAAACTAAAGTTACACTGTGTTTTTTAATGTAACCGTAACGATGCTACGCTAACATTAAGAAAACACTAGTTTTTATTGTGCTTATAACCTTCATAACGAAGTTTTAATGCATAAAGCAGGTTAAAACAGGATTTAAAGTATAAAAAAGTGCCATCTTATGTAAGTCAAAGAGGACGAACGACAGATATAAAAGGATGTATGTAGTGTTTTTGTGGGTTTTTAGAAAATACTCTCTTTTCTATGTAAGGGATAGCATTACAGTAAAAAAAATACTTCTTTCCTTATAAATCAGGAATTGGTCAACAAAATCACTACAAACTACCACAAGACCAATTTATTTGAGGAGAATGGATAGTACATTCGAATTAAATTTAATATTCATTTAAAAATTCAAAGCAATGAAAATTCAAAAAAATGTTTTTAAAAACATAGGGAAAGTAGTACTGGTATTATCTGTTTTATTGATCACGTCTTGTGGGAGTGATGATGATGGGGATGACGTAATAGCTGATGCATTTGTGACATTACCTTCAGAAGTATTAGACACGTATGAGGGTACATTATCCTACACTCCAGCTAATGGAATGGGGGTAGTAGCAGAAACAGATGGTACGGCAACAATTTCTCGTACAGGAGATACATATACAATTAATTTTAGTGATGGTGTTCCTTCTATTACAGGACTTCGATTTATAGAAAGTTCTACTGGAGCATATGCATCTGTAGGAGCAAATGGTTCTGCATTGGGTATTGATATAGGAGTAGACGATTTAGCTGTTGGGGCAACTATAGGAGGTAATGTTTGGGCATTTTCGAGTAATTAATAGATGTTCTAGTTCATAAGATATCTAGTAAGAAGAGTGGTTTGATAAAATCACTCTTCTTTTTAATGACTACTAATAAAATTTAAAAAAATATGAAACATCTATCCTTATCTAAAATACTACTTGGTATATGTATTGTAACCATATTTATAGGTTGCGGGAGTAAAAAATCAGTACGTACAGAAGTCACAAAACCACCAATAGTTTCGCTAGATACTTCTGTAAAAAGGATTGGTATTCTAGATAGAAGTATCCCTTCTGATGAGAGTGTGGGATTAGATCAGGTAGACAAAATACTGTCTATCGAAGGGAAGAAATTGGACGAAGATGGTGCAAAACAGGCACTCATTGCACTAAAAACTTCTCTTTTACAAAATCCAAGATTTACAGATGTGAAAGTTTTAACTACCAGATTACAAGAAAATCCTGGAGGAGGAATTTTTCCTTCGGCTCTAAGTTGGGATCAAATAGAGGATTTATGTAAAAAAAATAATGTAGATGCCATTTTCACCTTGGCATTGTACGATACAGATGCTACGGCTACATATGATGTTAAAAACACGAAGGTTGAAGGACCTCTTGGGATTGAAATTCCTGCGATTAGACATATCGTAAATATCATAACTCGTATCAAAACAGGATGGCGGATATATGATCCTGTAAATAAAAAGGTATGTGATCAATTGACCGTTAACGAAAAAACAACGGCTACAGGGAGTGGTATCAATCCAATAAAAGCCATTGAAGCTGCCAAAAATAGAAAACAATCAGTATTACAGATTAGTCAAAAAATTGGTAGTGATTATGCATTGAGGTTATTGCCATATAAAGATAATGTCTATAGAGATTATTATGTAAAAGCGACACCAAGTTTTGAAATGGCCAAACGCAGAGTAGAAACAGGACAATGGGAAGGTGCAGCAGAATTATGGGAGAAAGAAACAGCTAATCCTGATCCTGAAATTGCTGGTCAAGCTTGTTTTAATATGGCGTTTTATAACGAGATCAAAGGCGATTATACCAAAGCCATCGAATGGGCAACCAAATCATATACTGATTATGAAAATAAAAATGCCTTACGATATATAGATGACCTTAAAGAACGTATCGAACATCAAGAAATAGTTGGAGAAAATTAATTAATTCGGTATACAATAGATCTTTAAACCACCACCGTCATAAACGTGGCGGTTTAAAGATTATAAGTATTAGTATTTGCTATTGATATCCCTCAAGCATTTCTTGGATTTCTTCTGGACTCATAAATCCGTAAGAAGCAAATATAATAATATAGAAAATGATTGTTAATACACTTAATATTAGTCCAATGATAGCTAATATTTTTCCAATTTTTACATTATCATAAGCTAAATATAGCTCTGGATTCTCTTTGTATAATTCTGTTGCTTTTTTTGCCAATATAATTGCAATAACACCGAAAACTATACCAGGTAGGCCATAACAACAACAGCCCAATAGTGATAAAATTCCGAATACTAAAATGAGGGTAGAATTTGGTAAATTTTGTTTTTCCATAATAATTTGTTGATTAGTTAAATATAATTTTCATTTTGATCAAATAGCTAACTATCATAGTAAGTGCTGTTATGATAGCTAATCCAACCTTTACTATCCAATCGTATTTGAATTTTAAAAAAAAATTACTTCCAATAAATAAGAGAAGTACTAAAAGCGGATAAATTGCTGGATATAATTGAAAAGCAGCAATAAATTCTCCTTTAAACAAAAGGGCAATTGACCGCTGTAAACCACAGCCTAAACAGTCTATCCCAAATAGTTTTTTGTTTAAGCAAGGTAGCATGTATTTTTCCAAGAAAAAGTTTTATGTGATTGAATAGTACAATATACATAATTTAGCGATTAGTATTCATTAAAAATAAACTTTGAAGAACCAATGGGTTTTAAAAATAGTATTAACGATAAGTTTAATTAACTATTTTTTTCATACTCAGACAAAAAATGAATAAAAAGAGGAGTTCATTTTATATTTTTGCCGAATGAGTTTAGAAAAATTAAAAAAAATTGGGAGTATCGTTTTAATACTTCTTGGGGCTATAGCATTGCTAATAGAATTAGGAGCATCTACAAAGAATTATTACATTCAAAGCTTTGGAATACTTTGTTTAATGTCAGGATTATTTATGGTTAATATGACCCTAAGCTCTCGATCAACCGAAGAACAAGATACTATCAGTAAAATTGAAGAAGAAGAATAGTCATGATCAAAATAGGTGATAAAGTTTCGGTATTGGATGAACCGATAAAGGGGATTGTAGTATCTATTGATGGAACAGAGGTTACGATTAGTACTGATGATGGTTTTGATATGTCGTTTTCTATTAATGAACTGGTAAAAGAACACTCAGAAACACTAATTATTCCTTCTTACGAGGAGATTCATAAAAACGTACAGGATAAAGAAGTTTTTAAAAAAAAGCCAAAAAGACCTATTGCCAAACCTAAACAGCGTGTAAAACCACCTATGGAGGTAGATCTTCATATTCATAAACTGATTAAGTCAACCAAAGGTATGACTAATTACGATATGGTAACATTACAGGTAGATACCGCAAAAAGACAATTAGATTTTGCTATTCATAAGCGTATTCCCAGAGTAGTATTTATTCACGGCGTTGGACAAGGCGTACTAAAAGAAGAACTAAAATATTTATTTGGCAGGTATGAAAACCTAAGTGTTTCTGAGGCAGATTATAAGAAATATGGATTAGGTGCGATGGAGGTGTATATCATACAAAATCCAAAAACTAATTAACTTCTATTGTATCAGAACCTAATTCGATGAGTTCTCTTCGTATGGCAATTCCATTACCACTTAAGGTAATATTTTTTAATGTAACAGTTCTGGTGTACATATTATCAGCAATTAGAGTGTAGCTAATTTCTAGCGTTCCATTGCTACTAATTAATTCGTTAGTGACATTAATACCGCTAGGAGGTATACTATTACAATAATAATCTGCTCCTACAATATTCGTGTCAAATTCGCGGTATATAAATTGATTCGTAGCACTAAGTGGAATAGAAGTAGGTTCTGTTGTAGAAATATCGGCAATTTCTGGAGTACTATCAAAAGAAGTACTAGTAAAGTTTACAGATAGTGCACGAGTAGAGGGGTCAGATGTTTTAAAAAACACAAATGTATTATCATTCACATTAGAGCAATTTTCTAACATACCTTCAAAATCGACAGTAATATCTATAGTATCACCCTCGCTACAGCTACTTATCATACATACACATACTACTATTATGTACAATTTATATATCATAGTTTCTTTTTTAATTATTTGGTATTTGTACTGTAACATCTCTGAATCCAAAAGAGAATTGATTTTCTGTAAACTGCTCAACTTCTTCATTAAATTTTAGTTCTGTAATCAACACAGTAGTTCTAAATATTGTACTCACCGTATTTGGCAGATTAGGAGGGATATTTAATATAGGGTTATCTGTATCGTTAATAGTAAGAATGCCATCACCATCATCATCATTATCAAGATAATTAGGAATACCATCATTATCCGTATCATCATCTCTAGGGTTTCCATTGCCATTAATATCTTCATTCCTTGTCAGAATTCCGTCACCATCATCATCATCATCCTTATAATTAGGGGTATTGTCTCCGTCAGTATCTAAAGGGCTGTCGTCATTAGGATCTCCATTTGGGAATTCAGCACTGGTGAGGATATTATCATTATCATCATCTTGATCCTTAAAATCTGGAATCATATCATCATCAGAATTATACCCTTCTTCTATACTATTATTTTCATCACCTATGGTATTATTAGCCATATCATCATCCAGATAATTTGGGACACCATCTTCATCAGGATCATCTTGTGGGTCTATACTGCTGTTAGGAGATTCTAATATTGCTTCTATACCATCATTATCATCTTCGTTAATAATTTGATTAATAATTTCAGCTGTTCCACTAGTACTTACTAATTCCTCGGTTACTCTTATACCTGAATCTGGTATAGAACTGCAATAATAATCTGCTGTAATCGAAGTGTTAAACTGTCGATATACTAATGCATTATTTGGATCTTCTAAGTTAATTGTAATAGGCATAGCAGTTTCTGCTCTTTCTGAATAGGTAGTTTCAATAAAATTATAAGATATAGCTTCATTCGTAGAAGTATTTATCTTAAAAAACACAAATTCATTAGGAATTGCACCCTCGCATAGTTGGAGATTTACGTCATCAAACTCAAAGCTAGTAACGATGATATCACCATCATCACACGAAAAAGTAAAAAGAAGAAGTGCTATGTATGTTAATTTTCTCAAAATTCTTTTTTTTAATAAAGACGAACAATTTTGTTGAATGTTCACAGAAAAATCTTTTTTATGTTTTTTTTACAAAAATAATTCAAATGAAAGATTATAACGTGTACTAATAGGAATAATTTTATTTGAGTTATATTTGGCTTCTTAAAATAAGAATATACTAAAGAAGTTGATGTGTTTTTACAATTACTTTAATTTATGTTTAATAAATCTATTTTTTTTGAGTTTTATGCAAAAAATTTATTTTGATAGTGCTGCTACTACATCATTACGTCCAGAGGTAATCGATACGATGGTTTCGGTTTTAAAAGAAGATTTTGGGAATCCTTCGTCCACTCATACATATGGGCGATCTGCAAAGAATCATATCGAGCATGCAAGAAAGAATATCGCTAAACATCTAGGAGTTAAAGCTTCTGAAATAATCTTCACTTCTGGAGGAACAGAGGCAGATAATCTGGCATTGAATAGTGCTGTGAGAGACCTAGGTATACAGCATATTATTACCTCTAGAATTGAACACCACGCAGTATTACATACAATACAAAAAATACAATCACAAACGGGAGTAACTGTAAGTTATGTGAATATTAATACAGATGGCTCTGTAGATTATGCTCATTTAGAGCAATTGTTAGATAGTATATCGTCTAAAAAGCTGGTAAGTTTGATGCATATAAATAATGAAGTTGGAACGATATTAGATATTCATAGGGTAGGAAACTTGTGTAAGGAATATGATTCGCTTTTTCATAGTGATATGGTTCAGTCTATAGGTCATTTTGATGTTAATTTAAAAGAACTACATATTGATTTTACAGCAGCTAGCGCTCATAAATTTCACGGTCCTAAAGGAGTTGGTTTTGCTTATATACGAAAAAACTCTGGGATTAGACCATTAATTTATGGAGGAGAGCAGGAGAGAGGCCATAGAGGAGGCACTGAAGGAGTACACAATATCGCAGGGATGGACACCGCATTGCAATTAGCATATGAACACCTAGATGAAGAAAAGGCATATGTTTCTGATCTTAAGAAATATTTTATAGATCAATTACATCAACATATACCTGGTATAAAATTTAATGCGAATTGTAATGATATGGTACATAGTACATATACATTGATTAATGTATGTGTTCCTGTATCTCCAGAAAAAGCAGGGATTCTGTTATTCCAATTAGACATTCAAGGAATTGCTTGTTCTAAGGGTAGTGCTTGCCAGAGTGGTAGTAGTATGGGTTCTCATGTGCTTACAGAAATCCTCTCAGAAGAAGATCTGCAAAAACCATCAATCAGGTTTTCATTCTCTAAATATAATACCAAAGATGAAGTGGATTATGTTATTGAACATCTAAAGAATTTTATAGAAAATTAAAACTTCATCCCAAATCGTACATTAAATACCCTTGGAGTTAAGAAATTAGGAATAGAGAATTGCTGCCGTGATGCTGCATCTCTAACAAATGTATTGGTAATAGAGTTTTGATTATCAAAAACATTAAAAATTTCAACACCTAGATTTAACTCTCTAAATTTATTAAAGAAACTACTTTCCTTTTTGGGCCTCTTATTTTGATCAACAATAATGTAGGATATCCCTAGATCTGCTCTTCTATAATCTCTAAGTCTTAGATCTCTAAAGTTTTCTCCTCGGCTATTTTCTTGATAAGGATCTGCATAATTAGGAGTTCCCCCAGGTACACCTGTTTGGTATAATAGATTGAGGTACATTTTTAGATTAGGAATGGTAGGGACATAATCCTGTAAAAGCATACCAACTTTTACTCGTTGGTCAGTTGGTCTTGCTATATACCCTCTATTATCTAAATTTTCTTCTGTTTTTAAAAGTCCTAGACTTACCCAACTTTCTGTACCAGGAACAAATTCTCCATTTAATCTTAAGTCAAACCCTGCTGCATATGCTTCGGCATTATTATCTGCACGGTATCGTATTCGCACATTGTCTATTGTGTAGGGATTGACATCTGTTAGTATTTTGTAGAAAGCCTCTGTTGTTAATGTAAAAGGTCTGTCCCATAATAAAAAGCTATAATCGCTGCCAGCTACGATATGTATAGATTGTTGCGCTTTTACCTGAGGCTGAACAGCTCCTTGAATGTCTCTTAATTCTCTGTAAAAGGGTGGTTGATGATAGAAGCCACCAGAGAGGCGAAAGATCATATTTTTTTTCCAATCGGGTTTAATAGCTACTTGTACTCTGGGACTAAAAACGGTTTGCGAGTTGCTAGTGATTCCATCTCCAGAGACATTCCAATTGTGCGCACGTACGCCAATATTAGCCCATATATCATGATCCTTAATATTAGAACGAACGCTGTACTGAGCATATCCAGAAAAGCGATCAATTTGCACATTATTAGTGGCTCTAACACTATTAAAAGGAACAATTGGACTAGCAAAAGGGTTATAAGGTTGATCGTTTATAAAATCATTTAATGGAGGACGAATAGAAAAACCTGCAGAATCAATAATCTCGAATTCCTGAATTCTATCTTTTATGTCCTCTGAAGTGTATTTAATCCCCCAGTCTATTTGATGTTGATCAGCAATATAGGTTCCTTTATGCTCTGCATTAAAGATGAGAGCATCCAGATCATTTCTTGCATGTGTCAGTTGAGAACCAGCACTTCTAAAAAATTCTACACTGCCTAAGTCTTCGCTGCCAATATCTGTATTTACATCTCCTAACCCATATTCTGCAAAAATATCGAAATACTCTTGTTCTTGTGTGTGATATGCAGACCCAATGAACTTCAATGTTAGGTTTTCATTAGGCTTATAAGAACCTTTTAATGCTCCAAAATATGTTCTGTAACGATCTTCTTCGTTACCTCTGTAATTTATTCTCAGCGCTTGATTTATCTGTAATGTCCCAAAATTAGTAATTCTTGTTAGAGGTTCGTAGTCATAATCATTGATGGCAATATTGCCTAAGAATCCTAATTCGAACTTTTCAGTGATGTTATATGATAAATAGGTCTGTACATCTACAAACCTAGGTCTAAAATTAGTCTCAGTTTGTCTAGCATCTACTAACAGGCTGTTGTCTCTGTAGCGCACGCCGATAACACCAGAAAGTTTTTTGTTTTTTGATATACTACCCGCAGAAATACTACCTCCTAGAAGGCTTACATCTGCAGTTAAATCGAAACGGGTAGGTCTACGATATGTGATGTCTAGAACAGATGATAACTTGTCTCCGTATTTTGCCTGAAAACCTCCAGCAGAGAAATCTACATTTCTTACCAGATCAGTATTCACAAAACTTAAGCCTTCTTGCTGTCCTGATCTAATTAGAAATGGACGATATACTTCAATTTCATTTACATATACTAAGTTTTCATCAAAATTACCTCCTCTAACAGAGTATTGAGTGCTTAATTCATTATTAGAACTTACACCTGGTAAGGTTTTTAATAAGCCTTCGACTCCAGGATTGGCAGAAGGGGTTAACCTAATGGTTTCTGGATCTAGCGTAGTAATACCTTCTACTATTTTCTTTTCACGACCAGTAATTATTACTTCGCTAATTTGCTCAATGTTATTTTTTAGTACTGGGTTTAATTCATACTCCTGATTTTCTTTTAGATTAATAGTGAATACCATATTTTTAAGACCGATATGTGTAATTCTAATACGTACATCTTTATTTGCAGGTATGGATAATATATATACTCCATTTTTATTGGTCAATGTACCTTCATTTCCATAAGAAATATTAGCACCTACTATTGGTTTATTTGATTCATCTAGTATAATACCCTTTACAGTAGCATTTTGAGCAAAAGAAGAGAGGCTTATAAAAATCAAAAAAAAGAATAGGGGATAATGAATTTTTTTCAAAAAAGTATAGTGTTTAAGGTTTTCTATAGAATGTAGCTTCAAATGTATTATTATTTCCTACTTTATCTAACACAATAAGTTTAAATTTATTTTCTTTAGCTGCAATAACTTTATCATTAAAGTCATATTTAAGCATTCCTGTCTTATAATCATACTCCATCAAAACAAATTTTCCGTTGATAGTCGCACGATAGCTTTTTATATCAGTGTGTTCATCATTGATTTTAATTTTTAAGTATTTTTCGGCAGATATCCATTTTTTATCAGAAAAATTTACTGGAACTATTGTTGGTTTTTTTGTGTCTGTAAATAATGTATAGCTACCAAGAGTTCTGGTTCTGATAGAAAACCGATTTCCTTTTCGAGTAGTTCTATTGTAATAATGCTTTTTTTTAGTAACAATTCTTCCGATGTATAGCTTTTTTTTATCGGTAGCACTATATTTAGAAACGTCAAAAACCAGTGTCATATTTTTGTGTAATGGAATCTCATCTTTGTGTATGTGGATAGTATCTCCATTGGTTTTAATATCTAGATAAGTATCTTCATATAAACTTCCTTTTGGGATATACATATCAAAGATTCCAGAACTGTATGTGAAGTTTTCTTTGTGTTTCACTTCATTTTGGGTAATTGTTGTTTTGGTTTTTGAGATTTCATCTTCCTGTTTGCCCTCTACTGGAATATGTATTGTAGTTGTATTGTCTTTAAAATCCTTAACAAATACTTTAAGTGTGTATGATAAACTATCTTCTATCTTGATCTTGCCGTTATTGATTACATTACTATATATAGATAAGGGATTATTAGGTTCGACAAAAAGTTTGCTAATTCTACTTCGATTTGTTTTATAATATCCATAATCGATAAGCCTATTGATGTATCTGGTCTCAGAAAAAGAAAACTTATTCATGGTAAGTCTAAAATTTTCTTGCCCATTTACTGTTGTTATAATTTCATAAATTCCATTTTTGTTGGTAGATAGATTTTGTTGATCTATAGTAGATACACCAATACCTATTTGACCATGAGCACTAATGCTTTCGGTTTTGAAACTTCCATCTTTTTGTGGGGTTAATCGAAGTTTGATAGGCTTTTGAGAACTGTTGCAATGAGATTTCTTATCCAGACTATATAGCCACAGACTGTTAATTATAGGTTTTTTAGTGTCCTCTACATCAATTCCAAAAATTAACGGATTCATAGGCCTGGCTCTATTGTCTCTAATCTCGAAATGAAGATGTGGACCACCACTACCACCCGTATTACCACTATACGCAATTATATCACCTTTATTCACTTTTAGTGTCTCAGCTTTCGGGAATAACTCTATTTCATATGATTCTTTGGCATATTGTCTTTTCTTTACATAGGCTTCAATTTCTGGAGAGAATTTTTGTAGATGTGCATATACAGATGTATATCCATTGGGATGTGAAATATATATAGCTTTTCCATATCCAGAATGTGAGATTTTTATTCTACTTATATTTCCAGACGCAGCTGCATATACTTGTAAGCCTTCTTCACCTTGTGTTTTGAGATCTATTCCAGAATGAAAATGATTAGATCTTAGTTCACCATAGGTGCCAGATACGGCTAGAGGTATATCTAGGGGATGAATAAAATAATTTTTTGGAATATTTTTCTGACCGTATCCTATCGATAAGTATAGAAAACATAATATAATAAGTGCTCGCATAGAAAGTAAATGTAAATATTTAGTGTCAAAAATTAAAATGATCTTTGTTTAAAATATAAAAGCTTTAGAATAAGCTATTTGCTTACTGTCCTATTCGAGCTTTGAAATTAGTTTAAAAACTATTGGGATTTTTCAATTGGTATGTTAACTTTGTGTAACGAAGTATTGCGTGAAATTAATAATGAGTGATTTGATAGAAATTGTTGATTCTTTAGAGAATAAGATAAGTAAATTGATTCATAAATATGAATTAGCAAAACAGAAAAATGTTGATCTTATGGCTAAAGTACAAGATTTAGAAGCAAATATTACGCTTCAATCTGATGAATTGAAACAATGGGAAGAAAAATTCAGTGCACTCAAAAATGCGAATGCAATGCTAGGCAGTAATGAATACAAGAGGGAAACCAAGCTCAAAATAAACGCCTTGATAAAAGAAATAGATGTGTGTATCGCACAACTATCAGAATAATAATATGGCAAAGCTTAAAATCAAATTATCAATTGCAGATCGGATATATCCATTGACAATCAATCCTGATCAAGAAGAAGGACTGAGAAAAGCTGCAAAAAAAATAGAAGGTATGATTAAGCAATTTGAGCAGAGTTATGCTGTTAGAGATAAGCAAGATGTACTAGCAATGTGTGCTTTGCAATTTGCTGCACAAGTAGAACAAAAGAGTATAGATAAAGATAGTGATCAAGTGCATGTAAAAGATAGGTTACAAGCACTGCATGATTTATTACATGATCACTTATCATAAACGTTCTTAAAAATAAATAAGGTTACTGCCTGCACTAGTTGTTATTTTTTGATAAACTCAACAAGAATTATTTTAAAAAGGGTGAGTTTAAATTGTAAAAGCGTGCCGTACTGATTTTCAGTTTTACGGATTTTTGAGCAATTTGTTAGCCCTAAACCTGTTTTTACAGAGTTTATACAAAACCCAAACTAGTGCAGGCTTTTTTTATATATAAACACTAACTAAAATTATGGATAACATTATATTTTTGATTATTGCTGCTGTTGTAGGTATAGTGATAGGATATTTTATAGCTAAGATACTTGAGCGTAATAAGGCTACAGAAATTATCAAAAACGCAAAAAAAACATCATCTAATATCATTAGAGACGCTAAGAGTGAAGGAGAAACTATTAAAAAAGATAAAATACTACAGGCTAAAGAAAAATTCATAGAGCTTAAATCTGAACATGAAAAAGTGATTCTGTCACGTGATAAAAAAATGGCAGAAGCTGAAAAAAGAATTAGAGATAAAGAATCTCAGATTTCTAGTGAACTAAATAAGAACAAAAAAAATAACACAGAGTTAGAGCAAAAACTGAAAGATTATTCGCATCGTACAGAATATCTAGAAAAGAAAAAAAGTGAATTAAAAAAACTACATACGAGTCAAGTAAAACAACTCGAAGTTATATCTGGTCTATCTGCAGAAGATGCAAAAGATCAATTGATAGAATCATTAAAAGAACAGGCCAAAACTGATTCTATGGCATTGATCCAAGATACAATAGAAGAAGCAAAGCTAACGGCACAACAAGAAGCAAAAAAGATCATCATAAATACAATACAGCGAGTTGGTACAGAAGAAGCGATAGAGAATTGTGTATCCGTATTTAATATTGAAAGCGATGATGTAAAAGGACGTATTATTGGTCGAGAAGGTAGAAATATAAGAGCGATAGAATCCGCAACAGGAGTAGAAATAATTGTAGACGATACTCCAGAGGCAATTATATTATCTTGTTTTGATTCTGTGCGTAGAGAGGTAGCCCGTTTATCCTTACATAAATTAGTGACTGACGGAAGAATTCACCCAGCTCGTATAGAAGAAATAGTAAAGAAAACTAGGAAACAGATCGATGAAGAAATTATCGAAGTCGGTAAACGTACAGTTATTGATCTAGGGATTCATGGATTACACCCCGAATTGATTAAGACTGTTGGTAGAATGAAATATCGTTCTTCGTATGGCCAGAATCTTTTACAGCACTCTAGAGAAGTAGCTAAACTATGTGGTATAATGGCTGCGGAGCTAGGATTAAGTCCAAAAGCAGCAAAAAGAGCTGGTTTATTACATGATATAGGAAAAGTACCAGATACTGAAACAGAAGTACCTCACGCTATATTAGGGATGCAATGGGCAGAAAAATATGGAGAAAAAGCTGATGTATGTAATGCTATTGGAGCGCATCACGATGAAGTGGAAATGACCGCACTAATATCTCCAATTGTGCAAGTATGTGATGCGATTAGTGGAGCTAGACCAGGCGCTAGAAGGCAAGTATTAGATTCATATATCCAGCGATTAAAGGACCTCGAAGATATAGCTTTTGGGTTTGGAGGAGTAAAAAAGGCATATGCAATCCAGGCTGGTAGAGAATTACGTGTAATTGTAGAGAGTGAAAAAGTAAATGACGATAAAGCAGTAGATCTTTCTTTTGAAATTTCACAAAAAATACAAACTGATATGACCTATCCAGGGCAGGTCAAAGTAACTGTAATTAGAGAAACCAGAGCTGTAAATATTGCTAAATAAAAAATTGTTTTTATAAAGAAATGTATAAACAACTGTTGTGATTTTTGTTAAAAACACAAGAGATTTATATGCAATTTGAAAAATGGAAATACTAATTACAAAAGGTAAAAATAGAAATACCTTAACTTGTAAAAGAAGGTATGGAACCATTACAAGTATGAATCTTGGTCCAGACATTCCTAATCACGATATTGCTCACTATGTTGTTGAAAAAGAGTTCAAATTAGAAAATGGATTTTATGGTAATGTTAAATCCGGAATGCCTATAGAAGACTTATCTGATAAAGAAATAATCAAAAATCTAGATTCTGAAACTTGGCTATCTGAAATTATGGCAAGAAACCTTCAGTCTATTGGCTCTGGAGCTGCGAAAACTGAGCAATTCATTGAGTTGGTAAATTGGGAAACTCAAAATAGTAAAGAAATGAAAATTCCGAATATGAGTTTAATAACTGTAAAAAAAATGAAAGCAGATTTTGACCAGTTATGTAAAAAATGGGGTTTGATACCTGAAAACGGAGAATTAAAACTAATTTTTGAATAAAAACGGTATACAAGATATACTAATAGGCTTAGTTATTTGCTTATTTAATACCAGTTCAGACTTAAAATTACCCATTAAAATTTGATCTTTTTCGTTTATGCTTCAAAATAAAATTTAAACGTAACTTAGGCTATGTTTGCATTTTTTTTACCTAAAAAAATACCTGTATTGTATTTGAGTATTTTTAAATCAGAACTAATATGAGACAACTCTCTTGGGATTTCTCAATACATATTAATTGCTAAAGTGATATACTAATACCATACAAAAAGCCTCTTTTTAGAGTAAAGAGGCTTTGATATTTAGGTGATAATTATAAATTTTAAGATTCTGCGGATTTTTCAGCTTTACTGATAGTGATAGTAAGCTCATTAGCATCTTCATCTAGATCCATAAAAATACTATCTCCCTCTTGCAATTGAGCATTAATAATCTCTTCTGCTAGGGCATCTTCGATATATTTTTGGATTGCTCTTTTAAGTGGCCTAGCACCATATTGTTTATCAAATCCTTTTTCTGTTATATAATCCTTTGCTTTTTCGCTGAGAGTTAACTGATATCCTAATCCTTTAATTCGACCAAATAACTTATCTAGTTCAATATCAATAATTTTATGGATATCACTTCGCTCTAGTGCATTAAACACAATCACATCATCTACTCTGTTGAGGAACTCAGGAGCAAATGCCTTTTTGAGCGCATTTTCGATGACACCTTTGGCATAGTCATCAGATTGTGTCTTTTTTGCAGAGGTACCAAAACCAACCCCTTGTCCAAAATCTTTTAATTTACGGGCGCCTATATTAGATGTCATAATAATAATGGTATTTCTGAAATCAATTTTTCTACCTAAACTATCTGTTAAGTATCCATCATCCAATACCTGAAGCATCATGTTAAACACATCTGGATGTGCTTTTTCGATTTCATCTAATAGTACAACTGCATATGGTTTTCTTCTCACTTTCTCTGTAAGTTGCCCTCCTTCTTCATATCCTACATATCCTGGAGGAGCGCCTATTAGTCTAGAGATAGCGAATTTTTCCATATACTCACTCATATCTATTCTTATGAGTGTCTCTTCACTATCAAAAAGCTCACGAGCAAGTACTTTGGCCAATTGGGTTTTACCAACACCTGTTTGTCCAAGAAATATAAAGGATCCAATAGGTTTATTAGGATCTTTTAAACCAGCCCGATTACGCTGAATGGCTTTTACAACCTTCGTAACAGCTTCATTCTGACCGATTACCTTACCTTTTATCAAATTTGGTAATTCTGCTAGTTTATTGCTTTCTGTTTGAGCTATTCTATTAACAGGAATTCCAGTCATCATAGAGACAACGTCTGCGACATTTTCTTCGTCAACAGTCTCTTTATGGAGTTTAGAATCTTTTTCCCATTGTTCTTGTGCTTGACTTAATTCTTTTTCTAGATTTTTTTCATCATCTCTAAGCTTAGCTGCCTCTTCATACTTCTGTTTCTTAACAACACTATTTTTATGTTCTCTTACTTCTTCTAGCTTTTTTTCTAAATCAAGAATCTTTTTTGGTACGTCTATATTAGTAATATGAACTCTAGATCCAGCTTCATCGAGTGCATCTATAGCCTTGTCTGGAAGAAATCGATCTGTCATGTATCTATTAGTAAGTTTTACACAAGCATTGATCGCTTCTTCAGTATATGTTACATTATGATGTTCTTCATATTTTTCTTTGATATTATTCAATATCTCAATAGTTTCTTCAATATTTGTAGGTTCTACAATTACTTTCTGGAAACGTCTTTCTAATGCACCATCTTTTTCTATATATTGTCTGTATTCATCTAGAGTAGTTGCTCCAATACATTGAATCTCACCTCTTGCCAGCGCAGGTTTAAACATGTTAGAAGCGTCTAAACTCCCTGTGGCCCCACCAGCACCAACAATCGTATGTATTTCGTCAATAAAGAGAATAATATCATCATTTTTCTCTAACTCATTCATTACAGCTTTCATTCGTTCCTCAAACTGCCCTCTGTATTTTGTACCTGCTACTAGACTTGCAAGATCTAGAGTGACTACTCTTTTATCAAACAAGATTCTAGATACTTTCCTTTTTACAATACGTAATGCAAGTCCTTCTGCTATTGCAGATTTACCTACTCCAGGTTCTCCAATCAATAATGGATTATTCTTTTTACGTCTACTAAGGATTTGAGAAACTCGTTCTATTTCTTTCATTCTACCCACAACAGGGTCTAATTTACCTTCCTCAGCCATAGCTGTCAGATCTCTTCCAAAATTATCTAAAACAGGTGTCTTAGATTTCTTATTGGCTTTTGCACCGCCAGATGGCGAATTAAAAGGATTTTCTTTTGCCCCATCTCCAGACAGATCTTCATCATCAGAAAAAGATTCTGCTTTTGGGCTCTCTATGTATTCTTCTTCGTTAGCAATCATATATTTAAATTGATCTTTAACATTATCATAATCTACTTTAAGTTTATTTAATAGTTTTGTTGTGGGATCGTTTTCATTTCTTAATATACACAACAATAAATGAGCAGTGTTAATAGAAGCGCTCTGAAAAAGCTTTGCTTCTAGAAAGGTAGTTTTTAATGCTCTTTCTGCTTGTCTTGTTAAATGTAAATTCCTTTTCTCATTTGAAGCTACAGCAACATTAGGGTTTGCAGGACTAAGAATTTCAACCTTTCTTCTTAGATTTGTTAAATCAATATCCAATGCATCAAGTATATTGATTGCTTTTCCTGTTCCATCACGTAATAATCCTAGCATAAGATGTTCTGTACCTATAAAATCATGTCCTAATCTTAGCGCTTCTTCTTTGCTATAAGCAATCACATCTTTGACTCTTGGTGAAAAATTATCATCCATATAAATTATTTCTTTCTTACTAAATATAGTAATTTTTACTATTACCAATGGTAAAAATTAATTCTTTTTAACCATGATTAACAGATTTGTTGGTGTAATATAAATATTGTTCTGCTTTTTTCAGTTTGTATGATTACATATTTTTTTGAAAATAGCTTTTAAATTCTTGGCTGCAATCTTTGTAATGGGTAAATAGACAAAAAAAGCAGTAATAATCAAAATGTAAGTTAGTAGACTTATTAACTATCAACCTAGTTTAAGTTGTTAATAAATTGCGTATATTACATAGGGTATAGATCATAAAAAATGTATCGAATTACTTAAATTAGCACGTTTAATTTAATCAATTTTTTAAAATAGAATATGGCAGAAGGGGAAAAGTTAATACCGATCAATATTGAAGATGAAATGAAGTCTGCATACATTGATTACTCGATGTCTGTTATTGTATCACGTGCACTTCCCGATGTAAGGGATGGTCTCAAACCTGTACATAGAAGAGTATTGTACGGGATGTATGAGTTAGGCGTTAAAGCTAGTAGTGCTCACAAGAAATCTGCTAGAATCGTAGGAGAAGTACTTGGTAAATATCATCCGCATGGAGATACATCAGTATATGATACAATGGTTCGTATGGCACAAGAATGGAGCTTACGATATATGCTGGTAGACGGACAAGGTAATTTTGGATCTGTAGATGGAGATAGCCCAGCGGCAATGAGATATACAGAAGCAAGAATGCGTAAAATATCAGAAGACATGCTAGCTGATATTGAAAAAGAAACTGTAGATCATACCCTTAATTTTGATGATACACTTCAGGAGCCAACAGTATTGCCAACCAGAGTACCTGGCTTATTAATCAATGGAGCATCAGGGATAGCTGTAGGTATGGCAACTAATATGCCTCCTCATAATTTAAGTGAAGTTGTAGATGGTACCATAGCGTATATTGATAATAACGATATAGAGATAGATGAGCTTATCCAACACATAAAAGCACCTGATTTTCCGACAGGAGGGATCATATATGGATATGATGGAGTAAGAGAAGCATTCAAAACCGGTAGGGGACGCGTAGTAATGCGTGCCAAAGCTACTTTTGAAGAAGTAGGAGGAAAAGAAAGTATCGTTGTATCTGAAATTCCATATCAAGTCAACAAGGCAGATATGATTAAAAAAACTGCAGATCTTGTAAATGACAAAAAAATAGACGGTATTTCTACTATACGAGATGAATCTGATAGAAAAGGAATGCGGATTGTGTATATCCTAAAAAGAGATGCTATCCCGAATATTGTTCTCAATTTATTATATAAGTATACGGCATTACAATCTTCTTTTAGTGTAAATAATATCGCATTAGTCAATGGACGACCTCAGCTCTTAAATGTAAAAGAGATGATACACTACTTTGTAGAGCATCGTCACGAAGTAGTTGTACGTCGTACTAAATACGAACTTAGAAAAGCAGAAGAAAGAGCCCATATTTTAGAAGGATTAATTATTGCATCTGATAATATAGATGAAGTAATAGCCTTGATACGAGCCTCTGCTAATGCTGATGAAGCAAGACAAAAACTCATTGATAGGTTTAAACTTACAGAAATCCAAGCCAAGGCAATTGTAGAAATGCGATTGAGACAACTTACAGGATTAGAACAGGACAAGTTAAGAGCGGAGTATGAGGAATTAATGAAAACAATTGAAGACCTTAAAGATATTCTCGATAAGAAAGATCGAAGAATGACAATCATTAAGGAAGAACTTATTGAGGTAAAAGATAAGTATGGTGATGAGCGTCGATCTCTTATAGAATATGCAGGCGGTGATCTTAGTATCGAGGATATGATACCTAACGAAAAAGTGGTTATTACTATTTCTCATGCAGGATACATAAAAAGAACGTCACTTACAGAATATAAGAAACAAAATAGAGGAGGGGTTGGTCAAAAAGGAAGTACTACACGTAATGAAGATTTCTTAGAACACCTCTTTGTAGGTACCAACCATCAATATATGCTATTCTTTACGCAAAAAGGGAAATGTTTCTGGATGCGAGTATATGAAATACCTGAAGGTAGTAAAACATCAAAAGGAAGAGCAATACAAAACTTGATCAATATAGAATCAGATGATAAAGTAAAAGCATTTATATGTACTCAAGACCTTAAAGATGAAGAGTATATCAATGCGCATTATGTCATTATGGCGACAAGAAAAGGACAAGTAAAGAAAACCTCACTTGAACAATATTCTAGACCTAGAACTAATGGGATTAATGCAATTACAATTAAAGAAGGTGATGAGTTACTAGAAGCTAAGCTTACCGATGGTAAAAGCCAGGTGATGTTAGCAGTGAAATCTGGGAAGGCTATACGTTTTGAGGAAGAAAAAACTAGACCAATGGGCCGTGGTGCATCTGGAGTTAGAGGTATTCGTCTTGCTAATGAAAACGATGAGGTTATTGGAATGGTAGCAGTCAACGATATGGAGAGTAATATTCTTGTTGTTTCGGAAAATGGATACGGTAAACGATCTAGATTAGAAGACTATAGAATTACTAATAGAGGAGGAAAAGGTGTTAAAACTATCTCTGTTACAGAAAAAACTGGTAACTTAGTGGCCATAAAAAATGTTACAGATGCTGATGATCTGATGATTATTAACAAATCTGGAGTAGCAATTAGGTTGTCAATAGAGGATCTAAGAGTAATGGGGCGTGCAACTCAAGGAGTACGATTGATTAACCTCAAAGGTAAGGACTCTATAGCTGCAGTAGCTAAAGTAATGCACGATGAAGATGAAGTAACAGAAGAAATTGATGCCGATGAAGTAACAGAAAATGATAATGAATCGTCTATAGATAGTAAGAATATTGATGATAATACGTCAAATAAATAAAAGATATAAATTAAATCCCATAAAAATTAGAGTAATGAGAACTAAATTTATCCTTGCATTTTTTTTAACTATAAGTGCTATTGGGTTTTCGCAAAAAAAAGCACTAAGTGCCGCTAAAAAAGCCATAAAATCTGGTGATATAGAAACAGCTAATGATGCATTAAATGCAGCCGAAGGACAATTAAGTGCTGCGGATGATAAAACTAAAGCATTATATTATTTTCTTAAAGGACAAGCATCTGCTGCAAATGCTGGAGACTCTGTAGAAAAAATTGAATCTTCTGCAAATGCTTATAATAAAGTAATAGAGATCGAGAAAGCTTCTGGCGCAAAAAAACATTCTGATCAAGCATTCACTAATTTACAAACATTGCGTCAAGCACTTGTTGAAGGAGCAATTAAAGATCAAAAAGAAGGTAATAATAAACTAGCATCAGAAAAATTATACTTAGGGTATAAAACAAATAAAGCTGATACATTATATCTTTACTATGCAGCATCTAATGCTGTAAATGCTAAAGAATATGATGCAGCTCTGAATTATTACAATGAATTAGTAGATATAGGATTTAATGGTATAGAAGAGAAGTATACTGCTACGAACAAAGAAAGTGGAGAAGTAGATAGTTTTCCTTCGAAAGATTTAATGACCGTTTCTGTAAAAACTGGAACACACATTAAACCAGAAACTATAAAAACAGAATCAAAAAAGTCTGAAATCACTAAAAATATTGCTCTTATCTATATTTCTCAAGGAAAAGATGAAGAAGCTATGAAAGCTATGGAGGCTGCAAAAAGAGAAAACCCTAATGATTCTTCTCTATTGCAATCAGAAGCTGATATGTTTTATAAGCTTGGTAATATCGAAAAATACAAAGAGATCATGGAACAAATTGTTGCCAATGATCCAGAAAATCCTGATTTATTCTATAATCTAGGAGTTAGTGCTTCTAAATTAGGAGATAATGAAAAAGCAATAGAATATTATAATAAGGCATTAGAGTTAAAACCTGATTACAGCTCTGCTCAGATTAATATAGCATCTGTATTGCTTAGTAGAGAAAAGGATATAGTAGAAGAAATGAATAAATTAGGTACTTCTAGTAGTGATTATAAGAAATATGATGCACTAAAGGTTAAGCGTGAAAATCTTTATAAAGAGGTTGTTCCATACTTAGAAGGAGCGATAAAGAGTAAACCTGATAATATTGAAGCTGTTAGAACTTTAATGAATATATTTTATCAGTTAGACGATCCAAAGGCTGAAGAGATGAAAGGAAAGTTAAAAGCACTAGAAGGAGGCAATTAATATACTGTCCCTTCCTGTTTTTAAAAACTAAAAAAATCAGAATACTATAGTATTCTGATTTTTTTAGTTTTATATTATATGTACTTATTAATATTATTTGTTGTTGAGTTTATTGAGGCTAAAAAAAGAAGATTTTATTAGTGAAACTCTGATTTGAAAAGTTGCGCAGTAATGCCTTCAAATCAGATGGTTTAACTAATCCCACTGTTTGCTGAACTCGTTTCAGTATCTAGCGGGATTTCAGGTCTAATGCCTCGTGGACTTGCCCCGAGGATTATTTATACGATTTACGAATAAAAATTTCGCATCTAATGACATTCTTTTTCTACTATATTTTCTTCATAAAATTAAACAATAACTGTGGCTATTCTTTAATTTGATTCATCAATCTAGCGAAAAATCCTTGCCATTATTTTTACGAAATTCTCATCCGTAAATCGTATTACTTCCTGTAAATTCAAAAAATACCTGTGTTTTATTTGAGTGTTTTTAAATCAGAACTGCTATAATTTATGATGCCTATTTAGATACTCAAAGCTCTAAATGAGATTGTAATTAGGCTGCTCCAACAATTGGATATTGTTTTGGAGGCGATCTTTGACTATACCCATCATCCTTTTGTTTAATGCAGAAGAATTTTTGATGTATATAAGATATTCATCTACTGTAAATTGACCAATGATCATTCCTTTAAGGCTATTTCTTAATTTCATATCCTTATGGATGGTATTTTCAATATATAATAATTTTTTTTCGAGAGTTAAGTTGTAGAATGTGTTTTTTCTCTTTCTAATATAATTTTTAAATACTTCAATAAATAGATCATTTTGCAATTTCACGATAGGTCGTATCGTTTTGTTCTGAAATTGTTCATCTATAGTCATATTTTCTGTGACTCTGGCTTGTAAGATTTTTGGTCTCATCGCCAACAAATTGGATTCCCTATTTTCCATACTTATGAACGTTTATTAAAAGTACTGATTTGTTTGATCCAAAAAGTAAGACTGCTTCTAGAGTTTTAAACCATTTATAAACAATTGTTTTATGGTCTTTTTGATTTAGTCTTTAAAATCACCGTGGTTTAGTAATAGGAAATGAGAATAACTTTATGAGGTATTGTTATACCAGCCTATATGGAGTAAGAATATAGACTGGTATAATTAAATTACTTTTTTAAGAATCCTTCTTTGGATAGAATTTTTATAGGTGCGATTTCATTTTTCTCTACATATTTTTGAAACTTAGAAATCTTTTTTTCTTTAATTTTTTGATACTCTTCTTCAGCCATCTTTAATTTTTCTATCAATATTTTTTGATTTTTAAGTTGTGCGGCAGAAGGTTTTTCGAATTGATTAGCTATAGTACTATATATATCAGCTATTTTTTCTCTTAGTTGTGGTTCTGCTTCATCTACATAATTATCTCCAGTGGTGACTACTAATGTTTCTTTTAGTTTAGTTAGGTCATTAATCATAGGAGATGTAATTTTATTAGACCTAGCATCTGCTTTTTTTACTTCCTCTGCTTTTTTAATGTTTTGATTGATTTGATATACTAAATATGCCAGATCTTCCATGCTATCAAATAACTCCTCTGTAGTTTTTAGTTGAGCCATTCTCTCCGATGATTTTATAATAGATTTTGGATCATTAGCGATAGTGACATTACTTTCGTGTATATCTTTTCCTTTTTTGAGAACCACTTTATAGGATCCAGCAGCAATTCTTGGAGCTGTGAATCCGCCAGCTGTAAATGTTTTACCAGCTGCTACTTTTGGAGCTTTTGTTCTAAAGTTCCAATTCACAATATTTATTCCTTTAGATTTTCCAGGAACAAGTGATACTACTTCATTTCCATTGAGATCTTGGATTGATAGTGTCATTTTCCCGAAAGTGTGCCTCTTTTTTAGATAATAAATAATTTGGCACGAAGACGAAGGGTTTTCTCCTATAAACTGAAGCTCTGTGCTTCCTCCTCCAAAGCCACCTTCTTCTTTTATGATAGCGGGTTTAGAATCAAAGAAATGTACATCTTTTTTTAAGACTTGTTGATTAATTTGACGTAATGGAGAGATATCATCGATGATAAGTATTCCTCTACCGTGTGTGCCTAGTACAAGATCATTTGTTTTTTTCTGTAAATCAATAAAATGTACTGCTGTTGCTGGCATATTATTAGTAAAGCGAGACCAGTTTTTTCCTCCATCTATAGTTATAAATAAACCAAACTCTGTTCCGAGATATAATAAGTTTTCTTGTTCATAATCTTCTTGTATGTTTCTAGCAAACCCGATAATGTCATCAGTAGTAATAGACTTCCAAGTTTTTCCATAATCTGAAGTTTTATAGACATAGGGTTTCATATCTCCAGTAGTATGACCATCAAATACAGCATAGGCAGTTCCAAGATGATGAACACTTGCTTCTATATGATACACCCAGGTGTTTGCAGGTAATCCAGAGATATTAGAAATGGTGTTGGTCCAGTTTTTTCCTCCGTCTTTTGTTATTTGTACATTGCCATCATCTGTTCCTACCCAAATAACATTTTGGTCAATAGGAGATTCTGCAATAGTAAAAATAGTTGTATGTGTTTCTGCACCAGATTTATCTCTAGAGATACCACCAGATTCTTTATCTTGTTTTGCTAGGTTATTGGTAGTTAAATCTGGAGATATTTTGATCCAATTATCTCCCATATCTTCTGATTTATGCAGGTATTGACTACCCATATAAAAACGATCAGGTTTATGCATACTAGTTGCCATTGGCGCATTCCAATTAAAACGTAATTCTTCATCGCCATCTGGTATAGGTTCTACATTTTTTGTGGTATTTTTTTCGATATCTATACGCCACACATTTTGTGCACCTTGCATTTCAGAATATATAATTGGTTTTGTCGTATGTTTTAAAACTCTAAATCCATCTCCAACACCTATTCTTTTCCAGTCTCTTGCTTCGATACCCCCTGGAGAAGAAGATGGGCCATACCAGGAACCATTATCTTGTAAACCGCCGTATATATTATAGGGCTCTTCGTTATCAATACTAATGTGATAAAACTGAGATAGCGGTAAGTTATCTACCATATCCATAGTAGCTCCACCATCCCAACTCCTATAGATTCCACCATCAGTCCCTACATGCATCTGATCAGAATTTTTAGTATCAAAAACAATATCATGAATATCCGCGTGCATATTTCCCAGATTTTTAAAAGTTTTCCCTCCATCTCTGGATATCGATCCAAATAAACCACCTTTGACAATAATATCAGGATTTTTAGGATCTACCACTATTCTCGAAAAGTAAAAAGGTCTTACTACCAGTCCAAAATCTCCATTTAATAATTTCCAATTTTTGCCTGCATTATCAGAGCGATATAGTCCTTTATTTTTTTTGCTTTCTACAACAGCATATATGATATCAGAATTTGACGGGGCAATTGCTATTGCAAACCTACCCATATTTCCTTCTGGAAAGCCATTGTGTATCTTATTCCAAGTTTTTCCTGCATCAGTAGATTTATATAAAGCACTATTAGGACCCCCAGAATTAAAATTCCAGGCAGTTCTTCTAAATTCCCACATGGCAGCATATAAGATGTTGGGATTATTAGGATCTATAATAACTTCACTAGCACCTGTTTTTTCGTTGATATATAAAACTTTTTCCCAGGTTGTGCCTCCATCAGTGGTTTTGTATACGCCTCGGTCTTTGCTATCACTCCATAAAGCTCCCATGACACCAACATATATTTCTTTTGGATTTTTTGGGTTTATCTCTACACTGCTAATCCTCTCAGAAGTATCGAATCCCATTTTTTTCCAGTTAGCCCCTCCATCTGTTGTTTTGAATAATCCATCACCTATTGATACGCTATTTCTAGTCCATATTTCACCTGTTCCTACCCATATTGTATTGTCGGGGTCACTTGGGTCTATAGATACAACACCGATTGATTGTGCGTGTTTATCAAATATAGGAGCATAACTAGCTCCGCCATTGGATGATTTCCATACACCGCCACCAGCTGTTCCAGCATATATAATTCTACTATTTGTAGGATGATTTTCTAAGTCAATAATTCGGCCGCTCATTAATGCAGGTCCTATATGCCTTGCTTCGAGTTTACCAAAGAGCTCTTTACCTTTTAATACGATATCTTGAGCTTGTGTAGTAATAAAAAATACCATGCTAAGCCCAGCAATTATAACTTTTTTATTCATAATTGTTCTTATTGATTGATTTATATGAAAAAACCCCCAAATTTTTGGGGATTGTGTGATTGGATTATTTTTTTTCTGGAAATGCAAATTTTGCGATATCTACTTCTGAGTTGATTTTGACCTCCTTAAAATTAATTGTCTGAAACTCATTACTGATGGTAAATGGAAAGTAAACACCATTGACCTCTTGATAATCACTCATTGAAGATTTTATAACTTTTCCTTTCATTGGACCTTCATTAACTTGCGATTCGGATATAATAGGAACATAGTTTTCTGTGTCAAAATAGTAATGCGTTATATTAGGAATGGACTGTCCATTCATAGTAATCGGATCTTTAGTTAACTTGATCTTATATGTTTCAGTTCCATCCACAGTTTCTTTTCCTATAAGCTCTACAGCATATCCTTTTTCTTTGTAATTTAAAAAAGGATCAGGGAAATCTTTGGTTTGTTTTTTCATGTTTTCAGTAGCTTCATTATCACTTTTTTCGGCTTCCATAGTCATTTGGTTTCTTTGCCAAGAGGTCTCGCCATCAAAAGCAGACCAGATCATACTGTTTCCTTGTAGTTCTATAGTAACCAATTGTTTTCCATCTTTGGTAGATATTTGCTCAAAAGGTATTTCCATACCTTGCATTTTCATGAGTCCTATCATTTCTATGTTTTCTAGCTTTTGCCAATTTTCTTTTCCTCCGGTATTCTCTAGATAAGTATCTATGATTTCCTCTACAGTTTGTGCTTGTGTAGGTGCTATGATAGCAAGAATAACAGCGATAATTAGTGTTTTTACTGAGTTCATTTTAAATAAATTAGAGTTATTACTATAAAGTTAGACTATCGTATCTTATTTTCGTTACAATAATTTATATAATAATCTTTTAACTCTAGAAACTATGCAGTTTGGTAAAGTAACATCTCCAGAGAATATTGATTTTTCCTTACCTAAAGATCATACTAGCACAGCTACTGTATTAATGAATTCTAAAAGTAAACCCCTGTCAGTATATGTAGGATGTGCAAAATGGAACAAACAAGATTTAAAAGGATTTTATCCAAGAGGAACTAAAGATGAATTACAGTATTACTCCAGACAATTTAATGCTATCGAACTCAATGCAACTTTTTACAGAATTTTTCCCGAAGATCAATTTAAGAAGTGGTATGATAAAACTCCAGAAGGGTTTAAGTTTTTTCCTAAGCTTGTGCAAAACATCTCACATCTTAAACGATTGAATGATGATGTATATCCTTATGTAGATCAATACTTAGCCAATGTAATTCATTTAAAGGAGAAATTAGGAACAGTTTTTTTACAGATGCATGGTAATTTTGGGCCAAAGAATTTTGATAGAGTAGCTCGTTTTATTAGCAGATGGCCTAAAGAAATAGATTTAGCTGTTGAGTTTAGGCATACGGATTGGTTTACTAATGTGTCTGTTGCTAATGAGTTATATTCATTATTAGAAGAATACAATTGTACTACAATTATAACTGATACTGCTGGAAGAAGAGATCTATTGCATATGCGGTTGACTACTAAAGATGCTTTTGTTAGATATGTAGGAGCTAATCATATGACTGATTATAGTAGATTAGATGATTGGGTAGCAAGAATAAAAATATGGAAGAGACTAGGGCTGGAAAACCTTTGTTTTTTTGTACATCAAAACATAGAAAAAGAATCTCCATTACTGTCTAAGTATTTTATACAATTACTTAATAAAGAACTTCAAGTTAATTTGAGCTTACCTAATCACCCTATAGATACACCTATGCTATTTTAATCAATGACGTATTTAGATAAATTGTATCTAAATTTATAATTTTTACGTAAATACCGTAATAAAAGTAAGCTATTTATTTCATTTAGTTTTATGAATATTTGTGTTTAAACGATTAAATATGTATTTTGTCGATGTTTTATAAAATATTGGTACTATTTTATTTCTAAAAAAGGAATATAAAATTACCTTTATAGTATGTTAAACCCCATTAAAAAAATAGATATGATTAAAAAACTACTCGCTTCAATTATAATAATGTTTGTTTATAGTAGTATGCTATCTCAATCATATAAAAATCAAATAACAGATGATACCTTATTTTCTAGTGCTGATGCATTGTTTTTAAACATAAATAGTATAGTAGGGCAAACTAGCAAAAACAAAAAGAAAGATTTTACTCACAAAAAACAAGGTATTGTTAATTCATGTACTCATCATTCGTCGCATAGTGATCATACCCATGACGAAACTTCTACAGATCAAGACGTAGCTCTTATTGACATTATTACATCAGATGAAGGATCAGATTTGAACTGCTCTGGAGGTTTTTGTATGGAAAAATCTCACCATCATAAAAAAGGATTAACTCTTAAAAGACAGTTGTTTAATTATTTTATGAAAATGTCGTGTTAATGGGATATGATTTTTCATAATTTTCTTTATAATTTAAAAAACTGCTTGTACAAAATTGTATTATTTCCTTTTCTTAAGGAGTACAATGCTCCGAAAACATATAAAAATTAGATTTTTCCATTTATATCCCCTCTATATAATGTATTAATATGGCGAAGGTTTAACTATTAGAATATATCCTTATGAGATCACTTCAATCCCAGTTCGTTTTAGGAGGTATTTTATTGGCGCTATAAATATAATCACCTATTTTTGTAATACAAATACAAAATTGGATGACATTTTTAGAATTAGGAGTACCCGCAAATCTTGCTAAAGGTCTTAATGAAATAGGTATTTCTACTCCTACAAAAATTCAAGAACAGGCAATACCTGTTCTCATTAATAATGATATAGATTTTATTGGAAAAGCGCAAACCGGAACAGGAAAAACAGCTGCATTCGGGATTCCATTACTCATTGGTATAAATCCTTCTGTAAATGAAGTACAAGCATTAGTACTGTCACCTACTAGAGAATTAGGACAACAGATAGCAAAACAGTTATTTAAATATACAAAGTATACCGAAAAGATTTTTACAGAATCTGTGTATGGTGGAGAAAAAATAGAGAAACAACTCTCTAGGCTAAAAAGACCAACACATATTATAGTAGCTACACCTGGGCGATTAATAGATTTAATAGAAAGAAAAGCTGTCGATATCTCCAAAATCAAAACGATCGTAATGGATGAAGCAGATGAGATGCTTAGCATGGGGTTTAAAAAAGAGCTTACAACTATTTTGAGTAAGACGAAAGGGTATCGTAATGTATGGCTCTTTTCTGCAACGATACCAGCTTCTCTAACGGAGATTATAAATTCTTATGTACAGAAAAATGCAATTAGAATTTCTGTAGATAAAAATGATGCAATAAATAAAAAAATAGACCATCATTTTGTAATAGATGAAGAAGCTAATAAGCTAGATACATTAACGTATTTTCTAAAATCAAGAAGACTAGAAAGAGGTATTATATTTACTAAAACAAAAGTAGCTGCTCGTACATTATCTAAACAACTTATTGCAAAAAACTATGAAGTAGGTTTGCTAGAAGGAGAGATGACCCAAAAAGAAAGAGATAAGGTGATGAGGGCTTTTAAAAAAGGCACAACACAATTATTAGTATCTACAGATGTTGCCGCAAGAGGAATTGATGTAGCCAATCTAGCTTTTGTAGTGCATTATCAATTGCCAGATCAAATAGAGTACTATACTCATAGAAGTGGTAGAACTGCAAGAGCAGGAAATACAGGTTTATCACTAGCTTTGATAGTAAAACAAGAGCTTAAAATAATTAGAGATTTAGAGAAAAAATTAGGGATTAGGTTTAGTCAAATTAGATAAAAAATCAAGTTTTAATTTTGTTTATAACAAGAACATGTAGTAATATTTTTGTTAATTAATAGGTTATTTGTTTATTTTACCAAAAATCAACTACATGCAAGCACTAGACTACAGCTTATCCTCTAAAGTAGATAATGCTATTCACATAGCACAATCCATTGCAAAAGAATATTATAATGATCAGTATAATGCTGCACATTTATTAAAAGCACTATTACATAAAGATGTAGGTTTAAAAGATTTTTTTGATCAGATAGATGGAGATATATATTATTATGAAGAATGGTCAGAGGTACGAATAGAAGCCTTACCACGAGTAGTAAATATTCCCGACACTATCAAAGGGGACAAATCTATAGAGGCTGTATTTAATGAAGCAGATACAATTAAGCTTAAATTAGGCGAAGATCAGATTACCCCACAAGCAGTATTGATATCATTGTGTACACCAGGAGTAGGCTTCTCATACGAACAGCTTAAAACATTACCCCTCAAGGCAGATGAAATTTTGATAGCTGCTACTCATAAAAATGGGACAAGCACTAATAAAACTAGTACTACCCATAAATCTGGAAAAGCTACACCCCAAAAAATAGATACAGGCATATTAGAAGAATATTGTATCGACAAAACTTTTGCTGCAAAAAACCAACAATTAGATGATGTATTTGGTAGAGATGCAGAAGTAAAAATGATTACAGAAATATTAGGAAGACATGCCAAACCTAATGTACTAATCACTGGAGAACCAGGCGTAGGAAAAACAGTATTATTAGATGGTTTTACAGAAGCTGTAATTAACGGTAATACTCCAGAAATATTAGATAATGCACAGATTTATGAATTAGATTTTATCAATTTAGTCTCTGGAGCAACGTATAAGAGTGAAGTAGAAGACAGGTTTAAAAAAATTATCGCAGCATTAAAAGAATTCGAAAAACCAATTTTATTGATTGATGAGATCAATAATCTTACAGATAAGAATAATGGAAATCAAGGCTTGGTTAATATCTTAAAATCAGAACTAGCAAAAGGACAAGTTACCTTTATCGCCACAATAACTAATGATGCGTACAGAAAACATATAGAAACAGATGAAGGATTATCGCGTAGGTTCGAAATTGTTGCATTAGAAGAACCCTCAGAAGAAGATGCGCTTACAATGATTTCTAATACGATTGCAAAATATAAAGACCACCATAGTTTAGATATTATAGATGAAACCATCGCAGAAGCCATAAGATTATCTAAGCGTTTTAATAAAGACAGAAGTCTTCCTGATGCGGCTATAGATCTTATAGACAGAACGATGTCTGCTTCTAAGTATATGATAGAAACAACTGCGAATAACGTAGAAACACTATTAAAAGAAGTAAAACAAATTGGAGAACAGAAATCAGAAATATCAGAAAAAACAAATTCAATTAGCTGGATCTACAATAATTTGAAGAATAAGTTTAGTTATTTGTTGTTTACAGAACTGGGAGAAGATGAGATGATTCTAGGAGAAGAAACTTTTGATAACTACAAAACAAAAATTGTTACTATTCTAGATCATTTTTTTAAGAAAGCTTCAGAAGAAAAAACTTTTATTGATAAAAACGACGTTTCAGCAACTATAGCAAATAAAACAGGGATTCCTGTCGGAAAGCTCCAAGCTGATGAAAAAGAACGATTGCTCAATATGGAAGATCACCTTAAAAAAAGGGTAATCGGTCAAGATCACGCTATAAAAACTATTTCTGAAGCAGTTTTAGAATCCAGATCTGGTCTTAGTAAACCAGGATTGCCTACAGGTTCTTTCTTTTTTACAGGACCTACAGGAACAGGTAAGACAGAATTGGCCAAATCATTAGCAGAATTTTTATTTCAGACAGAAGAAGCAATTATTCGTTTTGACATGTCAGAATTTAAAGAAGAACACTCTGCAGCTTTATTATATGGCGCGCCTCCAGGGTATGTTGGATACGAAGAAGGAGGGTTATTGGTAAATAAGATAAGACAAAAACCATATTCGATCGTATTATTTGATGAAATAGAAAAAGCGCATCCATCAGTATTTGATATTTTTCTTCAGATATTAGATGAAGGAAAACTAAATGATAGATTAGGTAAAACAGGAGATTTTTCTAATGCCGTTATATTATTTACCTCTAATATAGGAAGTGAACATGTAGTACAATCATTTACTGACGGAGATATCCCAAAATCAACAGATCTATTAGAATTAATGTCTAATCATTTTAGACCAGAGTTTTTAGGAAGATTAACAGAGATTGTCCCTTTTGCTCCGATAACTAAAGAAAATGTAGTAAAAATCTTTAAAATTCAATTAAAAGACTTGCATAAAGCATTGAATAAACAAGAAGTTACGCTAGAATTGACAGATGCTGCGCAAGAATACCTAGCGTATAAAGGATTTACACCAAAATATGGGGCAAGACCATTACGGGGAGTAATTAGAACTGAGCTAAGAGGTCCATTGTCTAAAATGTTGATTACAGGAGAAATAGGTAAAGGAAGTGTAGTGAGCTTGGATGTAAAAGACAAAAAAATGAAATGGAGCTATAATAAAAAGTAACATCCTGAGATAAAATTTAGTATATTTATAATTCGCAATTATTCATTAAATAGAAAATATGAGCAGTAATACGTATGGATTAGGAGGAACAGAGGTAAAAACAGATGCTAGTGAAGCTATACTAGAAATTGGACAAAATAAAACACTACTTGTTCAGAAATTGACCCAAGATCAACCTATAAAGCCAAAGATTGTTAATGGATTAACTTCTATAGATCATGTATTTGAAAACTATAAACCAGAAGTAGAAGCAGAGTTTGAAGACTCTGACGGAGTAGAAAGTAAAGAAATGCTGAAATTTAATCACTTAGGTGATTTTGGTAAAAAAGGGATTATAAATCAAAGTAAATTTTTGAATGATCTGGATACAGAAAAAGATCAGTATCTAAAAGTAGTAAAGCAGCTAAAATCTAATAAAATATTAAAAGCAGCATTGGCGGATCCAGACGCAAAACAAGCACTTTTACGATCAATTCAATCACTATTAGCAGAATTACAACAAGGTTAAAATATATACAATTATAGATGGCAGCAGGAAAACAAGCTCAGGAAAATATTAAGATAGAAAACCCAGCAAAAGAATTAAAGGTTAATGAAGAGAAATTAGCCAAATACGGGGGATTTGATTTACTAGAGGCGTGTATTGAAGATGTTCAGAACATGAATCCAGATCGAAAGGCACGTAAAAAAATATTTCTCACAGAATCATCAAAAAAAGCTGAAAGAGCTAAATTGCAAAAAACTCTTGAGATTTGGGGAGATATACTATCATCTTCTGATGATCTATCAGTTATGGTAGATGAATCTGAAAAAAGATCAGAAATTGCAGGGAAATCATTAGAAAAAAACTTAGGAGCTGCATTAGAACAGACCAGAGAACTAGAACAATCTTATCGATCTGTCGCATTATTTTTTAAAAATACAGAATCTCAGAAAATAAAAAATATCAATATCATGAATGCTGAACTCGATCAGCTTAAGGATCTTGATAACACTCGATTTATTGATGCAGTAGAAGAAGAATTAGTACAGGGATATGATCGTTTAGATCTTAGAGATAATTATGGATTATTGGTAGTTCCTGGATATTTGGGATCTAATAAAGTTATAGAAAAATGGGCTAAAATTGCTCATGAAAATAAAGTAATGATGGTCACTGATTTTGAGCATCTTGATGAACCTGATGATGTTATGGAGATGTTTGAAGCTGCTAACCTTACTGGAGGCGATAAGTACAGATCTAATGTGATTATGTCTTGTAATTGGCTTGTTGGTAGAGGAAAACACGATGAGGTTGGTGAAGAGGATGACCTTTTTGTTCCTCCATCTAGTGCATTAGCTGGTAAAATATATAAAACCTTAATGTCTCAGGTGACTGCAGGTAAGAAATTTGGTGGGATGAATGAGGTGGATGGAGTTCGTTTTGACCTTAAGAAAAGTGAAATTGCTCAGCTAGAAAAGTTGGGATTAGTACCTATGGTAAACGAATATGGTAAAGTAATGGCATTTTCTGCTAAAACACTGTTCAATGGTGATAATTTAGGATTACAAACGTATTCTGTAGTTCGTGTATTTGATTATGTTACTAAGGTATTGATGGATTTCTTAAACAGAAGAGCTTTTGAAAACTTTAATGCCAGAACGCGAAAAGAACTTATGGGACAGATCGTTAAATTCTTAGATGAGATTACTGGACCTGATCAATTAATCGAAGATTTTTCTATCAAGCGTTTCGAACAAGATCCAAATCAAAAAGATAGAGTATATTTAGATATACACATGAAACCATATTTCCCGGCTAAAAATTTTATGATTAAAATGGATGGACAAAAAGGAGATGATGGTACAGATTGGGACTCTGATTATGAGCAACAATAGGAATCAAATTTTATATATAACATAAAGAAATCGTCTATAAATTATTTTATAGACGATTTTCTTTTTAGCTTACCTTTGTTTTTAACCTAGATTGTCAATGTCGTTAAGTTAAGCTTTATCATTGTCAGTGTGACAGAATTGATGTTTTTTGAGCTTAACTTAACGACATTGCCCAGATTATGTGTTATACGATTTACGAATAAAAATTTCGCATCTAATGACATTCTTTTTCTACTATATTTTCTTCATAAAATGAAACAATAGCTATGGCTATTCTTTAATTTGATTCATCAATCTAGCGAAAAATCCTTGCCATTATTTTTACGAAATTCTCATCCGTAAATCGTATTACAAGCGTTGAATTCGTATTGAACTTGTAGTATTATTAATACCACGAGCTATAAATTCATTTTCTCTAACACCAAATTGAAAACGAGGTCTAGAAATTTTAGATAATCTTCTTCCTCTAAAATTATTGTGTTGGAAATAAGTAACTCTATATCTACTACCTGTAGGGTTTCTTATAATAGAGAAAGAAACAATGTCGTTCATATTACGATTAGAACCAGGAAGCGTTGATCTAATACTAGCTAATCTTCTTGCACTAGCTGTTATAGTAGCATTATCTCCTAAAAAAGCGCCACCGCCAAGCCCAAAGCGTTGTATTCTTACATCACTAAAAAGAACATCAAAAACATCATTCTTAGCCAGTACATCTCCAGTAGTTTCTACATCCACAGGAAACTGCGCATTAATAAATGCGTTTTCATCTTCTTCAGTCTCGAATAAGTAAAATTTATCGTCTGAATTCAATACAAACCCTGTATCCCATATTTGTTCTAGGATTGGATTTAAATTGGGTGTAGCTATATCACCATCAATAAGTGATACATTATATTCTTTACCTTCAAAAACAAGCGTTGCTTCAATCTGATCTTCATTTAATTGCGTGATTTCGTCAGTGCCCTCTTGGTTATTAGTTTCACATGACATAAATGTTAATCCTACTAAAGCTAGTAAAATAAATACACGGGGGAAAAATTTCATTTTTTTCATTGTTAAAAAATTTAGTTATTAGTTTTAAGTTATTTTAAAAAAGTTTTATTAATTGATTAAGATAAGCTGAGTGCTCATTTATTAACTAAATAGTATAAGAAGCACCTTTCCGAGTGGTTTTTCATGGTGAATTAGAGAATGATATTAGATTTTCTATTAAAAATCCTCGAATTGGCGAATTTATAATTAGATAAGTGTCAAAATTTACAACAGATAAGTCTTAATAATTAAGTATAAACTTATTATAGTAATATTAAAGGTTTTTTTTATTTTTTAATGTTAGATGTCTAACATTTTTAGAAATTTTTTCCCCATGCACGTGGTTAATAAGCTCTGGGTTTAATACGCTATAATTAACAAAGTAAGGGTAAACATTTTAATAATAAATGGTAACCTATAGAATGAGCATAAACCAACAAACGTATAACGGGCTGGATATATTTTAGAGCAAAGAGAGGAGGTTTTTAAAAAAGAATACCATCATTAATCATCGAATCATTTTATCTTTAAGAAGTAAAACTACTTTGATTAAAGAAATGATTACGTAAGTCCACTAATTTAGAGCTATTCATCCACAAATATAGGTGATAATTCCCCATTTTTAGTTTAAAAATAAACTTTGTAAATACTTTTATATATACTTTAAATTTTAACTATATAAATATATTACAATTATGAAAAAAAATAAATTTAAATTAAAATCAATCTTTTTTTTGATGGCTCTTACTTTATTGTTTAGCTGTGAAAAAGAAAATGTAGACACTGACATCTCTGAAAAATTTGAAGAAGTTAATTCGAAGGCATCCCCTTTTGATAGAGTACTTACCCATGATTCTTTTTTAAGAATTAGACCCGATCTGTCATTGTGGTTTAAAGCGGGGACTCATGTAAGTTTTCATAATAATGGAAATGTAAAAAAAGCAGTTTTGTATTACGCTCAATATCTTTTGATAAGTGGTGTGGGACAAAGAGGATCTTTGCAAACGAAAGGGTGGTTTAAACCAGGGACAGCGATACATTTTGATATAAATGGACATGTTTTAAAAGGTACTTTGGCAGAGAACTCCTTTTTGCCAATTGGATGGGGGAATTCTGGTAAAAAATTATGGTTTAAAGGAGGGACTGAAATTCGTTTCGGTTATGGAGTAGTGGCTTCTGCTGTCTTATTAAATAATTCTTTTATCAGTGTAACAGGATATACAAGAGTATGGTTTAGAAAACATTATAGAGTAGATTTTGATTTTTATGGAAATGCAGCTTCTGGAAATTTAGTGAACCTTAATTCTAGTCCAATAGGGAATGGAACTAAAATATGGTTTAGATCCTGGACTACTATTACCTATGATGGAGAAACTGGTTATGTACTATCAGGAACATTGCACAAGAGAACTTATTTAAAGTTAGCATTTGATAATAGCAATAGGTGGTTTGATGCAGGTACTTTTGTTGAACTAGATAGTAATGGTCGTGTAACTGATTATTTTCCTTATTAATTCATTTTAGTTAGGGTAAACCCATTTTATCAATGTCGTTAAGTTAAGCTCAAAAAATACCTATTTGTCACACTAAGCTTGTCTTGTCAGTAGACTGGACTGTCGAAGTGGAATCAAAAAAGAAGGTTATGATGATCCTCGAAAGGCTCAGATTGACAATGATAAAGCTTAACTTAACGACATTACCTGTTTAATGTATTAGGAATTTCTGTTTAACGGGCTAGGTAGATATTTCATATTTTAGTTGTTGTAAATACTAGCGTTTCATTACTTTGTTAATGTAACTACCATATGTAATGTATACAAGCATAGTGTAGTGCTAGGCTAAAATTAAGAAAACATAAATGTGTATTGCATATAAAAGATCTTTAGATGAAACCTTAATAGATAAACCATAAACCGTGAAAATAATTAGATCACTTTTCGAGCTCTAATTTGAGATATAGCAGATAATAACTTGTCAAAATTTACGGGTTTAGAAAAATAATTATCAAAACCTAAATTGATGAACCTCTGTGAATCACCAGGCATTGCATATGCAGTAACTGCAAATATTGGTATCTCACTAAGAATATCTAATTTTTTAAATCTATCAAGGAGTTCGCAACCATCCATTTGGTTTAAACCGAGATTAATATCTACCAAGATAAGATCTAGAGAAGTTTTCTTTACTATTTTTAATGCACTAAGGCCATTATCGGTAATAATAACATTAGATTCATTCTTAGAAAGCATCTTATCCATTACCATGGCATTAATTTTATTATCCTCTACGTATAGTATATTCATAGACTCTTAGGTATTAAAATTATAAATTCTGATCCCTTATTTAGTGTGCTATTTATTGTGATTTTACCGCCTAAAATCTCAATGTATTTTCTAGAAATGCTCAAGCCTATCCCTGTCCCTTCATATTTACGGCTCAGACCTATACTTTCTTGTATAAACGGATCGAATATCTTTTTTAGATTAGTTTTATCAATACCAATACCCGTATCTTTAATGATAATGGCTATAGTATTCTTTTTTTTGGTTGCTTTTATAGTTACAGAAACTGTTCCTTTTTCTGTATACTTAATAGCATTATGAATAATATTATTGATTGCGATATGGAACAAGTTTTTATCTATAGTAGCAACAGGACAACTCTCATCTAATTCTAGACTGTATGTTAGGTTTTTAGTGGCTGCGATATGTCTATACTCTCTATACGAAGTTTCAACTAGATAATTAATATCATATTCTTCATACTCTAAATTATTTTGGATAGTCTCCATTTCGCTATAATGTGATAAGTTATTGATAGTTTTTAATAACCTATTCTTACTCTGATCTAGATATTCTAATAATTTTTTCTTTTCCTCGGGTTCTTCTTCTTCTGATAATAAAATATTACTAATAGTAATAATACCATTAAGTGGTGTTCTTATCTCATGACTAAAATTAGCTAAAATATTAGATTTTAAATTACTAAGCTCTTGTTCTTTTATGTGTGCTTCTTTTACAGCTAGCTCTGCGGATTTTGATTCTGTAATATCATGAAAACTTACCAAAATGGTAGTAACTTCTTCTTTGTGGTTATATATTGGAATATATTTTACTTCTAACCATTGTGCAGCACCCTTATTAGTAACTCGTTCGATTTCTTTTTTTATTTCTTTTCCTTGTATTGTTTCATTAAAAGAATCTGCAAAATGATTCTTAAAATTTACAGGCATTACATTGATAAAACGAGTCGGGGTTGTCATGGGGTCTACCCCAAAATCTCTTTTTATGATATGTAAAGATGTATCATCTGCCATAAGAATCTCTCCTTTGATATCTAATAATACAGTATATGCAAAACTATTATTAACCATAGCAGATAGCCGATTTTGATTTTCTGCTATAATTTTTTCATTAATTTTTCTTTGATTCACATTGATGAGATTACCTATCATTCTGGTAGTTCTTCCACGTTTATCTTTCTTGCGATAACCATAAATTTCATAATGCTTATATATACCTTCTTTATTTCTTAATCGATAGTGATTAATATAATGATTGCCCTTTTTTTTGATCTCTTCGATATGCCTTTTTTTTGCGGCTTCTAAGTCATTGGGATGGACTAATTTTTGTAATAGATCAATAGAAATAAAGTCTTCATTTGTTGGTAATCCGAGCATTTTTTTAAAATCTGTACTATAATATGTAGCATTAATATCAAAATGATGATCAAATATGCCAGATCGTATCCCTCTTAAGGCAAGGTTTTTAGTTTCTTCATTATATTTCAGCTTTTCGATATAATTTTGGCGTTCTGTAATATCTGCAATTGTTCCATTTACAAAAATCACTTTTTTGTTATGCATCACTGGTTTGCCAAGTACCCTTACCCATTTTTTAGTTCCTTTCTCGGTAGTAATTTCTTCTGTATAGTCATAGGGTTTTCCTGTTCTTATGAGGTCATCTAGGTAGCTTTCAATTCGTTCTCTTGATTCAGCCGAATAATAACTAACTCCTTTTTCTCTAGTAATTGGCGTTTTTGGATCTAAATCGTGTAAAATATAACATTCTTTAGACCAATAAATTTGGTTTTTTGCAGGATTGAAATACCAAGCTCCAGTTTTTGTTAATTTAGAAAGCGTAATTAGTGCACTATGTTCTTCATTCTCTTCAGTCATATCAATCCCTGAAGCATAGATCAAATCATTATGATAGATAAAATCAAATTTTAGAGAGAGTACTCCTTCAGAAATTAAGGTAGCAAATCTAAATGTATCACTAGCCTGAGAGCTATCATTAGATAGATCAGAAATTATTTTTCTAAAGTGGAGTTCATCATCATCCAAGACAAAATTAAAAATAGAGGTGCCAATAATTTGTTTTGTAGGTAAGGAGAATAGAATTTCAGTACGCGTATTCACATTGTGCACCTTACCAGTCTTATCCATAATGATAAGAAAAAGCATTGTTTTTTCTGTAAGGATTTTAAATTCTTCAGCTGTAAATGCCATACATAAAGTGATGAAAATCAATTTAAATGTACGAAAATGATTTGTATAAAGAAATGTTAACTTTTTTTATCTTTTTAAAATAAGAAGAACTTTAACAATTGTACAACTTTTTATTTCATTTGATGCAATTAAGAACTTATCTGTAAATTATCACATCTGCAATGATGGTGATTAGATAATATACTTTCAAAACTAAACCGCTAATAAATTTGAAATTTATAAAATATTGTATTCCAATATAATAAGTGTTACAAAAATCTCCTATGATCTTAGCCTGAACACTTTTGAAAAATTAGAATATATGACTGAATAATCAAAATCAGAAATAAAAAAAGTAGGAGTAAACATGCATTTTTGAGCATATAATATTTGTACAGATTTTAGTACAAATATTCAATTATTGTTATAATTAATATTATTTTAACTAATGAAGTTATGAATTTTAGAATGTTCATAAGAAATTCGCACTACCAAACTTAAATAAATTATAACATGAAAAATTTAAAATTTTTACCCGCTCTTTTTTTAACAACTACACTTTTAATTTCCTGTAATTCGGAACCTATAGAAGAAGTTACAGGAATCAAAACAGAATTTGCAGAAATAGATTCAGATGATAAGCATCATTATCATGGCTCTGGATTAAATTATTTTAGAGTTGTAAAACTAGTAGGTAGAGCTATTGGAGAACAGCGCGAGGTTCCCGACTTTAATGGTGATGGTGTTACTACCGGAACTTGTTTCGATTTACAACTTATTGATGCTTCTAACAATAAAGTCGTCGGAACTGCAACTGATTGTTTATCAAATGTACAACAAAACCCTGATGGGAGTATTGCTCTGACTGGGACTGCATTTTTTAATTTTAATGATGGTACAGGATCGTTGATCTCAAGGGGGTTAACAACTGTACAACCCACTACTCATGGATCGCCAGGTATTACTCATATTACTGGTGCTATCCCAACTGCAGATTCTAATGATATTATTGGAGGTACTGGTGATTATAAAGGTGCTAAAGGGAATGTCCGATTATCTGGTGCAGTAACAATGCATGGTCCTAATGAAATCACTTTTAGTTGCGTCTTCATTATACCTTCTATAAGACCTAGCTATAGAGCTCCTGGAACTAGCGTCTTACGATTAAAAGGAACAGGAACTAAAAGAGCGCCTTCACAATTCGAAAAAAATGCGATAGGAGTTTCTGAGGATGCACAATGTTTTGATGTGTCATTATTAGATGCTAGAACTGGATATAGAGTTGGTCGTGGTGTTGACTGTTTATCTGAAATTGCTATTGTAGATGTTAATGATGCTGGTGCACCTAGAATAAAATTAAAAGGAACCACTATCTATAATTTTGGGAATGGTTCATTTGCTACCGAAGGACTTACAACAGTACAACCAACTACTCACGGGTCTCCAGATGTCACACACATAACAGGAGCTATTCCTGGTCCTGACAGCAATCAGAATGATTTCATATTTGGTAGTGGATTGTATAGAAATATTGAAGGAAACGCAAGGCTATCAGGTGCTGTGAATATGTCTAAATTAGATGCTGAAGGTAAAATTACTTTTGACTGTGTATTCATCTTGAATTATGATCTTAATAGATAATAATTTATAATACAATCTAAAGACATAAAATAGGTTTAACCTTTTATATTGTACTAAGTAAACAATCATATTCTTCTATTTTTAAAGGAAAATACAGATTATATACTTGTAAATATTCGGTAAGATATAATTTAAATCTTACCGAATTATACGATTTACGGATGAGAATTTCGTAAAAATAATAGCAAGGATTTTTCGCTAGATTGATGAATCAAATTAAAGAAATAGCCATAGCTATTGTTTCATTTTATGAAGAAAATATAGTAGAAAAAGAATGTCATTAGATGCGAAATTTTTATTCGTAAATCGTATTATATATATACAAACGAAAAAAGTATATCATAAGTAGTATACCAGTTCTGACTAAAATTACCCCACTAAATTTTGATAAAATGTCTTAGGATTCTGGTTAAAAAGGGAGGTTTTCAAGATCTACATTTCCTCCAGATAGGAGGATGCCTGTTTTTTTTGCAGCAAATTTTTCTTTTTCCCGCAATACAGCAGCAAAAGGGACAGCACTAGAGGGTTCGATAATAATTTTCATGCGTTCCCAGAGTAATTTCATAGCTGCTATAATCTCTTGTTCTTCTACTCTAATAATTTTAGAAACGTGCTCTTGTATGATCGGAAAATTGATATCACCTAGTTGTGTTTTTAAACCATCGGCGATTGTAGTTGTGGTTTTATTAGTTTCTATCTTTCCATTTTTTAGAGAGCGGTATGCATCATCTACAGAAAATGGTTCTGCTCCAATAACTGAACAGTTTTTTTGATAATGATAAGTCGCTAATGCTGTACCAGCAATAAGTCCACCACCACCCACAGGAGTTATAATGTAATCTAAGTCAGGTTGTTCTTCTAATAGTTCTATAGCTGCAGTTCCTTGTCCAAGAATTACATCTAAGTTGTTTGATGGATGTAAAAAAGTAGCTCCTTTTTCTTGTTGAATCTGTGTAGCCGTTGATTCTCGATCTTGTAGAGTAGGAGGGCATTCTATAATTTCTCCACCATAATTTCTTACAGCATCTTTTTTTACTTGTGGAGCATTGGAGGGCATAACAATATAAGCTTTTACACTAAGACTCTGTGCTGCCAGTGATAGCGCCTGCGCAAAATTGCCAGACGAATGTGTTACGACACCTCTGGATCGTTGATCTTCTGATAATCGTAGAATAGCATGAGTAGCTCCTCGCATCTTAAAGGCTCCCATTCTTTGTAAATTTTCACATTTAAAATAAAGTTGAGTTCCAGACAATTTATTGAGTAGGCTTGATACCAATACGGGTGTTCTATGGATATAAGGCCTTATTTGTTTGTGGCAGTTCTTAAGATCCTGTTGTGTCATATGGTATAATATTAGTTTATAAAATTATGTCATTTAGTATCTGGTCAGAACTAAATACTTTTCTATAGATTAGTATAAGTGCAATTTACTCCAAAAGGTAAATGTACACAGAAAGCAGCATATAACGTATGACTAAAAAAATCCAATCATATTGCTACAATTGGATTTTCATAATTTGACTGGTTAGATAGTTGTAATTTTTATTCGTTATTGAGCATTACTGGCATGACAAGCATGGTTACAGTTTCTCCTTCATCTAATCCTTCTGTTGGAGTTAATATACCAGCTCGGTTAGGTAATGACATTTCTAATTGTACATCTTCTGTGTTTAGGTTATTAAGCATTTCGCTTAAGAATCTAGAATTGAACCCTATCTGCATATCATCTCCTTGATAGCCACAAGTAAGACGCTCTTCGGCTTTATTAGAATAATCGATATCCTCTGCAGATATGTTTAATTCTGCACCAGCAATCTTTAACCGAACCTGATGAGTAGTTTTATTAGAGAATATAGAAACTCTACGTACAGAGTTTAAGAACTGCGTACGGGCTATCGTTAATTTATTTGGGTTTTCTTTTGGTATAACTGCTTCGTAGTTTGGATACTTGCCATCAATGAGTCTACAAATAAGCTGAGTCTCATCAAAGGTAAACTTGGCATTTGCTTCATTATATTCGATTAGTACTTCTGTATCACTACCTGCTAAAATTCCTTTTAATAAGTTAAGAGGTTTTTTGGGCATAATAAACTCTGCAGCTTGAGATGCTTTTATATCTTCTCGCGAGTATTTTACTAGTTTATGGGCATCAGTAGCAACAAATGTTAGACTTTCTGTGGAGAATTGAAAAAATACGCCACTCATCACAGGTCTTAGATCATCGTTACCTGTTGCAAAAATGGTTTTACTTATAGCAGTAGCTAGGATATCACCTATTAATGTCGTGGCACTAGGATCTTCTAGTTCTACTGCCTTAGGAAATTCTTCACCATCAATATATGCTAATGCATATTTACCGTGATTAGAGCTGATTTCTATGGTGTTTTTATCTCCTACAACAAAAGTTAACGGTTGCTCAGGAAAAGTTTTTAGAGTTTCCAACAGCAACTTAGCTGGTACAGCAATTACACCTTTATCAGACGATTCTACATTTAATTTTGTAGACATAGTGGTCTCTAGATCAGATGCAGATACCATTAATGAATTGTTATCTAATTCGAATAAGAAATTATCTAAGATAGGTAGTGTGTTACTGTTATTTATAACTCCGCCTAATATTTGTAATTGTTTTAGTAAATAAGAACTGGATACTATGAACTTCACCCGTTTAAAATTTTGTGATTAAAACTGCTTTTCTTGCTACTAGAATATATAGCTATAGCAAATATAAATGTAATCTATAAAGATAGTGGTAAGCTAAAACTATAGTTATTAACAAAGAAGAAGGAGTTATCGACCATTTTGCAGCCAATTGTAAAAACCTTAAATAAGTTCTTTAAGTAATCTTTGCTTTTATGATCATGAAACATAGTTTACAGCTATTAGCTGATGATATAATCTTATGACATATCTTTATCCATCAACTTGTCTGTATAATGGGCTTTATGTTTAGGTTGTGCAAAACGCTGCTCGTTAAATACCTTAGAATTACCCTTTGCAATAGATAATGAATCCCAATGCGTATCATTTATCATTTTACCGAGATATACAATTTGTCCAATATGGTATGAGTAGTGCGCCAATTGTCTATTGATGGCATCGGTAATACTATGTTCAATATTGCGGATGTAGATTGCCTGATAAAAATTATCTTCGTTGATACTATTTAAAGCATCAAAAAGACATTGCCAGCCATCATTCCATTTATCAATTAACTCCTCTCTGGTTTTGATGTCATCTTCGAATTCTTCATCACGTTTTCTCGATTGTTTTTCTCCATCTGTAGTTAAAAAATCTGTCCATCGGGATTTCATATTTCCCCATAAATGTTTTACAATAATGGCGATGCTATTACTAGTGGTGTTGTATTGCCAAAACAATTTCTCATCACTTACTTGATCCATAGTTTTTTCACCTAAGGATTTATAGTACAAAAACTGTTTTCTAACACCTTCTATATATACTGTTGGCTTCATATCTTGTGCTTAAAAAATATATATGAGCATATCTATATATCTCATATGCGTGATATATTTTTTTACTATGCTAAAATACAACTTTATTAGTGAAACTCTGATTTGAAAAGTTGCGTAGCAATACCTTCAAATTAGATAGTTGAACTAATCTCGCTGTTTACTGAACTAGTTTCAGTATCTAGCGGGATCTCAGGTTTAATACCTCTAAGTTTGCTTCGGAATCTTAAAAAATATTTTCAGTTGAATGCCTCGTGAACCTGCTCCGAGGGAGTTCATTCAAGATATAGATATGGCAACTATATAAGGTTGGATGATAATGATCGCTAGCATCCATATAGTAATATCATAGTATACATGAATGAAGAATAGTTACTTTTGGTATTTTTTCTTGCGTATAAAAGAAAAAAGAAAACCAAAAATTCCTAGGGCTATTAGTGGAATAATTAGATTGATAATTTGCCAAAAAGTTTTATTAGCGACTACTTTTTCTATGTTTAGAAAGGAGATATTCACCTCTTTTCCTCTTACACTTATAATACCAGAATCATCTAAGAGAAAATTTACTGTATTGAGTAAAAATTCCTTATTGCCATATTGTAGATTCATATATGGGTCGTATCCAAGAGTAACAGGTTTTCCTTTTCTCATGCTATTTTTGATTACATCTCCATCTGCAACAATGACCATTTTAGTGGCTGTACTGATATCTTTTTGTTGCTCTAATTTTAAGGGTTTTATCCTGTCTTTATATGCAGATTTAAAACTGCCTTCTAATAAAACAGCTAGATTATGATTACCTGTTTTATAGGTAGTTATATCAGGTTTTTGTCCAATAATTGTATTGAGGTTATACTCTTTTGGGATACCTTCTAGTTTTGACTTATCAGAACTGGTAAGTAGTATGGTTTTGTCTACAGTATTTTTTAAGGTATCAATCTGATTAGAAAATTCAAATTTTACAGACTCTATGTTTTTAACGATTGGGTGATTAGAAGTGCTTTTAGTCAGCGATGCATAGAACCAACGATAAGGTGTAAATTGTGTGTTATTTCCTTCTCCAGAAGCTAACATAATAGGAGCAGAGTATAAATCATTAACGATAACAGGATTGATACGGACACCATAAGAAAATAAAAGATCTCCTAATTTTAAGTCCTGAACAAAGGCAATAGCCGATCCATTAGATATTGGTTTAAAAAGACTGTCTAGTTCCATGCCTACAGATTCTAGCATCCAGAGTGATTTGCCACCATTCATAGTATATTGATCTAAAACATATTTTTCTTTTTCAGAAAAAACTTGTGTAGGTTTGGCATTAATGATCATATCAAATCGCTGTAAATCTTTTAATGTTTTTTCTGGATTAGATGCTACAGAATCTAGAGTAAATGCGCCAACAAAATAATATTCTTGTAGGGTTTTTATGAAATCAGCTATTTTTGCATCTGGTAGCTGTCCATTTCCTTTGAGAACTGCTATTTTTTGTTTTTTTGGATGGATTAATTTCTTTAGCGCATCGACAAATATATATTCTAATTGTTGGATAGAATTATTTACTCGTTCTTCTGTTGTAGCACCTAGCGTATTTTTGACTAATGAGACCTTTACCGTTTTATTTTGGTAATTGATAATAGCCCATGGAATTACAGTTTCGATCTCTGTTTTACCACTTTCCTGTACACTTACCTCCATAGGAGTGAGTCCTAATCGTTGAAGTTCTTCTAATGTTTCTTTTCTAAACTCCTCTTCTTCGATAGGATTTGTAAATGCAAATTGAACGCTAGGATTAATAGAAGTAAACTCTTCTAATAATTGTTTAGTTTCGGTTTGTAACCTTCTAAATTCTGAAGGAAAATCTCCTTCGAGTAATACATCAATTGTAACAGGAGTTTTGACTTCATTAATCAAAGATTTAGTTGCAGTGGAGATTGTATAGCGTTGATCATTAGTAAGATCAAAACGATTGTAAGCAGTATTAGCAATAAAATTAAGTACTACAGATCCTAAAATTGCAATTGCCGAATGCGTAATTATAGCTTTTATGTTTTTTTTCTGAAGTGCTATAATTGTTAAAAAAACAAATACACTGACAATACTAATAAAATATACAACATCTCTAGTATCAATAATACCTTGACTGATACGCTCATAATGTAATTGCATTCCTATTTGTTCAATTGTGTAGCCAGCAGTTCCTAACAATTGATAATCAGCAATACTACTAAAACCAAAATACCATAGAAAACAAAGAAATATAGCTACTAAAAATGCTACTATCTGATTATTGGTAATTGAAGATGCAAAAACTCCAATAGCAGTATAAGATGCGCCAAGTAATATTAAGGCTATATATGAACCAATGATACTACCCGAATCAATATTACCAATTGGCTTGCTCAGCTGATATATCGTAAGTATATATAATAAGCTGGGTAATATGGCAATGCATATTAGTATAAAGCTTCCGAGATATTTTCCAAGTACTAATTTCCATAATTGAATAGGTTTAGTAAGTAACAGCTCTAATGTACCTTGTTTTTTCTCTTCAGAGATGCTACGCATTGTAATTGCCGGAATTAGTAATAATAAGATCCAAGGAGCAATAAAAAAGAAAGGAGATATATCAGCAAAACCACTGTCAAGAATATTGAATTGCCCTTTAAAAACCCATAGAAAAAGACCATTAAGTAATAAAAATACACCTATCGTTAAATACCCTACTGCAGAAGTAAAAAAAGTATTTATTTCTTTTCTAATGATTGGAAACATAGATAATTGACCGTTTTTTATTGATAGTTATTGACTTATTATTAAGTAAATATAAGTTATTCACACACTCTTTTTGCACTCCAAGCTTCTGGCTTTTGACTAAACTTATTTTTTGTATTAGCCCAAACTTCTCTAAATAACGTAGAGTTCCGATAGTTATTGAGATGCGCCTCAGATTCCCAATGGCTGTATGTAAAAAATTGATTAGTATAGTGTGTATCTCTAACTAATTTTAGATGAGAACACCCCTCATAATTCCGTATTTTATCTTTGACTAGCTTGAAATTATCCAGAAAAGCATCAATTTCTTCTGGTTTAAATCCCATTTTTACAATTCGTATGATCATTTTATCAATTTCAATGTGTGAGCCATATAGAATTTGGCAAAGATGTAAATCTACAAAGTTTTTTGTTTACTCAAGAGAATGGCTGTATTGAAGTACAATTAAACGTGTATTTAGATAAGAAGTTTGCATTGTATAGATGATCTGGACAGAAATGAAGAAAACAGCTTACTTTTTGTAAAGCATTAACCTTAATATTTCCTTTATTTTTGATAATAGTAATTTTATGTGCTATCAAAATCTTATAACAATATTAACAAATTAGTTTCTTTCGGAGATATTTATACTATTGAGTTTTTTATTACGTTCTTGTTTTAGTTTAACAAAAAATTAATACTTTAAAACTCAACAAAAAAAGAGATGAAACAACTTAACTTATTTTTTTTATTACTAGTGTTTTCAAGCACATTCATTACGGCACAGAATTTTAATTACGGAGAAGCTTTACAAAAATCATTATTTTTTTACGAAGCGCAACAAGCAGGGGTATTACCCGAGTGGAATCGAGTGAGCTGGAGATCAGATGCTACTACAATGGATGGGATGGATGTAGGATTAGATCTTAATGGGGGCTGGTATGATGCTGGAGATAATGTAAAATTTAATTTCCCGATGGCCTATAGTGTAACCGTATTGGCTTGGGGTGCTATAGAATACGAAGATGCATACAGGCAGAGCGGACAATGGGAGATTATAAAAAGAAATTTGAAGTACGTAACGGATTATTTGATAAAATGCCATACAGCGCCTAAAGAACTATATGGGCAGTTAGGTAATGGGCAAGAGGATCATGCTTTTTGGGTTGCACCTGAAGTGTATCCAGACCCTAGACCGGCTTATAAAATTGACGCTAGTAATCCAGGATCTGATTTAGCAGCAGAAACGGCCGCTGCAATGGCAGCTACAAGTATTTTATTTAAGGATTCTGATCCAGCGTATAGTGCAACATTGATTTCTCATGCCAAAGAGTTATATACTTTTGCAGACGAAAATAGAGGAGTATATTCAGAATCTATAACAGATGCTGCTAATTTTTATAAATCATTTAGTGGATTTCAGGACGAATTGGTTTGGGGAGCTGCTTGGTTATACAGAGCTACCGAAGAATCAACATATCTTACCAAATCAGAATCAGAATATGCAAATCTAAGTACAGAAGGCCAAACAGGTCTTAAATCTTATAAATGGGGATTAGCTTGGGATGATAAGTCATATGGTTGTTATGTGTTACTTGCAGAACTAACAGGAAAAACACAATATAAAGAAGACGCTGAACGGCATTTAGATTTTTGGACAGATGGTTTTAATGGAGAACGATTAACGTATAGTCCTGGAGGGCAGGCACATCTTACACAGTGGGGATCTTTAAGACATTCTTCGAACACAGCTCTGTTAGCATTTATTTATAGTGATATGGTAGCTGTTTCTACAGCTAAAAAAGCAAAGTATCACGATTTTGCTGTAGATCAGATTAATTATGCTCTAGGTGATAATCCAATTAATAGAAGTTTTATGGTAGGTTTTGGTAATAATCCGGCGAATAATGTACACCATAGATCCGCTCATGGGCCTTGGGGGAATTCATTACGGGATAGGCCAGCCACGCCAAGTCATACCTTATTCGGAGCATTAGCCGGAGGACCTTCTTCGCCTAATGATCAGTTTGTAGATGATCGCGGAGATTTTATAGCTAATGAGGTGGCTTGTGATTACAATGCATGTCTTACTGGAGCTCTTGCAAGAATGTATGATGAATTTGGAGGGAATCCACTGTCTAATTTCCCAGAAGAAGAAGTGCCAAACAGAGATGAGATCAGAAGTTTGTCAAAATTTAATAGTGATAATGATTTTGGAGCTACTGTCAGAGTACGAGTTCAGAATAGAACAGCTTGGCCAGCTAGAGTAACAGATAAATTGTCTTTTCGATATTTTATGGATATTACCGAAGCTGTAAATCAAGGATTTTCTATTGACGATTATCAGATTCAGGTTAATTTTTCTCAGGGACCAACTACCTCTAGAGTGGGAACTTGGGATGAAGATAACAATATATATTATATAGAAGTTTCTATGGAAGGTGATAAGATAGCACCAGTAGGAGACCCTAATTTCCGTAGAGAAGTACAGATAAGTATTCAATCTCAAAATGGAGCTCCTTATGATAAGTCTAATGACTGGTCTGCTGATGGGCTTAATGGAGGAGATGAAGTTGTTAGTACCAATGTTCCTGTGTATGATGATGGAGTATTAATATTTGGTAGAGAACCACAAGGAAATGTACTATCTACAGATGGTTTTAATGAATTAAAGCTTGCAGTATATCCAAATCCTGTTGCGAATACTCTTAATATATCTGGTAACTTAGATGTATTGAACAGTGCAAAAATTACGATTACAGACATAAATGGTAGTATCATTACATCTGTATCGGATTTTCATTCAAGCGCAAATGTTTTAAATATCAATACAGCTGATTTAGCATCTGGATTGTATTTCTTACATATTGCTTCTGGCAATAAAAACGAGCTTACAACTAAATTTTTAAAAATGTAAATTAAGAAAACACTATTTGAAAGATTTATAGTAATTAAAATAATCATAGTAAAAAATAGTATTTTAAAAAAGAGGTCACCAAAGAGCAGTATCTAAAAACCGATTTATGTATTAGGACTTCGACAAGAAGCTTTCAAATGCAATAAACACTGATATTTTCTTAATTTTAGCGTAGCACCATCACCGCTACGATTACATTAAAAAACATAGGGAAACGGTAATGTTTGCAGCAGTTGAAAGATAGAATAGATTTCCTCATGCATACAGCGGGTTTAAGTAATATATAGAGTCGAAAGATAACCACACCACACTATTTCATCATATTTCGCTCACTATTACAAGATTATCTTCATATATGTTTTATTATAAATATATGACTCTTAGGTTGTCCTCTTTTTATGTAGTAAAACTCTAATCTGAAAAGAACAAAATCAGATAATGAATATAGCTATTATAGGAAGACTGTTATTCCAGTTGTTTAGTAGGTTTATTTCAGTATCTAGCAAGATTTTAGGTTCTATAGAAAGCTAAATAAATACTCTTCAGCTAATGTTCGTGAATCTATTTTTGTTTGCGCTAGGTATACTTACTTAGTATACGTTAATAGATTAGATAAGGTTTATCTACTCAAAAGTGATGCTTACTGTATCTCTATACTGTAGTCCGAATAAGCTAGAGGCACCACCTACAGTTTTAGGATTACTTTTATAGATAGCAAGTTCTAGATAACCAGAAGAATTAAATATGGCGAGTTTTTTACCTTCCTCTTCGCGTTTGTTTTTTTCTATTTTAAAATTAATGGCATCACTATATCTCTTATAAATAGTATCAAAAATGGCACTTCTGGCAGTAATTTTAAAATTTCGTCCTTTTCCGATATCTTCAAAAAGTTTTTGAGTAATATTGGTAATTAGATTTCCATAATTATCGATATAGATAATACTACCTACAATTTGTTTTTCACCTAGATTAACAATAGGGGTAATACCCGTAATCATTTTTACTTCAGAGATTGGTTTTCCGATAACTTCTAATGTTCCTCCTCGGGCAATATGACATGCAGTAGCTACAAATACGTCTAGTACAGGAAAATTAGTACCTATTGTTTTATGGATATTAATCGTTACTATTTTTTCTGGCTTGTATTCTGATGCGATCAGAGAAATCAATCCATTATTGGCACAGATAAAATAATGATCATCTAATTTTACAGCGATATGTTGATTTTCTGGGTTTAATTCACTGTCTATTCCTATGATATGGATACTTCCTTTTGGGAAATTTGTATAAGCATTTTGGATAATATACGAGGCTTCGATAATATGGAATGGAGAAATGCCATGAGAAATATCTACAATTATGGTTTCAGGTAATTGGGTGTATATAGCACCTTTTACAGCAGACACGAAGTGATCTTTGGTTCCGAAATCTGTAGTTAAGGTAATGATTGGCATGTAGCTATTTTTAGTAGTCCAAAATTTAGTTAAAATTATCTACTCTAATAATTTCTATATATTGATATAGCAATACGTATAGATTTTAAGCGATAGGGTTGTTTAATTGTCATAAGTTGTACTAAGATTATTATCTATAGAATTGTTATTATTTTTTTTTCTTATAAGCACTTAAAAATATGTAAATTTGCTAAGAAGTTATAAAAGCTTTTTGTGAAACCTTAAATGATACTTAATGACATATGAGTACTATTTTTACCATTTATACCCAACGTATATGATCCAACAAAATATACAGCTTTTTATTTTTGGTTTCCCAGCAAAAATTTTAAATAGCTTTGACAAACTTAATCATTCCCAAAAACAAATCATACTAAAATTCTTATAGCTTTTGAACGAACTAATTATCGAACTAACAGAAATAAATCCGAGAGAGTTTTTCGGACTTCAGAATAGTAATATTCAACTATTAAAAAAATATTTTCCTAAACTAAAGATTGTTGCCAGAGGTAGTAAAATGAAAATATATGGGGATGAGGATATGCTCGAAGAGTTTGATACCAGACTCAATATGCTTTTAGAACATTTCGGGAAATACAATAAATTAGATGAAAATGTAATAGAACGAATACTGACTAGCGATAGTAAGGCAGATTATGAAACATCTGCTGTTAGTGGCCAAGTATTGGTTCATGGTGTAGGAGGGAAACTGATCAAAGCCCAAAGTGCTAATCAACGAAAATTAGTAGAATCGTGTGCCAAAAATGATATGGTATTTGCAATAGGACCAGCAGGAACAGGAAAAACATATACAGGAGTAGCATTAGCAGTAAAGGCATTAAAAGAAAAATCTGTGCGTAGAATTATCCTCACTCGGCCAGCAGTTGAAGCAGGAGAGAATCTTGGATTTTTACCAGGTGATCTTAAAGAAAAACTAGATCCATATATGCAACCCCTATATGATGCATTACGCGATATGATTCCAGCAGAAAAACTAGAAAGTTTTATAGAAAAAGGGGTTATACAGATTGCCCCGATGGCATTTATGCGTGGACGTACTCTAGATAATGCTTTTGTTATTTTGGATGAGGCACAAAATACAACTCATGCACAGATGAAAATGTTTTTAACGCGAATGGGTAAAAATGCCAAGTTTATGATTACAGGTGATCCAGGACAAATTGACCTACCTCGTAGAGTAACTTCTGGGCTTAAAGAAGCTCTGTTAGTTCTAAAAGGTGTTACAGGAATAGGTGTTATTCACCTAGATGATAAAGATGTTATCCGTCATAAATTGGTAAAAAAAGTCATTGCTGCATATAAAGAAATTGAAAATAGAAATGGTTAAACTCATTGTGAGTTGATAGTAAAGGAGATCTGAAACCTGAAACCCAAAACACCCAAAACACCCAAAACACCCAAAACACATTGAATGAATACACTTATAGATACAAATTTTAATTTTCCAGGGCAACAATCAGTATATAAAGGAAAAGTAAGAGAAGTATATACTATTAATGGAGATCTATTGGTAATGATAGCTACGGATCGCTTGTCAGCATTTGATGTGGTAATGCCTAAAGGAATACCCTACAAGGGTCAGATTCTGAATCAGATCGCTACACAAATGATGAAGGCTACCGAAGATTTGGTTCCTAATTGGTTAATCGCCACCCCAGATCCTAATGTATCAGTAGGACATCTTTGTACACCTTTTAAAGTAGAGATGGTAATAAGAGGATATATGTCAGGTCATGCCGCGAGAGAGTATAAAGCAGGCAAACGAATATTATGTGGTGTGCCTATGCCAGATGGCATGAAAGAAAATGATAAATTTTCTGAACCGATAATCACACCATCTACCAAAGCTGATAATGGAGCACATGATGAAGATATTTCTAGAGAAGAGATTTTATCAAAAGGAATTGTTTCTGAAGCAGATTATCGGATTTTAGAAGAGTATACCCGAAAATTATTCCAAAGAGGAACAGAGGTTGCTACTGAACAAGGGTTGATCTTAGTAGATACTAAATATGAATTTGGGAAAACCAAAGACGGAAAAATTGTTCTGATTGATGAGATTCATACCCCAGATTCTTCACGCTATTTTTATGCTGATGGGTATGCAGAAAGACAACAAAAAGGAGAAGCTCAAAAACAATTGTCTAAAGAGTTTGTACGACAATGGCTGATTAGTAATGGTTTTCAAGGAAAAGAAGGACAGCAAATCCCAGATATGACAGATGCTTATATCAATTCGGTATCTGATCGATATGTAGAATTATTCGAAAACATCACAGGAACAACTTTTGATAAAGCTGATGTTTCTAATATCCCCAATAGAATAAAAGAGAATGTGTTGAGGTATCTAAATAATTAGTAGGCTTACGCGATAAGAAAGCTGTTATATATAAAGATTACATTAAACTATTGCCATTTTTAATAGCATATATCTTTATTGTTGCTCTTAAACAAGAAAATCAATTTTTTGGAGATGAGAATAGATATGTTTTATGCTGCTAAACTATTAGAAGGAACTAATGCTAGTGATGCATATGGCGAGTATTCTTTTTTATGGAAACGATATGGTTATCCAATGGTTTGTATGCGATTGTCCTATACATAAATCATAGGATATTCGTTCTTGTCTTTTTTTATGTATCTTTAAAACATGAAACATATACGCTGTCTTTCAATTATTTACATTATAAATTTACTTGTAACCACTACTGTTATGAGTCAGGATTTATCACAAGGATATATTGCCAATGATGTTATGCAACATCCTATGCAACCATTAGATAAACCCGATTATTTGTCTGCTACTGTAGACCCTTCTTTTCCGAATACGAGCATAAGACGTATTTCTGAAGCTACCGATGGAGGTTTTATTGTTCCTGTGTATAGTACGATTCAAGCTTGGAATGCAGATGAAAGTAAACTCATCGTTTATGGAGAAGGAGTTCATAAATTACTAAACGGAACAGACTATACGTTTATTAGAAATTTATCAGATATCAATCCCGATGATCTAGAAGGTGTATTTTGGCACTTTGATGATCCCGATATTTTGTTTTATATGGATGGAGCCACTTCAGAGTTTATTCGGTATCATGTAGATACCCAACAAAAAACAATAGTGGTTAATTTAAAAAATAGAGTTGGATGTACAGGTGGTTTATCCAGTGGTCGTGATGTACAGATGATGTCTTGGGATAGTGATGTGTTTGCTTTTAGATGTGAAAATACAAGTGCATACTATTATCGAATTTCTACCGATGCTATTACAACGTTTACAATTTCAGATATCAAATATACGGCACCGATGCCTTTTCCTAGCGGAGAGTTATTCTTCCATCAAGAGAAGATATATGATGTAAATGGAAATTTTGTAAGAAATCTAAATATTGATAAAGGAGAACACGCTTGCTTGGGTAGATTAAGCAATGGTGATGATGCATTATTTGCGATAGCTTTTGAAGAAGGGCCTAATAACGGATGTCAAGGAACCCTAGTAGCACATAACGTTACTAATGGAAACTGTTTTTCGGTAACTCCTGTAGCGGATTATGCATATCCAAAATCAGGAACTCATATTTCTTCTTTAGCTCATAAGAATACAGAAGGAGGTTGGGTAGCAGTATCTTCTATTGGATATCAAAAGGATGGTGTACAGATTTTAGATCAAGAGTTATTTATTGCCAAAGTCAATGAGTTTGATGCTGATGTATATAGAGTAGCACACCATCGAAGTGATGAAGATGAAATTGATTATTGGGGAGAACCACACGTTACCATTAGTCCTACAGGGACTCGATTGTTGTTTGGGAGTGATTGGAGTGGGACAGATGATGGAAAAGCTGTGGATAGTTATGTGGCAGAATTAAATACCAATACAAATACATTGTCGATAGAAACATTGGAGTCCCAAGCACTAGGAGCAATCCATATGTATCCTAATCCAGTTGCTACAACACTGACAATAACAAGTCAAAAAGAAATACCAGTACAACTAAAAATAAGTAGTATTACTGGTAAAGAGTTATTAAGTACTACTATGAGTAAAGAAAAACAAATTTCTATGGAGCACTACAGCTCTGGGGTATACTTTTTGACAGTATCCGATGGAATTTCTCAAAAACATATACAATTCATAAAAAATTGAAAAACGTATAAGTAGTATTGTTATTAGTTTAGTAAGTTATGAGAAGTTCATAACTTACCACTATGTAGTTACAAACTTCGTAGAGGTTTTTTATCATTATTGGCATGATGCTATGACGGCAGCAAATCACATTTATTCGCACAGCATATCATACTTCGAAGAGCAGGTTCTATAATTAGAGATACTAAAGCACAAAAAGCTTATTCATAATACTACATAAAAAAATCAGCCGCATCGTTGTAACTGGTCTTTACTTTTATTTACTCTTACCGCTTACTCATACGCAGCACGGAAAACATTTCCGAGCGATCGGGTTTTTATAAGCACTTCGGTCTTTAGATTTGTTTGTAGTACGCTTAACTTAATAACATTCATCATCTGAGTTTGACTAAACAATCCCGCTATCCAAAAGCTAAATTGATATCATACTATTTCTGTTTTGTTACCCTATTGTGATAGCTGTTTTAGAATAAAAGACGATCACTATAAAGATATTGAGAACACTTTGTAAAAAAAAACACTTTAAAAATTAGAGCCTAAATAATTGATAATTAAATGTTTATTTATGATAACTAAAAAAAATACAAAAAAATCACTTTTTAGGCGTAACATATGCCTTGTATATGAAATTAATAGGTGTAGCATTGCATATAATGGTGTTAAAACAAGGAAATAATTAGAAGGGAAAAGTAAAAGAAGTGTTCGTAATATTTAATTTGTACTAACATTAATAAATTGTTAACAAATGAAAATGAAATACGGTTATACCATAGATTTGCCGCTTCTTCATTTTTCCCCAAAATAGAAGAGTATCCTATTTATTTTAACCCATTATAGTAGCTATGTATTAAAAAAGCAATGTTTTTTTAGACCTGTATGTACAGGAATTAGAAGGTGTTTTTTGGCAAACAGTTGGAAAAATGGTATAGCTATCCCTAAGATAGTTTATGAAAAAAATAAAAAAATGAACGTACAAGAACTAAGTAAAGAGTAAATACCTCTTGATCCAAAGTCTTTAATGACTTGGATGGAGCAATTATTATATATAAGTAAAGAATTTAATTTTTATATCAATGAAAAGAATAATAATGAGATTACACATACTGCTGCTGATATGCAGCAGTAGTATTCAAATTGAGGCACAAGAGCAATTTGAAGGGACACAGCTTATACCACCTTCACCTAATGCAGCTTCTTTGGGCCAATATGCAGATGTTCCTGTAAGTAATTACACTGGATTAGCTAATCTATCAATCCCAGTATATACCATAAAATCAGGTGAAATAGAGTTACCCATAACATTAAGCTACCATTCATCAGGTATTAAAGTGGCACAAGAAGCCAGTTGGGTAGGGCTAGGATGGGCGTTAAACGCAGGAGGAATGATCTCCAGGCAAGTAAGAGGTAAGGATGATTTTGGACAAGAAGGACTATCTGGGAATGGATTTATAACACATCCTGATATTCCTAACCCTGCTACTGCTCAATACCCTTTTGATAAAGAAAATCTTTTCTATTATAGAAATACTAATTCTGGTGATCATGACACAGAACCAGATTTATTCTATTATAATTTTATGGGACATTCTGGAAAGTTTGTATTTGAAAAACGATCTACTGGTTCAGTAAGTCCTATATCCATATTACAAAATAATCTAAAATTTGTTCGTCGTGGAAATCAATGGGAGGTTACAGATGGAAATGGATGGAAGTTTTATTTAGGTACCAGAGAAATCACTCGTAATTTCGGTAAAGAAAGAGGAGGTGCAATATATCCCGAATATGTCTATGGGCCCACCAATACTTCAATTGAAGGAATTACTACAGCCTGGTATTTAGATAAAATTGTTACCCCTACGGGAGATGAAATTAGTTTTATCTATGCCAATGGTTCTCGCACGTCTTGTACGCAAGTTTCCTTTAGTGAGTCTTTTTATAAGAGGATTGATTTTGAGTATAAAATTCAAGGGCAACCTGATGGTACTCAAACAACAATAAACAATATTGCTCCTAGAAGAATAGATTCTTTTTCTGCAAGTATGCAACAAACAGCAGAAGTTTATTTGGAGTCAATTGTTTTTAAAAATGGACGAGTAAATTTCATAAAAGGAAAGAGAGAAGATATAAGACCTCCTAGAAGCCAAAGCTATAGACTTCCAAAATTAGAAAAGATAGAAATTCTAGATTTAGACGATCAAGTTATCAAAAGAGTAGATTTAGGGTATAGTTATTTTAATGGTCAACCTTCAGGAGGTATCAGTGCTTCATCAAATAGGTTGAGATTACGATTAGATAAGGTTACAGAAAGTTTTTGGGATGCAACGAATAAAATATTGGTAAGTAAGCCTTCATATCAATTGGGATATGATCCTAGAAGTTTACCCTGGAAAACCTCTTTTTCGGTAGACCATTGGGGGTATTATAATGGAGCATTAAATCATAATATTCCTCATCCTGGATATAGGACTCCTATTAGGAAATTAACCCCACAGGTATTAAATACCGATGGAGAAGTTGTATTTGCAGGAGCAAACCGAGAATCTAGTTTTGAACATATGGGAGTAGGAATGCTTAAAAGTATTCAGTATCCTACAGGAGCTACAGCGCATCTTAATTTCGAACCAAACCACTCTCGCAATACTAATGGTGTAACTGTAGATAAAACGCTCGCATTTGTTACCGATTATCCACTGGGTTCTGCAAGCTCTGTAGAAAAAGAAAGAACGTTTTTATTAGAAGAACCTAGTAGGGTAAAACTATCGTTTTCTCTTATCAATCATTCGTATGGTTTAAATGGAGAGGAATACATTCCTAATACGAGTGTTTTTGATCAGATGATTGCAGAATTAACACCAGCAGCAGGGGGTGTTCCTATCAAATTTAGACCCGATCAGAATATAGAAAGTTATCAAGACACTAAATTTATTGATCTTCCTGCAGGACTTCATAAATTAAAGGTACTTACACCGTCAGATAAGCATTTCGAAATTCAATTTAGGGCGAGTCATAGAGCAACAGTAGAAGGTACTTATATAAATACGCTTCCCGGTATGCGAATCGAAAGTATTGAGGTAAAAGATGAGTCTGATAAGCTATTGAAACGTACAACATACGAATATGTTAATGAAAATGGAGGTGCTTCAGGCCACTTGTTATCAAGTCCATATTATGATTATAGACTCTACTCTAGAGGTGATACTTTATTACCGTGTTATGAGCCTCTTGGAGAAGAACCAGAAAGATATTGTTGGCAAGCAACTTATACTGTTAAAACATCTAATAGTGTATTGCCTTTGGCAACCTCAGCCAATGGGAGTCCTGTAGGGTATGACCGTGTTACGATAAAACAAGAAAATGAGCAAGGCGAAAGTTTAGGAAAATCGGTTTATTATTATAAAAATTCAGATGAGCACCCACAACTAGATTCTTTTTATCCCAATATCCCAAATTATGTGTCTTTAGATAATGGGCAACTCACCAAAGAAGAGCACTATAACGAAGCAGGTAAAATAGTTAGTTTAAAAGAATATGGTTATAAAAAGGCAGCTATGAAGAATATTCAAGGTTTGAAAATCTATAGATACCAACACACTCAGATAGAAAACCGAGATGTTAAACCTTATAATATCCGATCAGAATGGTGGTATATGGATAAGGAAGAAGCAACCACTTATGATATCAATGGTAATAATCCTGTGACAACAGTTACTACTTATGACTATGCTAATAGTGATCATAAGAATGTGACCAAAACAGCTCAAACAAATAGTGAAGGAAAAACCTTAACTAAAAAGTATTATTATCCCTCAGATAGACCTTCAAAGACAGCTATGAATGATCAGGTTTTTACAAGTATGATTACAGATCATGTATTGAATCCTGTTCTTAAAGAAGAAACAATATTAAATGATAGGCTAACACAGAGTATTATAAGAAATCATACGATAAGACCTCGTAATGAAGATGGGCAAATTGTTAATATGTATTTACCAGAAAATATTCAAAGTCTAAAAAATAGCACAGAGGATGATTACGAAACTCGACTAGATTTTAAGAGATATGATGGGTATGGTAATATACTAGAAGTATCTAAACCCGAAGGAGTGATTACCTCCTATATCTGGGGATATAATAGGGAGTATCCTATTGCCAAGATAGAAAATGCGAGCTATCAAGATATTGCTGAAGCATTGCGGATATCGGTAGCCAGACTACAAGATTATAATGAGAACAATTTATCACAAATAAATACTTTACGTAGCCGCTCACCCAATGCGATGGTAGCTACTTATATCTATGATCCGTTAATTGGAGTGACCAGTATGACTGACCCTAGAGGTTATACCATGACTTATCATTATGACGAATTTAATCGATTGAAATTCGTCAAAGATCAAGAAGGAAATATCGTATCAGAAAATGAATACCATTATAAAAACAACTAATACAGAAACACGATGAAGACCATAAAAAAAATACTATTTATAGTAGCTGTATTAGTAAGTACAGTACTACCTGCACAGACGCAGACAGAGAATTACGTAAAAACTACAGTATACCAAACTGAAGTACAAGAAGGAAAACAGTCTCAAGTCATTGAGCGTAATAAAATAGAGACGGTCAATTATTTTGATGGTATGGGCAGAGCCAAGCAATCTGTAGCCGTACGCGCAGCAGGACAAGAACAAAACACCAACCTCCTGGATTGGACAAGTGATTGGACAAGTGATTGGACAATAGGCAGAGGAGCTACCGCCTTATTTTATCTCAATGGAGAGAGTGTTGATAATCAACGATTAATGGGGGCCAATCCTTTTGGCGAACAATCTCTGTTATGGCGCTGTGGTAATGATCCCGCTAGGAATGCTGATGGTGGATGGAATACGGATTATTTTGCTGTAGATAAAAATGTAAGTTATCGCTATAGTGTTTGGGTAAAACGTACAGGATCACAAGATGGAACAACCTATCACGGTACTCAAAATGTTAATAATCTAAACGGCGCAGCCAATAATAATCCGTATTTCTGGAGTGGAGATCTACCAAAACTAAATACCTGGTATCTGATTGTTGGTATTGTGCATCCGTATACATATACAGGAGCAAATACAGGGATTTCAGGAGTATATGATACCAATGGAAATAAAGTAATTAATGGAAATGATTTTAAATGGAGAGCTAATACAACGACGACAAGGTTTAGAAGTTATTTGTATTATGCTATTGACACTAATGTACGACAATACTTTTGGAATCCTGTAGCGGTAAAATTAGAAGATAATAAGCAACCCATTAAAGAGGTGATTGCAGAAGCTAAACCCAAAGACATTGTGACTCATTATGAGTATGATGGTTATGGTAGACAAGCCAAAGAATATTTGCCATATGCTTCTAAGCAGACAAAAGTTGGAGCGATTTACACCAATCCACTGGCAGAGTTGGAAGCTTTTTATGATACCCCCAAATATGAGAATACCCCCAATCCATATTCAGAAAGTATTTATGAATCCTCTCCTCTAAACAGAGTGGTAGAACAAGGAGCTCCAGGAAAACATTGGAAAGCTTATAAGGATATCTATTTAGATCATACCATCAGATCAGAATGGGCTACCAATAAGGCCGATGAAGTACCTTATTTTAAAGTTGATTTTCCTTTGACAAATGGCAAACCTAATATCACAAAACCAATACTTGTCAAAGATGATTTTTATGCTGCTAATGAGTTGCGTATTTCCATTGTTAAAGACGAGAACTGGTTACCTTATCAGACCCATCGTGATGATCATACTACCCGAGAGTATACTGATAAATTAGGTAGAGTGATCCTTAAAAAGACGTATGATAAGAATATAGCACATGATACCTATTATGTATATGATGATTATGGGAATCTTACCTATGTGATTCCGCCTAAAGTAACCTTAGGTACTAGTGATGGTGTATCTACCATAGAGTTAAACGAACTCTGTTATCAATACAAATACGATCATAGAAACCGACTGATCGAAAAGAAAATACCAGGTAAGGGTTGGGAGTATATTGTTTATAATAAGCTCGATCAACCTATAATGACACAAGATGCCAATCAAAAGCCTAACAATGAGTGGTTATTTACCAAATATGATGCTTTTGGGAGAGTAGCATATACTGGACTGATAAAATACAATGCTCCTTTTGCACTTTCTAGAAGCACTATAGAAAAGTTAAATGAAAATACAGCTGTATACTTTGAAAACAAATTATCGTCTGTAAGCTCAATTGCAGGTACAGATGTGTACTATAGTGATAAAGCTTACCCTAATGAGGGTTCACTTATTAAGGAAATCTATACCATCAATTACTATGATAATTATACCTTTGATCGTAATGGACTGGAGGTACCTGCAGCAGTATTTGACGTACCCACCAGTACTTCGGTAACAGGCTTACCTACAGGTAGTAAAGTACAAGTGCTAGGTAAGAATAGTTGGATAACTACTATTACAGGTTATGATGGTAAGGGAAGACCTATCTGGACAGGCAGTAGGAATGATTATCTAAGAACTACTGATATTATAGAGACACAATTAGACTTTGCAGGAAAAGTACTTAACACCAAAACTACTCATACAAGAGATGGCAATGCTCCGATTGTGACCATAGATACCTTTACCTATGATCATATGGGCCGATTATTGACACAGCAACAACAAATCGATAATCAGGCAGCAGAAATGATTGTAGCTAACACCTATGACGAGCTAGGACAACTAGAACGCAAAAAAGTAGGGAATGCCCAACAAGCACCATTACAAACGGTAGATTATCAATACAATGTAAGAGGATGGCTTACTCATATCAATGATGTAGACAACATCGGAGATGATTTGTTTACCTTTAAGATAAATTATAATACCAGTGATGCTACTACCTATCCTTTTCAGGGAGCAGCCAAACTGTTATATAATGGAAATATTAGTGAGACGCATTGGAATACTGCTAATGATCGTAGTATTAACAAACGTTCTTACCGCTATCATTATGATGCTTTAAACAGGATTACTAAAGCATCTTTCTCCACGCCTTTTTATAATCTAAATAATGTTTCCTATGATAAAAATGGAAACATTTCAAAGCTGTCTAGACCAGGATTTTTTAACGGTGCTCCTGGTAATATGGATCAACTGACTTATAGCTATAATGAAGGTAATCAATTACAAAAAGTAGTAGATACTGGAGATAAGAATTTTGGTTTTAAAGAAGGTACCAATACCAATGAAGACTATGAATATGATGTTAATGGGAACTTAACGGTAGATCGCAATAAGGGAATAACGAGTATTGAATATAATCACCTGAATCTACCGTCCAGAATTGATATAGATAAAGGAGATGCTAATCAATATTATATTACATATGTCTATGACGCTACAGGGGTGAAACAGCAAAAAAGAGCCTATACTATGCAACCCTTTGGTGGAAGCCCAATTAGGTATACACCTGCTTCAATTACAGGAAACGACTACATAGGTAACTATATATATGATTATATCTGGGGTAGAGGAAATACACGATTACAATTCATCAATCACCCCGAAGGGTATATAGAACCTAAAGATGCCAATGATTTATCAAAAGGTTTTGATTATATTTACCAATATAAAGACCATTTAGGGAATATTCGATTAAGTTACTCGGATAAAGATAACGATGGTCATATAGACGTTCTTAGAAATGATATAGATGTAGATGGGGATGATGATAACCATATGGAAATCCTAGAAGAGAAGAATTATTATCCTTTTGGCTTACAGCACAAGGGTTATAATAATACCATTACGGGCAGGGAGCATCCATATACTTTTAATGGAAAAGAAGAACAAGAAGAACTTGGACTTAATTGGCATGACTTTGGTTTTAGGAATTATGATGCAAGTTTAGGAAGATGGATGAATATAGATAATCTTGCGCAAAATTATTATAACTATTCACCATATACTTACACAGCAAATAATCCTATTTATTATATAGACCCTGATGGTCAGCAAATAATAATTCATTATCAAGATGATGATGGTAATGATCAAGAACATATTTATAAATATGGAGAAAAATATGATGGAGATAATAAATTCATAAGTAATGTTTACGATTCTTTTAATAATCTTATTGATAACGGCGCAGATACTACTGGATTAATTGAAAGACTTGCAGGAGATGAATTAGGAGATGTAAGTATTCTTCAGAATACTAAAGAGAATAATGAGTTTTTCGGTAATGATAATATGGCTACTTATTTTAACAGTGAAACTAATACGGTTATATGGGATCCAGAAGTAGGAATTAGTCAAGAACAAAATAGTGTTATAGATTTTATTATGGGCGATGGATATGAACACGAGGCTTTAGTATCGCCTGCTCAAGGACTATTACACGAATTAGGGCATGCTGAAAGTTCATTAGAAAACCCTGAGCAACATAAGAAAGACTCAAAGACCACTTTTACTGGTGGATGGGATAATAAAGAAGAATTTGATGTTATCAATAAAATAGAAAATCCATCGGGTAAAAAACTAAATAGAGACAGAACAAGAAGTGCTCATAGAGGTAAAGCTTTTAGAACAGTATCACCAACATCGGTAAAACCTAAAAAAGAAAAAAAGAAAAAATAATGAATAAATTAATAGTTATATTTTTAGTTACTTTTTGCTTTTTATCCTGTAAACAGGAATTCGATATTGAAAAATATGATATTGTAAGAATTGAAGCTTACCATATTCCTTTTGAATTACTTTTCCCGACTCAAACAGTGGAAGAATCTGTACGAGAAACAAAAAGTTATCAAATTGATAATTCTTTGAAAACAGATAGTATAGTTGAACAAATTAAGAATTTGTCAAAAGTTAAATCAGGAGCAGAATTTAATAAGAATCAAGTTTATTTAATATGCGATTTTTACACGAAAGAAGGTAAAGCTTTTACCTTAATGTTTGATAAAAATTTTATTGATATAAATGGAATAACCTATAATAATAATGAGCATCTTATCAATATGCTAACTAAGAAAAACTAAAGCGATATATTATTTATAATTGGGAACCACCTTTAACGAGGTGGTTTTTTTATGCTTTAAAGTGTAGCTACATTTTTATTAAAAAAGTCCTTGAACTTCTTTTTAGTAAGCATTGTATCAATGATTTTAAGGATAGTAGACTTATCTTCTTCATCAAGTTGATTGATAAGTTTAAACTGTTCGTTCTCGCTCTTATCTTCTAAAACAACTTCTTTGGGCGTGATATTTTCATCGTAGTTAATGATATCATCAATAGATATATTAAATAAGCGAGAAAGTATTTTAAGTTCAGAAACTTTAACCTCTCTCATATCTTTTTCAACCTTAGAATAGGACGATTTATCAAGGTCAAGTTCTAAGGCAACTTCTTTTTGAAGTAAACCAAGCTGTTTACGAATAGTTTGTATGTTGTTACCAATGCTCATAGCACAAAAATAGAAATAAACTCAATATTTATCAATAAATAGAAAATATATTGATTATTAAATAGAGTTATTATCTATTTAAAATTATATTTGTGGTAGAAAATATATCTACAAATAATTATGAGTGCTTTAAATACTATTAACACAAACAATTACGAATACATCACAAACCACTTAGAAATACACGTTTTAGGCGGTTTAAAACTGAATAAATTGGATAGTTTACGGGTAACATTGGGCATCAATAAAAAAGAACATCACACGAAGCTTCGGCACAATATTGATTTATACAACGATAACCAAGTAGAGAAATTAGTTCGGAAAGTAGCGGAACGTATAGAAATAGGAACAAGTATAGTTAGAAGAACATTACAAGAATTAACTAACGAACTAGAAACCTACCTCCCGCTGGTCCGAGCGTTTGATCGCTGGCGCGATGCCTGTGGCTCGTGCCGTTAAAGATTGGCGGGTATGAGTAAGAAATAAAGCTAAGAAACAGTTACATTATTGATGTAGCTGTTTTTTTTGTTTTATACCCGCTGCGCAAAGTCTCCTGACTTTGAGTGATAACTAGGTTAGATTTTATAAGAATATATAAATCCACGACATTTGTTTGTTGTGGATTTAAACTCGTGTAAAAAATATTTTTTTAGGCTTCTTTTTCTATAAAATTAGATTGCAAAATAAGGATGTAAAGTATTGTTTTACAGAAATATAAGGTTATTTTGCTTCTTATGTGTAACGAATGTCGAAGTTGTCTAAAATGGATAGCTTATGAATATGCTTTTTGTGCTTTAGTATCCCCAGCTAGCGCTCGAATCCTTTCGAGTGCCGTCAAAGCTTGGTGATTAAGAAATAAAAGATAAGAAACAGTTACAGAGATGTAGCTGTTTTTTTTATGCGATAGATTTAAGTTTTATATTTTTTATAAGAGCGTCAAGAGTGTAGAGAATATACTTTCTATCTTCTTCTTTAAACTCTGTAATATCCTCGAAACGTTTTAACATCTCAGGATCTTTAAAGAGTTCTGCATTATCATTTTCCCCGCTCCGCGAAGTCTCCTGACTTCGCGGAATGAGCAAATATAAAAATAGTATGGAATATTCCCGCTTACTGATTTTTTGGATAAAAATGGAAGTTATAAAGGTTTTGATGTCATCAAAGAAGGGGTTGATTGGTGTAATAGTAGAATACATAGAGATTTTCCTTATGATATGGGTGATTATAGGTTAATGAGTAAAAAAGTGATTTCTACCAATGTAGCTTTTCAAATTTTTTTTTGTCAAAAATAATCAATGAAAGTAAGCTGAAAATTGAAAAGATACTCGATAGGTTTTGGAAACGTGAAAAAAAAGAGGATAGTGATGAGTTTCAAGATGTATATATACTAAAAAAGACAATCAAAAAATAAAGTAATGATTGTCTTTTTAAGCTACTACTAGCAAACTCAAACTTATATTATTGTAGATAATCCGACATGGATGTTTTCGAAATTCATATTAGAATCTTCAGGGTTTAAGATATAATCATATATAAAATCTCCTACTTTTTCTGTTGTAAGTGGGTTTATTATATTAAGATCTGGTGTCGTTAAGTTAAGCTCTATTGCTTTTTCTACTGCATTATTAATTGCATTAGCTTCTTCTGTCAGATTAAAATGCTCTAATAACATAGCAGCGGATAGGATAGCTGCTATAGGATTAGCAATTCCTTTTTTGGCTATTCGGGGATATGAACCATGAATGGGTTCAAACATACAGCATACATCTCCTATAGAAGCAGATACTAATAAATCAATAGATCCACTAATAACACTCGCCTCATCAGATATAATATCTCCAAACATATTTTCGGTAAGGATAACATCAAACCGGCTAGGGTTAAGAATTATTTGCACCGCTGCATCCTCTATATATAAAAAATCTATAGTGACATCAGTATATGTTTTAGCAATTTCTGTAACTACTCTACGCCATAAACGAGAGGATTCTAACACATTGGCTTTATCTACTAATGTTAATTTTTTTCTTCGCTTTTGAGCTGCTTTAAAAGCAAGGTGTACAATATGTTCTACTTCTTTTTGTTTGTATTCATATACATCGGAAGGCACAGTTTCTTGTTCATTCAACTCTTTTTCTTCAAAATAGGTGCTACTGGTAAGCTCGCGATATATGACTATATCTGTTCCTTCTATAATTTCTTTTTTTAATGGAGATTTATCTGCCAATGCTTTATATGCTTTTACAGGACGGATATTAGCAAACAAGCCTAATTCTTTGCGAAGTCGTAATAAACCTTGATCAGGTTTTATCTTTGCAGTTGGATCTTGGTCATATCTGGGGTCTCCTATAGTACCGAATAGTATAGCATCTGTATCTACACATAGTTCCAGTGTTTTATCTGGGAGTGGATTTCCAGTTTTATCTATAGCAGTGGCACCTATTAATCCCTCTTTAAAAGTAAAAACGTGGTCAAAACTATGTGCAATGGCTTCTAGAGCTTTTATAGCTTGAGCAGTTACTTCTGGGCCAATGCCATCTCCTGATAATACAGCTATGTCTAATCTCATATTTTCTCTTTATAAACCAATTGTTTATGCTACTGCACTAACCACATTGGTGTTTTTCATGATTTCATGGATATCTTCATTCATGATTTCTTTCTTCTTATCGGCATATAATAAAAATTCTTTATATACATCATCTAATTGAAGCTTAGTCAACTCATATCCAATTTTTTTAGCGCGATACGCTAAGGCTGCTCTACCACTTCTTGCAGTAAGTACGATAGCAGATTCAGTTACTCCAACTTCTGTTGGATCTATAATTTCATAGGTTTCTCTATTTTTTATAACCCCGTCTTGATGTATTCCAGAACTATGTGCAAAAGCATTAGCTCCAACAATAGCTTTATTGGGTTGTACTATCATTCCCATTTTTTCTGACACCATAAGACTGGTATCATATAGCAGTTTGGTATTGATATCTGTATTGAGTTTTAGATATGGATGTTGTTTCATGATCATAACTACTTCTTCTAGAGCAGTATTTCCTGCACGTTCTCCAATCCCATTAATCGTACACTCTATTTGTCTAGCTCCATGAACTGCTCCAGCAATAGAATTAGCAGTGGCTAGTCCTAAATCATTATGGCAGTGGCAAGAAATAATTACATTCTCTATTCCTTTTACATTTTCTTTTAAGTATTTAATTTTAGCTCCATATTCTTCTGGTAAGCAATATCCAGTGGTATCAGGGATGTTTAGAACAGTGGCGCCAGCCTTGATCATAGCTTCACAAACTCTAGCTAAGAACTCATTATCTGTTCTTCCTGCATCTTCTGCATAAAACTCTACATCTTCTACAAATGATTTGGCATATTTTACTGCAGCAATTCCTCTTTCAATTACTTTTTCTTGAGTAGTATTAAATTTGTACTTAATATGTGATTCTGAAGTTCCTATACCTGTATGAATTCTTGGTCTCTTAGCATATTGAAGTGATTCTGCTGCTATTTTGATATCGTTTTCTACAGCTCTTGTAAGTCCACAAACAGTAGCATTTTTAACTATTTTGGAAATTTCAGAAACTGATAAAAAATCTCCTGGGCTAGATACAGGAAAGCCTGCTTCGATAACATCTACACCGAGTAGATCGAGTCGTTCCGCAATGATTAATTTTTGATTGGTATTTAATTTACAACCAGGAACTTGTTCTCCATCTCTCAGGGTGGTATCAAATATTTGAACTTTATTATCACTCATAGGAATTCTGTGAATTATTTGTTTAGGCTATTTTATTTTTTAAAAATATTTTGAAATATTCTTCTAAGATGTTTTAGTATTCTCTTACGAATTTATATTTTGGAGATTCAAAAAGAAGGTATTTAGCTACATGTTTTACAATGCTAAAATGAGTTAATTAAAACTTAAAATTCTTTTAATCAATTAATTACAATAAGTTTTCTTACAATGACTAATGATCAAAAAGATCCTTTGTTTGTTTTGGTTAAATCACTTTCGAAATCCGAAAAGAGACAATTTAAGGTATATGTAGGTCGATTAGGAGTAAATTCGGACTCTAAATTCTTGGCATTGTTTAATCATATTGATAAAAGTGAGCTTTTAGATGAAGAACTTATCGTGGCTAAAGGGATAGTTAAAAAACAACAAGTCTCCAACCTAAAAGCACATCTCTATAAACAAATACTAATTAGTCTTAGATTAAGCCCAGTACATCAAAATATTAGATCTCAGATACGAGAGCAATTGGATTTTGCTACAATTTTATATCATAAAGGGCTGTACAAACAAAGTCTGAAAATACTTGATAAAGCAAAAAATCTAGCAAAAGAAAATGAAGAAAACAATATAGCATATGAAATCGTAGAACTGGAAAAAATAATAGAAACCCAATATATTACCCGAAGCATTAATACCCGCGCAGATGAATTAACAATCGAAGCCAAAGAACTAAGTATGAAAAATGTACTTACCAGTAGATTGTCTAACTTGTCACTACAGTTATATGGCTTGATGCTTAAAAGCGGATATGTAAGAAATGATAAAGAGCACATAGAAATCACTGATTATTTCGAAAGTAAATTGCCTAAATATGATTGGAATATGCTTGGGTTTAGAGAAAAACTGTGGTTGTATAAAGCGCACTTATGGTATAGCTTTATCGTTCAGGACTTTTTATCATGCTATAAATATTCTAAGAAATGGGTAGACTTATTTTATGAAAACCCTAAAATGATACTTATCAATCCTGTTTTTTTTCTGAGAGGGAATCACTATTTATTAGAATCACTGTATTTGATACAAGATAAAACACAATTAAAAACAACCTTATCTAAGTTTGAGCATACGATCGCATCAAATGAGTTTCCTAATGATGATAATATTGAAGTACTTTCATTTCAGTTTGTGTACAATAATAAATTGAACGTTCATTTCTTAGAAGGCACCTTTGATGAAGGTGAATATCTGGTATCGGAAATTTTGGAAAAAATAAAAATCTATAAAAATCGACTAGATGACCATCATATTATGGTGTTGTATTATAAAATAGGTTGTCTCTATTTTGGGATGGGAAATCATAAAAAATGTATAGAGTATTTAGCTAAGATTATACATAATAAATCACTAAAAATGAGAGAAGATCTCATGTGTTTTTCTAGAGTGTTAAGTTTGGTATCACATTATGAAGCAGGGATGGATTATCATTTAGACACGCAGTTAAAAGAAACCTATCGTTTTTTGATTAAAATGAATGACCTCCATGCGGTACAAAAAGAAATGATAAAGTTTCTTAAAAATTTGGGAGATATATTTCCACATCAAATAAAAGATGAATTTAGAAAATTACACGCAACACTAAAACAGTATGAACATCATCCATATGAAAAAAGGGCTTTTTTGTATTTGGATATTTTATCTTGGTTAGAGAGTAATATACAAGGAATACCTGTAGGGGATATTATCAAAGAGAAATCTAAAAAATTAACTCGATAAATTCTAATGTATTCTTATTTTGAGAATTTGTAGTATTATACTAGTTTTACCAATGTCGTGAAGTTAAATTCAAAAAACACCTGTTTTGTTACACTCAGCCTGTCGTAGTGGAATCAAAAACGAAGGTAGGATGGTTTTCGACAGGATCAGACAGACAATGATAAAGTTTAACGTAACGACATTGCTAATTTTACTCAATACGATTCATTACTTTGACAAAACACACTTCTCATTTTCGTAATATTTTAGAATTAAACATTGCGATGCTTTTTATTAGTACTTCTGGTGTTTTGGGAAGATATATTGATATGCCAGTTCCTGTAACAATTATTTTCAGAGCTCTTTTGGCAGGTTTTTTTTTGTGGTTGTTTTGTAAATGGAAGAAATTATCTTTTAAGATTGCATCTACAGATAGATGGGCAATACTATGGGGAGGAATTTTTATGGGGTTGCATTGGATCACTTATTTTTATGCTTTAAAAATGTCTAATGTAGCCATTGGGATGCTCTCACTTTTTACATATCCTGTAATTACTGCTTTATTGGAACCTATAGTTCTGCGGACAAAATTTCAGAAAATGCATTTTATTCTAGGAGGCCTAGTGCTTTTGGGGATTTATTTTTTAGTACCTGATTTTAGTCTAGAAAATTCTTATGCAAAAGCAGTAGGGCTTGGCGTGCTATCTGCTCTATGTTATGCATTACGTAATTTGATTACAAAAAACAAAGTAAACACATATCACGGTTCTATGATTATGTGGTATCAAATGATTATTATTAGTGTATTATTATTGCCCGTACTTTTTATTATGGATACCTCTGGGATTGCCACACAATGGCCTTGGGCAGTAATGTTGGCAGTGGTAACTACTGCTATTGGGCACACACTGTTTTTATTCAGTCTTAAGCGATTTTCTACAACAACTGCTAGTATTATCAGTAGTGTCCAGCCAGTGTATGGTATTATAATTGGAATGCTGTTTTTAGGAGAAATACCAATACCAGCTACGATTATAGGAGGAATGCTTATTATTGCTTCTGTAGTAATTGAAAGTATTAGGACGTATAGATAGCTTTTGGATTAAATATGCAGACAAATAAATTACTTAACATTGTTCCCATAATATATCAGGAGGAGTAGGAGCAATAATGATCAAAGGCTCTTTTTTAACGGGATGGATAAAAGACAGTTTTCTCGCGTGTAAATGTATACCTCCGTTTGTATTGCTTCTATTGGCACCATATTTTAAATCTCCTTTGATAGGACATTCAATACTAGATAATTGGGATCTTATTTGATGATGTCGACCTGTATGCAGCATGATTTCAAGGACATAATAATTATCTAGTTTTTTTATAATATTATACTCTAATATAGCTTTTTTACTATCATTCACTTCTTTGATGTGCGCATATGACTTATTTTGTTTTGGATTGCGTTTCATCCAGTGAATGAGTGTGTCTTTTTCTTTTGGAGGTTTGTTTTTTACTACAGCCCAATAGGTTTTTTGAATTTCTTTATCAGCAAATAATTTATTTAACCTTGTTAGTGCTTTACTCGTTCTTGCAAAGATAACAATACCACTTGTAGGACGGTCTAATCTATGAACAACTCCGAGATACACGGCACCAGGCTTATTATATTTATCAGCTATGTATTCTTTGACTATTTCGCTAAGTGGTATATCTCCTGTTTTATCACCCTGTACAATATCACCAACTCTTTTATTAACAATAATGATATGATTGTCTTCATAAAGAACTTGTAGATTGGCTATATTAGAAACTATTTTGGTTGTCAATATTTCTATAATACTTAAAATTAATTATTCAATCCTAAACCCAAAATAGCGGTTATAGCTGTCTATCAGGTTCTCTTCGTTTGTCATACTTAATATCGCTGAGTACAGATGATTTGATCCCAATAAAGAAATTCCAGGATGTTCTATCACTAAATGGGATCCAATTAAAACTCATTCTCCAGCTATCTAGGTCTCTCTGAAATCGTAGATTTGTAAAGGTGAACCCAGGATTCCTTATATCATAACCAGAGGATACACCAACGGTCCATTTTGGAGCTAGTTCTACATCTCCAGAAAACATAATAGAATGTGATGATATTTCATTCTGTCTAGCATTATTGCTATAGTTTACAGTATAGGATAGCCGTAGCGACCAAGGTATTTTGTAGTTGTAATTTTTAACATCTTTATCGGCGTCAGAATCTTTTTCAACAAAACTTTGTTCTTCGCCAAAATTAGTTCCGCCTCCGAATAGATTATCCGGTCTACCTCCATTACGTAAGGTTTCATTCGTATTAGGATCTTCATTTGTGGCTCCTTTTTCAAAATCTTTACTAGAAAAAGAGTATCCAAAATTAGCACTGGCTCTTGTCAATCTAAATAAACTCCCTCCATTATCGATATTCCAAACATCAATTTTACGATTGTTATTATCTAAAGCATAGGGGTCTAATTCAGTGGTAAAATTGATGTCTAGTTTATTTTGTATGATAGGAATATTACCATTTATGGATAAGGGACTTAATTGTAATGAATCTCCTGCAATATTATATGCGGTTCTGAGTGTGAGGTTATTGATTAATTTTATCTTTTTGGCTTCTGTGGCTGTACTATCTTTACTTCTCACTTTTGCTTCGACATTATTGCTTACGGAGAACCCAATACTACTAGAAAATGTATTGCTAGGGGCTCCAAAAAAACCTCCCTCAAATTTAGAATATTCGACAATTTCTTGAGTTTCTACAATATTTGGAGTAGCAGGGTCATCTTCAACTGGTCTGGTATAAGAGTCATAAAACTGATCAAAAGCAGGATTGATATTGTAGCTTATAGATGGACGCATCGTATGACGGATGGCTTCAATTTTTTTACCTTTCTTAAAATTGAAAGTTCCATAGATAGAAGTCCCTAAACTGGTCGAAAAATTATATGTTCGATAGGCATCGAAACCAGCAATAGTATCTCTTACAACCTCTCCAGCACCATCATTAGCATTTTCGTCAAAACTTTGTTCAATTGTTTCGAACACCCAATTTTCTTGATAATTAGTTCCCATAGTAGCACTCAAGTATTGAAATAATTTAAAATTAGTACTTATAGGGACTGAATGCTGCATCCCTATTCTTGCTCCTCTAAACATCTCGGCAGTAAAAAGTTCATCATCTGTAGTTTCTATCCTGTTTTCGCCTCTAAAATTATATTGCGTATTGATGTTTTGTATAATTCCTTTTTTAACTCCTGTTTTAGGGGCAAAAGGAAAAATCCTCGATACACTTGCATTTACGTTGGGTAGTGATAAGTTTACAACACCAGTATTGGTATTAGAATTGTGCGTAGCGGCAATACTCATATTTACTTGTGGATCCCCAGAAAATGTTTTAGAATACGAAATAGAAGAGCTTAATTGATTATTTAGGAAATTACCTGTATTTCTCTGATTAGTAGATTGTTGAAAAAAATCACTACTCCCAAAATTAACGGAAGCGGAGAATCGAGAACTAGGACTAGCTTTTGCATCTTGACTGTGCGACCATTGGATATTATAACTGCTTCTCTGGGAGAAGTCTGGAAACCCTCGCTCACTTGTCAGGTTGTTTTCAAATCTAAAATTAAGATTTCCTCTAAACCGGTATCGTACAGAATAAGCAGATTCTGTCCTAAAGGTGTAACTACCATTGGTATAGTAATCTCCAGTAAGGGTAAGATCTACATAATCACTCAGTGCGAAATAATACCCTCCATTTTGTAAAAAATATCCTCGATTATTCTCTTGTCCATAACTAGGAATAATAAAACCAGAAGTCCTGCTTTCTTGTAACGGGAAATACCCGAAAGGAAGCCCAAGGGGAGTAGGAACATCAGCAATAAACATATTTACTAATCCTGTAACAATTTTTTTCTTAGGAACTAGCTTAATTCGTCTGGCATAAAAATAATAATCCGCATTGTCTACATCTTCAGAAGTAGTAAATTTTACATTACTCATATAGATAACAGAATCATTTTCTCTTTTAGAAACTTCTCCCTTTACATGCATTTCGCCTTGTTTCGTTCTAGAATTATAGATCAATGCTTTTTTTGTATCAAAATTAAACCGTATAGAATCGGGTTCTACAACATTTTCTGCTTGTTTAAAAATAGGAGTCTGAGAATATTCGCCGATAGAATCCTTTATTCCATAGGCATACACTTCATTTTTTTCATTATCTACAATGATATGCCCTGCATTAATTTGCATATCTCCATAAATAATCTCCGCTTCGTTATAGAGGTACATTTTATTTTCTCTGCGACTCAATCGCATATAATCTGTAGATTTATAAGAAACTTTATCTGTTAATACCCCTGGAGGCGCTACTGTAGTATCATTTTTTGTGGTATCCTGATTTTTTTCATTAATAAGTAACTCAGCATCAGGATCATTTTTCTTCTTCTTCAATTTAGCAATAGAATCTTTTTTTGCCCGTATTGGTTTTGCAGTAGTTTTATCAAACTCTTGTGCAGTTGTATAACAAATACAGAATAGTGAAAAACTTAGTGAATAAAGTATGTTACGTACCGTTGTTTGCAATGGTTTAAATCCTATTTTTGTATAACTATGGCTCAGTTTTTGAAGTGCTAAAATTACATATATTTTTTATGTAGAGATTGTAATTGATAAAAAAATAAATATTTATATGAAACTACAATGCTCAACCGTTATTTTATTGATCACTATGTAATTATTTCAGAAATTATAACCATCAGATTATTGATTTAGTATATTAAATACGGAAAGTATTAATGAATGTTTCATTTTGCAAAGATAATTTACACATAATTATGAATAAAAAGATTGGGTATATTGGTTTATTAATCATTATTTTTTGTGCAATTGTATCCTTTTCTAGGCTTATAACTGAAGAAAATCAGAACAAAAAATTCATTGTAGTTCTTGATGCAGGTCATGGAGGTAATGATCCAGGTAATCGAGGCAATGGCTATAAAGAAAAAGATATTGCATTAAAGGTAGTGCTGGCTGTTGGAGCGGCCCTACAAAAAGATGAACGGTTTAAAGTAGTATATACCAGAGATTCTGATAAATTTATAGAATTACATGAAAGAGGAAAAATTGCTAACAAGGCAAAAGCAGATTTATTTGTGTCTATTCATTGTAATTCACATAGATCACAGGCATATGGCACAGAAACTTTTGTGCTAGGACTACATGCTAATGATGAAAATTTTAATGTAGCCAAAAATGAAAATTCTGTAATCTTATTAGAAGATAATTACGAAGCTAATTACGATGGATTTGATCCTAATTCACCCGAAGCTATCATTGGCCTAACATTAATGCAAGAAGAATATCTAGACCAGAGTTTGACATTAGCAAGTGTAGTACAAAATGGGTTTACAAAAAAACTTAAAAGAAAAAGCAGAGGTGTAAAACAAGCTGGGTTTGTTGTATTGCATCAAACATATATGCCTAGTGTTCTTATAGAATTAGGTTTTCTTACCAATAATAAAGAAGGTAAATATCTTAACTCTAAAAATGGACAGAACGAAATGGCAGCATCAATTATAGCTTCTATCATAGCCTATAAAGAGAGTCTAGATGCCACATATTATGTTCCAGAACCTGAGGTTCATAAAATTTCTAGTTCAGATTCGATCATAACATCACCAAATGATCAAGTCTATGAAGGTATTACTTTTAAAGTTCAGGTAGAAGCTGGATCTAACGATATTGAACTTATGGCTAAGAATTTTAAAGGATTAGACCAGCTTTCTAAAGTACAATTTGGCGAATTATATAAATATTATTTTGGGAGTACATCTAATTATACGCATATAAAGAAATTAAGAGAAGTAGCCATGCAGAAAGGATATGATTCCTGCTTTATTGTAGCTTTTAGGGATAATAAATTGATTCCACTGACAGAGGCTCTAAAAGTAGAGACCTCATCTAATTAATCTTTTAAATTGTAAGAAATCATTTGCTAATAATTAAGTAGAAGTATATTTTTTATTCTAAATTTGTTTCTTAAATTATACTATTTTGAAATTTACACGCGAAGTAAGAACGGGAATACTGGCAATATCAGCTATAGTACTCTTGATTTTTGGATATAGTTTCTTAAAAGGTAAAAACCTGTTAGAGAATGATCGTACTTTTTATGCAGTCTATGATAATGTAGAAGGATTGATACCTTCATCTGCAGTAACTATAAATGGATTAGTAATAGGGAAGGTCGTTTCTATCGGTTTCGCTGATACAAAAGGAAATTTGGTTGTAGAATTTAATGTGAGTAATAAGTTTTCTTTTTCTAAAAATAGTTTAGCAAAAGTTTATGGAGGTGGATTAATAGGAGGTAAATCATTAGCTATAGAACCTTTATATGAGCAAGGTTTTGATGCAAAAGACGGAGATACATTAAAAGGAAAAGTTGAAGCAGGACTTTTAGAATTAGTTAATGAAAAATTAACTCCCTTGCAAGAAAAATTGGAATCAGCCATTACAGATGCTGATACATTATTGACCTCTGTAAATGGAGTTTTATCTCCTAATAATAGAAATGGACTGGATAATATTATAAGAGATTTGGGTGTTACAGTTAGGGGTTTTAAAGGGGCTTCACTGTCATTAAATAATATATTAGCTGGAAATGAAGAAAAGCTAGGTCGTACTTTAGAGAATTTAGATAAAATGTCTAGTAACCTTAGCACATTCTCAGATTCATTATCTAAAGTAAATGTTGGTAAATTGATAAGCGAACTAGACGGTGTACTAGCTAATTTTGATAGAATTTCTGAAGGCTTGGAAGTAGGCAATGGGACAGCAGGAAAATTATTAAATGATGATAAACTCTATTATAATCTAGAAAGAACAACAAAAGAACTGGAACTATTACTACAAGATTTAAGATTGAACCCTACACGATACGTAAATGTTTCTTTTTTCGGAAAAAAGAATAAACCCTATAAAAAACCAACAGATACAATAAATTAATTCCTAAGCATGCAATACATCCCTAACATTTTATTTACTATAATACTGGCTGTTGGAATAGGATATTTTATAAAAAATATTCGCAAAATCATCCGAAATATTAGATTAGGAAAAGAAGTAGATCGTACAGATAATAAGAAAGAACGGTTTAATAATATGGCCCGAATTGCATTAGGGCAGTCAAAAATGGTACGTAGACCAATTTCAGGGATACTACATATTATAGTGTATCTGGGTTTTATTATTATCAATATAGAAGTATTAGAAATTATTATAGATGGAATCTTCGGAACCCACAGAATTTTTAGTTTTCTAGGAGAATTCTATAATTTCTTAATCGGAGCATTCGAGATATTAGCCTTCTTAGTGTTTATAGGTGTAATTTTATTTTGGATTCGTCGTAATGTAATTAAACTAAAACGCTTTTGGAATCCAGAGATGAAAGGGTGGCCCAAGAATGATGGAAATTTAATTCTATATTTCGAAATGGTGTTAATGACCTTGTTTTTAGTAATGAATGCAGCAGATCTACAATTACAAGGCCTTGGAGCGGATCATTATATAAAAGCTGGTGCATATCCTATCAGTCAATATATAGCACCTTTATTTAGTGGTATGACAGAAGCTACATTAATTATGATAGAAAGAGGAGCTTGGTGGATGCATATTATTGGGATATTAGTATTTCTTAATTACTTATATTTTTCTAAACACTTACATATTCTATTGGCATTTCCTAATACATATTATGGAGATTTAAAACCCAAAGGTCAGATAGATAATCTAGAGGCAGTTACAAAAGAAGTAATGCTTATGATGGACCCCAATGCAGATCCATTTGCCGCACCAGCAGAAGATACAGAAGAAGAAATACCAGAGAAGTTTGGTGCCTCTGATGTAATGGATCTTAATTGGGTACAACTACTCAATTCATATACCTGTACAGAGTGTGGTCGTTGTACAAGTGAATGTCCAGCAAATCAAACAGGGAAAAAGCTATCTCCCCGAAAAATAATGATGGATACTAGAGATCGCCTACAAGAAGTAGGAGATAATATTGATAAGAATGGTAGTTTTGTAGATGATGGTAAACAATTGCTTACTGATTATATTACGCCAGAAGAACTATGGGCCTGTACAAGCTGCAACGCCTGTGTAGAAACTTGCCCAGTAAGCATTAGTCCACTATCTATAATACTAGATATGAGAAGGTACTTAGTTATGGAACAGAGTGCCGCACCATCAGATCTTAATAATATGATGTCTAATATAGAAAACAATGGAGCTCCTTGGCCATTTAACCAGATGGATAGACTCAATTGGAATAACGAATAGCTATGTAGATGTTACTTAATCAAATAAAACCAAACAAAAACAGATATAATTAAGAGAAAAACACACATTATGAAGAAAGAAGAAGTCGAGAAATTATTACATGATAAGGTAGAAGCTGGAGAAACTGTAAGCCCAGTATTACCAGAAGGAATAAAGAATTATCTTATCGATATTGATGGAACCATTACAGAAGATGTGCCTAATGAAGAACCAGAACGAATGGCTACTTGCGAGCCGTTCCCAGATGCGCTCATAACATTAAATAAATGGCATGATCAAGGACATGTGATATGTTTCTTTACATCAAGAACAGAAGAACACCGAGAAGTTACTGAAACCTGGTTGAACAAGCATGGATTTAAATATCATAGCCTTTTAATGGGTAAACCTAGAGGAGGTAATTACCACTGGATAGATAACCACTTGGTAAAAGCTACTCGATATACTGGTAAATTTACAGAATTAGTAGAAAGAGTAGTTACTATAGAAGTTTTTGATGACGGTAAACACGATTAATAAGTGTTTTTTGCAGTTTACTGTATAAAAATTTATAAATTATAACATATGAGTAAGACAGTAAAGGTGCCAACCATGGCGGAGTATATGGCTCAAGGTAAAAAACCAGAAGTTTTATTTTGGGTAGGATGTGCTGGTAGTTTTGATGATAGAGCAAAAAAAATTACCAAAGCTTTTGTCAAACTACTCCATAATGCCAATGTAGATTTTGCTGTGTTAGGAACTGAAGAAAGCTGTACAGGGGATCCTGCAAAGAGAGCAGGAAATGAATTCTTGTTTCAGATGCAGGCAGTTACTAATATAGAAGTAATGAATGCCTATGAGATAAAGAAAGTAGTTACTGCCTGCCCACATTGTTTTAATACACTAAAAAATGAATACCCTGCGCTAGGAGGAGATTATGAAGTAATGCACCATACTCAATTTCTAAAATCCTTATTAGAAGAGGGTCGGCTAAAGGTCGAAGGAGGTAAATTTAAAGGAAAGAGAATTACTTTTCATGATCCCTGTTATCTAGGGAGAGCAAATAACGTATATCAAGCCCCTCGTGATCTACTCCAAAAATTAGAAGTAGAATTGATAGAGATGAAACGATCCAAACGAAACGGCTTGTGTTGTGGAGCAGGAGGAGCACAGATGTTTAAAGAGCCAGAACCAGGGAATAAAGATGTGAATATCGAACGTACAGAAGATGCATTAGAGACAAAACCAGATATTATTGCAGCTGGATGTCCTTTTTGTAACACGATGATTACTGATGGGGTGAAGAATAAAGAGAAAGAAGATACAATTGAAGTCTTAGACATAGCAGAATTAATAGCGAATGCACAAGATATATAATGTATGAAAGCTAGTATATGATGTATAAGAGTTACTATGTTTGTTCATATTAACTCTTTTTTAATACCATAATTAGGAATAGTTTTTGTTAATATAGTAACTAAAAAGGATAGCCGATGTTAGTAGAATTTGATGAACTCCCAGAAACTTCTAGGGTATGGATATATCAGGCAAATAGATCATTTAGTGTAGATGAGTTAGAAGAAATTAAAAATAAATTAGATGCATTCATTATCCAATGGACAGCTCATGGCGCTAATCTCAAAGCTAGCTATGATATAAAATATAAACGTTTTATAACAATAGCATTAGATCAAAATACAAATCAGGCTACAGGATGTTCTATAGATGCCTCGGTGCATTTTATTCAACAACTAGAGTCAGTATATAATGTAGATTTAATGGATAAGATGAATGTTTCTTATAAACAGGGAGAATTTATTGCATATAAACCTCTTATCGAGTTTAAAAAAATGGCAAAAAATCGCTCTGTATCCCCAAACACTATTGTATTTAATAACCTGGTTACTAATATAGCTGAGTATCGTTCCGATTGGGAAGTTCCCGCAAAGGATAGTTGGCATAACCGTTTTTTAAACTAATTCTTTGTGCCGCATATTCTAAAAAAGTATTTTTCATATATAGTTATAGTAGTAACTTTTAATGTTTTCGGACAACAAGCTACTCCACTAATTGTTACTGAAGAATTTGATGAACAGAAACACTGGGTAGATAGTATTTATGCCAAATTAACCCTAAAAGAAAAAGTAGGGCAACTATTTATGGTAGATGTGTTTTCGTCTAAATCTAAAAAAGAAACAGATAAAATAAAAGCACTAATCCAAGAATATCATATAGGAGGTGTAATTTTTTCTAAAGGTGGTCCACAACGGCAAGCTAAATTAAATAATGAATATCAAGAACTATCCAAAGTTCCATTACTAATAGGCATGGATGCTGAATGGGGTTTGGCAATGCGATTAGATTCTACCAAAGCTTTTCCTTGGAATATGACATTAGGAGCTATCCAAGATGATAAATTGATAGAAGAAACAGGAAAACAAATAGCAAAACATTGCAAACGATTAGGTGTTCACATTAATTTTGCCCCTGTAGTAGATATAAATACAAATCCTAAAAACCCAATTATCGGCAATCGATCTTTTGGAGAAGATAAAGATAATGTTACGGCAAAATCATTGGCATTTATGAGAGGAATGCAAAAAGAAGGAATTTTGGCAAGTGCTAAACATTTCCCAGGTCATGGTGATACCGATAGTGACTCCCATAAAACATTACCAACAATTAATTTTGATAAAAAAAGAATAGATAGTATAGAGCTATACCCTTATCGAGCATTGATACAAGAAGGATTGTCTAGTGTTATGGTAGCGCATCTTAATATCCCTAGCCTAGAATCAAGATCAGGATATCCATCTTCTATTTCAGAAAATGTAGTAACCAAAATTCTAAAAGACACCCTTGGGTTTAATGGATTGATTATAACTGATGCGCTAAATATGAAAGGTGCTTCTGATTTTAAATCTCCTGGAGATATTGATCTAGCTGCTTTTTTGGCAGGAAATGATATTCTTTTGATATCAGAAGATGTGCCATTAGCATCACAAAAAATTGTAGCAGCATACTATTCAGGTCTTATTACCGAAGAACGCTTATCACATTCAGTACGCAAAATATTATATGCCAAGTATAAGGCAGCACTGCATAAATATAAGCCTGTAAATACAGCCTATTTGAATGAAGATTTAAATAGCATAACCGATGAAGTATTACATCATAAATTAGTAGAAAACTCATTGACAGTTATAAAAAATGATCGTGCTATTTTCCCAGTTAAAAATTTAGATGTCAAAAAAGTAGCCTACGTTTCATTGGGTGATGATTCTGGTGAAATATTTCACGAAGAATTGAATAAATATACTCAGGTTGATTGGATAAAAGGAAATCAATTACCAGATATACTAGAACAATTACGTGATTATAATTATGTCATCGTTGGTTTTCATAAATCCAATGCTTCCCCCTGGAAAGATTATAAATTTACAGACAAAGAATTAGTTTGGTTGTATGAGATTGGAAGATTAAATAACACTGTAGTGAGTATTTTTTCTAGACCCTATGCTATGCTGGATGTATTAACGACGACTAATTTTGAAGGAATTGTGATGTCTTATCAGAACAGTGATATAGCACAGCAAAAAACCGCTCAATTACTTTTCGGAGCCATAGAGGCAAAAGGTAGACTACCCGTAAGCCTAGGAGAAGATTTTCCTTTAGGAACAGGCTATGATACCAAATCATTAAAACGCTTATCCTATGGATTACCCGAAATCGTAGGAGTAAATTCGTATAAACTAAAACGCATTGATTCTATAGTAAATGTGGCATTAAGAGAAAAAATGACACCAGGATTACAACTTATCGTAGCCAGAAAAGGAAAAGTGATTTTTAATAAAAATTATGGATACCATACTTATAAGCAAACGAGAAAAGTAAAAGGTTCTGATATATATGACCTTGCTTCGCTTACCAAAATATTGGCAACGCTACCATTAACCATGGAGCTTAAGGATAAAGGTATTCTATCTATGAATACCAGAATAGGAGAAATGCTCCCTTCTTTCATAGGTTCCAATAAGGAACATATAACAGTTAGATCCATGCTATCGCACTATGCACGATTAAAAGCTTGGATACCTTTTTATCTAAAAACATTAGATTCGGTCACTACAGATCCTGCTAAAGAGTATTATAGAAAAACTAAATCTGATAATTTTAGCATAGAAGTTACTGATAATTTATATCTGCGTAATGATATGAAAGATTCATTAATGCTCAGAATTAAGGATAGTGAATTGAGAAACCGCCTTAGCTATAAGTATAGTGATTTACCGTATTATATGATGAAATCGTTTATCGAAACTCATTATGACAATACATTAGATGCACTTACACAACAACACTTTTATAGTGCATTAGGAGCTAATAATACTGGATATTTACCTCTTAACAGATTTAAGAAAAAGAGAATTATACCCACAGAAAATGATCAAGCTTTTAGAAAAGAAGTCGTACATGGCTACGTGCATGACCAAGGAGCTGCTATGTTTGGAGGTATAGGAGGGCATGCTGGGTTATTTGCAAATGCAAATGATGTAGCCAAGATTATGCAGATGTATCTTAATAAAGGATATTATGGAGGAAAACAGTATATACATAGCCAAACCATACAAGAGTTTAATACTTGTTACTATTGTGGAAAAAAAGTAAGGAGAGGTGTAGGTTTTGATAAACCACAATTAGGAAGTATAGGCCCTACTTGTGGTTGTGTCTCTATGAATAGTTATGGACATAGTGGTTTTACAGGGACTTTTACCTGGGCAGATCCTGATCAAGAAATTGTCTATGTATTTCTTAGTAATCGTACATTTCCTGATTCTGCAAATCGTAAATTGATATCCAATGATATTCGCTCTGAGATACAGAGAGTTATCTATGAAGCAATTGAGTATTAATGACTATTATTAGATAATTTAATGATGGCTTACTTCTTGTAGAGGATCTCTCAGGTGTCTATGATTATTTTTCCAGTTCTAAGAAGTTTGTAACTTCGTGTCGGTTACAGTAAGCTGTTAGAAAAAAAAAGTAAGTTTTGTTCCTTTAACCCGCTTTATAATAGAAAACTGCTGTAGAGCATATTAATTTGATTATCAATATGTTAATTATAAATCAATGGATTACATCAATGAAC
>CANLRN010000012.1 GCA_947493495.1 uncultured Aquimarina sp.
CCATTTGTTGCGACAGGTATGAGTAATCACATTCTGCCGTAATGTTTCGCAACACCGTTTCGATAAACAGCCAACCGCAATATTTAGTTTTGGGGCAGTAATTTTTTCACAACGCTCATTCATTCAGTTTATAGAATTCCGCGTGATTTTCGGCGTAAAGATTGGTTAGTTCCGCTTAGAAATCAGATTAAGAATTGAATAAAAAAGTCAGCGCAAAGATCGGTTTTCAGATTCCACTATTTTAGCCAGCCATTTTTTTTCGCAATATTGAGGAGCTATAAATGGTAACGTTAAATATATGGCATTTAGGGCAGAAGATAAACAAGTAGTTTCGATTAAACACTAAGCCAAACTTTTGCATTTTGATTTATCTTTTTCATTTTAAAGCCAAATCAAAAGATTTGGCGATACAGCAAATAAACACAGCCTTTTCGAACCAACTTAAACCGCCCTATTTGCTATATATAGTGTTGTGATTTCGTTATTTTATTCAGGAATGGCTTCTTTTTTCCAATCCTCGTGTAAAACATAAGAATCCCATTTCAATTCAGCTCCTTGATATTCAAAAGTCCAATTAATCCAACAAGGAATATTTTCATAATTATAGAATCCGCTTATTTTAACTTTTTTCTCAACATCATTTATTTCATTATCAAGAATAACATCCCAATTTTGAGTAATATTATCAGCAAATGGTAATTGAATAGAAGCTTTGTTTTCAAATCCGACAGAACCTTTGAATTCCACTTCAAATAGTTCAGAATTATAACCACTAATTTCAAGAATTGATTTTCCGATGACAATTCCATCTTTAATATTCATCTCTTTATAATCGGATAGAAAAGCCCAGTCAAATTCGATTTTCAGATTATTATCTACTTTGGTTATTTTTTCTAAGTGAGAGTCGTGTAATCTTAATCGGCTTATATTTGAGTTTATTTTTTCCATTTTTGGTTAATGAATCACAACGTTAAATGTAAACGGCTGTGCGTGTTAAAAGAAACTGTCTTTCGGAATTGGCACAAGGCGTTACACTTTTAGTATTTTTAAATTATCAGTTAAAATAATAAAATTTGTGACGCCGACCTCACAAATACAAAACTGTCTTTGCTCAAAACACTTAAAAAGCATTGCGTTTACATAGTGTTGTACGCTGGCTTTATTTTTTTGGGCTGTTTACGGTTTCTAATACTTTTTTCATTTCTAAATCCAATTCATTCATTACAATTTCTTTATTCAATTCAGTTGAGCAGTCAGATTTAATACGGCAAAATATTCTATTATTTTCGTTATAGAAATCAAATTCTAAATACTCATTTTTTGGATCTGTTTTGTAGAGTACTAATTCCGTATAAATTAGATTTTCTGAATAATTAATTACTAAGGTATAAATTCCTTGATTCTTTGGAAAATTGTCTTTTATAATTTCATTTTCTCGAAATAAGTCATAAAAAGTAATATTCCAACCAAAACCTTCTACGAGCTTTATTGTCAGTTTTTCTGTATCAATATTTTGGTCAGCAATAATGTTTATCATATCACTATTAAATTGATTTTTTGTTTGAGCGATCAAGTTAAAAGTAAAAAATAAAGTTAAAATTATTAGTTTCATTTTTTTTGCTTGCGTACAACGGACTTGTGTATGGAACGTAGCGTGCAAAAATGTGCTAAGTTTTCGAATTAACACAGAGCCGAATTTTTATATTTTGTTTTTAATTTTTCTCTTTTTAAAAAGCCAAATTAAAAATTTGGCGGACTTTCTAAATATACACAAACCTTTCGGTTAAGCACTTATTAGCTATGTTTTATACACCGTGTTAGGTGCAGTCTTATTCAGTGCCCTGACTTCCGTATCCTTTTAATGCAATATGTACAGATGTAGATGGATATTTTTTGCTTTTCAGTTGCTCAACAGCATCTTTTCTGGTAAGACCATATTTATTAGAAATGTAATGAAAGTGTGCTTGTCCACCTTTCCAGCTTTCTTTTCCAGCAATGCTATTAAATGTCAGAAAGAAACAATGCCATTCGTCATTTTTATCTAAAATTTTAGAGACAATCACTTTTCTAGACTCCACGACATTTTTGAGTTGTCCATCTGTCATTGAGGTTTCTCCAACTTTATCAACTCCATCTTCTTTTAAGTGAATCAGAGTAGGTAAATCACTTTCGTCGATTCCTTTTCTATGATTTTCTCCTGTATATTCACTCAATGTAAATCCATATTCTTCATATGCTAAAAATATAAATGCCATTAACTGTTCAACTGTCAGTGTTTGTCTCTTTAATAATTTTTCCTGTTCGTTTTTGGATTCCGCTGTTAGAAGCTTTATGAAATTTGGAGGTATTTCCGTTTTGCGAATTGAGTTGTACCAATCTTCGTGTTTTTTACTAGCTCTTTTGTAAAGGTATTCGTCAAAGTAAGAAATAGGAACAGGTGGATTATTCATTATTAAAATATCCCTATCCATTGCCATCATAGAGGCAATTCTAGTTTTTTTGTAATATTCTATTGGGTTTACGAATTCAAAATCTTCATTCCGAATGATTCTAGTAAACCCTGTTCCGTTATCATCCGGTACTTTGCTTATTTTCATCAGATTGGTTTTTCCAGATTGCACCTAACGTTAAGTATAAGAAATCGTAGGGCAGGTGATAAGCACTATCGTTTCGGTTTATTACTTAGCTAAATATAAATATTTTGCTTTTATCTTTTCTACTATAAACGCCAAATTTTATATTTAGCGGACTTTGTAAATATTCACAGACGTTTCGGCAAGCAGAAATGCCCTATGTTTTTTATACACTGTTGTGCGTTCGTTATTTTTTTAATTCGCTTATGGCTCCTTCTAAAGCCAAAACCCAACCATTGGCAATATCATCATTGTCTTTTTTTGCCATTTCCAAATTCTTAATTAATAATGGTAAAAAGTCTTTATCATCAAGCGTTAGGATTGCTTCAAATAAAAGAGTACCATAATCTCCATTTTCCAATTCTGACTTAATAACACCTTTTATTTTCTCGTCTTTTCTGTTTGCTAAACCGACAATTGCTTCTGATTTCGTTTCAAAGTCAGTATCGCCAGTTCTTTTCCATAGAGCATTTCTTATTTCTATATTATCAGACTCTATTAGAGTTCCAATCCCAAAAGTTGCCCAATTCCTTATTGTTGATGTTTTATGTTCAGTAAACTCGATTAAAGTGTTAATGGCGTCTGAATTTTCTAATCCTGAAAGAGCAGAAATTAATGCGTGTTTGATATCAGTATTTTTTATAGTTTTAAATTCAACTAATTTAGAAATCTGTTTTTCACTTAATTCATCATTATTATGTCCTATTCCGTGAAAAATTGATTTAAGCACATTGTCCGATTGTTCTTTTTCAAGAAGTTCAAAATGTAATTCAACGGTTTGTTTTTTATTATATCTTGGGTCAAAACCTAATTGTTGTAGTACATCAAGTCCAATAATTTTTTGTTTATCAAAATCTGATTTAGCAAACTCATATGCTTTTTCAAAAACTTCTTGATTTGGTCTCCTTCTTAATTCAGAGATATTGTCCCAATATGTTTTATGAGTCTTATTATTCAGTAGACGATTAAATATTTTTTCAGATGTCCAATTCTTTCGTCTCATTTTTTGTTTTAGGGGTCTGCTTTAATGACGCACAACGGTCTTGTGTATGGCTCGTTGCGTGCAAATTAGCGATTATTTTTCGGTTAGCCACAAGCCAGATTTTTAAATTTTACTATTTATATTTTTCATTGGAAATCGTCAAATATAAAAATTTGGCGACTTTCCAAATACGCCTTAACTTTGGTTAAGAAACTGAATAGCAATGAGCTATACACGTTGTTGTGCTTAGTTATTTTTCCACGATTTTAAATTCAACTCGTCGGTTTTTATTTCTTCCGTCTTCGGTTTCGTTAGTTGAAATTGGTTTTTCACTTCCATAACCGACAAATGATATTCTGTTTTTGTTTAAACCTAAATTTATAAAATAATCAGATACGGATTTTGCTCTCTTTTCTGAAAGAGCTTGGTTAAATTTTGTATCTCCAACATTGTCGGTATGTCCCGAAATAATTATTTTCGTATTTAGATTTTCGATTAGGAAATTGTAAACAGTATTTATTTCCATTTTCGCATCTTTTGATAGTTCCGAGCTGTTGAAATCGAAGATGACGTTTTGAAATGTGTAATCTTTGTTCAAGGCTATTTCAATATCATCCTTTTTGGTTTCAATCGCAATTTCTTTAGGTTTATTTTCTTCCCAATTGGCATCTTGTAAACTCACAAGGTCAATGTAGTAATAAGACATATTGTTTCTATTTTTATTAGAAACAAGCAACTTCTCTGTTTTGGAATTTTTAAGGAAGTTTCCGATTGTTAGGTATTTCTCGTTGCCTTGAGCAGTAAATTCACTGGATATCAATGTCCAACTGCTTTTGTTGTCGTAGTATCTGTCATTTTCAATCGTATAAATCTTGAAATTACTGACATTATTTTTTTTCAACTGCCTTTCGGACATTTCACGAAAGATTGAAGTATTTAATTCGTTTGCGGAAAGTAAGTAGTCAATGTTTTTAATTGCAAAATCTGAATTTTCAGCGAGACTCACGAAAAACTCGACCTTGTAATTTTCACCTTTTTCCAATTTCTTTGATAATTCCACTTGAACGTATTCTCTGTAATTATCATCAGAATACAAATAAAAACCTGCATATTTGTTGCCATCTTTCGCTTGTTGTAATCCGTTGTAGTTGTTTGGAATACCAACTTGACCTTTAGCGCAAGTATTGAATAAATCAGTAGTTCCAAAAGTAGGTGAAGTCCAATTTTTTAAATTATGGTCAAAAGCTCCGATAATTTCAGAGCATCTTTTCGTGTTTTCAAAACTTGGATTTTGTACTAAATTCTGTGAAAAAAGCAGAAACGGAAATAGTAAAAAAAGAATTTTGATGTAGTTCACAAATTTTGGTTCATAATTAAGCACAACGTTTCGGCTAAGAGTAGTTGCGTTGGTTAGCACTTAACTTTGCAAGTAAACACCAAGTTGGAAATTCCGCAGAAATTTCTAAAATAGGTGAGGAAAAGCAATTACTTATAGCCATTGTTGTAAGTAGTGTTTTTGTTTTCAACTATTCTTTTTATATCATTCAGATGTGATGCACCATAAACAATTAGAATTTTATCATCCTTTGGCATAATAACTTTTTGAGCAACAAATTCATTACGCAATTTTAAAATAAAATCTTTATGGAAAACAGAAGATAACTTTTCATCTATTTTCTTGCAATTATAAGTAACTTCTTTTAAATCAGATCTGAAATCACAATTAGACAACTTTAATTCTCCATATGTTTTTTCAAATTCTGAAATTAAGTTTATCATTGGGATATCAACTTTTTTGTCTGTATCTATAATATTTAAGTCTTCTCGATTCGGTTGGTTTATAATCTTGTCCTTTCCAACATATTTATATTTTCCTCTTAATTTTTTATTTATTGTATCAAATCTCTTTGAAGTGATTGATTTTCCGTAAAGTTTTCTAAATTTTCGCTTACTAGTATCATTTTCCAATGAATCAATATTTTCTGGATTTTTTACAGTTTCGTAATAAATTATAAAATCTTTATTTCTTAGTGAATCAATCTTTTTTTTTACATCCTCGTAAAATGTTTTATCTCCAAAATGAAACATTGGTAAAAAGTAGATTTGTTTCTTTCTAAATTCAATTTTTTCCAAAGATGCATTGTCAGGGTAATCTACATCGAATTTTAAGGCACCACAAGAAATTAAAATTGAATTAATAAAAATTAATAAAGTATTTCGATAAAAAGTGTTCATTCGGTTTACATTACTTACAACGGTTTCGGCTATGAACTGTTGCGTGGGTTAGCACGGACTTTTGCAAGTACACGACAAGCTGAAAATTCCGCAGGAATTTTCAGGATAAGCCTGTAATAGCAATTGTTTATAGCCATTGTTACCCAACGTTTTTATTTCGGTTATATATTTCAGTTTCTTTTCGTTCAAATGCTGGAACTGCAATATCAGTTTCCCAACTTTTACTTATTTCAGAAAACTGTTCTTTTAGTCTTTCGTTAAATTGAAACCAACCTTCTGTACTTTCTGAAATCTCAAATTGTTTCCCATTTTCCGCTTCTAAAAATAGACGAATTTCATCGGTTGCGAATAGGTCAACTTTGTAAGCAGTCAGCTTTTTAATTTCGTCCCATTCAATTTTAGTCGGTTTATCCTCAATCTGCAATTCAAACCCATTTTTGTCATAGGTAAAAATTCCGTTTGAGTTGTACAATTCCATAAACTCTTCGTCAGTCAATTTTTTGTAATATTCTTTCTGTTTTGGAAGAAATCTACTATTTGGATTGAAATATCTCAATAATAAGAGAATCGCTCCAATTCCGAAAAACACAATCGTAACCCAAGTTAATAATTCCGATTTATCCATAATTGTGATTCCGACTATGGAAAATCCAGAACATAGTATTCCTGCAAATAAGTCACTTGTTTTTTTATTCAATTCAATATGTTTCTTGGTTTTTCTCAAATGTTGGGTAACGTTTAGCTATGCGTAGTGCGGAAGCAAAAAATCACTGGTTTTCGAGCTATCACTTAGCCAAAGTTTATGTTTTGTTTTTATATTTTCTAAAATACTAAATTTAATACTTTGGCGACAAACCAAATAAGCACTGAACTTTGAATTAAACCAAAACCCCGCATTATCGCATAGGTGTTGTTAGGTTTTCGTTTTTTTCTCTCCGATCCAGTTTGTATTCAATTCAATTATCTGATTTTTATCATTCAGTTTGAATATTCGACCCAGCTTGAATTTCTTGGGGTCATCACATAATGCTTTAAGATCATTTCTTTCAGGATTATAAATTCCAAATTCTAAATAATTGAACCTAGCCACAGTTAAATCAGCTACATCATTAGGTCCAATTCCATATTTATCCTCAACATTGTTATCAGAACCATCATCTTCCCACCAGCAAACCTTACAGATGTCGAAGTCATCTCTTTTCTCTAAAGTTTTAAAACCGCAACAAGGGCAAGATTCTAAATCGACCGGAACTCCACTCGTTATTTCAATTCCAGTTTGTTGAGATAAAAACTCATTTATAATCCCTTTAAAGTCATCTCTTAATTTGAACCTCAGTATTTCATCATATTTATGGTCATTAAAACTATTTAGTAATTCTTCACTTTCGAATTCTTTCTGAATTTCTTGAGGTAAAGCTGTCCATCCATTTGTATCAGACCAGTTTCCTAATAGTAATGAAGTTAATGCCTCCTCTCGTTCATTTTCAGAATAATTAGAGATTACCTTGCTTATATATTTTTCGAGGACTTCTTTTCTATCCATTTTTTTTAATGAAACCTAACAATAGAATATAGGATATATGTCCTATATATTCCATGTATGTTTATTTACAAATCTAGTGGATTTTTAATTAACTTAAAATTATGTACTGCAACTTGGGTATATATTTCTGTTGTTTTACTACTACTATGTCCCAATAAGGCCTGGATATACCTTAAATCTGTACCGTTCTCTAATAAATGAGTTGCAAACGAATGCCTAAGTATATGCGGTGTGACTCTTCTTTTGATATTTGCTTTTGTTGCAGCTCTGGAAACAATTGCACCTACACTTTTATCTGAGTATTTTCTACCATCGGGAGACTCGAAGAGATATTCTTTAGGCTTCCATTGACTATAGTATATTCTTAATTCTTTTAATACCGTTTCTGAGAGTAGTGAATACCGATCTCTATTATTTTTAGCGTTTCTAATGAAGATCAGCATTCGTTTACTATCGATATCTTCAATTTTTAAATTCAATACTTCACTTCTACGTAATCCAGCAGAATACAATAACCCTATAATACAACGATGTTTGATATTGTTGGTACTTTCCATCATCATAATAATTTCTTCTTTTGATAATACTTTAGGAAGTTTCTGTTCTTTTCTAGGGCGTTCTATACTATAAAACCTGTTAGGCATACCCATCACTACTTCATAATAGAACTTAATACTATTAATGGCTTGGTTGATATAACTGTTAGATTTGTTTTGGTGAATCAGATATTGTAAATAGCTTCTTATTTCTTGCTCAGACAGTGCTATAATATCCTTATCAGGATAATGATTAATAAATTTTTCAAATTGTGATATATAGATTTTACAGGTATTTAAGGCATATCGTTTCAGTTCTAATTTTGCCAGATATACTTCTGGAACATATCGATACGAACTCTTGTTAATTCTGTTACGGTACCAATTAATATCTACAGGTTGATTCTCACGTATGTTTTTTTCTTTAAAAAAAGAGTTTCCATTTACCCAGGCTACTCCTCTAAATTTTTCAAAAATCTGATTTAGATTTTCTTTGTTGTTTACAACATATACCATTGAATATTCCTTGCTCCACCGAGGTTTATGAAGTTCCTTGATCAACGCCTGAATTACTTTATCAGGATGAAATTGTATTCCGATCATTTTTTGATGATGAATCAACAGATGCTTTAAAGTGATATGCTTTGTAAAATTCATAAGGTAAAAATGCAGTATTTATAAAACATAACAGTATATTAATCGAATACTATTCGAATAATATGCTATTAAATAAGAAATGAAAAATACATGTCTATATTGCCAAACAGAAATTATAGGAAGATCTGATAAGAAATATTGCTCCATACATTGTAAATCTGCACATCAATATCAAAAACGTAAATCCGAAGATGCTTTATACTATACCATTGATAAAAAATTGAAAACAAATCGGAAGCTCTTAAAAGCCTATAACAAATCAGGAATGGCTACCATTCGTAAAGAAAAACTAGTATCCGAAGGGTTTGATCCTACTTATTTTACCCATTATTGGAAAAATAAAAAAGGACAAGTATATCTTTTCTGTTACGAATATGGTTTTTTGTATCTAAAAAAAAACAATAAAGAAAAATACTTGTTAATAAAATGGCAGGAGTATATGAATAGATAGGTATTTTTTGTTTACAACTATTTTTTTCAAAATATTGCCTGACTATGATGAGGTATATAAATCATTTTTAAAAACGTAGTCAGTAGTAGTAACTATTATTTTTCCTTGAGAAGGTGTTGTATTCTCATAGTCTGGGGTAGATAATCCCATCTGCTCACAGATTTTAGTATAGTAGTGGGCTTTTTCTGGGTGATCAGGATAAGCAACATTGATACTAATTCCCCAATTATCAGTTTCTATTATTTTTTCAATAATACCTACACAATCTTGTCGATGAATCAGATTGACAGGAGCTTTTGGATTTTTGATATTTTTTCGTTTAGAAAGCATCATAGCTGGGTGTCTTCTAGCATCAAATAACCCAGCAAAACGTATAATTGTAGTATCTATATCCAGATTCTCTAACAATAGTTTTTCTACTTTTATCAGTTGTTCTCCAGACTTAGAAGTAGCATTGGGTAATGTTTTATCGGTAATGACAGGAAATCCTATTTGATCGGCAAAAACAGAGGTAGAACTTATGAAGAGCAACTGTTCTACAGAAGATTGTTTTATATACGGAAGCAGGGTTTTGATCTTTAGTACAAAATTGCTGTCGGGATTTCTTCTAAGACCAGGCGGGATATTAATAAGAAGTAGTTTACTATCACGAAGAAAAGAAGTTACATCTCCTTCTACACCCTCTTCAGTTAGTTTAATAACAAAAGGATTGATACCCTCTTCATTAAGAAGCGCTAATTTACTTGCGGATGTAGTAGATCCATGGATAGTATATCCATCAGTTATTAATTTTTTAGAAAGGGGAAATCCTAACCATCCTGTTCCTAAGATACTTATCTGTTTCATTTACGATTCTTCTATTTTTTTACGGGACTATCTAATAGGGGTATTGTAGTGTTTGTAGTATCAATTACTTTCACTTTATATGTTTTAATATCAAAACTTTTTTTGACAATAACAGCATCATTAAGGATAAAAGGTTTAGGGGTCATATTTTTTTCTCTAGCCGGAATAGAAAACAACTCGTTTTGTAATAAATCAAATGAGGATTCGTAGTATATAAAACTGGGTAGCGAATCCTTATGAAACTGTATAGTCAATTCTAGCGGCTCGTTATTTGTTACATAATACGTTAGCAGATTTTTTTGCCGACGTTTGGTAAAATGATTGTAAATAGTGTCATTCGTATGTTTATAGTCTATTGCTGTAGTGCCACTTATAGATATAGATTCGAAATTAAACAAGGTTTTAGTAAATAAATCTATTCTATGAATATCGCGCTGTGGGGCAATACATAGATCTAGATATCTAGATGCTCTGATAATAGTATCATTGCTAATATCAATTTTTGGAGTACGGATATTTTTTAATGGAGCCCGATTGATATGAGTAAAATTTTTAGCATATTTATTTTTTAAAAGATCTTTATTATCACTTTCTACTGTATTAGTATCGGGATTAATATAGTTTTTTGTCCAAGAATCTAGTATACGATCATAGGAAGCCCATAATGCCTTATTCTGATCCATGTTTAAGATGTATACAAGGCTATTTGGTTTTTGCCGTTGTTCATTAAAATCAGAGGTAAAATGTGCAGAAATTAAAAACATAATTGCTAGTCCTATAAAAATAATACCCATTGTTTTTTTTCGGGTATAAAAACCAAAAACTGAAATTAACAAACCAAATAATAAAGAAGTAAGTATAGCCGCTACAAAGAGTATTTTGAGACCTAATGCTACAGGAAAACTAGCTATAAATGGCGATAATATATAAATAGCTGGGAATACAAGCAGTACTAGTAAGAAAACATTGGGTCTTTTTTGTCTTATGATAACAAATAAAGAAATAAGACCAAAGTAAACCAATAGTATAAAATAGCTAGCGCCTTTTAGATAACAAGCTGTAAGAGTGCTAATGATGAGCCATAGGAGTATGGATGCGGTTACTAAACTGGCCTGGTTATCAGCTTTATGAATTTTAGCAAATATTCTAAAACTAATTCCGATAGTTAGTAGTACAAAAGCTAGGATATACGTATGTCCATTGTACGTAAAACCATGTTGTATTTCGGTATAGCTTGGATATATGATTTTAAGCAGCTCCCATCCGCCAAATGTGATTGCTACAGTAATAATTAAAGTTGCTAATAGAGCAGCCAACCCTTTGAGAACTTCTATAAAATCAATCCTACGTTTTGCTTTGCCATAAATTAATACTAATATAAATAGAGCAATAGCGATAAATACTAAGATAAAAATCCAACGGAATGGGTAGGTAACCATTGTAGAAAAAGGAGCATTAAAATAAATATAGTCCTTATCAGACTTAAGATTACTTAGATCTATATCAGCAAAATAGGAGAGTAGGGGCATTAAATAGCTTCCTTGATGCTGCAATGTAGTGAGATCCAAATTCTGCCAGATGTCATTAGCTGTATGATAATCAAAATGGTCATCTATAAAAGCAAAATTAAAACCCTCAATATCCCCTTGTTCTCTAAATACGGTTAAGTCCGTATCATTAGGTAACATTTTATAAATACTATAGGCTAATGAATTGGTTACAGGATATTGTACATTGGCTTTGGAAAAATGCTGTATCATTTTTTGATTTTTACCATTGGTTTCGACCAGCATAAAAGAGTTACCGCCACTTCCTCTGGCTTCAAAATTGAGTACTAATCCCACTTCTTTAGCCCAAGGATGATTTTTTACAAAATAATCAGCTCCGTTTAGTCCTATTTCTTCTCCATCCGTGATGCAAATGATAATATCATTTTTAGGTTGTTTATCCATCTGCAGGTATGCCCTGATGCTCTCTATAATGGTCGCTACACCACTGCCAGCATCACTAGCTCCAAAAGAAGAAGAGTGGGGAGCACTATCATAATGTGATGATACTAGCAATGCTTTTCCGTTTTCTCGTCCCTCGATTTTTGCTATAATGTTTTGTACTTTAGCACACTGGCCTTTTTTAGAAATAGAAAACCCTTCTTGGATTTCTGGGGATAGGCCTATTTTTTTTAATTCTTGGAAAATATAATCACGCACATCATTGTGAGTTGTGCTGCCTAAGTAATGTTGGGTTTTAGAAATTTGTTTTACATGGTCTAGTGCTCTTAATGTAGAGAATTCTTTTGATGGTGTATTGAAATCAGAAATTTTTCGTGGCATACTGCTGTAAAATGTATACCAGATACAGCCAATAATCAATATAATAGAAAGTATCGAGGGGAATTTTTTCATATACTTTAATGATTTCTATAAAGGTAGTAAATAACATAGTATCCTTACAAAAATAGTCATGTGATTGAATAAGTGGTTTTAAATGACTATATTTAAGATTCACTAAATCGCTATTATTATGGGAATAATCAGTTTTCAGGGTTCAAGGCCCAAGGTAAAAAAGCAAGATAATACTCTGATCAAAGTATCGGATTATATGACTAGAGAATTGATTACATTCTCACCAGAACAACCAGTTATGGAAGTTATGGAATTGTTAGTAAAACATAAAATTTCTGGTGGCCCAGTAGTGAACCAAAATAATGAACTACTAGGTATTATTTCTGAAGGAGATTGTATCAAACAATTGAATGAAAGTCGATATTATAATATGCCCATAGACGATGCTAATGTGGAACGATTTATGGCTAAAGATGTAGAGACGATTGATGGCAATCTTAGTATTTTTGATGCTGCTAATAAGTTTTTAGAAACTAAAAGAAGACGCTTTCCAATTCTAGAGAATGGGAGGCTGGTTGGACAAATTAGTCAGAAAGATGTCATGAAAGCCGCCTTAAAGATGAAAGGGGACCATTGGAGAGATGTTTAAGTAGTGAAACTCTGAATTTGGAAAGTTGCCCAGCAATGCCTTCAAATCAGATAGTTGAACTAATCCTGTTTTTTCAGCGGGATTTCAGGTCTAATACGTCTAAGCTTGCCCCGAGGTAGTTTACTCGTATTTACAGTAGAAAATATCCCTGAATAAGCTAGGTTGATTCTACCTAGGTTAGTTTATTTACTCCTTTTTACTAGTGCGTAATACTCGTTTTCGAGTGGTAGATACCCTTGGTCATAGATAAAATAATATATAGTCCCTGCTTTAGTTGTGTAAATACTAGTAAAAAAGTTGAAATCAAACCCTCTGGCGATAAGTTTAGATCTCGTAGTTTTAGTTTTTTCATTGGGGTTTAATTCTTCTAATATTCGATAATTTTTTCGCAAGCGATTATTGATATTCCGCACTAAGTTTTTACTATCCTTATTTAGTTTATTATTAAAAGCATTTCGGCAATAATCACTACAGAATTTTTTATCAGCTCGGCCGATAATATTCTTACCACATTCCGGACAATTTTTTTGCATAAAAAATCAATTGAGCAAGCAAGGTACAAATTAATCGTTTGTAAACGAATAAATACATATAGTATCTTGATTACAATTCTGCCTTGTAAAGATGAGTACCTAACAGAACAATTGTTTTTTGAGGTATTATTTTACTAAGAGTATATATTTAAAGTATAGATAGCTACAGCAGGGTATACTATTTGATAATAGCGTTTTATCTTATAGTTTTTCTATACCTTGAAATTCTTCGCGTTTTTACGTTTTCTCAGGGAGAAAACGTAAAATAAAATAGGAAATCATTTTGGTTTTTAGAGTATTCATAATAATCATTAATTTATAAAATTATACGATTTACGGATGAGAATTTCGTAAAAATAATGGCAAGGATTTTTCGCTAGATTGATGAATCAAATTAAAGAAATAGCCATAGCTATTGTTTCATTTTATGAAGAAAATATAGTAGAAAAAGAATGTCATTAGACGCGAAATTTTTATTCGTAAATCGTATTAAACATTTATATACCTTAAAACGGTTTACTAATAAAATATACTACTCCGTAATTAAAAAAAATCTTAATTTTCTTTTCCAGTAAATTCAAATGGCAAATGGTATAACAAACTAAAAAAGGCTGCCTAGAATTTATAGACAGCCTTCTTTTTTTACACAATATTACTTTAAAGGAAATTTTCTTTATTACAGAATCAGAATTTTTTTGCTTAATGTCTCTACAGAGTTTGCTAAAGTAATTGTAGAAATATACATGCCTTTTGCCAGGTTAGAAACATCGTAAGTAAAACTATCACCAGTAAGCAATCGATCATGAATTGTATCAATTTTTCTTCCATTAATATCATGGATAACTATAGATTGTATAGTTCCTTGTTTAAAATCGAAGTGTAAAACTTGTGAGGCTGGATTCGGATATATATTAAAAGAACTCGTTTCAAGATCGGTTACTGATAATGTGGTGGATCCTGCAAAACAATTAGGAATTGGACTGGATAAAATGGGTTGTAAGTAGTCCATTTTCCATTGTACTACAGAGCTCCAATCATCAGCTAGTATACCACCTGTATCTCCAGAGTTTGGATTTAATGCCCAGAAGGTGTAATGTAATTTCTTTTCTTTGATAAAATCTATAAATTTAGCAAACCAGATTTCATCTTTCCCCCCTTGTCCTCTGATTCCTAGTTCTCCTATGAGTAGTGGTGAAGTGCCTTCTGTATTCAAGAAATTAAACTGTTCCTCCCAGATTCCTGGCATATTTTCTGGAAAATCCGGTGCAGAAAACCAAGTCTGATCATATACTGTAGGGCCATATTCATGTGGGGAATACATTAATTTACTAGGATCATTAAGCCTGACAGGAAAGTCTCTAGCACCTTGTAAATTACCACCCCACCAGTAAGAAGTAGGAGTACCATCAGGTTTTCTATAGAATTCAATACCCTCTACTATAATCAATACATTAGGATTAGCTTTTAGGATTGCATTTCCGCATTTTTCTGCTGCTAATCTCCAGTCTGTAGCAGGATCGTTATTTCCCCATCTGGCACCCTGAGGATTATCGGCTCTTCCATTAGGTTCATTATTAATATCCATACCTATTACAGCATCATAATTTTTATATCTTTCGGTAAGAAATACCCAGTCATCAATCCATTGTTGCTCAGAAACATTATCGGTATACCATAGCTTTTCTTCCAAATAAGCGTCAGGATTACGAGAGTGACAGTCTAGGATAATTTTCATGTCATTATCTTGGCACCATTGTACCACTTCATCTAATAGCTCAATTGGTTTGGTAAAAGTAGCCTCTTTTTCATTCATGGGGGATACACCAGAATAAGGATCTGTTCCATAAGAATTTATATTTATAGAAGCTCCGTCTCTGAGCATCAGATTATGCCATGGAATTCTAAAACAGTTAAACCCTAAATCTTTAGCTTGCTGTAATACACTTTTGTGATCTCTAGACCATATTCCGTGGAAACTGCTTAATTGGGTCTCAAATCCGAACCAATTTACACCAGCAAGGATGACTTCGTTTCCATTAGTATCTAAAAGTTTGTTTCCATCTATGGATAACCAGTTTCCAGGACAGTTTTGCTGTGCAGATATTTGAAACGCAAACAATAATGCGATCAAAAAAGTTGAGTAGTGTGTTTTCATTTTTATAAGTTAATATGGGTTAAATAAAAGTAATACGTTTAGTTATAACGATTTTTTTCAAAAGCATAGTATTCGCTCAATTTTTAGATTTTTGTAAGAGTTCTTTTTTTTGTAATAAATAGATGTTAAGCATTGATTATTAGTAATTTATATAAATGCTAAACTTTTCATTACGGGTATACCTTAAGAAAGGGTTAAGAAAAATTATTAAAATAAATGAGTAGAAATGACTAGATCATAACTGATCAGTGGTATAACAAGCTAAAGTTATTGATAATTTCTAGGCTTCTTTTTTTTAAAATAAGAGATCCTGTGCCAGCCTAAAAGTATTTGCATGAGCATCAATAATAATTTTGATATCGGGAGAATATCCGCCACCCATAGAGCACATGATAGGAATAGAATGTTCTATACAAGTTTGTAGTACAAATCGATCTCTTTCTTTGCACCCTTCTATGGTACAGCTTAGTTTACCTAGTTTGTCTGAAGCTAAAATATCTACGCCGCAGAGGTAATAGATAAAATCAGGTCTTTGTGTTTCTATAAGTTTTGGGAGTGTTTTTTTTAAAATTTTTAAGTATTCTTTATCCGTTGTTTTATCGGCAAGAGGAATATCTAAATCAGATTGTTCTTTCTTAAAAGGATAATTACTAGCTCCGTGCATTGAAAATGTAAAAACACTAGGATCACTTCTGAAAATTTCTGCGGTTCCGTTTCCTTGATGTACATCCAGATCTACAATTAATATGTTCTTTGCCAAACCTTTTTTGAGTAGATATCTAGCTCCGATAGCTTGATCATTTAATAAACAGAATGCTTCTCCATGACCAGTATATGCATGGTGTGTGCCTCCGGCAATATTCATAGCGATTCCATGTTCTAGGGCATATTTTGATGCTTTGATTGTACCATCTGTAATAATCAACTCTCGATCTATTAATTCTTGTGATAGTGGGAAACCTGTTTTGCGGATAGCTTTTCTGTCTAAACTGAGTTCAGTAAGTTGTTGATAATAGTGTTGTGTGTGAACTGCTAAAATTGGTGCTGGATCTGGAAATTGAGGTTCAAAAAAGTTGGCTTCACTACAAGTGCCTTCATGGAGTAGTTGTTTGGGTAATAACTCATACTTGATCATCGGAAATCGGTGCCCATCAGGTAATGGATGTTTGTAGATGGGATGGTATGCTATTTTAAGCATTGAATGTTATTGTTGAAACTTATAAAGGTTATATTTTTTGTCTTTTATGTCAAAATACCCATAATGTAACTTCTGTTGATGTCTAAAAATATTGATGGCTTTAGGTTTATCGAGTTTATCTTCAAAATCATTGATATAATCAAAAGAGTTTAAAGGGATATCACCTGGTATGTGATTAAAAGTATCATCAAACAAACAATTGATATACGTAGATTTTGTTGATGTGTATCCATTATATCCATAAAATGTAGGGTTGAAACCTACAACGAATGCCCCTGTAGAACCAATAGTTGCTCCAACATCAGCACCACCACCAAAACCTGGTGCTCCGACAAAACCACCTCCGCCTGTTGTAATTTCTTTAGTACCTCCGAGAATAATATTATAGGTATTGTTTATTTTATATACTGATATTCCCAAATTAGCTGAAGAAATTTTCCTCAAGTACTTAGATGTTTTTTCCATTTCTCGTACACGATCCCCTGAGAATTCAGGAAACATGCCTCCTCCTTCTTGTATAATTGGAGAGTTCTTAAATGGAATACTGTCATTTTTAGTGATTTTATACTCCTTGATTATCTGCTCGGTTTGTAAGTCTAAAACAGTAAATTTCATTTTTTGATTAGAACTAGCAATCTGAAAAAGCTTATTTTCAAAAATATATGAGTTACTTTTTCTGTATCCTTCTTCTGTATTTGCAGGTTTATCATACGTTTTTATAACTGGAATAAAACGCTCTAAATCAATATAACATAAACGGGTTTTTTTATCATCCTTATCAAAACTAAAAATTAATTGATCGTTATATTGATACAACTTATTTTCTTCTGAAGTAGTTTCTATAATATTAGGGTTACTACTCTCTATCTTTATAAGATTAACAATAGAATTTGAAAAACCTCCACTATAAGAAATTAATAAATCGAATGCATTTATCGAATATCTTTGGTTTTTATCATTTTTATATTCGAGTTCTTTTAAGGAAAGAGTTTTCTTTTTAAAGGCATTTTGATCAAATGTGTAGATATTAAGATCTGAAGAATTTCTAGTAATTGTTAGCACTAATAACTTATTGTTGTAGTTTATACTTTCTAAATATATTTCTCCTTTAATCTTAAAATCTATGATATTGATTTTAGAAGTTTTGTTTTCAAAATCAAAAACTTGAACTCCAAATTTTGTATGTCTACTATTGCTAAAAAAAACTGAATATGTGTTTCCAGTAATATTGTAACCAATTATTTGGTCATACTTGGAAGATATTGTTTTTGTGGCTACTTTTGACTTTTCTTCATAATTAGAATTTAACAAATAAGCTTGAAATTGTTTTCCTTCTTCTAATAAGAGCATTACATCTCCATTATTTTGATTAGAAATTGAATAAGAGTGCTTTTTTGTATAGAATCTATAAGAAAAACTATCAGGTAATTCCATAACTTTTTCTTGCGCTTGAACAAAAAAACTTACACAAAATATACTAACGAATAGGATAGTTTTTTGAAACATCGGTCTTTTTTGTTTATGAAGTGGTTTATACTTTTTTCAATTTGCTAAAAAAATGTCTTTTTCACTTAAATCAAAAAAGTATAAACCATTTCTATTAATTAATGTCACTAGTATAAAGAATGTTACCTCTATTTTTAATGGACTTTTGTCGTCAAGTCATAATTAACTCACCACAGCTCCTGGAGTTACACCATCTTCATCGGGGTTCAAAAACACTATTTTTCCTGCAGGATTTTCTGTCATTAAGATCATACCTTCACTCTCTACACCTCGTAATTTTCTAGGAGCCAGATTTACTAAAACGGTTACTTTTTTACCCACAATTTCTTCTGGAGTAAAGTGTTCTGCAATACCCGAAACAATTGTTCTAATATTTATACCGGTATCTACTTTTAGTACTAACAACTTTTTTGCCTTTGGCATTTTTTCTGCTTCGATAATCGTGCCAATTCTCATATCCAGTTTCATAAAATCCTCGAAAGTAGCAATATCTTTTTGCGGGGCTACTGTTTTGTTTTCGATTTCATTAGCTTTTTTAGTAGCTGCTAACTTATCTAATTGCTGTTGGATATCTGTATCTTCGACCTTAGAAAATAATAACTCCGCTTTTTTAATTGTATGCTCCGCAGGAAGTAGTACTTCTTTTGTAGCAATTTCATTCCACGGTGTTGTTATTTTGTGAAGCGATAGTATGTTTTTTAATTTCTGAGCAGTAAAAGGTAAAAAAGGCTCTGATAGGGTTGCTAATGCAGCCGCTATCTGCAAACCTACATACATAATGGTTTTTACACGTTCGGGATTAGTTTTGATCAGTTTCCACGGTTCTTCATCTGCTAGATATTTATTTCCTAACCTAGAAACATTGAGTAATTCCTGGCTTGCTTCTCTAAATCGATATCGTTCTATAGAACTGCTAATTACATCCGGATACGCTCGTAGTTCTGTTAGGGTTTTTAGATCTACTTCAGTAAACTCATTGGGAGTAGGAACGATACCTTCATAATATTTGTTAGTTAATACTACAATACGATTGATGAAATTACCAAAATTACCAACGAGTTCATTATTATTTCGATCCTGAAAATCTTTCCAGGTAAAATCATTGTCTTTAGTCTCTGGAGCATTAGCTGTCAATACATAGCGCAATACATCTTCTTTGTTAGGGAAATCCTCTAGATATTCGTGTAACCATACCGCCCAGTTTTTAGAGGTGGATAATTTATTACCTTCAAGGTTTAAAAATTCATTGGCAGGTACATTTTCTGGGAGAATATAGCTTCCTTCTGCCTTGAGCATACTCGGAAAAATAATACAGTGAAATACAATATTATCCTTACCGATAAAATGAATCAATTTGGTGTCTTTATCTTTCCAATAGGGTTCCCAATCTTTTCCTTCGCGTTCTGCCCATTCTTTGGTAGAGGAGATATATCCTATTGGAGCATCAAACCATACATACAATACTTTTCCTTCTGCTCCTTCTACTGGGACGGGGATCCCCCAGTCCAAATCGCGAGTTACAGCTCTAGGACGAAGTCCATCATCTACCCAAGATTTGATCTGTCCATATACATTAGTTTTCCAGTCTTTTTTATGACCTACCAATACCCATTCTTTTAAGAAATCTTCATATTGATCTAATGGTAAAAACCAGTGTTTGGTTTGTTTTAGGGTGGGTTTAGCTCCAGAGATAGTGGATTTTGGATTGATAAGGTCTGTAGCATTTAAGGAACTCCCACAGTTTTCGCATTGATCTCCATACGCTTCTTCATGACTACATTTAGGGCAAGTACCCGTTACAAATCGATCTGCAAGAAATTGATCTGCTTCTGAGTCATACAATTGCTCTGATGTCTCTTCTATAAATTTTCCGTCTTCATATAGTTTTTTAAAGAATTCTGAAGCAGTTTGATGATGAATAGGGGCAGAGGTACGAGAATAATTGTCAAAGGTAATCCCAAAATCTTCAAAGGATTTTTTGATAATCACATGGTACTTATCAATAATCACTTGTGGCGAAACACCTTCTTTTTTTGCACGCATCGGGATGGCAGCACCATGCTCATCACTACCACAAATAAAGGCAACATCGTTTCCTGTTGCTCTTAGGTATCTTGCATAGATATCTGCCGGAACATAAACTCCAGCAAGATGGCCAATGTGTATAGGGCCATTAGTATAAGGTAAAGCTGAGGTAATGGTATATCTCATAGGTGTGCTCATAATACGTATTAAAAATGAGGCACAAAGGTACTAAACACAGAGATAAATAGGTAAGCTTTGTTTATTAATGTACGTATGAATATAAGATGATACTAAGAATATCTATTTCAAAAATCTTTCAAATTATGAAAATAGTTTATTTCTTACCACATACTAATTAATTATAATGGATTTACTATAGTTATTTTTACCTGTTACGATTCTGTATACATATTGTCCAGATGGTAATCGTTTCCCTACACGCTCTTTTACATCAATTTTATAGGTTCCAGGAGTAAAAATCTGATTTTTGAGCGTACTAATTTCTCTTCCTATGATGTCATATAGCTTGATATCCATATGTTGGGTGCTTACAATATTTAATTCTAGATAAGTTCTATTATTCTGATATGTAGCTACATGCAAAAATGGATCAGAGAGTACCTGACTCTCAGGAACAGAAAGGGTATTAGTATTGCAGTTAAACCCTAAAGGAAGACTCTCATAAGCACTTTTTAATAATGTACTATCTACCAAATTTGCATCTAAACAAAGCCATTCTTTAAGTACAGTAGCATATAGCTGTCTAAAATCTATTCCGGCTTTCAGGTTTCCTGGACCTTCTGGATCGCTAAGATCTGGATGATCTCCAATAAACCCATTGCCATCGAGTGCTGGGCCAAAGAGTAGAGCAGGAGCAGCGGCTCCATGATCTGTACCTTGTGAACCGTTTTCGAAGATACGTCTACCAAATTCGGAAAATGTCATCGATAATACGTTGTTTTCTATTCCTGTACTGGTAAGATCTTCATAAAATGTGCTTATAGAATTGGCTACATCGGTCATTAAGTTTTGATGATCCTCTTTTTGATTGGCATGGGTATCAAAACCATCGATAGTCACTAAATATATTTTTGTTCCTAAATTTCCTTTAATCATTCTGGCTATTATAGCTAATTGAGAAGCAAGATCTCCGTCTCCATAGTCGATATCATTACTAGAATTTTTGTAGGCACTATTAATGACCTCAGCATAGGTAAAAGTAGTATTTGCTGCAGTTCTCATAAATCGTAACTGTTCTCCATAGGCACATTCTGGGATGTTAATTACATCGTGTAGGGCACCATTTTCTGCGATTTGTTCTAATTGATCTGGATTTGATACTGAAAAAGCATAATTTGTTTCGTCTCCATCAAACAAAAGATTTCCAATACTTCCAATCTGGATTGCAGGAGGTATTTCGGGTAAATTAGTGATGAAATCTGGATATAGATTTTCGAAATAACGTCCTAGTACTCCAGTATCATCAAAATCCTTATCCTCTGCTGATGCCCATATATCAGCTGAGCGAAAATGAGATAAATTCTGATCCCCATATCCCACACCATGTACAATCTTAAATTTTCCATCTCCCCACATACTTTGCAAGGGGCTCATATGCTGCGGAATCCCAAAATCAGAAGATAAATTATACAATTCATTTTGTTCAAATTTTATAGAAGGCCGCTGAGATGCATAAGTGTCATAATCATAGATAGGGACTATCGTATTTAATCCATCATTACCTCCTTTTAATCTAATAAGAACTAGAACTCTATCCTCGTTTTCAGCATTAGAGAGAGCTACTGCTAGCGGGGAGGGTCTGGAAGCACTGATTGGTGTGCCAGCAAGCATCATAGAACCACCGCCAACTAATCCTAGCGCTTGTAAAAAAGATCTTCGATTCCATTGCTTGTGTTCTATATCGTGGGCTGATAGGGTTTCTTTTTTCGAAGAAGATTTTATAGTAGTGTTTTTAGATGGAGTCTGCATAGTTTTTTATTTTAGTTGAAATTCAGGTATCTTGGCGATATGATTAAATAAATTAAGGATCTGCCAATGGGCAAACTCATAATCTAAATCCCATATGCCTTCTGCATACCAATTTTCTGGGACCTCACCCTTAAAAACAACAGTAGCAATGTCATAATCTCCTGCACTAGCTAAACCATTGGTCATAAAATGATCAATAATAGCTCTGGTAATAACATAAGGGTCTTTGCTATTCCCTGAAACATCTTTGGCAAACTGTCTAAATTTTGGCTGATCTAATTCCAAAGGCCAGTACATTACCCACTCCATCATTACCCACCTTCCCGTCAATGTACTACTACTAATCCAATCGTGATTACGCTGCCATCCGGCCACATCTACTGGCTGGAATATATCTTGGCCTAATACGAAATGTATGTACTTCATCGTATTAATTCCGTCGTCATTATAAGGATATCCGGTCTCGGTTAGAAATTGATGTGTTAAATCAATAGGACTTTTAATAAGTAATCCAATAGTGGTAGGATCAAAAAAGTGTTCACTTTTGAATAATTGACGAAGAACGGGTTCAATTTCGAATTCTGAAGAAACAAAAGTAGAAGCCATCTCGGATACAATTTCTGTGTTAATATCAGGCCCTACAAAATAGGTGTATAATTTTCCACAGATATAATTGGCAATTATATCTTGTTTTTGCTCAAACAAAATATCAATTACATCCTCATATCCCCAATTACCTGTTTGACCGAAAATAGTTTTTTCTGTAGTATCAAAGGTATTGTACTGATTGAAGATCACTTGACCGCAATAATCATTTTGGCTATTATAGCCTGTTAGTGCTCTCGAAGTTTCTTCAATATCTCGCTGAGTATATCCATTGTTTTCGCCTAAAGTAAATAATTCATATAATTCTCTGGCATAATTCTCATTAGGCTCAGCTCTGGTATTATCGTAACCATTAAGATAATGAAGCATCGCCGGAGTAATTCCAATAGCACTCACAAATGTTTTAAAATTACCAAGCGCATGTGTTTGTAACACATCGTAATACTGAAACAAATACCCAGCACAGTTATATACTTCTTGCTGTGTTACAAAGTGATTCATCCAAAAGAGAATCATCCTTGCCTTAAACCCTTGCGTTAGTAAATCAACAGTAAATTGATGTTTAGAATCATTTATATGATCTTGATTGGCTTCATTAAAAGCCTGTTCATTAGGATAATCACTAAAAGTTTTAAAAACCCAATCTGGAGCTGGAGTTGGCGGAAGAGCTAATGCTTCATCCATCAATTGATCTACTACCTCAGATGGAGTTTTTGTGATGGCAGAATTGATCGTATTAAGATTTGCTCCATAGCCTAACCTTCTGTAAAGATGTTTGACTTTATCTACACTCCAGAGATTGGATGATGATGGTGTATATACAGATAAAGGAGCTACATTACAAGTATTGATAGCAGCCATTTTATTGTTTGTATTAGTTAGTAGTTTTAATAATAACGTAAATATTTGATATATAGTGCCTAATAGTTCTTCCTATAGTCATATCCATTATTGCTTAAAGGCGAATAACGCACGTGATTATAATTGAATCAGATTCTGATTTAAAACAAAAGTTTTGGTTATTAATTACAGCTACAGAATCATTAAGGATTTACTATAATGTTGTTGTCCTCTTGTAATTCTATAAATATAAAGCCCTTCAGATAATCTATTATTAATGGTTTCTTTCACATTAATTATATGTTCTCCTTCTAGAAGTATACCATTTTTAAGTGTCGATATTTTTTGGCCAGAAGTACTGTATAAATCAATATTTATATGCTCCGAACGAGTATTGTTAATGTGAATATATGATTGATTTTCTGAATAGGTAACAGTATGGGTAAAGTTCTGATCAATAAACGTTTGTTCATCTACACTAAGGGTATTGCTATTACAGCTGAAGCCAAGGTCTAAAGCATCAAAGTTTTGGCCTAAAAGTAGTTGATTAACTAGATTGCTGTCTATACATAACCATTCTTTCATCAGAGAGGCATATACTTGTCTAAAATCATTGGTAATAGATAAATTCCCATTTTGATTTAAATTTGACAAATCTGGGTGTTCACCTATAAATCCATTACCATCTAAAGCAGTTCCAAATAACATCATAGGTGCTGCAGTACCGTGATCTGTCCCTCGAGAACCATTTTCTCGAACCCTACGACCAAATTCGGAAATAGTCATAGAAACTACTTTATCATCCCATCCAGCACTCTTAAGATCATCATAAAAATGAGACATGGTTTCTGATAACTGAGTAATGAGTTCTTCTTGTCTGGTGAGTTGGTTGTTATGTGTATCAAAACCTCCAAGTGTTACCAGATATACTTTAGTGCCTAGATTTCCTTTAATTAATCGAGATACAACACTTAATTGCTGTGACAATCTGTTATCGGGATAGTTTCCAAATTCTGAAGCACTTTCGAATGCTTCATTAATGACACCAGCATAAGTAAATGTAGTATTTGCAACCCCTTTTAAGTATCCTACTTTTTCTCCATGAGTGCAATCAGGAAGATTGTTTAAATCATATAAAGATCCGTTTTGAGCAATTTCGAATAGCTTTCTTGGGTCTGCCACAGAAAAAGCAAAATTAGCATCATCTCCATTAAAAATAAGATTACCACTACTACCTATCTGTATGGCCGCAGGACGCTCAGGGGGATTGACTAGATAATCGGGATATAAGTTTTCAAAATATCTTCCCATCCAGCCTCTACTTTCTTGATCAGTTACATCAGAAGTAGCCCAAATATCAGAACCTGTAAAATGAGATAATGCACTATCCTCATATCCAACACCATGAACAACTTTCATCTGGCCATCTCCCCACATTTGCTCGAATTTATTGGCATAATTGGGCATTCCATAATCGCTATTTAAATTAAATAGCTGATTTTCTCGTATTCTAATATTGGGACGCGCATTGGCATAGGTGTCATATTGATTGATAGGAACTACGGTATTCAATCCGTCGTTACCTCCTTTTAATCTTACGATTACCAAAACTCGATCTGTTTCTGATTCGTTAATGGCTGCAGATAAAGGAGAGGGTCTAGATACAGATAGTGCCGTATTAGCAAAAGCTACTGTTCCTCCACCTACAATTCCTAATGCTTGTAGAAATGAACGTCTGTTCCACTGTTTATGTTCCTGATCATTACATTTTCCAGATTGGGGACTTATTTTTTTATGATGAGTATCGCACATGATATTGTTATTTAAGTTGGAATTCGGGGATGGTTATAAGAAAACGAATTAATTGATACATTTGCCTTGGAACAGTATTAAAGTTTAAATCCCAAGTTCCGTCTTCAAAATAATTTTCAGGCACCTGATCTTTAAAAATTTCCAAAGCTTGATTATATTCTGTAGTACTTGTGAGTTCTTTTGCCATAAAGTTATCTACAATAGATTTTGAAACTAATTCTACGTCATTAGAATTACCTCCCATAATATTTAAGGCAACTGCTCTATATTGCTCTTCATTATGTCTCCAAGCTCTCCATAAATACCAATTGATTAAATCCCATCTTGTGGTTAGTGTACTAGAGTCTATCCAATCTTTATCACCTTGCCAACCAGCTACATCAATCGGGCTTAATAATTCTTGGCCTAATTCGTTACATCCACTACGAATTTTGTTGTTAAACTCAAAATCTACAGGCAATTCTATATTTAAATCCTTGAAAAAAGAGATTTGCACATCAGCTGGACTTTTGATAATAACACCTTGACTTTTTTCATCAAAGAAATGCTCGCTTTTAAATAATTGTCTAAGTACAGGGTCGATTTCAAAATTAGCATCCACAAATGTCTGAGCCATCTCATTTACGATGTCGTCATTTATAGTAGGGCTCACAAAATAACGGTATAACTTATTGCATATGAATTCAGCGATTTGGTTAGGTTTGTTCTCAAAAAGAATATCAATCACATCATTATAATCCCAATTTCCTGTTTGTCCAAAAATGGTTTTGGGCTCATTGTCAAATTTATTTTGATCAAATGTTACAGGTCCCCATCGTTGTTCTCTTTTATTCCAGCCAGTAAGTGCTCTAGAAGTTTCGGTAATGTCATTCTGAGTATATCCATTGTCTACTCCTAGTGTAAAGAGTTCATATAATTCTCGGGCATAATTTTCATTAGGTCGATTTTTATTGTTTTGAAAACCATTAAGATAAAACAACATTGCAGAACTAAGACCTATGTCTGTAGTAAAGTCCTTAAAATTGCCAATAGCATGTAATTGTAGCAAATTATAATACTGAAACATATAAGAAGGACTGTTATAGACTTGAGTTTCTGTTACAAAATGATTACTCCAAAATAAGGTAAGCCGATCTCTAAGGTTGTTCTGAAACATATCAGCAACCATCTGATTTTTCCAATCTCTTCTGTATATAAAAGGGTTATTTGGTGTGGCATCAAAATCATCCTTAACCCAAAATCCCCATGCAGGAGCAGGAGTAGGATTCATATTTATGGCTTCGTCTACTAAGTTGTCAATTAGATCAGAAGGGCTCTGATTTAGAGCATTAGTTGCCATTTCTGGAGATGCTCCAAAACCAATTCTTCTGTATAAATGATTAACTTTCTGTCTATTCCATGGATTTGAATTAGACGGGGAATAGACATTTAACGAAGCAACATTACAAGTAGTATTTGTTGTCATCATAAGATTTGAGTTTGTATCAGTTAATGTTTATTTCTCTAAGCAGGAAACGTATTTAATTGGTTATTAGTGCTTTGTTAAGAAATGTTTAGTCTTTATTATGAAAACTTTTAATTTTGTTTAGTCAATAATTTTGTTTCAGTTGTAAACAATGGATTTTAAATATAGATGATTCTATTGAATTACGTTAAAACCGTATAGTATTCGTTGAGGATTGAATATAATTCGCTAGATTTTATATTTTTTCTGAACTAAAACCTCTAATATCTTATTTAGATCTCAGTTATATATATCTGATATGTAGGTTTAATCAGACATGAGTTAAGTTTTGTAGTATCCTTGACTTCGTCTATACAAGGTTTTTTTGATAACACTTTTTTAAACCCATATTCATAAGTATTGTTTCGTTGATATATGTTCGCAAAAACACTCTAGTGAGTTATTTAATTCTTCTTAAGAAATAAGTAAATGACTACTAAAATCACTTTGGTTAGTTTCTATCCGATATACATATTGCCCAGTGCTTAGTCTAGTATTAGCAGCTTCTTTTACATTAATAATATGCCTACCTTCTAATAGCATTTCATTTCTAAGGGTAGCTACTTTTTGACCAATAATATTATATAAAACGATATCTACGTGTGTCGTTTCTGGATTCTCTATAGTGATAAAAGTTTGATTATCAGAATAGGTGACTGTATGAGCAAATGAAGCTCCTTCTATTGGAGTTGATGTAGATCCATCACAGCTAAAACCAAGATCTAGAGATTCGAATTCTGCACCTAAAAGTGCTTTATTAACCACTTCTTGGTCTATACATAGCCATTCTTTCATCACAGTAGAATAGAGCTGTCTAAAATCATTAGTGTTGGATACATTTCCTCCTCTAGTTAAATCAGATAAATCAGGATGTTCTCCAATAAATCCATTTCCATTAAGACCAGTACCAAAAAAGAGTACAGGTGCAGCCGTACCATGATCAGTTCCCAGAGATCCGTTTTCTGAAAATCTTCTCCCGAATTCGGAGATCGTCATCGTTAATACCTTATCATCCCATCCAGAGGCTTGTAAATCAGCATAAAAATTACTGATCCCTTCAGAAAGAGAATTTAATAAGCTTTGATGCCTTTGTATCTGATTGTTATGCGTATCGAAACCACCTAAGGTGACCATAAATACTTTGGTTCCTAAATTTCCTTTTATAAGACGTGCAATAATACGTAATTGTCTAGCAAAATTATCATCTTCTAGGTACCCTCCAAAATCTGTAGATCTATTAAAGGCATCAGAGATTGCTTCTGCATAATTATAGGTAACATTTGTAGATTCTCTTAGAAACTTTAGTTTGTCACCATAGGTACAATCTGGTAGCATGTTTAAGTCATAAAAATTCTGATTTTCTATGATTTGTTCTAATCTAGCTGGATCAGAGATAGCGAATGAAAAATCATTGCCTGGTCCTCTAAAAATTAAATTCCCCAAGCTTCCAATCTGTATAGATGGGGGACTTGGTGGCGGATCAAAGATATAATCAGGATATAGATCTTGGAAATAACGCCCCATAAACCCAGACCGTTCTTCTTCTACTAGATTGGTATTTGCCCATATATCAGTACCTCTAAAATGAGATAATGTTTGATCTTCATACCCAACACCATGAGCCACTTTCATCTGACCATCACCCCATAAATTTTCTAATTTATTCATAGGTTTAGGCATAGCAAATTCATTTTCCTGTAGATTGATAAACTCACTAGGAGGTATTTTGATAAGAGGTCTAGCATTTGCATAGACATCATAGTCATATACAGGAATAATAGTGTTAAACCCATCATTACCCCCTCCTAATCTACAAATAATAAGAATATTGTCGTTTTCAGTTTGACTTAATGCCATTGACAGAGGAGAGGGACGTGAAACAGTTAGATTAGTATTGGCTAACATCATAGATCCTCCTCCTACAAGGCCTAATGCTTGTAAGAAAGACCTACGATTCCATTTTTTATGCTCATCTGGATTACAACTACTGTCTTCTTTAGTATTTTTTTTCGATTTTGTATTTCTGGAATGATTAGTATCACACATAAGCTTATTATTTTAAATGAAATTCAGGGACTTCGGCAATATGAAAAAGAAGAGAAAAAAACTGATTAGGAACACCATCCAAGTCTAATGTCCATAAATTTGGGGCAGTAGCTCCTGGTTCATAATAATTATCGGGGTATATATCTCCTTTAAATATGCCTAAAGCTTCATTGAATAATGTTTGATCTTGTAATCCTCTAGGTAAAAAGTAATCAAGAATAGCTTTTACAACGACTTCTACTTGCTCGCCTTGTAGGCTATTATCTATAAAGCCATCAGCTGAAGTGCCAATAGGTAACCCTAGAATAAAATCTCTAAATTGAGATTGGTCTTGTTGCCAAGCTATATTTACTATAAAACGGATACCATCCCATCTTCCCAGCAATAAGTCTGGACTAATCCAATTTTCATCACCTTGCCAACCTTCTACATCTATTGGATTTAGCAAATCTTGTTCTAAGATTCGCATCATATTTCTAAAAAAATCTATATGATCAATATCGGGTAGTGTGGTGAATTGTATTTCATTAAAAAAAGAAATTATTAAATCAGCTGGACTCTTTATCACTGGACCTATTGCTTCCTGATCAAAAAAATGTTCACTTTTAAAAAGCTGACGGAGTACAGGCACAATTTCAAAATTATTATCGATAAAAGTTTGCGCCATTTGCGCTACAATAGCTTCATTACAGCTGGGACTTACAAAATAAGTATACAATTTGCCACAGATAAAATTGGCCATCAGCGTTTGACGTTGTGTAAAAAGAATATCAATCACTTCATCATATCCCCAGTTTCCGGTTTGCCCAAAAATTGTTTTGGTCTCGTTACTAAACTGCGCAGGGTTAAAGATGATTGGTCCCCAAGTAATATCATTAGTATCTACCCAACCTGTAATTGCTTTTGCAGTTTCTATGATATCGTTTTCATCATATCCGTTATCTACTCCAAGAGTAAATAACTCATACAATTCGCGGGCATAATTTTCATTGGGTCTATCTTTGGTGTTTTCATCTCCATTAAGATATACTAGCATTGGTGGAGAGATACCTATATCATATACAAATTGTCTAAAATTACCTAAAGCATGCAATTGCAACAGGTTATAATATTGATATTGATACGCAGGACTTCTATATACAAGGTCTTCTGTAACAAAATGATTGCTCCAGAAGAGGGTTAAACGATCTCTAACTCCATTCTGCAGAAAGTCAGTAATCATCTGTTTTTTTCCTTCTCTTCGATAAAAATTGAGTGTATTTTCTTCATTAGCCATTTGTACAGCATCAAACTGGTCTCTGTCCCAAAAAGCCCATATGGGTGCTTCAGTAGGAACTAGAGAAATAGCTTGATCAATTAATGAATCAACAAGTGCAGAGGGATTATTTTGATTAAGTGCATCAATAACTTCTGCTTTAGTGGCTCCAAATGCTATTCTACGATATAAATGATTTATTTTACTTACACTCCAAGGATTTTCTGTAGTAGGAGTGTACACGTCTAGAGATGCTAAGTTACACGAAGTATCAGAGATCATAGGCATATAGGTTTGATTAGTACTGTATTTGGGAACAATTTTTCACTAAATATAATACTTTATAACGAAAGTATTTGTTAATTAGTGTCTATAAATGCAAATTTTAAGAAAAATACGTAAGAAAAATCTTATTTTTCCCCAGAATTTGTGATAGTATGTAACAATCAAATTATAAAACTATAATCATAATGATTATTCCTGAATTTATTGATAAAGGAGATAAAATAGCCATCTTAAGTACGGCTAGAAAAATTACATCAAAAGAAATATTCCCTTCTTTAGAAATTATTGAGACTTGGGAGTTGATACCAGTAATCGGTAATACAATTGATCTTGAAGAACACCAATTTGCGGGGAGTGATCAAGAAAGAGCAGAAGATTTTCAGCGTGCAATAGATAACCCGCAAATCAAAGCCATTTGGTGTGCACGGGGAGGATACGGTACAGTAAGAATCATTGATCAGATCGATTTTTCTAATTTTGTAAAACAACCAAAATGGATCATAGGCTACTCTGATATCACCGTATTACACACTCATCTTCATACAATGGGTATTGCTAGTTTACATGCGCCAATGCCTATTGATATGCATAATGGGACAAAAGAATCGATCAAATCTTTAAAAAATGTATTATTTGGATATCAAAGTAAATATACAATCACTCCTCATAAGAAGAATCGATTAGGCTTCTGTATAGGACAGTTGATAGGAGGAAACTTATCCATTTTGTATTCGTTATGTGGATCGAGATCAGCATTAGATACTAAGGGTAAAATTTTGTGTATAGAAGACTTGGATGAATACTTGTATCATATTGATAGGATGCTACAGAATTTAAAACGAAATGGTTATTTTGATCAATTAGCAGGATTAATTATTGGAGGTATGACAAAAATGCATGATAATACGATCCCTTTTGGTAAAAAAGTAAAAGATATTGTCTTAGATACAATACAAACGTATGACTTCCCGGTAGTTTTTGATTTTCCTATGGGGCATATAAAAGATAATCGAGCTTTAATTTTGGGTGCAGAAATATCTCTAGAAATAACCAAAACTAATGTAACTTTATCTTATATATAATATGGCAGAGCATAATGTACTTGGTAAAGAAGGAGAACGCCTAGCAGTAAACTTTTTGGAAAAAGAAGGGTATGACATCTTAGAAAAGAATTATAGATATCTAAAAGCTGAAATTGATATCATAGCTCAAAAAAACACTACTATAGTGGTTGTAGAAGTGAAAACTCGCAGCACTCCAGATTTTGGGAATCCTCAAGATTTTGTGAAACCTAAACAAATACAGCTATTAGTCAAAGCCATTGATCAGTACGTAATAGAAAATGACCTAGATGTAGAAGTGAGATTTGATATCATTGCTATTATAAAAAATAAATCAGGGACAAGAATCGAACATCTAGAAAATGCATTTTATCATTTTTAAATGGTTATCATTTATTCTGACTTTATAAATATTCCAAATAATTCTTGATTTGTTCTTGGGGTAATAGAGTTGTAACATTTTTCAAAACGATGTACCTCGAAATGCGGGCTTAGATAGGAGAGATATAAGGTTCGATCACCTCCAAATGGGCGTTTCTCCATATCTCCTTTAAGCGGTATATCAAACCATAAACCTACCAGTTTTCCTTTAGGTTTTAGTAGCGCGTGCATTTGTTTTGCATACCTGCTTCGGTTTTCTGAAGTGGGGATGAAAGAACAAAAGAAAGTTTGCTCTAGAATTAAATCATAAGTCCCCTGATGTTTAAAAAAATCTCCTTCGATTAATTGCTTTTCTGGGAAACCTGGATTACGATCTCGAAATGCTTGTAAAGGGATTTTAGAAATATCTAATACAGTCACATTCTCGAATCCTTTATTCCATAGATATTCTGCTTCGTATGCATTGCCCGCACCAGGAATCAGAATAGCACAATTCTTACCTTCTAATTGATCAATATACGTTTGTAATGGGATCGATGGATATCCAATATCCCAGCCTGTTTTTTCTTCTTGATACCGCTGTGTCCAGTATGTTTGTTGTTCAGTATTTTGCATATAAATTATATTAGATCAAAAATAGAATCTACTCCTATATAACGCTCAGTTGTATAAGCTTCAGCGTATTGTATATTAGCCACTCTTCCTAGATCATACGCTTTGAACCGAATACTCTCCTTATAAATCTCACTAGAGATAGGGATCTCTGGTTCGCTACTAGATGGATCATAAAATTGTGAGCGATATGCCAAGATACTTTTCATTTTAGTATCCATATACTCACTAATATCTACAATAAAATCAGGAGGGATATCATACCATTGTATGTAATGATATACTTGTTTTGGTCTCCAGGCTTCTTGTTTTCTTTTATCTACTGTTGTTATTATTTTTTGTAAGCCTGATAAGAAACAAGAATCATTTGCTAATTTACTTCCTTTTCCGTGATCTACATGGCGATCGTACACTGCATTACATAGTACAATTTCTGGTCTATATTTTCGGATAATTTGTATGACTGCTAGTTGGTGTTCTTCATCATTGACAAAAAACCCATCTCTGAATCCTAGATTCTCGCGAACACTCACGTTTAATATTTCTGCCGCTTTTTCTGCTTCGGCATCTCTTATTTCTGGAGTTCCTCTAGTACCTAATTCTCCTCTGGTAAGATCGAGTATTCCTACTTTTTTTCCATTGGCAACTTCTTTAGCAATCGTACCTCCACAGGCTAATTCTACATCATCTGGGTGTGCTCCTATCGCTAATATATCTAATTTCATGTGTTATTTATTTTTATAAGAATAGTATTGCATAATAAGGGTCTAGATTTTATCAAGCTGATCTTTAAAGTAGTTTTTCCAGCTTGTAGTTAGTCGTTCTGTTTTAAGCGCTTTTTCTAATAATGATTTGTTATTTTTATCAAATAGGTATAGCTCCGTAATTTGATCAATAGTAATACTGTTTTTTTCTTTATATGTCATTGTTACTTTATCTCCAGCTGTTATTATCCCTTCTTTTAATACTCCAAAATAAAAACCTGTTTTTCTACTATCTAAGAAAAATTTAACCCATTGCGCATTACCTATTTTCATTCCTAATTTATAACAAGGAAATCTAGGTTGCAATGCTTCTAGCTCTACTGATCCAATTGCAAAACGATCTCCCACGTGAATTTCTGTTTCGAACATACCTCCGCTAATATTTAGATTCTCTCCAAAATATCCCCATGGTAATTCTGTAACCCCTATTTTTTCTTTCCAGAACTTGTAATATTCAGAAGCATATAGACTTATGGGGCGTGTAAGACCACCGTGGAGTTTCGTGTCAGATTGTCTATCTCCTTCTATATTAGTAAAAAACACTTTTCTTGGATTAGACACAGGTGTTTTAAAAATTGATGTACGTATCTTTTTTTGTTGCCAAATAACTTCTTTTGGCATGCCAACACTTATTGCATCTAGTTTCATATTACATCTATGCTAATTGATATTCTACCCATACAGTAGCTATCTACATAATGGTTGATACTGGTTTTTTCTATTCACTGTGTTATTATAAACTTAAGATTGCCGATAATCTGTGCTATATAAAATCTAGCGAATCTTTATTCTTTATAGCGTACAATTTTACAGTGGTTCTGAGATTAAGGTGAGATAGCTCATATTAAAAGCGATGTATCCGTTAATTTTTTTCGCTCTAGGTAATGCTTCTTCATAACTCCACGCAAAATAATTATCGGTATAGTCTCCTTGTATATTCCAATAGGTTGCATCTCCTTTTATAGGGCAGTGACTTTGCCTTTTGGGTTCTTGCTCTAATTGGATTTTTATGGCTTCTTTTGGGAGATAGAATACAGGGTTATAGACACTTTTTCCCACTTCTTTTAAGATTAGAGCAGTTGTCGTTTCTGCTACGATCGTATCTTTATATTTTAAAGTCAATTTTCTATCATATTGATCAATAACGGTATAATGTCTTTTTTCTTCCATTGATTATGTATTTAATTATTAGATAAAATTCTGTACTTGTTACACCTGGATGCGACCGTCCAAAAAGTAATATATTTTTATCACAATGCGCCCTGTTGGCAGTGAAAATAGGCAAAAACTGGTAATTCTATGTATCTGTTTCTAAATAATGGATAATAAATTATTTATAAGTGCTACAGACAAAGTTAACAACTTTATGTTACATCGAAATAATGTTTATGAATCCAAGATAAATAAAATTATCTGCTAAAATCAGTTGTTTTTCGCACTACGTTTCAAATAGAAACCAATAGCAACATGCTATCTATATATTTTGTTTTTCGTTAGAACTGAAAACAGTGTACTTCAGTTTTCGAAGTGCTTATTCACAAAGTTATCTCAGATTTAACCATTGATAATGGGATAAAAAATACTTTTTATGGTAATCAGAAGAAAGTAACTTTAATTAGCACTATACAATTTATTATATAAGCACTTATTCTTTTAATTTTAGTAGTCCTACAAAAGGAAATGTCATTTTTTATGCATTCACAATTTTATATCAGGTAGGTATAATTTTATACTTAATAATAACTCTTTATAAATCAAATCTGTATGGTATGGAAAAAGTAAAAGAATATCATTTACATAAAGAAGATCATTCTCAACTACATTTTGAGTTAAAAGATGCAAGACCCTATTTTTTAGATAATTATGATCACGCAATAAAAGCACATCGTCATAGTTTTTATCAGTTAGTGTGGTTTACAAGTGCTGGAAGACATTATGTGGACTATGAGATTGTAGAACATCCAGAAAATACTGTGTTTTTTCTAAAAAAAGGGCAAATTCATTATTTCTGCTCCGATTCTAAAAATGAAGGCTATTTATTTCATTTTAATGATTCATTTATTAATAAATTCGATAGTGATACAGAAAATAGACTTAATTATTTACTCTTTAATGAAATAGGGAATGCTTTTATAGAACTTCCAGAAGATAAATTAATAAAATTTAAACAACTTTCAGTACTGATTGCTGATGAGCTAAAAGATAAAGAGTATAATTATGTACAACAGATATATTGCCTTTTTCAATCCCTACTTACTTTCATAAAACGTATTAAACAAGAACAACAACCTATTAGTTATTTTACGGATATCGATTACGGCATTATCATACGATTTAAGCAGCTTATTGATAAAAACATACACACATTTTTAAGTATCGATATGTATAGCGATCTACTTGGCATAAGTTCTAAAAAATTAACAACGATATCTAAAAAATATTTAAGTACTACTCCTGCAAATGTGGTTCATTCCATAAAAATATTGACTGCTAAAAGATTATTATGCAATCACAAACTTACCATCAAAGAAATTGCATATGATTTAGGTTTTAATCAACCTACATATTTTACAAAGTATTTTAAAAAGCATACTGGACAGAAACCCAAGGAGTTTCAAAATCAAGTGCTCTAGTTTACCTTTTTTGCACTCTATATTGCCATTTTTTCTGCTATTTCTAATCGAAATTTGTAATATAATTTTTTAAAAACATAATTAAATAGATATAGCGTATGAGTGCACAAGCATTGATTATAGGAGGAACTTCTGGAATGGGAAAAGCTACTGCAAAACAATTATTAGAGCAAGGAATAAATGTTGTTATTGTTGGTAAAGAAGATAAATTATTAGACGGTACTAAAGCAGAATTTTCTTCTCTAGGAAATGTAACTGTCATAGGTCTTGATTTATTTGATATGGGAGCAGTGAAATCTTTTTCAGATACTCTTAAATCTAAAGTACCAAATCTAAAATATGTATTAAATGCTGCAGGTTTTTTTAGCCCTAAGCTATTTTTAGAACATACAGAACAGGATTATGATATCTATCACAATTTTAATAAAGCATTTTTCTTTATCACTCAAGCAGCTGCTACTATCTTAAAAGAAAATGGAGGTGGTTCTATTGTGAATATTGGATCTATGTGGGCAAAACAAGCAATCAAGGCAACTCCTTCTTCTGCATACTCTATGGCAAAAGCTGGATTACATGCATTTACTCAACATTTAGCAATGGAATTAGCGGATCATAATATTCGTGTAAACTCCGTTTCTCCTGCTGTAGTTGTAACTCCTATCTATGGATCTTTTATTGAAGAAGAAAAAATAGAAGAAACACTACAAGGCTTTAATGATTTTCATCCTATCGGTCGAGTAGGAAGACCCGAAGATATTGCTAAAACAATCAATTTCTTACTATTGGAAGATAGCTCTTGGGTAACAGGTGCTATCTGGGATATCGATGGAGGTGTAATGGCAGGAAGAAATTAGAAAAAGAATCATATTTATTAACAATTTAAATAGAATCAAAATGGTAGAAAGTAAAACAGAATTAATCAACGGAATAGATACAGATGGTTTACAACAATATGTAGACACTATCACAGAAAACCCTTCAGAAGCTATTTCTAGCTATGGGATCAAAGCAGAATGGAAAGGTGGAGTTAAAACCGAAATTACAGCATTGAACCAAAAGGTAGGAGCTACTGAAATTGAAAAAGATTTTAAATTCACTATTGATGAACCTAATGAGTTGTTAGGAACCAATAGTTATCCTTCTCCACAAGAATATCTAATGGGAGGACTTGCTGGATGTATGATGGTAGGATTCGTTGCTGGAGCAGCTTCTAAAAATATAAAATTAGATAGTGTAACGCTAACAATCAAAGGAGATCTAAATCTTCGTGGTTTTCTAAACGTAGATGAAAATGCTCCAGTAGGTTTTGATGAGTTAAAATTTAACTATGATGTAAAAGGAGAAGGAACACAATCGGATTATGATGCTATTATTGAAGATGTTAGAAAATTTTCTCCTAATTATAGGACGATGACGGATGCTGTAAAAATGACAGCATATAAGATTTAAAATTTTGCACACCTATATATATGCAAAATGAAAAGGCAGAAGCTCATGGTGACTTCTGTCTTTTTTATTTTTGACCCCCCCCTTAACTAAACGACATTAATAATTTAAGGCTACACAGCATCTCTATACATTTTTGGGGATATCCCAACAAATCTTTTAAAGTATTTTACAAAATAAGAAGCATCTTCAAATCCAATCTTAAAAGCAATTTCACCAATCTGTAATGAGGTAAATCTCAATAATCTTTTTGCTTCTAATATGACTCGTTCTGCTATTAACTGAGATGCAGGTTTATCTACTATATTCTTGGTTATTGTAGTCAATGTTTTTGATGAAATATTAAGTAGTTCTGCATAGTCACTAACAGACAAACTTTTTTGGTAATTCTCTTCTATAAGCTCTTTATATTTGGCAAATTGAAGCTCATAATGACTACTAAATTGGAGATGTGTATTTCCATCACTTCGGTGTATTCTCTCTAAAATGATCAATAATGATTTTAATGAAAATCGAATAATATCTTCATAACCAAAAGCTCTTCTAAGAGAAAGTTCTTTTTTAATTAGTTCCATATAAGAAGTAGCAACAGAAACCGTTTCTTCGTCTATTACATAGCAAGAATTTTTGTGAGAGTTGAAGATATTATATTTCAAAAAAATATCAATATCATTATGCATAAAAAAACTCTCATTAAAATGAATCAAATATCCTTCTACACTATAATTAGTATCAAAAGCATGAATGTGATCTTTGGGAATAAATAAGACCATATTTTTTTTTATAGGATAGTCTTTAAAATCTATAGTATGTACTCCACCTTCATCAAAAAACCAAATAATCTGATAATAACTATGAGAATGAGCAATAGCTGCTTTTTCACCACTTTTTTTTCTATATCTATTCAGATCATATACCTCAAACTGAAGTTTTTCTGGATGCGCCTTATGAAGATGGTATTTTTCTATTTTGGTGCTTAAATCTTTCATGTTATTTCATACGTTCTAGCTAGAGCTCCTCTAAAGTATATTATATTAGTAAGAAACCAGAAAATTTATGCTAATATTTTTTCTGCAGCAATCATGCCACTATAGATAGCACCATCCATATACCCTCCATACATTGGAGAGGTTTCTGCTCCAGAAAAGAGGAGTTTCCCATTGAGATATGTGTTTTTAAACATATCGTCTCCATACCTGGGACTCATATAAATGGATTTAATTTTATGACAGGCTGTGTTCTTATCTTTAGACCAGTCTTTTTCGGTATATGTTAGATACTCTAACACCTCAGGCCCTAAATATTTTTGTAAATGATCCAGAATTCTGGTTTTTCGTTCTTCTTCAGAAACATCACGTAATCCTTCATTGACGAATCCCATTAAAGCAAATGTTTTTTCTTCGATATCATTATGATCATACAATTCTGTTACAGCTCCGACTTGGCCAATAAGGGTTCCAGATAATTTTTTTTCTTTCCAAAAAGGAGATTTAAAAGTCAATCCTACTTTTATCGCATTACTCATCCAAGTATGTGTATTATCCATTACTTTGGTAAACGCTTCTGGGAGTTCTGGAGAAAATGAAATGCGTGTTGCAATTCTAGGAGGGATTGTTATGATAACTTTCTCTGCGGTATACGTCTCTTTATCTGTTACAACTGCGATATGGTTATCTTTTTCTTGTATTTCTGTAACAGTAGTACTGATGTGTATACGGTCTTTACTTATCGATGCTAATGCATCAATCATAGCGGTAGACCCTCCTGCAATTCGATAAGCAGATGGAGCATGGGGGTCGCTTTCGAAATAGTGAGCTGGTGCCATAGAATTGTACACCAGCACACTTTTTCCTTTATTATATTGAAAAAATTTGCCTACTGCTATTGTATCTAATAAATCAATTACATGCTGATGATGGTTCTGAAACCATGTAGCACCATAATCAATTCCGTTTTCAGTTAGGATACGCCCGCCTATACGATCTCTGGATTCTAAGATAAGAATATCAGTTTCTCCTTGTTTATGTAGCATATACGCTGTGGTGAGTCCAGAAAGACCCGCTCCTATTATAATGTGTTTAGCAGTAGTTTTTTTCATTACTCTTCTATTAAATGGGTACCGTGTACTACGGCAGCACCTGCCCGTAAAGCTGCTGCTATAAATGTAACTTCAGCTAATTCCTCTTGTGTAGCTCCTGCCTTTATAGCATGATCCTTATGGATCTCTAGACAGTAAGGGCATTGTGTTGTCAATCCCACTGCAACAGCAATAAGTTCTTTATATTTTTTTGGAATAGCTCCATCGCCTAAAGCGGCTTCATCTAATCCTTGAAAAGCTTTCATCGCTGCTTCTGCATTTTTTCCTAGTGCACCTAATTTACTTAGGTTATTCATATTATACATGGTGATATGGTGATTTTATTTTTAAAAAATTTTACAAATTGGCAAAGCTATTTTTATAGCTTTGCCATAAATTGTACCTATATTATATATTAATTTCTTCCCGACATTACGCCTCCATCAGTATCCCAGATTGCTCCTGTTACCCATCCAGCTTTATCAGATAATAAATAAGAAATAGTGTCCGCTACATCTTTTGCTTTTCCGTTTCTTCCGATTGGATGAAAACCGTGAAAATCTTGAAGCGCATCATGTGCTTCTTGCTTTCCTCCAAAAACACTTTCGTATACTGGTGTTTCTACCACAGCAGGAGATACTGCATTTACACGGATCTTATGATCTGCAAGCTCCATAGCTAGGTGTTGCGTTAATGAATGCAATCCAGCTTTTTGCATAGAATATGCTGATGATGGTGTTGCTTTTACAGCTTGTTTAGCCCACATAGATCCTACATTTACAATAGAACCACCTTGAGTTTCACTCATCTTTTTAGCAGCTGTTTGTGTAATAAAGAAAAAACCTCTATTCAGATCCTGGTATGAATTATAATCTGCTACAGTATGGTCTAAAAATGCTTTAGGGCCAAAAATCCCAGAAGCGTTTACTAGATAATCAAGGTTGTCCCAATTACTAACCGTTTGGTTCAATTGTTCTACTTGTTGTGAATTCGTAATATCAATCTTGTGTGTATGCAAGTTACCAGAAGCTGAATTTTTGAAAGTTTCTAACTTAGAGTCATTTGTACCTACAACGTGTACTTCTACTCCTTCAGTTAATAAGTTTTCTGCAGTTGCTCTTCCGATACCACTACTACCACCTATAATTAATGCTCTTTTACTCATAATATTTGTTTTTGTTATTTAATTAAATATTGCTTCACAAAGATATCATGATAATTAATCTCTAAACTAGTGTAAAAAAGAGAATGAATGGTAATTATAGGAAACAACTATTTTTTAGGGATTTTTTGCTATGTTGTAGTAATATCTTAACATATAATTCACATCGTATGCGTAAGGAAACTGTTTTTGTATCGTCTCGTTTTAAATTACCATCTATTTTCTGAAAAATACCATATAAGAAAGATGCTATACTAATATCTTTGAATTATTGTGTTTCTTTAAAAAACAAGATTATAAAAAAAAGAATTGATCATATTGTATATACAGTTTCTAATCTAGAAACTACGGTACTAGAATTTGAAAAAAAACTAGGAGTACAAGCAATTTTTGGCGGGTATCATAAAACACAAGGAACTAAAAATGCCCTGATTAATTTAAGTGATGAGTGCTACCTAGAACTACTCGCTTCCGATCCTACAAATACAAAAATAAAGCCTCCAAGATGGATGGGAGTAGATCTATTAACAAAAGATCAAATCACAAGATTTGCATTAAAATCTAATACACTCGAAAAAGACAGCCATATTTTACAACAGTACAATCCCAATATGGGAGTACAATCAGCGGGATCTAGAAATGCACCAGATGGATCTTTATTAACTTGGGAGCTTACTATGCCATTGGCTACTCCAGAAGTCGAAATCATTCCTTTTATGATAGATTGGTCTAAAAGTGATATGCATCCTACTAACTATCTCCCTGATATGAGATGTACACTTAAAGCATTGCATGTGACACATCCAAAACCTGAAAAACTACAAGAATTGTATAAAAGACTAGCTTGCGAAATAGAAATTAATAAAGCAGAAGAAGTTTCGCTAAAAATGATAATAGATAGCCCAAATGGGCCTATAGAATTATAAATAAAAAATGAAAAAATGAAAAAGACATTCTATTGGATAATTTTTATACTCGTATTAGGATCCTGTAAGAATACTACAAAAACAACAGATCAATTACTACCTGTAGAGACAGAAAAAGATGTGGCTATATTGACATCTTCTGACCAAGAATATTCTAAAGCAGATAAGATTATCCTAGCAGCTATTGAAGCGCATGGAGGAGCATTGTATGATCAGGCAGATTATTCTTTCATTTTTAGAAAAAAAGAGTATCGTTTTATAAATAATGGAGATCAATATACGTATTCTGTTAAGCAGAATAAAGAGATCTTTGATTTTATTACTAATGGTAATTTTGAGCGATATATCAATGAAGAACCTGTTGAGCTTTCTCAAAAAAAGAGTGATAAATATGCAGAAGCCTTAAACTCTGTAATCTATTTTGCCACCTTACCTCATAAACTTAGAGATGCTGCAGTGAACAAAAAATTTATAGAATCTACAGCAATAAAAGGAATGAATTACGATGTTATTAAAATTACATTTAATCAAGAAGGAGGAGGTAAAGATCATGATGATGAGTTTCATTATTGGATCAATCAAAAAACAAAGAAAATAGATTATTTGGCTTATAATTACACAGTAAATGGAGGTGGTGTTCGTTTTAGAAGTGCTTATAATCAGAGAGTAGTCGATGGAATCACTTTTCAGGATTATATCAATTGGAAAGCCCCTTTAGGCACTCCACTAAAAGATTTACCTAGCTTGTATGAGCAAGATAAATTAAAAGAATTATCACGGATCATTAACGAAAATATTACAAACAAAAAGCAATAAAAGAATGCTCAGAAATATCCTATTGCTATTAGTAACTATTATATCTGTACAAATACAAGGGCAGAAATTCGATAAACTAGATAAAAGCCCTATGGATCGGGCCTATTATCCTGAAAAAGCAACATTGCGTACTTTTGAAAAATCTGACGAAAAGAAAAAAGCTTCCGAACCAAAAATTAGAGTTACCTATTCGAGACCCGCTAAAAAAGGGAGAGAAATATTTGGCAAACTCCTTAAATTCGAAAAATCTTGGAGAATTGGGGCTAATGAGTCTACCGAAATTATTTTCATGACTGATGTTGTTTTTGGGAATACGCCTATCAAAGCAGGAAGAAACTCTTTTATTGCAATTCCGACTGCAACAGAATGGACACTTAAACTAAACACAATCGTAGATGGATGGGGAAATTATGGCTATGACCCCTCAAAAGATATTGCCAGTATTACGGCACCAGTACAAAGCAGTAAAAAAGAAATAGAATACTTATCAATAGCTTTGAATGAAGTTTCTACTACTATAGCACATCTAAAAATTGGATGGGACACTTCTATTGCAGAATTCCCTATTACTTTAAACTAAAAAAGAACTTATTATGACACTTAAAAAATTAATTCTAGACGAATTTAAAGCTGAAATGGAGACAACAACACGTACCTTCGAGGCTGTAACAAATAACATTTTTAATTTTTCACCTCACGAGAAATCAAAAACAGTAGCAGAACTTGCCAATCATATGGTAGAAATCCCTAGTTGGGTTGCTGGCATTGTGGGTAATCCTGTTTTAGACTGGGCACAACATACACCTCCTGCACCAGTAAAAAATGCAGAAGAATTAGTAGCGACATATAAAAAAAATATAGCGACAGGAATAGCCGCTCTTGAAGGAATTTCTGAAGAAGACCTACAAGCAGAATGGACTATGAAAAATGGAGATTTTACTTTTTTTACGGTTCCTAAGCATATTGCACTTAAGAAACTAATTATCAGTCATACTATTCATCATAGAGCACAAATGGGACTTAATCTTAGATTAAACAACCTAGATGTACCTGCTAGCTATGTAGCCTCTGCAGATGAAAACTTATTTGCTTAATCCCGATTTGTCAATGTCGTTAAGTTAAGCTCCAAAAAACATCTATTTTGTCACACTGAGCCTGTCGAAGTGGAATCAAAAACGAAGGTTAGGATGGTCTTAGACAAGGTCAGACTGACAATTATAAAGCTTAACTTAATAACATTGCCCGATTTATGTATTAGGATTTCATCAAGAAGCTTTCAAATGCAACACACACTAATGTTTGTAGCAGTTAAAAGATGGAATAGATTTCCTAATGCATAAAACCTTTAATACTATAAATTTGGTTTTTTATCTTGAGATAGTTTCTTTGTAGTATAATACAACTAAAAATGGCGGTACTAGAAGTTATAAAAATGGGTCATCCTAGCTTACGCAAACAATCGCAAGCTGTAGGGGATGAGCTATTATCATTCGAGTTTCAAACCTTTATAGATGATCTCATTCATACAATGCGTCATCAAAATGGAGCGGGTATTGCTGCACCACAAGTAAATGTCTTAAAAAGAGTATTTACTATGGAAATGAAAAACAATCCAAGATATCCTGACAGAAATACATTCCCGCTCTATACCATAATTAACCCCGAGATTGAGTATATAGACGATCAATTAACAGATAGCTGGGAAGGATGCTTGTCTATTCCTAATATTAGGGGGAAGCTACAACGATATAAAAATATTGTACTTAGAGGAATTGATCGAGAAGGATCTCCTATAGAAGAACAGTTAGATGGTTTTGCAGCCATTGTAGCACAACATGAATTAGATCATCTGAATGGGATCTTATTAATTGATAGAATGAAATCAATGGAAACACTTACTTTTCAAGAAGAATATGAAAAATACTGGATCTAATCCAGATAAAACATAAAACTAGTATGAATATTAATTATAATAATAAAACCTTTAGAGTTGCAGGAGATAATACAGAGGTTACCCATTTTAAATATTTCCAAAAAGATACTATTGTATGGGGAGAGTATGAAGGCGGGGGAGTTACAAAAGGAACATTAATCGCTAAGGTAGATGATAATGGAGTACTTCATATGCATTATCATCATCTTAATGCCAATCTAGAATTCAAATTAGGGAAATGTATATCAACCCCCAGATTATTAGATGATGGTAGAATTGAGCTTTTTGAGACCTATGAATCTGTAAATACCGATCCTATTTCTAAAGGAGAGATTACTTTAATTGAAGTAAAATAACTATATGCATCTTTATGATCATATATTTTCAATACTCGAAGCTACTCTAACTACAGACAGAGGTATTAAAATAGGAAAATCTACAGAGGGTAGAACGATTACGGGATTCATATTCGGTAGTGGAGCAAAAAAAATTAGCCTTATAGCGGGGAACCATGCAGATGAACCTATAGGGCCTTTATTGCTCAAAAAGTTAGTTTCTTATCTATCTGTACTAGATAAAAATCACGAGCTGCTCATCAATTATCGTTGGTATATTGTACCACATACCAATCCTGATGGAGAACACAGAAATAGAAAATGGTATACTTATAAGGATACGGAAACCAATCTGCCAAAATATCTACAACATGTCATCCGAGAGTTACCTGGTAAGGATCTAGAATTTGGTTTTCCTATACAAGGAAAAATTGAGTCATTGCGCCCCGAAAATAGTGCCATCTATAATTTTTGGAAAAAAGAAGGAACATCATTTGACTTGCATGTTTCATTACATGGAATGCGTGCTACCTATGGGCCTTGGTTTTTAATTGATAAGGATTGGATAGATCGTACGAAGAAGTTACGCACTAAATGTGCTGCTCGTACTAAAGCATTGGGATATGACCTGTTCGATCTGGATCGTAGAGGTGAAAAAGGCTTTCAACGTATTGAAGAGGGCTTTTGTACAAGGCCAGATAGTCAAGAAATGCGAAAACATTTTATGGCACTAGATGATTCTGATACTGCCCAAAAATTTCATGCCAGTTCTATGGAATCTATTCGTAGCCTAGGTGGTGATTGCCTAACATTGGTTACAGAAATGCCATTATTCTTATTTCCGAAAAAAGAAAGAGAAATGAATTGGCCTGATCCTTATTTACAAAAATGGTCAGAACAATTTGCTATATGGAAATTAAAGCTTGCTTCTGGAGAATTGACATCTACTCAATGCATACAAGAAGCTATAAAAATGGGTGTAGTGGCGATGCCTTGGAAAGATCAAATGCGCCTACAATGGCAGCTTGTTGTAGCTGGATTAGAAACATTATAAAGAAAAAACACACCAAGAGATGGTATACATTAACTCTTGATGTGTTTTTATTGATTTATAAATTCTTTGGGTAAACAAACTTGCTTTATATTAGAAAAATTATTGTTTAAGAATTTTAATTATTTGTTTTGTTTTAGTTTTTGTGGTAATATCTTCTAAATTAATGACTAAAAAATAGTTCCCATTAGCTAAACCAGATAAATCTATTGTATCTGTATTCTCATACCTACCTACTAAGCTTCCTACAAAAGAATGTACACTTACTTGGGTAGGAATCATATTCAAATTATTATCTGTATTAATTTTTACAATTCCTGAAGTTGGATTAGGAAATGCATATAACCCTAGAGATGTTGAGTTTTTAAGTTCTTTATTCGCTTTTACATTATTACTTGAAATAATCCACTGTTGATTTCCGGTGTTATTACTTGAAGCCCACAAGTGCACATTTTGATTATTTGCTCCTCCACTTCTACCATCGATAGAAAAACCAGATGCATTTCGTTTTTCTAAACGATATTTATCCCCGCCGATAGATACTTTCTTAAATTGCTGATTTTGATTGTTATCGCTACATCTCCATAGTTTTACATTATTACCATTATTTCCTCCATTGCCTCCATCAATACAGAAATTGGTATTCCTTTTTTTATACGAATAAAACCCATTCCCTCTGTTAATTTCTTCCCATTGCTGGTTTACATTATTCTGATTGTAGTTCCATAACTTGACATTCTGATTATTACTACCTCCATTACCTCCATCTATAGCATAGTTAGTAGCATTTCCTTTTCTCAAAGTAACTATTGGATTACCTCCACCTGAACCATTTCCAGGAGAATATGGGAAATAGTAAAAATAATCAATATGTAACCATGAATCTTTGTTTGCATCATTTGGTGCTGATACATATTTATTGGATAATATATTAAAAATTGGCGCTCTATTTTTTTTATTTACATTATCATTAGTTGTTTCTCCATCTGTAAATGTTACTGTTTTTCCAATCTTTTCCCACCTTCCATTTTTCTTTTCCCAAAGTTGTAAGTAGTTAGGATGGTATTCAAAGCCCATTGTACGCCAATTGTTATCAAAATCAAAATTCCCTACTATAAGTTTTCCACTTTTCGAACGCAAACCATCACTTTTTGCAATAGCATGAGTATTCCATCGAGCAGGGGTGTAAAATTCGATCATATCAATCTCTATTTTATGTTCTCGTGGAGGATTCAGTGCTTTCCAAACTATTCCGCTATTATTTTTATCACCCCAAATAGCTGGGTGCCAAGCTGAATGCACATTAGATTTAAGCCCAATAACTCTATATTTAAATTCATAAAATCCAAAATGTGTGCTCTTTAGTGCGCTTAATCCTCCACCTTTTTTAGTTGCATTATCGCCTTTTAATGAGAGGTAACTATTGTTTACGATATATACATATTTTGTCCCTTCTCCTATTCCAGGATCTAACTTACTTCTTCGGTAACACCATTTATTAAAATCAACTGTACTAAAATCATCAGAAACACTCTGATCACGGTTTTTTGCATATTGATTAGCTATCGAACTAGGAAGATTTCCTTGTGAGAATATATCACTACAGGTAAATAATAAATATACTATCAATGAAATGTTTACATATTTTAAATAGTTTTGATTCTTAACAGTTCGTTTTTTTCTTTGGTTACTAATAGTTTTAAGATGAGTAGTTATCATAATTTTTAGTTTTTAATATTTATACTTTTATGTACAGTACTAAAATTTTCGGTTTAATTTTTTCTTAGTAAACTCAAAAAGTATAAATAGCGTTAATTTGATTTATGGTTAGTATAATGTGTTATGTTTATAATACTTCGAGACCTTTATATGTGGATTCTTTTTCTTAAGCCTGATCTTTGAATAGTCTACTGTGAAATATATAGAGCATTAAACTTGAAAAATTATGGTCTTGATATCGTTCATTTTGAATCATTAAACATCTATCAATAATGAAATGTTGATTACAGATTTTAGACGTTTCTAAAGTCTTTTTTTAATCTATCTTGCTTCAAGATATTTGGCTTCAGTCTACAATTTCTTATACCCATTCAAGCAGTATTGAGATACATATAATTCTACTATATTTTTGGGCCTTAATCCAGTCTTTTGGCAAGTATTAAATTATGTAGTTTTAGTGTGTCATTATTTCATATAAAGTCATCTATGTATAGGTACATAGTATAAATTAAAAACAAGCGCAATGCGATATACTTTCAGAAAGCGTCTTTCTGTTTTTTTAAGTTCATTTAAATTACTTTAGAAAAGAAAAGGATGTTATTTTTTAAATAAACTATTGTTTGTGAGTTTTGTGTCCATTTTAATTATGTATTGGTTAGTTATATGTAAAATTAATAATAAATAATTTAAATATCAACACAAAGCGTTGATAATTAAATTATTAACTAATTGTTTAATACTATCCTTCGTCAATTTGCTGATAAAAGATCTTTTTGTCTAATAAAAAAGATGTAGTAACTACTATGATACTCCTGTACCTTTATTACGAGGTAGTTTACTTACAGGATATTTAATTTATACGATTTATGAATAAAAATTTCGCATCTAATGACATTCTTTTTCTACTATATTTTCTTCATAAAATTAAACAATAGCTATGGCTATTCTTTAATTTGATTCATCAATCTAGCGAAAAATCCTTGCCATTATTTTTACGAAATTCTCATCCGTAAATCGTATTACACACAACTTTTAGGAAAGTCAGAAGTGAAAAGTTGAGAATCAGGAATTTCCCCTTTGAAAGGTGGCTAGGAGGATGTTTTTGACGTAAAATAAACGATAAGAAAAAGTAATTTCTTATTGTCTGGTTCATAATTAATTGCATCAATAATAATAAAATTGGTTCAAAATGGGAATAGTAAGAAAATCCATAACCTTTACAGAGCAACAAGATACGTATATAAAAAGCCTAATAGAAAAAGGGTTCTATACTAATGATAGTGAATATGTAAGAGACATCATTCGTAAAGATCAAGAGAATAGAAAGAGAGGTATTGATTTATATGATGCACTAGTTGATGGAATTGAAAGTGGAGTATCTGACAAAACTGTTGATAGTATATGGGATGAAGCTATAAGAGCACATGAAAAAGGAAAATAAATACAGCTTAAGTGTAAGAGCTTCGATTGATATAAGAGAAATTGCTGATTTTACCATAGAAAAATTTGGGATTCAACAGTCTGAAAAGTATAGGGATAGTTTAATAGAAATATTAAATAAACTAGGAAAACATCCCGAGATTGGAAGAGAATATATTGCTATAAAAAACAGAATGCTATCGAGGTACAGATTTAAAGCTCATACCATATTCTTTTATCCAATAGATCAAAAAGTATTCATAGTACGTATACTTGGTGATAAAATGAGTTAATAATGAAATCTGGAGGAAATGATGGCGATTATGGTGGAGGAGGCGCACCAAATTAAAGTTCAAATAAACGATCCGTTTGAGTATAGGATAAATATTATTAATTGTCAGAATGATAAAGTTTAGACTGCATTCAAACGGATCGTTTTAAATACTTGTATTTCTATGTTTTACACATCAGTAACGCATAGAAAAGTACCTGGCCATTTTACACAAATAGTGTTGGTCCCTGCTTTGACAGATTGTTGTTCTTGTTTATTTAAAACTTGAAGGTTTTGTATATTTAACAGTTTTTCTAACATAATATATAGTATTATAATTAATAATACTTTAAATTATTATTTTATGATAATAAAATAATGAATAATGAGGGTTTTAGTTAAAATTTTGTGGATAAACAACCATATTTTGAGGATGATGTTTGTAATTTCTATTAAAAAACTGAAGACCTTAATTAGAATAATACTCCAATAAAAAGAAAAGATATAAAAGTCTAAATAAACGATCAACTAATAGATAAGAATCAAGGCTAACTAAATTACTAGGTGTTCTAGATATATGACGTGTATTAATTAGGAAAATTATGGATATACATAAAATCCACAACGCTTATTTAAAATATATTTCAAAAGAATTCTTGAATCAAAAAAAGCGAATACACACCTTAAGAATTGTATAAAACCAGTATATGCTATAGTTACAACGCTTTTAATCCTATATAAAACCCCCAACAAATTGTTTAACCTAACGCCATTTTAAAAACAAGAAGTAATTAATTAAAAAGGTTATAAAACAAAAACAACTTACTGCTATTCAGTAAGTTGTTTGTTAAAGTACTCAAGGTGGGAATCGAACCCACACTCTCGAAAGAACTGGATTTTGAATCCAGCGCGTCTACCAATTCCGCCACTTGAGCATCATATACTGTGATCGGACGGCAAAATTAAAAAAATATTTGATCAGATCAATTAAATAAGTAATAAATTAAGAGTGAGAGTAGAAATAAATTTTTAAATTTGCACCTTGTTTTTATAAAATAAGTTTTAACTCATTACAAAACAATAATTTACCCTATGCCTAATTCAATTACAGAAGCAAAGTTTTTTGCTTGTAACCAAAGTACAGAACTAGCAGATAAAATAGTACGAGCGTATGGGGCTAAGTTAGGGAATGTGATTACATCAACCTATAGTGATGGCGAGTTTCAACCTTCTTTTGAAGAATCTGTAAGAGGCTCTAGAGTTTTTATTATTGGATCTACGCACCCGAGTTCTGATCATTTAATGGAAATGTTATTGATGTTGGATGCTGCAAAACGAGCTTCTGCTCGTCACATCACAGCAGTACTGCCGTACTACGGTTGGGCACGTCAGGATAGAAAGGATAAACCAAGAGTTCCTATTGCCGCTAAGCTAATTGCAAAAATGCTAGAAACGGCAGGAGCAACAAGAATAATCACGATGGACTTGCATGCAGATCAAATACAAGGGTTTTTTGAGAAACCTGTAGATCATTTATATGCATCCACTATATTTTTACCATATTTGAAATCACTTAATTTAGATAACCTTACAATTGCTTCTCCTGATATGGGAGGATCCAAAAGAGCCTATGCATATTCAAAAGCATTACAAAGTGATGTAGTTATCTGCTATAAGCAAAGAGCAAAAGCAAATGTAATTTCTCATATGGAGTTGATTGGAGATGTAACGGGTAAGAATGTAGTATTGGTTGATGATATGGTAGATACTGCCGGGACACTTACTAAAGCAGCAGATTTAATGATAGAAAGAGGAGCAAAAAGTGTAAGAGCGATTTGTACACATCCTATTCTTTCAGGAACTGCTTATGAAAGATTAGAAAATTCAAAACTAGAAGAATTAATCATTACTGATTCTATTCCTCTTAAACAAAAAAGTGATAAAATTAGAGTGATTACTTGTGCAAATTTATTTGCAGATGTGATGAATAGAGTTCATAACAATGAATCTATTAGCTCTAAGTTTATAATGTAAATTAATAACTATTAATATATTTTAAAAATGAAGTCATTAACAATCAATGCATCTCAAAGAGAAAGCGTAGGCAAGAAAGCTACAAAAGCCTTACGTAATGCTGGACAGGTACCTTGTGTGATATATGGTGGAGACACTATTGTACACTTTGCAGCGCCAGAAATTGCTTTCAAAAATTTAGTGTACACTCCAGACGTTCATACCGTGGTAATAGCGTTGGATAATGGTAAAAATATAAATGCAATCTTACAGGACATTCAATTTCATCCAGTGACGGATAAGATTTTGCATATTGATTTTATCGAAATTTTTGATGACAAACCAATTACTGTAGAGCTTCCTTTTAGAACAACTGGAAACTCTCGTGGTGTTCGTAATGGAGGTGTTTTACGTTACAACCTAAGACGTATAAAAGTAAAAGGAATGGCACCTAAGTTACCAGACGTGATCGAAGGAGATATCTCTGAACTTAAGATCGGAAATAAATTATATGTAACAGATGTAGATAGTGATGGTTTTACTATTCTACACCCAGAAAATACTGTAATATGTATGATCAAAACTTCTCGTACAGCAATCGAAGATGAAGAAGAAACAGAAGAAGAAGAAGGAGCAGCAGCAGAGGGAGCAGAAGGAGCAGCAGCAGAAGCACCTGCAGAAGCATAATTTATTTTTATGTCTTTATATATAAAACAAAAGCACTTCGAGTCTCCGAAGTGCTTTTTTTATAAACTTAGATCACCTCTTTGAATGAAGTTACTATTCTTCACAAAATGAAAATAAGATATGTTTTCTACTATCAGATCATTATTTTTGAAAAATAAAAAAGAAATCCACGAAGATCTTATGAAAAAATTTCTTGTTGTTGGTCTTGGTAATATTGGCCCAAAATATGTTAATACTCGTCATAATATTGGATTTAAAATACTAGATACAATGGCTGATGAAGTATCTTTAAGTTTTGAAACAGAAAAACTTGGAGATCTTACTACATATAGGTTTAAAGGGCGTACAATTCTTTTACTAAAGCCTAATACATATATGAATCTTAGTGGTAAAGCAGTACGATATTGGCTAACAAAAGAAAAAATTCCCCTCGAAAACCTTTTAATCATTACAGATGATATTAATTTACCATTTGGTACTATCAGACTTAAAACTAAAGGAAGCGCAGGAGGACATAATGGTCTCAAGGATGTAGAATTAAAACTAAACACTTCTACATATAATCGTTTTAGATTTGGAGTAGGAGCAGAATTTGGTAAAGGAAGACAAGTAGATTATGTATTAGGGGAGTGGAGTTCCGAAGAACAAAATGCTTTACCAGAAAGACTGGATAAAGGAATAGCGTTAATCAAATCATATGTTACTGCTGGATTAGCTAATACTATGAGCGCCTTTAATGGGAAATAAATAGTTGTTTTCGCTACATTTGTTTAATTTTATGACGTATAAAAAACACAAGTATTTTTTAGAAAAAATTAAATTTTTATCAGAATAATTGATATTAATTTTTAATAAAATTTGAGATCTTTACAATGAAATATAATCATCACAATTCACTTTTATCACATCTTGAATTATCACATTTTATCTGATAATAAAAAAATAAACGGATGAAACGTTATAAAGATGCCAATACATATGATAATCAAACACCTTCTGTAGTAACAATAGGAACCTTTGATGGAGTTCACATAGGGCACAAAAAAATAATAGAACGCTTAGTAGAAACTTCGCAAAAAAATGATTTAGAATCTATAGTTCTTACTTTTTTTCCGCACCCTAGAATGATATTGCAAAAGGATACCAATATCAAGTTGATCAATACCATTGAAGAACGAATACAAATATTAGAAAAAACGGGATTAGATAATCTAATCATACATCCATTTACCATGGAGTTTTCGAGACTTTCTGCAGGAGAGTATGTAGAACAAATGTTAGTTGATAAGCTACATGTAAGACATGTAATTATAGGATATGATCATAGATTTGGTAGAAATCGTAATTCTAATATAACTGACCTAGCTACTTATGGAATGCAAAATAACTTTACTGTAGAAGAAATCTCTAAACAAGATATAGAAGATGTGGCAGTAAGCTCGACAAAAATTCGCAATGCACTGCTAGACGGTGATATTACAAAAGCGAATATGTATTTGGGCTATAATTTTATGCTTACAGGTAGAGTAGTAAAAGGTAAAGAACTAGGGCGTAAACTAGAATATCCTACGGCTAACTTGCATATAGAAGAAGCGTATAAGATTATCCCTAGAAAAGGAGTCTATATAGTACGATCATTAATAGACAGTAAAACCTATTATGGGATGATGAATATTGGCACCAATCCAACTGTTAGTGGAACAAAACAAACTATAGAAACTCATTTCTTTGATGCCTCTTTTAACCTGTATGATAAAAAAATTCAGATCGAAATGCTAAAACGTATTAGAGATGAGAAAAAATTTGAATCTATAGAAGCATTAAAAATAGCAATGCAAGAAGATGAAGATTTCTCTAGAAACTATATAAATGATATGGTATGATCAATCGGTGGTTGTTTGTACAGATAGACAACAGTGCGCTCATTATTTTTAGAGTATTTTTTGGATTTCTGATTGCTGCAGAATCTTTTGGAGCGATCCTTACGGGCTGGGTTAAGCGAACATTGGTCGAACCAAAATTCACCTTCAATTTTATTGGATTTGATTTTTTACAGCCACTACCTGGGCCTGGAATGTATTTCTACTTTGCCTTGATGGGAATATTCGGGGTATTAGTAATGATTGGATATAAATACAGGTGGAGTATGATCGGATATACCATCTTGTGGGCAGGTGTTTATTATATGCAAAAATCTTCTTATAATAATCACTACTATCTACTTCTACTCTTATGCATAATGATGTCTGTTTTACCCGCAGGGAATTATTTTTCTATAGATGTAAAACAAAATCCAATGGTAAAAAAGATAGCCATGCCGAGATGGTGTATCTTAGTTATTATTGCACAATTATGGATTGTATATACCTATGCTTCTATAGCAAAAATATATCCTGATTGGTTGGATTTTACGGTAGCCAAAAATCTTATGATGTCCAGAGCCAATTATCCAATTATTGGAACTACATTACAACAACATTGGGTACATGTTTGTATTACTTATTTTGGGATTTTATTTGATTTGTTAATTATCCCGTTGTTACTGTGGCGAAAAACAAGAGTAGCTGCTTTCTGTATTAGTATCTTTTTTCATCTATTTAATTCTATAATATTTCAGATAGGAATATTTCCGTATTTGTCGCTGGCTTTTAGCGTATTTTTCTTTTCTAAAGAACGGATACATCACATCTTTATGCAAAAAAAAGAGTTTTATACCGCTAATGAGATAATAGTACCTGATTACAAGAAGGTATTACTCTCAGCTTTTGTGATTTGGTTTGTTATTCAGCTTACATTACCTATTAGACATTGGTGTATACCTGGAGATGTCTTATGGACAGAAGAAGGGCATAAACTCAGCTGGCGGATGATGCTTAGAGGTAAATCAGGGCATACTAATTTCTATATTGTAGATACTGATGATACTAGTAGAAAAAGACAATTGGTAAATAAAAATGAATATTTGTCTAAGAAACAAATTAGGATGGTATCTGCTAAGCCAGATGGCATGTGGCAGTTTGCGCAATATCTCAAGGCCGAATATGCTGCTCAAGGAAAAAATATAGCCGTCTTTGTAGATAGTAAAGTATCTGTAAATGGTAAAAAATATAAAAAACTTATTGACTCTGAAGTAGATTTGGCATCTGTAACATGGAATTATTTTACCACGAATCCTTGGGTTATAAAGTATTCAAATGACTAATTAAAGAGTGTAGTAAAAATACATATTTGAACAATTTCATCAGATTTATGTACTCTAAAATCATAATAAATGCCTCTTGCAATTATTCTTTACAGGCATCAATACTCTAAAAAATCTTAATTAAAATCATTTAATCGAGCACTAATGCTAATTTTTTGCAAAATATCTGTTAATAACGTGTGCGAACACGTTATTTTGATTCCTTCTTAATTTGTAATATAAAAACTAAGAAGAGGTTAAAATTAACACAAACTTTAAATTAACACATAATTATAAATTCAAACTACAATTGGATGAGAGGTATTCTCATCTTTATTGCTTTTTGTTCTATAGAAGTAATTGCACAAAATTCTACCACAGCAACTTCGTCTGGAAATTGGTCTAACTCTTCTATCACTTCGTCTAGTGTACCCAATCCTGGGCAAAGAGTCAGCTTTGATATCACGGATCAGATCAACCAAGCGCTCTCAAAGGGTCAACAAGCCATTAATTTTCGTTTGGGCAGTGGAATAAGCAGTCGTAACGACGCTCTTGTGAGCTACCATTCGTTTGAAGCGGCTAACGCTTCTGATAGACCATAGTTAACCTCTACAGCCACGAGAAGTGCGCTCACTGATGAAGAAAACCCGAAGGAAAATATTTATGTATATCCGAACCCGGTAGTAAAACACCGGGTTTTGATACATCCGGTGTTTTCTTATTAGAATTTTTGATGTAAAGAGTGTTTTTTTTGCAAAAAAATAAGAATAAAATGATTTAATAACCAAAATGAATATGTTGGAATAGAAAAGTTGTAATCTGTTTTATCGATTATATACTAATGCTATGAAGGAGCACAATACCTTTCATCCTTCTTAGAGTACATAATAGCTATTTCCTCCTATTGAGTGTAGTTTTACCATTCTAAAATATTGATCAAAATTAATGTGAGAATTCAAAGTATTTAAACAGCTGTTTTCTTTAAATTTGCGGTCTGATCTCATAATCCTTAATTGCTCAAAATAGAAACTATGTTAGTTACTCAGGACATCATCACAAAAAAAGATGCATACATAAAAGCATTAGCCAAAAGAAATTTTAATGCCGCACCAATTATAGAAAAAGTAATTGCTCTAGATGAAGAAAGGCGTGCTACACAGGCTAAACTAGATAATATAAAAGCAGATTCTAACAAACTAAATAAGGAGATTGGAGTTCTTTTTAAGAATGGAGAACAGCAAAAAGCAGGAATTTTAAAAGAAAAAGCTTCACAGATCAAAGAAAGTATGAGTGAACTTTCTGAAAAGCTTCCTGAAATTAAAGAAGAACTTGTCAATCTTTTATATACAATCCCGAATATCCCTCACTCTTCTGTCCCTGATGGACAGAGTGATGAAGATAATGAAGAGATATTTAGAGAAGGAGACATTCCTGTATTAGAAAATGATGCAATGCCTCACTGGGAATTGGCAAAAAAATATGATATTATAGATTTTGAATTGGGTGTAAAGATTACGGGTGCTGGTTTTCCAGTTTATAAAGGAAAAGGTGCTCGATTACAACGTGCATTGATTAGCTATTTTCTAGATAAAAATACTGCAGCGGGATATACAGAATATCAAGTTCCACATTTGGTAAACGAAGCTTCTGGATATGGTACAGGGCAATTACCTGATAAAGAAGGGCAAATGTACCACATTACTGCCGATGATTTGTATTTGATCCCCACAGCAGAAGTGCCAGTGACTAATATGTTTAGAAATGAATTGGTAACCGAAAAGGAGCTGCCTATTTGTTGTACTGGATATACACCCTGTTTTAGAAGAGAAGCTGGTTCTTATGGAGCACATGTACGTGGTCTGAATCGGTTGCATCAATTCGACAAAGTAGAAATCGTGCGCATCGAAAAACCAGAAAACTCATATGAAGCCCTAGATGGAATGGTAGCTCATGTAAAATCAATTTTAAAAGATTTAGAGTTACCCTACCGTATTTTACGTCTCTGCGGCGGAGATATTGGTTTTACGGCTGCTCTAACATATGATTTTGAGGTATTTTCTACCGCTCAAGATCGCTGGTTAGAGATTAGCTCTGTTTCTAATTTTGAATCCTATCAAGCTAATCGACTAAAATTACGATTTAAAGATAATAATGGTAAAAACCAATTGGCTCATACATTGAATGGAAGTTCATTAGCCTTGCCAAGAGTATTAGCAGGGATTTTAGAAAATTATCAAACTCCAAAGGGGATAAAAATTCCTGATGTCTTAGTCCCTTATTGTGGGTTCGAATATATAGATTGATTTTTTGCTTACAGTAGTTGGTAATGTAAAGCCATGAATATTGAGTGTTAACAGTCTCTATAACACGATATCAAAAGGCATTTGTTATATTTACAAAAAAACGTGCAACATGCGATTCATTCTTTTATGTATAATTTTTCTTTTTGTAGCTCCCGTGTTCAGTCAATCTGAACAATTGGCCAAGAATTATGTACAACAAGGAGAATATGAAAAGGCACTTTCTGTATATCAAAAATTATATGAACGTAACCCCAATCGTATTAACTACTTTTTAGGGTTGATAGAATCGTATCAGCAATTAGAACGATTTGATGAAGCAGAAGAAATTCTAAAAAAAAGAATTGAGGGAACTCCTAGGAATGCCCAATTACAAGTAGAACTAGGGCATCACTATGAATTACAAGGTGCTACAGAAAAAGCACAAATCCACTATAATAAAGCAATAGATAATTTTGATACTAATTTAAATCAGGCATATTCACTCGCTCAGACATTCGAAAAATATAATCTTTTGGATCAAGCAGCTTTGATTTATGAAAAGGGGATGACGTATAATCCTGGAACAAATTTTAATGTCCAATTAGCCAAAATATATGGAGAACAAGGCAAAATAGAAAAAATGTTCAATAGTTATTTGGATTTACTGATGATACAACCTAATTATAAAAATATCATTCAGCGTAACTTTAGTCAATACATTATAGAAGACCCTCTTAATGAAAATAATATAATTTTTAGAAAATTATTGATCAAAAAAATACAACAACAACCTGATGTCATATACAATGAACTCTTGAGTTGGTTATTTATTCAACAAAAAGAGTTTAAAAAAGCTTTTATACAAGAAAAAGCAATTTATAAGCGAAAAGGAGAAGATTTACAGGGGATCATTAATCTTGCAAGAATAGCTATAGGGCATAAAGATATTAAATCAGCTACGCAGATTTTGGATTATATTTTACAATCTCCTGCAGCTGGAAATGATATCAAGCTTACTGCTCATAAGATTATACTCAAGGCAAGAACTGATACGGCAGATAAAAAAGAATATAAAAAAATTGAAAATGAATATAATGTAGTTTTTGAAACTTATGGAAAATCGAGAGAGACTATCGGATTGCAGATAGATTATGCCCATTTTCTGGCATTTAGTCAAGATCGAAATCAAGAAGCAATTAGTTTTTTAAAGGAATTATTAGATAGAGAAAAATTATCTAGATTCCAATCTTCTAGAGCAAAAATGAAAATTGCAGACATCCTTGTTTTAGATCAAAAATTCAATCAAGCATTAATATATTACACACAAGTGCAAAATGTATTAAAAAACAATTTCTTAGCTCAGGATGCGAGGTTTAAAGTAGCAAAAACCAGTTATTATAAAGGAGATTTTGCTTGGGCACAGACACAGCTAGATGTATTAAAATCTTCTACTTCTCAATTGATTGCTAACGACGCGATGGAATTGAGCCTTATTATCAGTGATAATTCATTAGAAGATTCTACACAGACAGCATTAAAGATATACGCTAAAGCTGATTTGTTATCTTTTCAGAATAAAAACAAAGAGGCTATTGCTGTATATGATAAAATTCTTACGGACCATAGAGGAGAAAAGATAGAAGATGAAGCGTTTTTACAGCAAGCTAAACTATTCGAAAAAGAAAAAGAATTCGAGAAAGCTAAAATAAATTACCTGAAGATTATTGAGTTTTATAACAATGACATCCTAGTAGATGATGCTTATTATTGGTTAGCAGAGTTGTATGTAAATGTATTCCAAGAACCAGAGAAGGCAAAGGAGCTTTATGAAAAACTTATTTTTAATCATGCAGATAGTATTTATTTTGTAGATGCAAGAAAAAAATATCGAATGCTAAGAGGAGATGCTATTAATTGACTTTAGGTAGTAGTAATAATGATTTAAAAAAAATACTCTTATTTATCGATTGTATATAACTGATGCTGCGCATTATTATTAACTACAAATAATAAAGTGTTGTCAGAGAAATCAATAGTTATCATATTTCTTACATCTTTATCTGCATAAAAACCAGTTTCTGTATTGGATATGTACTCAAATTCACCTTGCTTTTTTCCTTTTAGGTACGATCCTATTCCTGCATCAGATCTGGTAGTTTCTACTTCTGATAAATAGTTATTGCCTGCCACTATAATGTCTTTAATACCATCTCTATCAAAATCACTATATAGAATACTATTAATAGGGGATCGTTGTACTTCTATTGAGAAAGGTGTAAAAGAATATTGATTGGAGCCATCATTTACAAAAATTCCTGAACGGAATTCTACTGCTTGATAGTGTAATGCTGTTTCTATGCGTTTGCCTACAATACCAGTAATATCCTTATTAGCAAACTCATTAAAAGTAGTAATTTTATTTGCCAGATGAGGCATCTGCTGTGTCATACATACTTTACCTCTAACAGGAACCTGCTTATTATTGTAATACTTGGCAAGCATCACATCTTCTACTCCATTAAAATCAAAATCATTTGTGTATACATGAAAAGGCTTTTCTTCTGTTGCATGGAATTTATAATTCAACCCTAAATTACCAGCTATAATATCCTTATCTCCATCTTGATCAATATCAGTAACTAAGATTGTATTCCACCATCCTGTTTTTTGGGATAGTGAGTTATATGTCTCGTCTCTTACCAATTTGTTATTCTTATTAAGAAATACTTCTATGCCCATCCATTCTCCAGTGATTACAAGATCTAATGCTTTATCATTATTAATGTCTACCCATTGCGCATCAGTTACCATTCCAATAGTTGTAATATCTGGTGCAAATTCTTGATTACCTACGCTAAAATGACCTTGGTTATTAAGTAATAAATAACTTTTGGGAGCATATGGATATTTTCCTGGAACTACTCTGCCTCCAACAAACAAATCTATATCTCCATCATTATCATAATCTCCAGAAACAACGGTAGATCCCGCAGAAATTATATCTGGTATCCTTCCTTGGGTTTTAGTAAATTTTCCTTTACCATCATTAAGATATAACCTGTCTTGTAGTAATTTTGGATTTCTTATAAATTCATAACTACCACTCACTACATATAAATCTTTATCTCCATCATTATCTGCATCAAAAAAACAAGCTCCTACATCTTCTTTACGCTTATCTTTTTCGAAATCTTCTATTGTAATTGTAGCAAAGGTTCCATTTTTCTTTGCCACTAGTAGCTGTCCGGCTTGAGTATGTCCACCTCCCAAAAAGATATCTTCTAAACCATCATTATTGACATCCGTTTTGGCAATAGCTGGGCCTATCTGAGAGAGTTTATGAGGTAATAATACCTGAAGGTTGTAATCATTAAAATACGGATCAACATGCGAATAGCTAGAATTTATTTTACTGAATAATACGTTGTTCTCTTTTGCATCTTCTTCTGCTATAGCTTCAATTTTTGAATACGTTATATGTAGCAATTGATTAGGTTTTACTTCTGATACTATTTGTTGATGCCCATCGAGCCATAAAACTTCTATTTTAGAAATAGTATCTTCTTTTTTTATTCCAAAATGTAATCTATTAGAAACCGAAGATAGAAACCCTCTTGTATTGATATGCTGGCGGACTTGTTTTGTGCCATCGGTAAAATGAGCAATAATTTTAGTTCCAATACCATTGATGTTATTACCAGAACCTTGAAGCTCGAGTGTCAAATAATTTCCTTTTTCTAATTGAATAGCATTATTTTTTAATAGTGTAGCTTCTTCATTGATATTATTTACCACAATATCCAAATCGCCATCATTGTCCAGATCCGCATAAGTAGCTCCGTTAGAAAATGTAGGAGGCATATCAATCCATTGTGAAGAAGTGTTTTGAAAACTTAGATCTCCATTGTTTTTAAAAAAGTAATTGGTGAGCTTTTGCTGAGGTAATTTTTTTGTAAACCTCAAAAAATCTTCGGAAGTAGGTTTTCTTTGATTGGCTCTAAGTGTCTGTAGAATCTCATTATTCTTATCTCTATCAATGACATCTCTATACACTCCGTTAGTGACATATATATCATTATACCCATCCAAGTCAAAATCTGCTGATAATATGGACCAACTCCAATCGGTATTGGCAATCCCTGATAGATTACCAATCTCACTATACGTGTTATTCCCATTATTGAGTTGTAGCATGTTGTGCATATATTGATGGTGATATCCATTGGCCACCATCTTTTCGAACTTTTCTGTAGAAGTCATTGCCATGGTAGTTTTAGATCTAATGTAATCCTCTGGATTCATATCTAATGTCATTAAATCAAGCAAGCCATCATTATTTATATCCGATATATCACTACCCATACTATTAAAAGACATATGCTTAAATAGTTCATCTTTAGCATCTCTAAACGTACCGTCTTGATTATTAATATACACCAAATCAGGAACGCTAAAATCATTACAGACATAGATATCCATCCATCCATCATTATTGAGATCTCCTACTTGTGGGTTTAAACCAAACCCAATATCAGGGAGAATACCTGCTGTATCCGAAACATCTGTAAAATGACCTGTACCATCATTCGCATATAATCGATCACTTCCTTTAAGTTTTAGATTCTTTTTATCTTTTTGTACATTTTCTAGATCCACAATTTTAACTTTTCCAGTAATGTCGGGCGTATTAGAGACATAAACGTCTATATCATTATCATTATCATAATCAAAAAAGGTAGCGTGGATGGTACGGTTCTGATCAGCTAGTCCTAAGGATTCTGCTTTTTCTGTAAAGGTGAGGTCGCCATTATTGATATATAACATATTGGCAAATTTATTTTCTTCATCTTTCCATCCTCCACGGGATACATAGATATCCATAAAACCATCATTATTAACATCTGCAACTGCTACGCCTGTATTAAACCCCTCTCTTTTTAATATCCCTGCTTTTTTGGTAATATCTTCAAATTCGAAATTTCCTTTATTTAAGTACAATTTATTTTCATGGGTGTTAGATGTAAAGAAAAGATCTATCAAACCATCATTATTAAAATCAGCCGAGGCGACTCCTCCTCCAATATAAGTATACATATATTGGTAGTAATTAGACTCCAGATTTTCTGTAAGTATGTTTTTAAAATTTATCCCTGATTTTACAGAGGGAATGATAGAAAATAATTTATGTTCTTCTTCAATAGGATCCAGTATTGTTTCTTTATTTTTTTCTGATTTTGTACAGAAAACAAAAAACAGACTCAAGATAAAATATAAGGCAATTTTTAGAGTAGAAATGAAGAAAGATGATTGTATTTTAAACATGATATTATGTAATCTATAAACTGAACTTATCTCATTATATTCAGATGAAAAATGGCATTATTTAGAGTAATGCTTCGATTAGAAATTGTTTCTCACAATAAGCTCTTTGACTAAAATGCATATTTTTTTATACATATCAAAACAAGTCACTAAAATGTTTTAAAAAAAGCACAACGAAAAAATCAAGAAATGATTTGATCGTTGTGCTCGTCAATAGTTTGGTTAGTATAAGGTAATTTACCTAATTCGCTAAATTAGGTAGTTCATCCAATGCAATCTGAGGTAGAGGTGCATAATAATTATCTGTACCTAAGCTACCTAGAATACTATTTCGTTCATTTATAATTGCTCCCGTTGCAGGGTCTGTAGAAACTTGCGGCTGTCGATCACTTAGTGCTTGTTCTACTCGTTGTAATCTAACCAGATCATACCATCTAGAGAATTCGCCAGCGAACTCCCATTTACGTTCGGTTACTGCTAGCTCTGCAATATCTCCTGAGGTCAGATCTACACTTGGATTTGGAGTAGCAAATGGTAAACCTTCTGCCCTTCTTCTAATCATGTTCAATGCTTCCCACGATTGGGGAGTAACATTTCCAGATCGCCCAGAGGCTTCCGCATAAATAAGTAAAACTTCTGCATATCGCATCCAGAAGTCAAAACGACTTGAGGAGAATTGAGCTATATCACCAGCAGGACCAGTAATTTTTTTGAAAACAGGATTTTTTTGATCACTAAAAGCTTCCCATTGTAATTCTGTTCTGTAAGTGGCTTCTTTTCTTGGCCCAACAGGAAAATCTTCAAAAAACTTAATTTCTGCCAAAGATTCTTGCCAGCCAAGCAAATCAGCTGGTAAGCCTAGTATCCCATATTTTCGATTGTCTAAATTTGGACAACTAGAACAAAAAGTAATGGAGAATACTCCTTCTGTATTAGAAGCGTTTTCTTGCCTCCATAGATCTTCTAGATCTGAAAGTAATAGGAATCCATGAGCTCCACTATTGTCTATCACTTGTTTAGCACTCTGAGCTGCAGCTGCATATTTAGACATATCATTGAGAGGAAATCCAGCCCAATCCATGTATAATCTTGCTAATAAGGCTCTTGCTGTTCCTTTGTTTGGTCTCGGAGCTCCTGGGTTTACACCAGGATAAACATCTGGCAGAAGTCTTTCTGCTTCTAGAAAATCTGATTCTACTTGTTCGAATACCTCTTGTTGCGAAGATAAGGTTACATCAGGATCTACAACAGGATCAAGTAAAATAGGAATTCTACCGTGTATTCTTGATAAGTGCTGTAACATTAATCCACGCAAGAAAAATGCTTCTCCAATTCTTAACTCTACTATTTCCATATCTACATCTAATTGAAATAACCCTTGAGACCGGCTAATAACGGTGTTTGCTCTGTTGATAATATTAAGCGAATTGTTCCAATTATTTCCTAGCCTCGCATTCCCTGGTGTTACATTTCGTTGGTCAAACTCTCTAAAGTCTGCCTTATTAGCTCCAAAATTTGTAGTCATATCATCTCCACCCCATGCTGGTGCATAAATGTCATTAAATCTTGCAGCCGTAAATAGTCCTTGATATACTCCAACTATTCCTTCTTCTTGATCAGCCAAACTCTCATACGATCCTGGAGGAGCATTAAATTCGGTAAGGTCTGGATCTAATTCTGCACAACTCTGTAGTAGCGTGCTAAACATCATTAGAGAAACAACAAATGTAAATAGCTGTTTCAACTTATTTTTAAATTGTATCATTTTCATGTTAATATTTTTAAATTTTAGTTCTTTAAAATCCTAATTTAACTCCTAAATTATAAGTTCTAGGATTTGGAAAAGCACCTAAGTTAATTCCTGAACCTACATCACCATTACTTTGATTTGGATTTAATGGATTAGATGTAACTTCAGGATCATAGCCACTATAATCTGTGATTAAGAATAAGTTTTGCCCACTTACATATACTTGCGCACTATCCAAACCTTTAAAAAAACTACCAAAATTATAGCCTAGTGTTACATTACTTAATCTGATATAACTCCCATCTTCTACATAACGAGAAGAATTCAAGAGGTTATTAGCTCCTGCTCTTGGAATCTCTGTCTCATTTTCAGGAGTCCATACGTTAAAACTATTAGGAGATAAATTATCTCTAAAATCTCCACTACCTCCATTTAAAGCACCTTCTACTTGATTGTATACCTCAAAATCATGAGCTGCTTGAACAAAAATATTTAAATTCCAGTTTTTATAGTCAAAAGTATTATTAAAACCCCAAGTTAAGGTAGGAGTTCCATTACCTATAGCGCCTAAAACACGTTCTCCATCTTCATCTCTTAGATATCTAGCATCACCGGGCTGAATGCCAGTAGGGAGATCATCTGTTGATTTCCAAGTGCCTAAATATGTCAATCCATAAAACTCTCCCAGTGGACTTCCTACTTCAATTACATTCAAGGCATTTGTTGTTCCATCAATAGAAAGAATATTGCCTATTATTCGTTCTTGATCGGGACTAGTTAATGAAATTACTTCATTATTAATTTTGGATAACACAAAGTTAGAATTCCAATTAAAGTTTTTTGTCTGTACGATATCAGCAGATAGCGATATATCGATACCTTTATTCTCTACTTCTCCAATGTTTTCTGTTATTGATACAGTAGTAGTTGGGATTTGTCTTGATAAGAGAAGGTCTACAGTGTTCTTCTGATAATAATCTACACTAAGATTGATGCGGTTATTTACAAACCCCATATCTAATCCTACATTATATTGTCTTGTGGTTTCCCATTTTAAATTTGGGTTTCCTAGCTGTGTATCAGCCTGCCCATTAACAGTAGTTTCTCCATCAAAAGAAAATAATAGTCCTCGAGCAGATTGACCAAATTGTGCATCTTCTCTAGCGTTCTGATTTCCTACTTCTCCATAACCTCCACGGATCTTCAGATTACTAAATGTATTTCCATTTTCTATAAAATCCATATTATTAAAACTATACGCTATAGCAGCTGAAGGAAAATAAGCAGTCCTATTATCTTGCGGGAATACAGAACTTTGATCGACTCTTAATGAGCCTGTTAAGTACAAGCTATTGTTGAAATCATATTGTACCCTACCTAAATAGGATTGTATAGTACGTTTTCCTCCATTATTAAAGAAGTTTTCATTAGCAATATCTCCAACATCACCAAAAAAGAAACCAGGACCTGCTACATTAAAAGTAGAATAACCATTACTCGTTCCTTCATTGCCTTGGAATTCATAGACTGCAGTAACATCTAGGTTGTGGTTACCGAAGCTTTTTTTCCAATTTAAGATATTACTTATTTGAAAAGCCGAAAATTTTCCATTATTGAAATCTAAATTGGTGTGTGTAGAAGCATCATCGGTAGTATCACCTTCAACCCTAAAAGATTGAGTAACACTATTCCAGGTATTAATACCTGCTACTAAATTATAAGTAAATCCGTCAAAAAGTTCATATTTGATGTCAATATTAGCATTGAATCGATCATTAACGGTTTCTCTTGTTGTTCGTAATATACCTGCAATAGGGTTAAAACCATTATTAGCAAGATTAGATCTTAGTATAAAATCTCCATTCTCATCACGTACAGGAGAAGTTGGATCCCAAGTAAGTGCCCTTAATACAAGCCCTCCTTTAAAACGATTAAAAGAGTCGACATTGTTTGCGAAAAACTCTCTGCTAGCAAACATATTTAATCCTACACTTAATCGATCATTTACGTTGGCGCTTAAATTAGATCGCAAAGAAGATCGTTCATATCCAGTAGTGATTACAATACCTTCTTGGTCTACATAATTACCAGATATAAAATATTTAAATTTTTCATCACCTCCACTTATTGATGCTTGGGTTGTAGAACTAACACCTGTTTTAAATAATTCATCCTGATAATCAATTGGATTTTCTCTTAATCCAGCAATTTCATCATCTGTAAATGTAGGAGCAGCACCCGCAGCGATTCGATTTCTATTACGTAAAGTTGCAAACTCTGATGAACTTAATACATCTACACGCCTAGATACTTCAGCAATCGTAGTGAAATGTTCGATGTTTACTTTAGTTTTTCCAGATCCCTTTTTTGTGGTTACAATAATCACCCCATTAGAACCCCTCGAGCCATAGATGGCTAGTGCAGAAGCATCTTTAAGTACATCAATTGAAGCAATATCATTAGGATTTATTGTTCTTAAATCTCCTCCGAAAATACCATCGATTACTACTAGTGGACTATTATTTCCTGTAATCGAGTTAGCTCCACGAACTCTAATTTTTACACCGGCTCCAGGAGCTCCATTGTTTCGTGCTACTGTTACCCCAGCAGCTCTACCTTGAATCGCTTCTTCGACACGTGTAACAGGTTGACTTTCAAAAGATTTAGTGGTTACCTGTGATACGGCCCCTGTAAGATCACTTTTTCTTCTTGTACCATACCCTATTACTACAACATCATCTAAGGATTCTACATCTTCTTTTAGCTTAACTACTATATTGGTTTGATTGCCTACAGTAATTTTTTCGGTAGTGTACCCTACATAAGAAATGACAAGCACATTATCTGAAGATGCGTTGATGGAAAAATTACCATCAAAATCAGTGATTTCTCCTATTGATGTCCCCTGAATAGTAACATTTACGCCAGGAATTCCGATGTCGTTATTGTCAACGACTTTACCAGTTACTGTTTGTTGCGCATACAATTTACCGCTAAATAGTAACACAATAAGTAATCCTTTAATGAAGTACTTACTTATGGTACCCCTTAATAATTTTTCTCTCATAATTCATTGTGTGATTTTAATTATTTACTAAGTTTAAAAGTAATTTTAATGAGAATTCACAAAATTAATCTTAAAAATTTGTTTGTTTCGATAGTATAAACATACGCATACCACTATTTCTAGAACTGAAAAGCAACTAGACTTTAACTGAACAATGTTAATTTTTCTTAAAATATTATTTTTAAAATAAATTAAAATACTGAATTTCAATACTTTAAACTATTATTTGTAATCTACTTTATTTTCGAAAAATAGAAGTTTATTAAATACAGTCATCAAAAATGTCAGTATATAAGTTACAAATCATAGAATATATTTTTGATTTTTTATATAAAAATAAATATTAAAATATTCTCTTTGTAAATATATGCAGAAATGTTTAAACAGTTTTAAATTTTTTACCGATATGATAAAATAGGTGATTAATTTTGTCTGCTCAGAAATAGACGATTTTCATAATCTAAAAGATTTTTGATGAAATTTTGAATTCATTTTTTACAATTGATGTCATATTATAAAACAATTTAAAATGAATTCAAAATTTCCCAAAAAGATACAAATCTGGTTTTGTAGTATTTTCGACAAGATATTGAACTCATTTAAGGTTTTTACAATTGACTACAAAATGGTCTTTTTCATTTACTTTTGTCATTTTTTTCGTTACGTACCTATAAGTATGCAGCTCAAAAAATGAATTCAATTAAGCAAAGAACATCGATTTTACTTCAATCAACAAAACCTTAAATGAGTTCATTACTTAGCATTTAAAGAAATCATAATTTATATGTATTTCATGTTTGTTTGCTTCTATGTAAATTTGTTGTAATTAACTAAAAAATACCCAGAGCATATGTACATATATAGTGTGACTATAAATATCGAAGAACAAATACGTGATCAATGGTTAGATTGGATGAAAAAGAAGCATATCCCAGATATGTTAGCAACAGGAAAATTTAGCAAAGCATTGATGAGTAGAGTTATAGTAGAAGAAGAAATGGGAGGTATTACATATTCTATTCAGTATACCACAGATAGTAAAGTTACTTTAGAAAAATACTATACTGAAGATGCAGAAAAATTACGTGCAGAAACTGCTCATTTTGCAGATAACCTTGTAGCATTTAGAACTGAATTAGAAGTCATCAGTGAATTTTGATTTTTTTAAAAAAATAAGAGGCAAAAAAATGAGAGTCAAAAAGATATGAGCAAAAAGGGGAAACATAAAAAAGATAAAAGTAATAGTAAATATAAGAGTTTTGATAATACTATAATCAAAGCGAAAAAACATTTAGGGCAACATTTCTTGATAGACGAAAATATTGCTTGTAAAATAGGAAATACTCTTACGCTAAATGGATACAGTAATGTAATTGAGATTGGACCTGGAATGGGTGTACTCACCAAGTATATTCTCGATAAAGAAGTACATCTGATAGCTATGGACTTGGATTCAGAATCTATCGAATATCTTACTACAAACTTCTTGATGGAGCACCCAGAAATAAAAAACAGGAAACAAGAGTTTAGAGTTATCGAAGGCGATTTTTTAAAGTATAATTTAGATTCACTGTTTGAAAGTAAATCTTTTGCTATTACAGGAAATTTTCCGTATAATATTTCTTCACAAATTGTTTTTAAAACAATAGAAAATCACAAGCGTATCCCAGAATTTACAGGAATGTTTCAGAAAGAAGTTGCTCAGCGTATCTGTGCAAAACCAGGAAATAAAATCTACGGTATTTTATCCGTACTAACTCAATTATTTTATGATGCAGAATATTTATTTACTGTTCCACCTTCAGTTTTTAATCCACCTCCAAAGGTAGATAGTGGTGTGTTACGACTAACCCGTAGCATAAAGCATACGATTCCTTGTAATGAAAAGTTTCTTTTCTCTATTGTAAAAACTGCGTTTGGACAGCGTAGAAAAACAATAAGAAACAGTTTAAAAACCTTTCAATTAAAGGATCAGATAAAACAAATGGATATATGTTCTAAACGCCCTGAACAATTAAGCGTAAGTCAGTTTATTGAGTTAGCTTCACGTATTGAAAAATCTAATAAAATTTAAAGTACGTTTTTAAGCAATGAGGGTTAAATTTAAATAATTATACTACCGCTATCCTAAAGGTTTAAAATCATATCCAACTTAAATTTCTTTAGTTATCTTTGTGAGCATTTGCAAAGAAGCCATAAACAGTTACGCTATGTCATTTGAGATTTCTAATAAACTTATAGATCAAGTGAAGCATCTCATTGAAGCTGAAAGTGATAGTAGTCTGCAAGATATGCTAAGCGAAATCCATTTTGCAGATGTTGCAGACATATTAGGAGAGCTCAATCTTTCTCAAGCTACATATCTTATTAAATTATTGGATAGCGAAAAAACGTCTGAAGCTCTTATGGAGCTAGAAGAAGATTTTCGGGAACGTATTTTAGAAAACTTATCTGTAAAAGAAATTGCAGAAGAGCTAGAAGAAATGGATACCGATGATGCTGCCGATGTGATTGCAGAGTTGCCAGAGGAGCGAGCAGAAAAAGTGATTGCCAAGATAGAAATTGAAGATGAAAAACTGGCAGAAGACCTTAAAGAACTCCTTACTTATGAAGAAGATACAGCTGGAGGTCTTATGGCAAAAGAGTTGGTAAAGGTAAAAGAAACTTGGACAGTAGCCGGATGTGTTAGAGAAATGCGACGTCAAGCAGAAAAAGTAACTCGTGTGCATTCTATCTATGTAGTAGATAAACAAGGAAAACTCACAGGCAGATTGTCATTAAAAGATTTACTCACTGCACCTGCAAAAGCACATATAAGTGAAGTATATATACCAAAAGTCGACCGTGTAAATGTTGCTACCGAAGGAGAAGAAATTGCCAGAATCATGCAAAAATATGATTTGGAGGCAATTCCAGTTGTAGATCAAGAAGGGATACTCGTAGGGCGTATAACTATTGATGATATTGTAGACTTTATTAAAGATGAAGCAGAAAAAGATTATCAGATGGCTGCTGGTATTTCTCAAGATGTAGAAGCAGATGATAATGTGTGGGAACTTACTAGAGCTCGTTTACCTTGGTTGATTTTAGGGCTTTTTGGGGGATTAGCAAGTGTATCAATCATGGGAGGCTTTCATGAAGCACTTGAAAAATATCCTGATCTTTTCTTTTTTACTCCTTTAATAGCGGCAATGGCAGGTAATGTAGGGGTACAATCCTCAGCAATTATTGTTCAAGGACTTGCCAATGATAATGTAAAAGGAAGTTTATGGGATCGATTACTCAAAGAAATCGGTCTTAGTCTAATTAATGGTATTGCACTAGCAGTATTACTTGTCATTTATGGAGCCATACGACAATACGATTCATTATTTAATTTAACCGTAGCATTAGCTTTGATTCTAGTAATTATTGTTGCAGCATTAGTAGGTACTTTTGTACCTATCATCCTTAATAAAAAAGGAATTGATCCAGCTATCGCTACAGGCCCTTTTATTACAACTAGTAATGATATCTTTGGTATTTTTTTGTTTTTTTATATTGCTAAGCTCTTTTTAGGATTCTAAAAATATTTTAATCCAGCTTTTGATGATTTTATACAAAAACTAGTATAATAAGCTGAAAAATTGTGGTATAAATATCTTAATTCATATTCATCAACCTATGAAAATTAAACTTTTCGAATATCTGATCACAGTCCCAAAATCAGCAATTGATGATATGGGGCATGTAAATAATGTTACATATTTACAATGGGTACAAGATATTGCTAAAAAACATTGGGAGGATAAGGCGAATCAGCAAATCAGGAATACATATGTCTGGGTAGCGCTTAATCACTACATAGAATATCATAACCCAGCTTTTGAAAACGACGAATTAATACTTCAAACTTGGGTGCATAGTTTTCGTGGAGCTAAGAGTGAAAGGCATACTAAGATGATATCGGCAACAACAAAAAAAGTAATTGTTACAGCCAAAACAGAATGGTGTTTACTCTATAAAGAAACGTTAAGACCCAAAAGAATACTTGAAGAAATAAGTATCTTGTTTTCATAAATTAATATCTTATATATGAAAGCAATCAACATCAAGGATAAATTATCACAATTTGATACCCAATGGCAGCCACATAGAATTGCTATGGTAGATAATAATCAAGTATATCTGGCAAAAATAAGTGGAGATTTTGTGTGGCATAAACATGATGATGAAGATGAACTTTTTCAAGTAATAAAAGGGACATTATACATGAAATTTAGGGATAAAACTGTAAAGATAGAGGCAGGAGAATTAATTGTAGTGCCAAAAGGTGTAGAACATTGCCCTTCTACCAAAGATGGAGAAGAAGTACACATTCTTTTATTCGAAAAAGCAAGTACAAAACATACAGGAGATGCTGTTACAGATAGAACTGTTACTAAGTATATCGAGATATAGTTTACGGGATTCATAATTATGTTATCTTAAAAAGAGATACATATAAAAATTAGTGAAATGTTAGATAGGAGATCATTTATAAAAAACGCAGGGCTTTTTGTAGGGTACAGTTTACTTCCTTTATCTCAGCTATATCCGCAGTCAAATCAAAAGAAATTAGGAGTATGCCTAGTAGCTTTAGGGAATTATAGTACGAATGTGCTTGCTCCTGCTCTACAACTTACCAAGCATTGTAAACTAACAGGAATAGTAACTGGAAGTCCTGAGAAAATACCCAAATGGCAGAAAAAATATAATATAAGTGATAAAAATGTCTACTCATATGAGAACATGGATCGTATCGCCGATAATCCTGATATTGATGTGATATATATTGTACTGCCTACAGGCTTGCATGCTAAGTATGCTATAAAAGCAGCAAATACAGGGAAACACGTTTGGTGCGAGAAACCTATGGCCAAAACAACTGAAGAATGCCAATCCATTATCAATGCGTGTAAGAAAAATAAAGTAAAATTATCGATAGGATATCGCATGCAGCATGAGCCTAATACACAACAAGTAATTAAATGGGCAACTACCAAGCCATATGGCAAAATAAAAACTGTACGAGCAGAAATAGGATATAATGTTGGAAATCCTCAAAAAAGCTGGAGACTGGATTCTAAATTAGGTGGAGGAACAATGTACGACTTAGGAGTCTATGCATTAAATGCTGCTCGGTATACTACAGCAGAAGAACCTATATCTGTCGCTGCAAAACATATAAATACTCGGCCAGAAATATTTACCGAAACTGATGAGACAACACATTTTACCTTAGAATTTCCTTCTGGAACTATTGCACATGGAAAAACAAGTGTAAGAAACGATATGCATCAATTGTATGTAGATTGTGAAAAAGGGTGGTATACATTACAGCCTTTTTCAATGTATTCTGGTGTTAAAGGTACTAGTAGTGATGGTATACCATTGAATACATTTATAGAAAACCAACAAGCCAGGCAAATGGATGATGATGCACTAGCAATTATTCATAATAACCCAGTTATTGTACCGGGAGAAGAAGGAAAGAAAGATATAACTATTGTCGAAGCCATCTACAAGGCTGCAAAAAGTGGAGAGAAAATCAATTTAATGTAGATCAAAAAATGCTATAGAGCATATTTTTATCAGCTATACTAACATTGTACGACTAATTATGATTTTTTCTTTTTTGAGGGTTCTTTAAAATATCTTCTGGTTTTTATTTTTTTATACAAAACGATAATAACGATCAGTAAACCGAGAATCAGAATTCCACCTCTGCCAGTTAAATAGTCAAAAATAGCCATCTTAATTTTTTAAATATTCATTACTAAAAAAGTAGTTACAATTGTGTAAGTCGTTTTACTATTTAAAACTTTAAAATATTTTTTGCAATTCTGCTTACATACTATAACAATCTCATCTTATGTAGTCCAAGATTTATCACTATCCAGCTTTAAAAATAGTAATATATATGTAGTAGAGCACACCAATGTAATAGTATCCAATTTCAAAGACTAAAAGTTTAGTGTATTTTTTAGATTGGATAACTAATATAGAATTGGGATACGTACAAATTGAACTCATTTTATAGGGTATGCGAGGTTTCAAGATAAACTGAAGTAGAATAAATGATATCAGTGCCTAATTATGGACTCAAGAAATAATATCCGTCAAAGAATTTAGACATACTTTAAAATAATGAATCTTTATAATTAATTAAGAAAAACAGTAATCTAATCAACACTACCTCTCAGAATTATCTAGAACAACTACGAATTTCTTCATAAAATATTTTATACTCAGTTCTAGTTACTACTTTTCCCTTAGAACTAAGTTTAATGGTATTATTAGCGACCACCTCATTGTATGGAATAGTCTTTTTTACAAACCCTTTATAGACTACTTCAAAATAACTGTCATCCTTAATTTTTGCAGGATTGATCGTAAATGCATATAATCCATCTTCTCCTGTGTATGCGTTCATACACTGTGTGCTATCAATTACAAGCTTAATCGCCACATACGATAACTTTCTTCTTTTCCTATCAATAACTTTTCCTGTTAGGATCTCATCACTAACAATTTCTTCAATATCATTCTCATCAGTAAACTCACTCTTTTGATTTGATTTACAAGAAATTAAAAGTGTTCCTGCAAAAAATAATAGTAATAATTGTTTCATAAACGTATTTTTATTTTTCTTAACTATTGATGAATAATAATAGAATTGCCTAAAAGCTTCCCTGTGAGAACTAAGTAAAAATTTGTGTAGGACTCACAATATACTCAAAACTATGAAACTATGAAATAAAAACTAAGAACATCTCATTATTTTTTTGATTATATACTTCAATAGTATTATGGCTAAGTTATAAAAATATTAACAAAATAAACTTTATGGCATTTATATTGAGTGACATAACGAGGACTCTTAATTTTGAAATAAATGATGTCATATTAGAGTATACATAAACATCTTATTACCTTTTTTAAATGCTTATTTTTGACATCTAAACTTATAACCATGAGAATACTTCATCTAGATAGTAATCACCCTTTGCTTATACAACAATTAACTGATTTTGGTTTCGAGAATGAAGAGGATTATATTTCTGATAAAAAAGAAATTGAAGCAAAGATTATAGGGTATGATGGTATTGTGATCAGAAGTCGATTTACAATTGACAAAGAATTTATTGATAAAGCAAGAAATCTAAAATTTATAGCACGTCTAGGAGCAGGATTAGAAAATATAGATACAGAATATGCGACTAAGAAAGGGGTCAAACTTTTTTCAGCACCTGAGGGAAATCGAAATGCTGTAGGAGAGCATGCATTGGGTATGATTTTATCTTTATTTAATAAGTTAAATGTAGCAGATTATCAAGTACGAAATGGACAATGGAATCGAGAAGAAAACAGGGGAGTAGAACTCGACCTAAAAACAGTAGGAATTATTGGATATGGTAATATGGGGAGAGCTTTTGCACGCAAACTTAGAGGTTTTGATGTAGAAGTTATATGCTATGATCTTAAAGAAGATGTAGAAAATAGTGATGCTACTCAGGTATCATTAGAAGAATTGTTTAAACAAACGGATATACTAAGCTTGCATACACCTTGGACTAAACGTACAGATAGAATGATTAATACCGAGTTTATTAATAAATTTCAAAAATCTTTTTGGTTTTTGAATACTGCTAGAGGAAAAAGTGTAGTAACTAAAGATTTGGTTACGGCATTAAAATCTGGTAAAATATTAGGCGCAGGATTAGATGTTCTGGAATATGAAAAATCCTCTTTCGAGAATTTATTTACCTCTAAAAAAGAAATGCCAAAACCATTAAAAGAATTATTACAAATGGATAATGTAATCTTAAGCCCTCATGTAGCTGGGTGGACTGTAGAATCCAAAGAGAAATTAGCACAGACAATTGTAGATAAAATAAAAGTAGAGTTTTGTTAGAAGAATTGTTCTTTATATTGGTTTCTAAATACTCAGGAGATAATAAATATATCCAATTGCTTTGGGATAAAATCGTTAAAACCCATAGCAAAAAAGGGAGATATTATCATAACCTAAATCATCTGGAAAATGTATATCAAAATATATTTCTTGTTAAAAAAAATATTGCAGATTGGGATATGACATTATTTTCATTGTTCTATCATGATTATGTCTACAATGTTCTGAAACAAAATAATGAAGAAAAAAGCGCTATAAAAGCTATTGATATACTATCATCACTACAGATAAACACAAAAAGGGTTGAACTTTGTAATCAAATTATCCTCGCTACAAAAGGACATCATATATCAGAAAATAAGGATATCAATTATTTTACGGATGCAGACCTTTCTATTTTAGGGAGTAATTGGAAAGAGTATGAATTGTATTGTAGAAGTGTAAGAAAAGAATATAAATACTATCCAGATTTTGCCTATAACAAAGGGCGGATCAAAGTACTAAATGACTTTGTTAGTATGACTAGAATTTTTAAAACTGATCATTTTTATCATAAATTTGAGCATCAGGCAAAGAACAACCTCCAGAAAGAAATTGATCTACTAAATAACAGATAATACCAGTTCTGACTTAAAATTACCCACTAAAATTTGATCTTTTTCGTTCACGCTTCAAAATAAAATGTAATCATAGCTTGGACTATGCCTGCACTTTCTTTTTTGCCTAAACAAAAAATAACTGTGTATTATTTGAGTATTTTTAAATCAGAACTGGTATAAGAAAATTCAGTCGACATAAATAAACTACAGTTTTCTTACATTTATACTGTGAGGAAAACTATTTTTATTTTCGGAGCTTTAGTTATTGCATTACTTATGCTTTTTAAGCTAAGTAGCTATAGTCTTATTACTGGCAATATATCTTTAGAATTTATTATTGCAGGAATTGCCATTGTTTTTTTTGTTATTGGAATTAGTATTAATAAGAAAGTGCTTCACAAAAAGACAATACCTACTAAGGATATTGATCATAAAAAAATTGAAGCTTTAGGGTTAAGTAAACGCGAATATGAAGTATTATGCGAAGTAGCATCTGGATTATCTAATAAAGAGATTGCCGATAAGCTTTTTGTTTCAGAAAGTACTATAAAAACACATGTTTCAAATATTTTGGTAAAATTGGATGCAAAACGTAGAACACAAGCAATCCAAATTGCAAAAGAATTACAGATCCTTCGATTTTGAGCGGGTATTTTTACATTAGAAGTAGTATTCGTACAGAAGTATCATACAATTCATACTTTAGTATGAGTGTTTTTTTGCTTTATAAACATACTTTTGATCTATTCATTTAGTTAAAAAACTTACATACATCTATTTATGAAAAATACAGTTATACGTTACGGAATATATGGAGCTATTACCATATGTATTCTTTTTTTAATAGCATTGTTTATAGGTAAAAATTTATCTTTTACAGCTCAAGAGGTTATTGGATATGCCACCATGGTAATCTCTCTAGTTTTTGTATTTTTTGGGATTAAACATTATAGAGATAATGAAAATGATGGAGTAGTGTCTTTTGGAAAAGCATTACTAATTGGAGTATTGATTTCTTTGTTTGCAGCCATTGCATTCGGGATTATCGATGTAATATATGTTACATATATCAATCCTGATTTTACAACAGAATATTATGCTACTATTGAAGAGCAGATGAAAAGTTCACTTCCAGAGGCAGAATATAAGGTTAAGTTAACTGAACTAGAAGCACAAAAAGAATTATTCTCTAGCTCCTGGATGAGCTTTTTACTAATGTCTTCTACTGTACTTATCATTGGTTTTATTATCTCATTGATTTCGGGATTGATACTGCAACGTAAACCTCACTAAATCAATAAAAAAATAAGAGAACATGCACTACGAAGCCAAAACACCTGATGAATACATACAAGCTGTCCCAGAAGAAAGAAGAGAGGTGATGCAGAACCTTAGAAAAGTAATCAAAGACAATCTGCCAAAAGGATTTAAAGAAGGTATCAGTTATAAAATGATAGGGTATGTTGTACCACAAGAGATCTATCCTAATGGATATCATTGTGATCCTAAACTACCATTGCCATTTATAAACATAGCCTCACAAAAAAACTTTATTGCTATATATCATAGCGGGATATATGCAAGTCAAGAATTAATGAATTGGTTTGTTGGAGAATACCCTAAGTATGTAAGCACAAAATTAGATATGGGAAAAAGTTGTATTCGATTTAAGAAAATTGATCAAATCCCATTAGAACTAATTGGCAAGTTGGCATCAAAAATGACAGTGCAACAATGGATTGATCTGTATGAATCAAATCTTAAACCCGATTAATGTAATAAGAAAATCTCTATCTAACGAGTCAGGTAGCCATTGCATCTTTTAGATACTGAAAACAAGACCGTTATATCAGGAGTGGTATAATTCTATCTGATGATCTAGACAGATGGGCGATGCAACGCTAAAATTGAGCTAGCTATAATTATAAAAATAACAACTCCAAATCGTATTCGGAATGGAGTTGTTATATTAGGGATAGGGTTTAGCTTATTTTTTAATTATCTGCAATGCCTTATTTTTTGTAATCAGAAAATAATTACCGTTTTTAAATGAAGATAGATTAATTGTATTTTCTTTTCCTTTTAAAATAATTTTGCCACTCATATCTATTACCTTCCATTGCTTAATATCAGGATCTTGAATATAAAATGTAGAAGAAGTAGGATTAGGGTATCCTTTAATCTCAGGGATATGTGGTGAACTATTTCTGTTAGATCCTGATAGTGCTCCTGACCAATAATTTAGATTAAACCCAGACCCTGTTATAAATATTCTAAATGTATGTACGCCCTCTGTTAGTACGATATTAGGAACATTGATATCTGTATAACTTTGCCAAGCATTAGTATTTGGTACAGAAACTTGATCTCGTATAGAAGAACCATCTACTAAAAGTTGAAAAGAAGAGGTGCTAAAAATAGAAGCAGTTCTAAATACAAAATCATAGGAGCCTGTAGCCGTAATATTTACAGTATATTCTAACCATTCATTTGTAGTTGTCCAACCTACATTATAATTGCCGTTAAGATCACCTGTAGTTTGTATATCTACGCCTTCATTTCTATATTGTCTTCCACGGTTAGTAGTATCAGTATCATTGTATCCATTGTTTTGCCCTCCTTTGTCAAAATCTTCTGCTTCTATCCTTCCAGGTATTTTGTGAGGTTTAAAAGCTTGGTTTTCATTTGGTGTCGGATCAGGTATGGTAGTATCACAACCTTGAGGTGTAGTAAACTGCAAACCTGTATCAAAATCAGTATTGGTATTGATTTCGATATTGTTTAAAAGTAAAGTTTCGCCTACCACAGATGTGATTCTAAGATTCATAGGAGATTCTACGCCTGTAGGTTCTATAAAGAAATTAAATAATTCTCGTTTTACATTGATCCATGTACCATTTTTAAAATATTCCATTTTATTAATGGCATGCTTGATATTTCTGAATTGTATGGCAGTCCAATATTTAGATGATCCCGATTTAAAGTTAACTTTTATAGTTTGATTGGATGCTAGAGGACAAGGAACAAACTTCCAAGAAATAGGAACTCTTCCATCGATTGGATTTGCAATTTCAGAAAAAGCTTGTTGTGTTAGGTCTACATCACCAGGTTTACATTCGGGACAGCGGTCTACTACTTTTACGATAGTTTTACCACGACTTCCGGTCACTTCTAGGCAGGCACCACAAGCATTACTGTTATTATAATCAGTATTATTTAAGGCACAGTGCATAAAATCATTTGCATCTACAGGAAGAGAACAATTCCCTCCAGAACTACCAGCAATTCCTCCATAGAAAGTGGCTTCTCCTGTACGGACAGCATCATTACATTGAGCAAAAACGGGGAAATAAACTAAAATATAAATAACAGGCAATAAAATTTTGTGTAACATAGGTGATAAGTGTGTTGGTTATATATAAACAACGAATATTAGGCAACATTAGTATGGGGGTACTAGGAGTGATGTATTAAACCCAGATACGTTAGAACTTTGTAATGAGTCAATGATATACAATGAATACTAGTGTTTTCTTAATTTTAACATAGCGCTGCTCAATGTCATTAAGTTAAGGGTTTAATATGTTGATTTACAGTTTTTTACTTTTTTTGCGATTAATTATAGTATATTTAATTGATAATCAAAAGATTAATAATGCAAAAAAAACTCCGAAGGAATATTAAAAATAATTTCTCAAAAAATCTTAGATCGAGATTTTAAAGAAATGTATCGAGAGTCGGAAAAGGATTTTACTCGTATTAGAAAATTAACATTTTCAAACACACTAATTTTTATGCTTAACCTTATTAGAAAGAGTTTGGTTTTTTTGCTTTTTCAATAAATACACTTACCCCACTTTATGCAATAGAAGGTTGTCAAGAAGCTTGTAGATGCAAGAAATACTAGTGTTTTCTTAATTTTTGCATAGCACCGCTATGGTGAAATTAAAAAACGCAGTGCAGCGTTAGTATTTGCGGTAGCTACAAGATGTAATAAATTTTCTATTGCATAAAGCGGGCTTACCGTTTGGTTAACCTCTGCATTATATAGAGGGTATGCCGCGGCTAATATGCTAAAATAGATTTGGTGGCGTTTTAATGCGTATGGCTATTTTGGTGGAATGCTGGCAGGGCTTATAGCAGCTACTATTGTACCTTGTATATTACCAAAGAATAATAATGTGTTTATTTCCAATTATATTATTGATATCTTTTGTCGGTTGTTTTTTTAGAAGTTTATATATGGGAAACCTGATGATATGAAAGTGTTGAAAAACTTTTATAAAACCACAAAACCATGGGGATTTTGGAAGGCTGTGTATGAGGAATTAAAAAAAGAAGATCCAACGTGTAAAATAAATAAGAATTTCTGGAAAGATATTTTTAATTGTATAGTGGGAGTTGTTTGGCAAATGACATTTGTCTTAATTCCTATCTATTTGTTGATTAAAGAATATGATCAGTTGTTTATAGTTCTTATATTGATGATTGTAATATCAATAATATTAAAATACACATGGTATAATAAAATAGGGGGGCAAGTTCCAATTTTGCGATAAAAAATGCCGTTACTAATAATGAATTAGTAAATGCCGATTTTAAGATTAAAAATTAATAAAGTATACATGATAACACATAAAATTTTGTACCCACTAAAATTTGAGCCTATTCTAAAAGAAAAAGTATGGGGAGGTACTAAGTTAATTACACGTTTTAATAAAAAATCTTCAAAAGAAAATATAGGAGAAAGCTGGGAAATATCAGATGTCGATGGTGATGAATCTGTTGTTTCTAATGGAGCCTTAGCGGGCCAAACATTACCAGAAGTTTTGGAGACATACAAGGAGCAATTAGTAGGAAAACATGTGTATGATCATTTCAAAAACAAGTTCCCTTTATTGATAAAATTTATTGATGCAAAAAAACCTTTAAGTATTCAGGTACACCCTAATGATCAATTGGCGCAAGAACGTCACAATTCTTTTGGCAAAACCGAGATGTGGTACATTATGGACGCTGAAGAAAATGGTAATTTGATAGTTGGGTTTAAAAAGGATTCAAATACATCAGAATATCTCGAACATCTAGAAAACAAAACTTTAATGGAAATCCTTAATGAGGATAAAGTTGCGTTTGGAGATGTTTATTTTATTCCCACGGGAAGAGTACATGCCATAGGTGCCGGTGTTATGTTAGCTGAAATTCAACAGACGAGTGATATTACCTATAGGATTTATGATTGGGATAGACCAGATAAAGAAGGTAATTATAGGGAGTTGCATACCGATTTAGCCTTGGATGCAATCGATTATACTGCCCAAGAAACATATAAGTCAGCATATGTTACAGCATATAATAAACCAATAGAATTAGTAAGCTGTGAGTATTTCACCACCAACGAACTAATCGTAAATAATAATATATATGTAGCAGAGAGTGATAAGGATTCATTTGTGATATATATGTGTGTTAGTGGATCCTGTAGTATTCAGTATAACAATGGTTCAGATGAAAATTTAGAAAAAGGTCAAACCGTTTTGATTCCGGCAGCTTTAAAAAACTATTCAATTCATGCTAAGCATGAGGCCAGATTACTTGAGGTGTATATTAAGTAAAGGTTTAGAAAAAATAATTAGACAATGTAAACACAAATAATATGTTTAAAATCAAGAATATAAATTTCTTGTTTATAGTTTCTTTCTTCTTCTTTTCCTGTAAACAAAAGGAAGAAATACAAATTTCTGTAAAACAAAGTGACAAAGCTGCAAATCTTACTGATTATGTAAACCCACTCATGGGAACGGATTCTTCTTTTGATTTATCAAATGGGAATACGTATGCTGCTATTGTTACTCCTTAGGGGATGAATTTTTTTTAGTATGGTAAAAGATACATTAGAGATAGTTGCTGCAGAATCAATTACTGATAAAAATGTGGAAGAGTTACATCAGTTCATCAATTCAGCTTCTTATCACGGGAGAAAAATAGTTTCGAATAAAAAAAGCTGATCGTATCATTTTTTAGCAGTTTTTAAGTGATTTTATACATAATTCCCTTTAAAATCGTTAGTTTTCTTTACTTCTTAATAACCTTTTGTATAAGCAAGTGTCGAAACTCATTGTTTTGCTACCATGAAATTTAATTTTTTACGATAAAAGTCCCTCTTTGGTATTTGGTAAGTTCTATTAAATTAGGTTTCGATTTATATTTTTTTAAAATATCCACGTGAATTTGATTGGTTTCTAAAACTTTAGAGGGTCTATAGTTTTCTCCAATAAAATTTACAATATGTAAGTTATTAATTTTAAACAATTCTTGGTAATATAAATATGATAGTCTATTAGTATATGCTATTGGGTTTCCAGACCAGAATTTCCAATATTTATCGGAGAATCGTAGAAAATTGAATTCAGAAATTTTTTTATCTTGAAATATCCCTGGATTAGCAAAATGGTCAATGAAATTAATGGTGTGTACTGTAAAACAATCTTTCTTAAGCCATACTTTGAACTTTCTAAATAAAAGTTCTAAAAATTCTGGCGGAATATGTTCAAAAACAACTTGCGAGCTTATATAATCAAAATTATTTTCTTCCTTATCGATCTCTTCTATAGTATAAGGAGCTATATATTTTATGTTAGCAAACGCAAGAACTTTATCTAAGCTCTTACACTGTTTAATTGTAGCTAATTTTGCTTTAATTATATCTTCTGAATAGATTCCCAAATTGGAAATTTGATCAATAAATTCTTTTCTATTTAAGTATTTAAGCTCCTTTTGGAAAGCAATAAAGTTAACATCAGCATCAATATCAACTGTGATTACTTTACCAAAGCCAAGGAGGCTCAGTACTAAAGGAGAAATGATTGAGTATCCGGTGCCTATTTCTAACGCTAAAGGCATTTGGTTTAGATCTATATCTATAGATTTAAATTTTCTAATACATTCATAAAATTGATATTTTACTACATTATGATGGTACTCTTTGTTTAATGTTGCTGGAATATGATTCAATTTATCCCCAATTCTTGATAAGGTCAATAACTTTTGTAATGATGCTTTGATTCTCCAATCCATAATTTATTTGGTTAAATTGTTTACATAATAGCATTCAATACAATTAATTTTTCTATTTAGTGAGAAAATTAAATTAATGTTTTTACTTGATTTTTTTAAATAAAAATAAATAAAGAGATCGATTTCATTAGTGATTTGATTGTTAACGTAATTTAATAATATTCAGATTTAAAGACTAATGTGTTGTAATAGAATGATCTTAATCTGTGAATGTATGACCTCAAACAAAAAACCCAGATCAGTTGATCTGGGTTTTCTTAGGCTGTGCGGGCGGGGAGACTCGAACTCCCACACCTCGCGGCACTAGATCCTAAGTCTAGCGTGTCTACCAATTCCACCACGCCCGCATTCAGTATTATACGTTTAAAGGTTTCGTATAAAATCGCATACTATTTTATTTAGTAAGCGGGTGCAAATATAAACAATAGTTTTAATAAAAAAATAACCTTTACCTGTTTTTTAGTGTCTCTTTATACAAGAGGGTATAAATCTAAATGTTCTCTGTAACTTTTAGTATTTTTACAATAAATAAACTCATACTTAATGCAAAACATAAATTCCTATATTCAGGAGCATAAAAATCGCTTTATAAACGAACTGATAACACTCTTAAAAATACCGTCTATTAGTGCAGATTCTGCTTACGAAAAAGATGTGATTAAAACGGCCGATGAGATTAAAAAAAGCTTAGAGAAAGCAGGTTGTGACCTTGTAGAAATTTGTCTTACTCCCGGATATCCAATTGTGTATGGAGAAAAAAATGTCGATCCAAACCTTCCTACAGTATTGGTATATGGTCATTATGATGTGCAACCACCAGATCCTATTGATTTATGGGATAGTCCCCCTTTTGAGCCTGTGGTCAAAAAAACGGAAACCCATCCTGAAGGGGCCATTTTCGCCAGAGGAGCGTGTGATGATAAAGGACAACTATATATGCATATCAAAGCGCTAGAGTTTATGACTAAAACTAATCAGCTTCCTTGTAATGTAAAATTTATGATCGAGGGCGAAGAAGAAGTAGGTAGTAAAAGCTTAAGTTGGTTTGTAGAACGTAATCAGGATAAGTTGGCGAATGATGTGATTTTAATTAGTGATACCGGAATGATAGCTAAAGATGTTCCTTCAATTACTACAGGTCTACGAGGTTTAAGTTATGTAGAAGTAGAAGTTACAGGCCCTAATAGAGATCTTCATAGCGGTTTATATGGAGGTGCTGTGGCTAATCCAATTAATGTATTAACTAAGATGATAGCTTCATTGCATGATGAAAACAATCATATTACAATTCCAGGATTTTATGACAAGGTAGAGGTATTATCTAATGAAGAACGAAAAGAAATGGCCAAAGCTCCTTTTTCTATAGATGCCTATAAGAAATCATTGGATATTGAAGCAGTATATGGAGAAGAAGGATATACTACTAATGAGCGAAATTCTATACGCCCTACGCTAGATGTTAATGGAATATGGGGCGGATATACAGGAGAAGGTGCTAAAACTGTTATTGCTAGTAAAGCATATGCCAAAATATCTATGCGTCTGGTGCCAAATCAAGAATGGAAAGAAATTACACAATTGTTTACGAATCATTTCGAAAGTATAGCTCCAGATGGAGTAACCGTAAGGGTGACTCCACATCATGGTGGGCAAGGTTATGTAACTCCTGTCGATAGTATAGGGTATCAGGCTGCTAGTAAAGCTTATAAAGATACTTTTGGCAAGACACCGATCCCACAACGTAGTGGAGGAAGTATTCCTATTGTCTCATTATTCGAGAAAGAACTGAAAAGCAAAACCATCCTTATGGGATTTGGTTTGGATAGTGATGCAATACATTCACCAAATGAACATTTTGGAATTTGGAATTACCTTAAAGGGATTGAAACTATTCCTCTGTTTTATAAGTATTTTACAGCATTAAATAAAAAATCTAAATAGTTCATTCATTATAAAACTCAAATTAATACAACATAGCTATTAATATATGCTAACACCCGAGGAAAACAATCAGTATAGTCGTCATATTCTATTAGATAAAATAGGGATTCAAGGACAAGAAAAACTGAAACTAGCAAAAGTTTTGGTGATTGGGGCAGGAGGATTAGGATGTCCTATACTTCAGTACCTTACTGCTGCAGGAGTTGGTACAATAGGCATCATTGATGATGATGTAGTAGATCAAACTAATCTACAACGCCAGGTATTGTATACAATAGATAATATTGGGATGTCTAAGGCCAAGGTAGCTTCAGAAAAGTTAGCTAAGCTTAATCCATTCGTGTTTTTTAAGGTGTATGTAGAAAAATTAAACACGGATAATGCTATTGATCTTTTTTCTGATTATGATATTATAATAGATGGAAGCGATAATTTTCCTACTAGATATTTAGTTAATGATGCTTGCGTTTTGACAGAGAAACCACTAGTTTTTGGTTCTATTTTTAAGTTTCAAGGGCAGGTTTCTGTACTCAATTATAAGGGAGGTCCAACCTACAGGTGTTTATTTCCAGAACCTCCAACTCCAGGATCTGTACCTAATTGTTCTGATATAGGTGTTTTAGGGGTCTTACCAGGAATTATAGGAAGTTTACAAGCTAATGAAGTTATTAAAATAATTACTGGAATAGGTGAAGTACTAAGCGGTAAACTCTTGTATTACGATACACTTACAATGCAACAACAAGTTCTTAATTTCAAAAAAAATGAACAAATACATATTACAGCATTAGACAATGATTACGAGCTCTTTTGCGGAATTTCAACAGGATTTATACAAGAAATAAAAGCGGAAGAATTAAAACAAAATAAAAATAACTATCAGATATTAGATGTAAGAACACTATCTGAATTCGAACGATTTAATATTGGGGGATTACATATTCCTTTGGATAGATTGTCAGATAAAATAAGAACACTGAATCCCCAAAAACCAATAGTGGTATGCTGCCAGTCGGGGATACGTAGTAAACAAGCAATACATATGATTACACATATTAGAAATGATCTCACAGTACTTAATCTAAAAAACGGACTAGAATCCTTTTAATTCCAGGCACTAATTAGAAACAAGCAATAAATTACCTTGCTTTCTGATCTGATATCTTAGTAGAGGAAAACCACCTTCGCCCTCTAGCTGTTGCCCATTAATAATTTCATAAACATTATCATTCCCGCAATCAGACTCAGCATTAATTCCATTTATTTTTAATGCAGAACAACTGCTAGGAGGGATATTAGGATCACTAAGCTCAAAAGCACTGAACAAGCTATTGTCTATATTATATATGATTACCCCTTTAACACCAACACCATCTGTAGTAATTACTTCAGAATTACCCGGAAATTCAAGACTATTAAACTGAGGTAAATTCAGATTTACTTCTAGATTAAAACGCACTGATGGTAGATTAGGATTATTAGAATTGTCATCATCAGAATCACAAGAACTACATAAGATTGTGATTAGAGCAAATGCTAGTATTTTCTTCATTTTTTTGTTTTTATGTTCAGGTATTCATTAACTACAAGAAAAACATTTTTTTAGAGCAGCAAATTACGTAAAAATATGTTCAGGTATTTTTTTTTATTATCTTTGTTCATATATAAAGTCCCATACCCGTGGGATTTTTTTGTATTTATATAAACGATGAAGTTATGAGCAAAGTATCTTATTACACCGCAGAAGGGCTAAAAAAATTACGAGAGGAGTTAAATAACCTCAAAGACATAGAGCGACCAAAGGCATCACAAGCAATAGCAGAAGCCCGTGATAAAGGGGATTTGAGTGAAAATGCTGAATATGATGCTGCAAAAGAAGCTCAAGGGTTATTAGAAATGAGAATCTCTAAATTAGAAGAAACACTATCAGGGGCCCGTTTAATTGATGAATCTCAATTAGACACCTCTAAAGCACTGATACACTCGACTGTAAAAATAAAAAATCAAACGAATGGCGCACAGATGACTTACAAATTAGTTGCCCAGAGTGAAGCGGATCTTAAACAAGGAAAAATATCTGTAGATTCGCCTATTGGCAAAGGGTTGCTAGGAAAAAGTGTTGGTCAAGTTGCAGAAATACAGGTGCCTAATGGAATCATGAAATTTGATATTGTAGAAATCACTAGAGAATAAGACTTTATCAACAGTATGACGGCCTTTCTTAATTTTCTTAAGAAAGGTTTTTTTATATGCTAATTTTTAAAAGAAATACCATAATTTCGTAATGAAGTGATTTAAACCCGCTTTATACATTTGAACTTCGTTATGAAGCTTTCAGATGCATAAAATATGATGTTTTATAAGTTTTAGCATAGCACCGCTACAGTGAAATTTAAAAATGTAGCGTAGCGTTATATTTTGCAGTAAATGGAAACTGGAATAGATTTTCTAAGGCATAAAACGGGTTAAACCAGTAAAAATTCAAAGAATGTCTACCCTATTTACTAAAATAATTAAAGGCGAAATCCCCTCGTATAAAATAGCCGAAGATGATAATTATTATGCTTTCTTAGATATTAATCCTAATGCCAGAGGGCATACATTATGTATTCCTAAAAAAGAAGAAGATAAGATCTTTGATTTAGATGAAGACACATATCAAGGACTCATGGCTTTTTCCAGAAAAGTGGCAATTGCACTAAAAAAATCAGTACCCTGTAAGCGTATTGGTATAGCTGTAGTAGGTCTTGAGGTACCTCATGTACACGTACATCTGATTCCTCTTAATAAAATGAGTGAAATGACTTTTCAGGAAAAAATATCCATGTCTAATGATGAATTTACGGCATTAGCTAGTGATATTCGATCTAATTTATAACATATAATGATAGATACAGATTTTAAATTGTCACTCCAACTTAGAATTGATTGGAGCGAAATGGACACCTATCAGCATGTAAATAATGTCAATTTCATGAAATACATGCAGAGCGCACGTGTACAGTTTTGGGAAGTCACAGGATTAGCAAAATTACATGCCGAAACTAAAAAAGGCCCCATGTTAGTATCTACCAAATGTGATTTTAAACATCCATTATTTTTTCCAGGAAATGTAATTGTAAAGACCAAAGTAGCGTTTATTAAAAACTCAAGCTTTGGGTTGTATCATGAGCTGTATAATGACGATAGAATTTTGTGCGCTCAAGGTCAAGATGTAGCAGTTTGCTTTGATTTTAATATTAACAAAACTTTTCAGATCACTGATGAGTTAAGAGAATCGATAGGGGTGTATATGTAGAAAGCATTCCATTTAACTAAATTTTAATAAGCTGATTGTAAGGTTGTTTCACAATCTTCTTTTTCTTTTTTTCATTGCCAAAAAAAGAAA
>CANLRN010000013.1 GCA_947493495.1 uncultured Aquimarina sp.
TTTAACTATTATTGCAAGATCTCTCTAAGTGGCACCATTTGACCGAAATGGGTGGCACGGTCAATCCGAAATAGCCATAGTGAGAATAAATCATCAATTTTCAATCTGTTTTAATATCAATTTATTTCCAGTTTTAGATTCTAAAAATGCAGTATTTTTTTTCCATTTAAAAAAATAGTCAGTAGAATCGAGTTTAATTAAATAATTATTATTAAGATAATAAGCTGTAAATAAATAATTTTTAATGTTTTTCGAATTTTTCACCGTATTGTCATCCAGGTTAAAAGAGATATTACTATCTATTAGATTTTTTTTACTATCCAACATATTAAATTTTTTATTGTAAAAAGAAATTCTATGTATTATACTGGTTAAAGAATAATTTTTGAAAGGATATACTCCAATACCTGAAATGTAGGATATACTATCTTTTTTAGAAATTATACTTACTTCGTTATTTCTTCTGACTAAAAAAATAGAATCTTTATTTTTATAATGATGATTGTTCCAATTTGTTATATAATATGTACTGTCGTTTAATGGATTAACTCTAATCTTTCTATAATCTAATTTAGCACTTTCTGCATAGATTTTTTTGTTTTTCCAGTTTTCGATGTAAATAGATTCAAAAGGATAATTTTCCTTATTCCTCTTTACATTATTCATGCCTTTACTATATATTGATTTTAAAAGCTGAAAAGGAATCCAAGTATGCCCGTCAACAATACTAGGTTTATAACTAAGATCTATAGCTGTTAACTTGTTTATAATACTATCCTGAAATACTTGAGGTTTTATTTGGATAACCTGATTAGTATTTGAAATTTCTTTTTGTTTTTGTTTTTTATCACCTCCATCACAAGAAATAATAACAAAACTTATTAAACCAAATATGATTAGATATCTCATTTTTAAATTACTTTAATTCCCAATACCAAATCTCATCAGCTCCATAATAACCTGAACCTGTTTGGCCGTGATATATAACATCTATATGACTTATTCCATCAGGACTTTTATCCCATAAAAATACGATCCCTGTAGCGTTATTAACATCAAATTCTGATGGGTTTTTAAATTTTTTAGGTTTAAAAACAGTATTATGTAACCAATCCGCAAGACCTTTAGACGATCGAGCATATCCTTCACTGGTCTTATTTACTTCTGGATATGATGCAATATTAAATTTAGAATTTATTAAGCCATATGATAGTCTAATAGCGCATTGGTTGTGAGCATATGAGTCAGCGCTTGGAGCTGCTTTTTCATGATTTATATTTGTAGGGTACTTATGTATAATCTCTCCTAGACTAGGCAAACCACCTTTATTTTTTAAACTCCAATCAAACTTAAATTTATTTTCTTTTAATGCTTCTTTTTCAAAACTCAAACTAATAAATTTCTTGTCTTTAAAGCTGTTATAGTTATCATCCGAAATTAATATTGTTCTATTGTTCTCGAATTCAGAGTTAATTTCTCCTAAAAATTCACCATTAGAATTACTGTAAAAATATATTTGTGATCTTACGGCTATAGTTTCTACCTTAAAACACCCACAAAACAAGTTTTCATATTCACCTTTAAAGGTGTCTTCATCATCATTAGCTAGAAAACGAATATAAAATTCGATACTTTTTTCTGCAGTAATATCAACTTCTACATCTATATCAGAACCATATTTGGCAAAAACTTTATCGTTAAATTCAGTATCCGCTTTACGTTTGATTTTTACTGTTGCTCCTTCTACTTTTACAAACTTGTCTTTTTCTAGAGACAATTCTGCTACGATATATCCATCATCATCTTCCTTTCCAAAAAATGATTTTGGACCTCCCTGAGTTACAGAAAAAGGATAAAATAAACAACCCTAGAACGACTAAAAACCTATTCATTAGAAAACCTCAACATCTGATTTTTTTATATACCCACCAGAAACTATTTTACCATCATAATACACTTTTACCCAATCCTCATGTATGTCTTCTAAATAAGCGATATCACCTTGCACCAAAAATGCTTTTCTTTTTGAAGCCTCTGACATTTCTGTATGAAAAAAGGTTTTATTAGCGATTACTTTAATTTTTTTAGATTGTTCTTGAACGTTAAACTCTTTTAATACATTAATAGATATTAAATTTTCTTTCTCTTCAAAAGTGTTTTTTTCTTTACAACCAAAACAAATAGTTAAAGTTGTTATTATATGAATTAAAAACTTGATTTTCATTTTTTATTAGTTATTACATTCACTTATTTTAAAAGTTTCTAATCTAGTTTTAAAAATGATTCTAATCTTCAAATAATTCTTTTCCCTTGTAATTTTCTTCTTCATCTACTATCCATTGATCTTGGTTTTTCCATTCTCCACTACAAAATAGATCACTATATTTATCAGATATAATTTTATTGTCAATATCTAAAAACATACAGTTGTATTTTTCAACCTCTTCAGAGTAGTTGCCATCTGACAGTATCCCTTTTTCAATAGCATGAAGTAATAAATATTTTTGATTTGGTGAAAAATCTGCTATATGATTTTTTTCGAAGCATATATCATTGGAAGTTTTAATTTGTGTTAAAACTTTGTCTTTTAGACTTCTAATTTGAATATTCTTCCAACAAGATTCTTTCCTATTAGTAAAAAAAATAGATGCATTTTTAAGTTGAAAAATTAAAGTATCCTCTTTAACTATAGATCTGATGGTGTCTAAAACAATTTTATTTTGTAAGTGATCAATAGAAGAATTTTCGCTTTTACGAATTGCACTATTTTTATTTTCTTTTTTACAAGAAAAAGTAATTACTAGTAATAGTAGTATTATATACTTCATAATTCTGTTTTTAAATGTTCATATCTTCCAGGAGCAACACTAACTCCATCCCTTTTAGACATTCTTCTATTTATTCCGTAATCATCAAGAATAATCGTTTCATAATCTGAATGATTGTCTCCCCAATCGTTTGGATTTCTTGATATTTTTTCTTTATGATTTTTCTTATCCTTATCTTTATTGTATTCGTCTATTTCTGCATCTTTAGCAGCAAAAAAATTGTCTAATGCTTTACTCAAATCAGCTTTTACATATGCAGGTCTATTTATATGATGATCGAGCGCTACAGCTTTACCTAGCTTAGACTTCAAGAAATTCTTTATTTCATAGGAATATCCACTTGGCTTAAATTTCACAACTTTATTTAAACGTTTTTTAGCATCAATTACCTGTAAACTTTGAAAATCTGGGTCTTTCATTGCTTTAACAATCGGTTCTAATATTTTACATTTTAATTTGCTTTCATATGATGTGCTATCAAAACCTTCTCTAATTTTTGTCTTCAATGAACTCCCCGTAAGTTTTGTAGAAGAAGAGTCTGAGGGATCTTTATAACCTAGAGTATTATTCTCTAATATCCATCCACAATCTTCAAATAATTCCTTGTATTTACCTGGGAAATCATTTTTAAAATTTGCTACCTGTTTAGGAAATTCTCCTTTCCCAGAAGAATTAACAGTTTTTTGCACTGAACCTGCAGAGAAGATTTCACTATCATATGATTGAACAGAATCTAACTTACCTTCATTTTTAGTAACTGCAATAATAATTTCCTTCTCTTCATTACTAATTTTATTTTGAATTATTAAATTATTCCAGCCAGAGTATGCATCGATTTTTGTTGTTCCAAAATAGACAGGTCCATATTTACTACCATATTTAACACACTTAAATTTAAGATTTAAACTCTTACCACAATCACATCCTTTCTTCAACTCAAACCACTGTCCATCCACATCCAGCCAGCGATTAGTTACTTTTTCACCACGCATTTCTCCTTCTTCGGTATCTCCTAGATAGGTGATATTGAGTTCTGTTTGACCCTTAAGGGTATGGGCATCTGTAATGATATACAACAAGGTTTTTTTATCAGTAGCTTCTTCTAGTGCTTTGGTCCAGGCTTTCTTTTTCTCTTTATCACTGGTATCAATCGACAGTTTAAAAATTGCCTGATCTGCAAAATCATCCTTGTTTAGATAATCTGTCTCACACATACCGCCCACAGTAGTTTTTATCATTTCGTGATAGTTGTCCTGATCATCCTTAAGCATCACATTACTATGCTCCTCTTCAATACCTTTTTCTTTTCCTTGTCGGATATTAATTGCCATGGTTTTACCCTGTAGCAATTCATAAACCAGAAATAGTATTATTAAATTTTAAAGCATTAAAAACCTGCCTTCATCCGAAATTTTATACGACTCTTTTTTTCCACAGTTAACTTCATATCCATCTGTATTATTAAAGGTTTTACAATTAAATATATAATTCTCATCTATACAAACACCTTTGTTTATAAGAGTTTCGGATTTTGAGTACTCATAAGCAGCTAAAACATCAGAAATCCTGTTGTTTTTAACGATAATATAAATCGGATTATAAAAAACCTGATCCCCCTTAGCTAAAAGACCAAATATTTTAAAATTCTTATAGTTTGGTAATTTTATAAACACTGATAATTCGGATTTAATACTCTTTTGTTTATCGTCGTTTTTCTTTACCAGTAAATTATTTATTGTTTGTAAAGTTGCACTGTCATTTAATTTTATACTTTTATTTAAATCAATATTTATATTATCATTTCTGTTAAATTTTATAATCCTAAAGTAACTCTCCGCATACTTAGTGCTATCTTTATCATTTAAGCCTTCCTTCTTTAAAGAATGTTTTAAATATCCACCACCATAATACCAATCATTAGGAAAATCAACTTCAACCAATTCTTTTCTTCCATATGGTAACGTTACTTTTTTAGATAAGGAATCTAGAAATTTAGTATCGATGCTTATACTTTGATTTATTTCAATATTGGTATTAATCGTATCTGTATATTCAGAAATGGATTCGTCAACTCTACTGCTTTTATTGTGTTTACAGGAGATAAAAGTTACAAGTATCATTATTATAAATCGATAGATCATGGGAGTCTACTGCTCTATAAAAGTCCTTTTCTGAAGTTTTCCATCTTTATAAGTTTCGATATATAATAGCTCCCCATTTTCAACTCCATTATATTTATAATACTTCCATTCGTTGACTTTTTCACCCAAATTATACTTTCCTTCAGAATAAGATAAATTTTGTTCGATATTTAAAGAGTTGTTTTTCAAAGCTAAATTAGGGTCAAGACTAATTTCTTTCCACACACCTTCTTTTAAATGATTTTTGACAAGTCCTGAAGGAAATAAGGTGTCTTTTTCTTTAAAATGCTTAACGATTTTTCCATTATCTTTTATTTTCCATCGTTCATTACGAATTCTGTTTCCTTGATTTTCTCCATAGTAAAAATCACTAGTGTAGATATTATACTCTTCATTTATATACGAAACTCGATAATTTCCTCCCAAACTATGACTACCTTCAAATCTATTAATGGTAAGCTTGTCAATAATTTTATTATTGATAATAGTCAATATATCTCCGTATGAAATGTTCCATGGAAATTCTTTATTCGGATTTATATTATCTTTAGAAAACCAAATAGTAATTACTTTTATAGAATCATTTTTATTCGACAATCTAGACAGACCATAATAGTTAATTTTGTTTTCATCTAATACTCTCAATCGATAATCTTCTTCGGAAGAAAGAAAAAAACTCAGGTCAAAAGAATTAGTTTGCTGATGTCTATATTTTTCTGGGGTATATCCGTCATAAAACCCAAGGATATTATTAATAATGGTTTCATCCTTTGTGACTTTTCTTTTGGAATTATAGGGGCTACCAAAATCCCATTGTTTCGGAAAAACATAACTTTGTAAGATCTCATTCCCAATAGGTAAATCAAATATTCTAAGAGAATCTATGAAAGAAAAATCTTTATTTTCCTTTTGAAAGGATAAAGATTCATTCTCCATTTTCACAATATTCTCGGTCTTTATAACATTTTTATCCGCAGTATTGACCGTTTTAGGATATTCTTTTTTACATCCAATTAACAAAATAGAGCATAAAGAAAAGACAATAATATATTTCATAATTTTCTATTAATTCAAATCAAACACTCTGGCATTGTTAAAATCTCCAGAATGTAAATGATCATTATGACCACTACTATATGCGGTATTGGTTAATTGAGGGTACCAACTTATATTACCTCTTAAAATATTGGTAAAATAATGATCTCTAAATGCGTCTACCTTAAGTTGTTCATTAGCTAGAGTCGATAAGTATGCTGTGTCAACACTATCCCCATTAGGGTGCGTAACACTTGGATAGCTCGTAGCATCTCCAAAACACATGCCAGTACAAACAACATCTCCTCTTCCCAACTGAATCAGCACTCCTATAAATCCTGCAAAACATTCCGGGTTACAGTATCGTCTGGCAGTATTTCGATAGGCAAAGGTAGCCCTTACTCTATTATCACCTGCATCTTCATCAAAGTTTAAATCATCTGGCATTCTTACTAAATCTACCAAATCATTAGCATCATTAGGATTTGTCAATTCATATCGTCTATATCCATATGCTTGTCCGTAGGAAATAATAGAACCATCAGCATAATGATAATTGGTTTCAGCATCTCCTCCCACTGGAGCAGCTTCAGAATTTGTGAAATTACTGTAAGTCGATTGAAATAATGCAGTAGATATTCTTTGTCCATTATTTCTTCTTCTTGCCGTTGATAATTCACATTCACATATTTCAAAACAATTATCAATCACATTATAAAAGAAATATTTTACATTGGTTGAAAAGTCATTTTCAATACTGGCAATTCTTCTTCTTACGACTTGCCCGTTATGTGTATGAGTTCCTAAATTGTTATACAAATTATCCCCATGATAAATTTCATAAACAATTTTATTCTCTAATCTAAACAAATGACCTTCTGAATTCGCAAAACGACCGATTTCTAAGGGAGGCCCTTGCTCATTTCCTTCAGTTCCATATACTACATATAATGTTGAATCTTCTGGAGTTACCTCAATTTCTATAGAAGGTAAATCTGTTCCCGCATCGTGTATAGTCTCTGCCCAAGTATCAAAAATTGCTCTTGTATGAGGACGAAGCGATAATTTAAAAATCGCTTTATCAGTAAAATCATTTTTAAGTATCACATTTTAAAACTATAAAAAGGCGAATTTGATTTCTTAGATTTTTCAGCATATTCTTCTTTTTTAAAAATTCTTATCGCATCCAATATAAAATCATCACTTTTAGAAATATTACATTCTTTAAATGTAGTTGTCTTTAATAAATCTACAACAATTATATATTTATTATTATGATTTAAATAGAAAAGATTAGTATGTTCAAGTGTTTCTTCATACCACACATTAGTTTCTTTGAGAATAAACTCATTATTAAAATCTTTTTTATTTGAAAAAAGAAGACATTTAGGGAAACTTAATCTTATAGGGTTACTTTGTTTGGATGCTGCGCATCTATATTTGTTAAATAAAAACAATGAATCTGTTGCTTTCTTTTTAATGATCTTTGTGTCATTAAATATTGCTTTAACAATTTGAAGATTGGAAGAATCATTTTTTTGTTCTTCTAAAATATTCTCCTTGTTATTGCTTGCTGTGACATCAACAATTGTATCATTATTTTCAGTTTTAGCATTTTTACAATTAATAACTAAAATTAAGATTAAAAAGAAGTGTATAAATTTCATTTATTTAAACTTTACCAAGCCAAATGTACATGACTTACATTTGGGTTATTACAAGATACTTGTGTAGGTCCTATTTCACATATTGCATTAATTCCATTAATTTGTTCTCCTGCATTGTGTAAAAAATTCCATCTTTGTGATGTTCTTTGACCTACTAAGCTAACATCCATAGCATGTCCAATTGTATGATTACTATTAATTAAAACGCTGCCTACTGCATTATTTCTTTGAGGGTTTCTATAAGAACTATTTACAGTCAAACCATTATTATTAATTCCAGCTTGGGTACAGAAGTTACCATAATTTATTAAAAGTTGATCCCAAATTTCCTGAAATCTATTTTGACCTCTTGCTGCAATGTAACCTGAATCATAAGGATAATTAGCAGCATCTACATTAAAATCACCATTTGTGCTGTAATTACCTGTATTCCAATCTCCATTATCTGCAAAAATTTCTGCTCTTGTAGGCTGCCAATTAGTTCCATAATCTATATACTCCTGCCTTAATACACTCTTTCCATCTTGTTCTAACTCAAAGGATTTTTTTAATCCTAATATAGTACAGCTTACCGTATACCTAATAGGAGTATTAGGCTGTCTTAATCCATTCCCATTTTGATTTGGTCTGTTAATAGGGTTTGGAATAAACTCATAAATATCCTCCTCACCATTATCTTGTTCTGTTACTGTTCCGTCATTTTCCGTTTCTCCTTCTACTTCCCAAATAATGTCACTACAAGAGTAACCATCATTTTGCAAATCATAATTTTCTAACTGGAAAAACAGAATTCTTATGTTATCCGTTGAAACAAAGGTTTCTGCAAGATTTTCAATGGCTGTATTGCTAATTTGATTCCTTTCATCATCTATTCTCCTAAGCTCAAAATCATAATCTATTTTGTTAAAAACTATTGTAGTATTTAAGTCTGATATTTCAATATCTTTTGTTAGCAAACCATCACTCTGCGTATTTATTTCTATTGTATAATTTCCTGTTTCAGAAATAAACTCCGTAATATTTTTTTCATTATTAGAGACATCTGTTCCAAAACCCAAATTATTAGATTTGTTAGTAAGGCTAAAGCTTATAACATCATCATAAACATCAATTTCTATGTATACAGGTATTTGAATAACTTTGGGGAATTTGATGTTCATAAACACATCAGGATGATTAACAAAAGTGATTTTTCCCATATTATACTTCTTTTTGTTGGTTAATAGCTTTTAATTTATATTTAGAAATATCTCCTTGAATAATTATTCCTCTTAGTATATCATTTTTCAAAGGTTTACCTTGATATTCATAATCTATTGACTTATCTGCTAAGTCAATAGTTGTTTCTTCTCCTTCTGCATTTTGTGTTTCGATCACTAAAAAGATTTCATCTCCTACTTCTATATCTTCTTTTTCTATAATTTCTCCATTTTCATCCTCAAAATGATATCCTAAAAATTCTGGCTCCTTCTCCTCCCGCTTCGTAATTGGTGCTGCTTCTACAAAAGGATTACTAGGATTCCAGAGTTTTTCAAAAATCTGACCCCGTACCCGCTGTATACCTGGAGATAAGGTAAGCTTCATTTTTAGAGGCTCACCGCTTTCTGCATTAAAGTTTTCTGACAGATTTACACAATGGCAATTCGCAAACTCAAAATCAAATAACTTGCTCAGCCCATCTCGTTTGTAAAAACGAACATATCCCTTGTACATGGTATAATTAGAAAACATCCAATCATAAAACAATTCGTCATTACTGGTAGACTCTATAAGGATATGTATTTTTCCTCCTTTTACATCTGTTTTGGGCCTGCCTGTGTTATCGACTAATTGATCGTATAAAAAAACACTATCCAGAACGTTGCGTTCTTCATTGTTTATAAACAGTTTTGCCTGAAAAGCCATAGATTGTAGTGTGTATATTATTGAATTCTTTGGTATACCATTTTGCCATTAGAATGTACTGAAAAAGAAAATTCGAACAACAACTGGTATTGTTATCACGAAAATAATCAAATATTGCCATAATAAAAGGTATAATCCCCGTATTTTTAATAGTATCCAATACTATTCAAACAGTTGACAATGATACATTTTGAGATGTATTAGAAAATACTTCGAAGATACAGTAGCTCACAAAAAAAACAAGAAATGATTGCATAGCTCTAATATGTGGTCAACTATTTATATGCCTGTACAGATACACAACGATATACTATTCCCCGAAAAGACATTTCAATACACACATAAAAGTGCATATAGATACAAAGACATACAAAAGCAGGTGATACTGGAGGCACCACACCTTGAAAGTAAAACCCTTGTAAATCAATACTTTACAAGGGTTTTGTGTTTTTCGAAAATTTTACAATCAATTAAAAACCAGGTATTTACGAGTTCGATAAATTTTATTTTTCTAACTAATTAGAAAGAGTTTTTTTAAGATTCTTACTATTGAATTATTTTACAATTGCAAATTGCAAACTGTAACGGCACGAGCGAGACGCTCGCGCTAGCCTAATCTGATACGCTAGGACTAGCGGGGTTTATTTTTATACCCATAATATGAGTAACTTATATTAAATCAAGTTTAATTACGAAAGTATAAAAAACATTGCCCCAAGCTCGAATTTCTAATCCTTCTCTCCTTTCGAAATAAAATCATAATAGCAATTGGCGAACTAGAGCCTATAAAAAGATAATGAATATATAATCCCACCGTCATTCCCCTTTCTATCACAGGGGTGTTTCCCCCTTAAAATGATATGCTAAAAACTGCTGAACTACATATAAATAATATATAAATATTTTAAAATCAATTAATTATATGTCATTCTTACTAATTATTACAATTGTTAATTTTTTTAAACTCTAGAAAATAGTATTTTTAGTAGAGCTAATACAAAATTACTAGTCTATACTAGCATATCGCAATCAACTTAATAAACCTATATCAAAATGAAAAAACAAGGAAAATTTTTATTCACACTATCAGTACTGATACTCGGAGGATTTATGCTACTAAATTCTTGCGGAGGTGAAAAGTTAAAAACACAAATTAATGAACAAAAGGAGCAAATCACATCGCTAAATGATTCTGTTGCAAAGCTTAAAAACTTATTAGATCATAAGAAAAAACGTGTAAAAAAACCCAAAGAAATTATTTCTTTGGGAAATGCAACTGAATTATATAATAGTTATTCTATAAATAGAGCTTGTGTTATTGAAGCTTTTGAAATCGGAAAAGGAAATATTCGAGATATCTGTAAAACGGAGAGAGAACCGAAAAAAATCACCCCTGCAAGATCTTCATTTATAGAATATAAAGTTTTAAAACAATATATAGCTTATGTAGAGCAAGAAACTGCTAAAAGAAAAATTCCACTTACAGGGTTTCGATTCTACTTCTCTAACTATCCAGATAAAAAATACTTTAATGATAAAAGACCTATCAAGAGTCCAAGAAGAAATACTTTCTTTATAGCGCCTACAATTAATAAAGATTCTAAGAATCTAGGTTTTACAATTTTTGAAAGTAATGATGGTAATTTTGAAACTAGAATTCTTGAAGAGTTTTTTGAAACACAGCAAAACACAATTTTAGGGAAAAAATTAAATAAGGCAGGATTTCTTAACTTTTCACAAGAGCCGATAGAAATTAGTTTGCAAATTAACGACGTAGGTAGTCATCCATAATACAATTTATAGAACTTAGATTAATGAATCATGAACACTTATTAATAATACTATATGCGACTATTCTAATAGAGTTGTTTACAGCTATTTTAGGAACTGTATATTTCTGGAAATACAAAAATACAAAACTCCATAATTTCATTTATTTATTATGGTTATCCGCAATTAACGAAGTCGTTACAGGAATATTTTTAAAAAGACTTCTTAATCTAGAAAATCTAGAATACCTATATAACATCTATTATGTAATCTATTTTTGTCTTTATTTTGTGATTTTTAAAAAATATCTTTTAAACAATAAATACAAAATTACCGTTAGTGTTTTCATTTATACATATTTGGTTTCATTAATTATTAATGGTTTTTATCAAAATTATATAACAGATCTTCAAATTGTGCCATATATACTTGCATCTTGCTTTTTAATAATAATAATAATAATGTATTATATTGAAATTCTTCAATCTCATAAAGTACTCAATATTAAAAAAAATTTATTGTTTTGGATAAGTATTGGATTATTAATTCATAGTGTTGGAAGTATTCCCTTTAGAATTCTCAGGAATTACTACGAAAACTTAACCGATGGAGATATCTCATTTTTAACGACTGTTATTCTAACAATAACTATGAATACTTGTTTTATTATTGGATTTATATGGAGCGACAAGAAACAGCAATATTAATAGCAACTGTAGTTCTAATTGTTATAGTAGTTCTACTAATATTTCTATTTCTAATTTTTCAGAAAAGAAAAAACAGTCTATTACTCCAACAAAAAGAAGCAGAAAAAAAATATGAACGTGCCATTGCAGAAACTCAGATAGAAATCCGTGAAGAAACCCTGCGCAATATCAGTTGGGAGCTACACGATAATATCGGGCAGCTACTCACCTTAGCAAAAATCCAGGTCAATGTAGCTCATGGGGATCCTAAAAAAATGGCAGAGGCCACAGAAACGATAACTAAGAGCCTTACAGAACTTAGGTCGCTCTCCAAGGTGATCAATCCAGATGTTATCAAAAGCCTTAGCCTCACCGAAGCCATTTCGCTAGAGACTGAACGATTCAATAGATTACAATTTATTGATGCTTCTTTTACATATAATACCGAAATTAGAAAAATGGATGATAAGGTAGAGATCATCATATTTAGAATACTACAAGAGTTTTTTAGTAATACCGTAAAACACTCTAAAGCATCAAAACTACACGTAAACGTGCATTATGATGCACATAAATTAGTCATAAAAGCAAAAGATGATGGTGTAGGTTTTAATATAAAAAATAAGAATAAACAACGAGGAATAGGCTTATGTAATATGCAGAGTAGGGCAAAGTTGATTGGCGCTTCAATTGATCTAAATTCTCAAAAAGGAGAAGGTACTTCTATTATAATTTCTTATCATTATAAGAAATAAAAAATATAATAGTCGAAAAAAGTTAACTTATATAGTATAATTACAACTAAATTATAACAACTCATAAAACTATTGTTAATAGCGGAATCATATTATGGATTTATAACCAATTCTTTATAAAATCTGCTCTAGACGAAGTCATAAATATTTTATAGCACTAGTACACTAAAAACAAACCAATGAAATATTCTGTAGTTATCGTAGAAGATCACATTTTATTATCTCAGGCATTAGCTGGCTTAGTAAATGAATTTTCTAAATTTGAAATACTCTATCTCTGTAAAAACGGAAGAGAATTACTCACGCGTCTAAAAGATCCCAAAAATATCCCAGATTTGGTACTGATGGATATTAATATGCCTATTATGAATGGTATAGAAACTACAACAGCTTTAAAGAAAGAGTATCCACAAATAAATGTATTAGCATTATCTGTAGAAGAAGATGAAAAAACGATCCTAAAAATGCTTCAAGCAGGTGCTAAAGGGTATTTATTGAAAGATACTGAAAAAAGTATTCTAGAAAATGCACTAATCGAGGTGCAAGAAACTGGTTTTTATCACACTAAGAATGTTACTAGCTTATTATTAGGCTCTTTAAATCCTAAAAAAGAAAACAAAGTAATCCTCAAAGAACGAGAGATGGAATTTATCAAACACGCCTGTACCGAAAAAACCTATAAAGAAATCGCTAGTGATATGTGTCTAAGTCCTAAGACTATAGAAGGATACAGAGATTCTATTTTCGAAAAATTACATCTTAAAAATAGGACAGGTTTAGTCATTTATGCTATTAAAAATAAAATGGTTGTTCCTTAACCCAGAAAATTCATGCTTATTTCTATTCCAAAGCCAAACCATCAGCGGTATCTGATACTACTCGAAATTGTATATCCTCAAAATTAGGTTACAATTTCTTCGGATAAAAATTCCTGCGTTTACCACATATCTTGGTGTTTTGACTTTTCATAACGAAAAACCATGAATTTTCTGGGTTAATAAATAGTATTGAAAAACTACTCTTCTTCTAAAACGCTGCGAAGCAAGAGTCAAATCCTTAATTGACATAGCTAAATCAACATTATTATTGACAAATAAGCATTTATTATTTTTTAATTTTTATTTATCACTTTTTTTAGCATAAAATAAATTTTGGCGCGTTTATTGATTAGAAGAAGAAATAAATTTTCTGACACTAAGCTATTTTTATAACTAAACTAACTTTTATTCCTTTTCAGAAATACACATTAATTTGTTTATTTTTGTAAGAATAGGAACATCAATCTTTATGCTAAAACAACAGTTAAATTTTAAATTATCCCAAAAACTTTCGCCGCAACAGATTCAATTAATGAAGTTGATCCAATTGCCTACACAAGCTTTTGAACAACGCCTGAAACAAGAAATGGAAGAAAATCCAGCATTAGATACTGGTAAGGATAAAACTGATGAGTATGAAGATAATTTCAGTAATGAAAACGCTACAGAGGATGATTATGGTACCGAAAAAATAGAGACTGAGATCAATGTTGATGAATATTTAAGTGATGATGAGATCCCTAGTTATCGATTAAGTTCTAATAATTATAGTTCTGATGATGAAGAGAAAAATGTTCCGTATGCATCAGGCACCTCATTTCATCAACATTTGGTAAATCAACTAAACACCTATAGGTTTGAAGGAGATGAACGAGAGATAGCAGAATTCTTAGTGGGTAGTATTGATGAGAGTGGGTATATAAGAAGAACGCTATCGGATATATTAGATGATCTTGCCTTTACTCAAAATGTATATACTACCGAAGAAAAAATTGAAAATATCCTTAAAATTGTTCATCAATTAGATCCTGCTGGAGTTGGCGCAAGAGATCTTAGAGAATGTTTGTTGATCCAATTAGATAGAAAAGAAACTACGATCCCCATTAAATTAGCTTCACTTATTTTATCAAAATCTTTTGACCATTTTAGTAAAAAACATTATGAAAAACTATTACTAAAATATGACATTACAGAAAAAGACCTTAAAGAAGCTATAGAAGAAATTGAGCATCTCAATCCTAAGCCTGGAGGTGCCTATTCTGGTAATAATAGAATGATAGAACATGTAGTGCCAGATTTTACCATAAAAATTATTGACGGAGAACTTACTCTCTCATTAAATGGACGTAATGCACCAGAATTACACGTATCTAGGGAGTATAATAACATGCTACAGGGATATAAGGCCAGTAAACAAAAATCAAAATCGCAAAAGGATGCAGTCATGTTTATCAAACAAAAACTAGATGCAGCTAAGTGGTTTATCGAAGCTGTAAAGCAACGACAGCAAACTCTTTTTGTAACTATGAGTGCTATCATGAATTACCAAAAAAATTATTTTTTAAGTGGAGATGAACGCAATCTAAAACCGATGATTCTCAAAGATATAGCAGATGAGATTGACATGGATGTAAGTACTGTTTCTAGAGTTGCTAATAGCAAATATGTAGACACCCCATATGGCACTAAGCTGATTAAAGAATTTTTCTCAGAATCCATGACTAATGACCAAGGTGAAGAGGTTTCTACGAGAGAAATTAAAAAAATATTAGAGATTACAATTGGTGAAGAAAATAAGAAAAAACCGCTTACAGATGAAAAATTAGCAAAAATCCTTAAAGAAAAAGGATATCCTATCGCTAGAAGAACAGTAGCTAAATATAGGGAGCAATTAGATATTCCTGTAGCCAGATTACGAAAAAAGATATAATGAACTTTTTCTTAAAAAGTATTTCCTACATTTTCCACCCGATTCTAATGCCCCTCGTTGGCTCTATCATCTATTTTGCAACAGCACCAAGATTTATTCCAGAAAATATTGTGCAAACCAAAATATTAAGCCTAATTGTAATTACTATACTAATTCCTATTGTGACATTTTTCTTTCTCAAAACCACGGGAGTAATAACTTCTATTCATCTAGAGGATGTAAAACAACGCAAAATCCCGTTACTTATACAATCATTATTATTACTACTAATCATAAAAATGATAATTGATGTATATAATTATCCTGAGTTGTATTATTTTTTCTTAGGTGCTTTAATTGCTGCGCTAAGTGCTATTTTTATGGTGATTTTTAATGTAAAAATCAGTCTTCATATGCTTGGCTTAGGTGCTATAACAATGTTTACTATAGCATTAAGTGTGCATTTCGGTATTAATCTTACGCTTCTTATTGCTGCTTTAATGGTAATCAATGGATTAGTGGCTACCTCAAGACTGCATATGAGTGCACATACTAATTTAGAATTAATTATAGGGTTTTTTATGGGTATTATCGCTCAGGTAAGTTTGATCAATTTTTGGTTATAAAATATAAAACATTAACCCAATCTTAGCAACATTTAGCCCTACTGGTTCTGTAGCTATCAAAGCGTTATCGTCAAACAATGAGTTTAGGCTATAATAAAAATGGAAGTTAAATGTATTCCACCCAAATGTGAAAGTCGCACCTAACCTCCATCGATTAAGTTCATCTATTTTAGTTTGTTTTACTGTATTACCTGGCTGCCTAAATTTAGAATTAAAATAATAGAGATATCCAACTCTCAATCCTGTATATATTCTCCAAAATTTATGAGTATCAGGAACAGATGTTCTCCATCTAAGTTCTAAAGGTGCTTCTACTAGGTGAGTTATAAATCTATTAGTATCAACATCTATATCATTACTTATCACAGAAAATATGCTTTGTTCTGTATCTTCTTCTTCGCCTAAAAACAAATTTTGCCCATAGGTATTAACAGAATAACCAATTCCTAATCCTACGGCAAGATTGCGCCTCTTATTAATAGGCATATCTCTAATATATCCAAGATGAAAACCTCCAGAAAGACCAGATTGACCGACTCCAGATGGTTTATCCCACAACAAATTAAATGTTAACCCTATATAAAACTGGTCTTCTCTATATAACGAATCTAATGCGCTTTCTTTATTACTGTATGTCGTAACATCTTGAGCAAATAAATGCATACCGATTAGACAGCTACTAAAAAACAAAAGTAATTTTTTCATACAGAGTACTAAAATAGATTTATTTCTTTAAAAAATCGAAGGAGTAAGTAAATAATCCTCGGGGTAAGCCCACGAGGCATTCAACCCGGTTTATGCGTTAGGAGTTCGTCAAGATGCTTTCAAGTGCAATAAACACTGATGTTTTCTTCATTTCAGCGTAGCATCGCTACGGTTATAGTAAAAAACATAGTGAAACGGCAGTGTTTGCAACAGTTGAAAGATGGAATAGATTTCCTAATGAATAAAACGGGTTCAACTGAAAATAATTTTTAAGATTCCCAAGCAAGCTTCGAGCTATTAGACCTGAGATTCCGTCGAAAAAGCGGGATTAGTTCAACTATCTAACTTGAAGGTATTGTTGCGTAACTTTTCAAATCAAAGTTTTACTAATAAAAAACAAGAGCGGTGTTTAAAAATTCTCTAAGCTCAACTCCAAATAAATACTATAAAAAAGAATGTGCTGAAAAGCAAAAATCCTGCTATTGGCAGGATTTTATTTTATTAGATAAGATATATACTATTTTTCTTTATTTAAGATTTTGAGTAGCTTCTCCTTGTCTGGTGGTATAATTTATTTTCAGCGCTTGAACATCTCTCAGTTCTTTTTTAATATCACCTACAAGTCCCATATTTGTATCTCCATCTACTTTTAAAGCTGTAATAAGAAATGGTACTTCTTCTTCTCTTTTTGCAGCTCTTTCTGCTAATACAAAAGATTTTATATCACTAACTTCGGCAAACTTATCATTCAATTGAATCCTTGCTTGCGTACCTGCACTAGCAGCATATCTAGAACTAGGTTTCCCTGCATAAATATACATCACTAGATTTTTCTTATCTAACTTTTCTATCTGATCTGCTACTGGTAATTTGTTTTCAATTTTAAGATTGTTTTCTCGCATTACTGTAGCTACCATAAAAAAGAATAATAACATAAATACGATATCTGGTAATGATGCTGTAGAAATAGCAGGCAATTCACTACCTTTTTTCTTTTTAAACTTAGACATAGTTATAATTATGTTTTAATATTATTACTTATTTATTTCTTTGGTTCTGCTTCAGATAATTTCTCTGGATACATTAACTGTACCTTTTTGATATCATCTTTAAGCCTTTCTTTACTGCCAGAATAATTTACGTCTTTTAAATCTTCTTTCATTTGCGTAAAAGTTTTTCCAAATAGGCTCTCTGCTTCTCTATTACGTAACTCTGTATATGCCGCAACTAACTCATTCTGTACAGCTATATATGTTGCGTAACTAGTTTCGCGATTGTTACGTAATGATATTACAGCTTTTTCTGGGTTATCAGAAGACGATGAGCTTTTCTCACCTTTACAATAATTACACGCTTCATCTCCTGTTCCTCCTCCATTATCCAAAAAAGCAACTGCTGCAGCACGTAAATCTTTTAGCTCCATAGGTTCTTCCTCTACTAATAGATCATTATTCTTATTCAATTCTACAACAAAAATATTTTTTTGTTTTAGGATTGGAGGTTCTATTGTTTCGTCTAAAGGAGGTGGTAACTTACGACTTATACCTCTATCTGTATCAATGGTTGTAGTAACCAAAAAGAATATAAGAAGTAAGAATGCAATATCTGCCATAGATCCGGCATTCACCTCTGGCGCTGATCTTCTTGCCATAATTATTTTATTAATTTTTTAACTCCTGATAATATCATCAATCCTACTGCAATAAATGCTAGAATATAGAATGCATAAATACCTGCTCCTACCCATTTTGATCCGCTAGCAGATAGTTCTTCTCCATCTTTCATTGGCATTGCACTACCATCAGCTAACACAAAACCTATGCCAACAATAACTAAAAAAGCTATAATTCCAATACCTGCTTTCTTAAGGCCTGCTGGATTCTTTAACAATGCTGAGAAAACTGCTATTAAGGTTGCTATGATAATGATAACAAAAATTATTAGAGTCAGATTATACATTGGACTTACTAATGAGGTAGCTTCTGCATAAGCAGATGAAGAGGTGTCTTTTACCAAATCTTTAGCTTCAGTAATACCATAATTATCCATAATTGTAGTAAAATTCTTGCCCATCAAGAACAATAATACCGCACCTATTGCACCTACAACTAGTATGACGTATGATAAAATTTTTGAAATTTTCATGTGACTATATTTTTATCAGATTGTGTATTACACAATCTATAATTTATAATAAATGCTTATCTGTTATACAAAGTTTTTCAATATGTATGATTGTCAAACTTTGATTAAGAAAATCAGTTATTATTTTTTGTTTTTGTAAGCTACTAACATATCGATTAAAGAAATCGATGCATCTTCCATATCATTAACAATACTATCAATCTTAGCGATGATATAGTTATAGAATACTTGTAATATGATAGCGACAATAAGTCCAAATACTGTTGTAAGAAGTGCTACTTTAATACCTCCTGCTACAAGTGATGGCTGCATATCTCCTGCTGCTTCGATTTTATCAAATGCATCAATCATCCCAATTACTGTACCCATAAATCCTAACATAGGAGCAAGAGCGATAAATAAAGATACCCAAGATACATTTTTTTCTAGCTGTCCCATTTGCACACCTCCGTAGGCAACTACTGCTTTTTCTGCAGCATCAATACTCTCATCAGCTCTATCAAGACCTTGATAATATATAGATGCAACTGGCCCTTTAGTATTTCTACAAACTTCTTTTGCTGCTTCTACACCTCCACTATTTAATGCATCTTCTACATTTTGTTGTAGTTTCTTAGTATTAGTTGTAGACAAGTTTAGAAAAATAATTCTTTCAATTGCTATTGCAAGACCAAGAATCAGACATAAAAGAACGATTCCCATAAAACTAGGACCTCCTTCTATAAATCGTTTTTTTAGATTTTGGTGAAAGGATTCATCTGCAGCTGGAGCTACATCTTCCTGTATTACTGTTGTCGTTACTGGAGCAAATAATAATTGCACGTTCGTTGTTAATTGGGCAGGGGCAGAAGCTGCTTGTATATTTCCAAAAGCCATTACTGCTACGATTGCCAGAATAGAAAATAATCTTTTCATTGCGCTGATTCTTAATTTTAAATTAGTTAAAAGGTTAAAGATAAAAAAATATTACAAAAACTATTAAATTTTTGATAATAATGCAGAGAGGAAGGGATTCGAACCCTCGATACGCTTGTGACGTATACACACTTTCCAGGCGTGCGCCTTCGACCACTCGGCCACCTCTCTATAAATTTTTTTTATCCAAAAAATGGTTGACCAAATAACAAAAAAAATGTTAACTACTAAAATTTGACACGTTAATTTTCTACCATCTCTCCTCGCAAAGCAGTTTCATATATGGTTTTGAGCACCTTAGGTTGTAATTTTTCTCCAAGTAAATACATCAATTTTGCGATTGCTGCTTCGGTAGTACTATCTTTTCCGGAGATAACACCTAGTTTTTTAAGCCCTACACTAGTATCATATTTACCCATTTCTACACTTCCACCTGCACATTGCGTTATATTGACCACAGAGATTCCTTTTTTAATCATCTTTTTTATTGCATCTAAAAACCATTTTTTGGTCGTTGTATTACCTGCTCCATACGTTTCTAATATTACCCCTTTAATAGTATCCGAAGAAAAAATACTTTCTAAGATATGCTCATTCAGTCCTGGAAACATCTTGAGAATTATAATATTATTATCAAAATGTGTATGATATACCATTTTTTTACGCCTGTTTACGGGATATAAAAAAGCGGTATTGATTCTTAGATGTACTCCAGACTCTACTAATGGAGGGTAATTTAGGGATTGAAAGGCTTCAAAATGTTCAGCATTAATTTTTGTAGTTCTATTGGCTCTAAGCAATTTATACTCAAAATATAGCCCTACTTCTGTAATTACAGGCTTCCCATTTTTTTGTAAGGATGCAATTTGGATTGCTGTTATTAGATTTTCCTTAGCATCAGTTCTTAAGTCTCCTATAGGTAATTGTGACCCTGTAAAGATAATGGGTTTAGCAAGGTTTTCGAACATAAAACTTATCGCAGAAGAGGTATATGACATAGTATCACTTCCGTGGAGTACTACAAAACCATCATACTGCTCATAGTTTTCATTAATAATATCTCCAAGCTCTTTCCACCGTTCTACATTCATGTCAGAAGAATCTATAGGTTCTTTAAAACTCAGCGTATCAATATGACAATCTAATAGGTTAAGTTCAGGAATTTTTAGAAGTAATTCATCAAAATCAAAAGCTATCAAAGCTCCTGTTTCAAAATTTTTGATCATACCAATAGTCCCTCCCGTATAAATTAATAATATGCCTGGCGAAGTATTCATTTATAAAAATATTAGTGTGACAAATGAACAAAATTTAAATCATAAATAGTAGTATTACCTATATCCCAAATACATCTTTAGAATTTTGGGTAGTACTCCTTGCAATCTCTTCTATTGACAATTGGTATATTTCTGACAATTTTCTCACTACCTCTACGATATAAGAACTTTCATTTCTTTTTCCTCGATAGGGTGTAGGTGCTAGATATGGTGCATCTGTTTCTAATACGATATGATTTAGCGGAATTTCATTCAAAAATTTGTTTATTTTACCATTTTTAAAAGTTACCACTCCTCCTATTCCGAGTTTCATATTGTAGTCTATTGCTTTTTGCGCATCTTCTATAGTTCCGGTAAAACAATGAAAAATTCCAAAGAGATCATTACTCTTTTCTGATGCTAATACCTCAAAAACTTCTTCGAAAGCATCTCTGCAATGAATCACAATAGGTAATTTATATTTTTTCGCTAGGCGAATTTGGTGTCTAAACGCTTGTTGTTGTTCTCCTAATAATGTCTTGTCCCAATATAAGTCAATTCCAATTTCGCCAATGGCATAAAATTTTTTATCAGAATGATTGTCAAAACGTTTTTCTAATTCTTTTTCTACGTGTTGTAGTTCTTCTAGATAGTTTTCTTTAACGTGAGTAGGATGTAACCCCATCATTAGAAAAACATTTTCTGGATATTTTTGCTCTATTGCATACATAGAATCTGTATAAGAAGAATCTATAGCTGGCACAAAAAAACGCTGTACACCAGAAGAAATAGCTCTTTGCATCATTTTATCCTGATCTTCTATAAAAGATTCACTGTATAAGTGGGTATGCGTATCGGTAAGTATCATGTGACAAAAATAATCAAATTTTACTCCTACATTCTAGACAAGACTTCTTATATTTTATATTTAATCTGAATGTCGTTAAGTCAAGCTTTATTATTGCCAGTCTGAGACGTCCAATAAAAATTTTATCCAGTGAATACACTGACGTATTTTTTGTAAACTTTGATGTCATTCTGAGCTAGTCGAAGGGCTTTTGTACAATAATTTACTTCGACAGGCTATTAGTTTAGCATTCTATATTTACAGGAAGTTTAATCTTATTGAATTTCTGAAAAATCAGAGGAGAAAGGTGAACTATTTCGACGTTTGAAAAGGAATTTTTAATACATATCGCATGATTTGCTATTAATTTACACTTATTATCCTCTTTAATGGAATAATAGTAGATTGCTTCAGAATTACTGATTTCTCTGTAACTCCCCAAACAGTTGTTTCTACCTTTTTAGCACCTTGATCATCTGCAAAAATAATTTTGACTTTTTCATGCTCTAGATTTCCCAAACTTAAAGCTCTTCGCAAGTGAAAACATCTATTTTTAATATTTTTCCTTCCTATTAAGACTTCTTCTTTTGGGAAATGCAAAAATTTAATTTGTTCTTTCTGTATCTGTTGTATTTTACCCGTGTCTTCCATATCCTATTTTCTTTATTAATATTCTATAATTTAGTAGTAATACTTCATAGCTAATTACAACAAAATTGCATTTTATGAAACAGATAGCTTGTAAATAAAAACGATTTGAAACATTCTTAACAATTGATTTACAACTATTTAAATACATGTAAAATTTGACAAAACCTGCTCAGAAAAGGTTTGAACTTTTAACTATTTTAACAAATTTAGTTAAGCTATATTAAGCTATAATTTACTTAAAAACTTCTGCTTATTATTGGTACTTTTGCTCTTAAACATGATAAAAAATAAAATGACAACATTACGGCAATTCTTATTTCGTAAGGAATATCTACGTATTAATCTCATTCTTACTAAAACGAACCATTTTGAGACTAAGGTTATATTAAATGGTGTAGTAGGAAATTTTATCATTGATACTGGTGCTTCAAACTCTTGTGTAGGTTTTGATGCTGTAGAAAAATTTGCTCTTTTTGCTCAAGATAGTGATGTAAAAGCTGCTGGGGCTGGAGCTACTAATATGCTAACTCAGCTTTCTAGAAAAAACACCTTACAATTAGGGAAATGGTCTCGCAATCGAATTTCTTTGATTTTATTTGATCTTACTCATGTGAATACTGCATTGATTGCACATCAAGCAGAACCTGTAGACGGGATCATCGGAGCTGATGTCTTAAAAAAAGGGAAAGCTATTATCGATTATCAGCGTAAGTGTTTATACCTGAAATAATTGCTTTGATTATATTTAGTTATTACATTCCTGTTCTAATTGCTTCTACAGGATCTAATCGGGCTGCCATCCACGCAGGGAATATCCCAGCAATCAATCCTATAAGAGTAGACCAAAACATCCCCCAAAACATATTCGAAGCAGACAATATAAATTCGAAATCTCCTGTCATAGCTGATGCACCTTTGGAAATTAGCCATACCAATACTAATCCGATAAGCCCTCCAAAAACTGCAAGTATAACTGCCTCAAATAAAAACTGTAGTAGTATAAATTTCTTTTTAGCTCCTAAAGCTTTCTGGATTCCTATGAGATTGGTCCGTTCTTTTACACTCACAAACATAATATTAGCAATTCCAAACCCACCAACTAATAACGAAAACATTCCTATAAATCCACCTATTTTTGACATGGTTCCAGTAATATTATCAATAAAATCTGTAAATCCTTGTAGTTGATTAACAAAAAAATTATCGCTTTCATCTGGTTTCAATCCTCTGTAGGATCTAATTTTCTGTGTCAAAGCAGCTACAAATTCTGGCGCATCACTACCTGATTCGGGTTTGATGATAATCATAGGAAAAGTTCCTTTATTATTATCTCCATAGATTCTTCTTGCAATATTGACTGGTAATATGGCTGCTGTGTCTTTAGAGTCTCCAAAAAGGCCACTACCCTCTTTTTTAAGCACTCCAATAACCGTAAACTTTCTTCCGTATAATCTTATTTTTTTTTCGATTGGGTCATTCGCCCCAAAAAGACTATTTGCGATTTCGTCGCCTAATACTATTACAGGAGCGCCTCCTATAGATTCTTGTTCATTGTAAAACCTCCCTTTTACCACCTGCAGCTCTTCTATATCATAGTAATCACTTGTTACTGGAACAACACTTACATTACTTACACTCTGATCATTGTACTTAATAGTTTCTTGAGGCACGTTTAATAAAAAACTAGCCGCTTCCATTCTTGGCATAGTTCTATTAATATATTGATACTCATCGAAGGTAACATCAGGAAATTGCTGTCTTTTCCATTGCGGCACTTCTGATGGCCCAAAAGACACCTTAGTAAGGTATATCGTGCTATTATCTAATGAACTAAGACTACCCTTAATTTCTTTTTCTAAAGAATCTACAGCAGCCAAAACACCAATAATGGAAAAAATCCCAATAGTTACTCCCAACAAAGAAAGAAAAGTTCTTAACTTATTGTTTTTTAATGCATTAATTGCAAAATTAAAACTTTCTTTCAATACTCTAAGATAGATTAACATACTGTCTTTTTTGAAGAATCTAAAGATAGGACGTTTTCTCTCAAATTTTGTTACAAAATATCTAAAACAATTACTACTAATGGATTGCCTAATTCTTTACTAAATTGTTATTTTTGCATTTTACTAACTAGTGCTTGTTCGGAAATACAGCAAAATCAAATTTGTATCTTTTTGCTAAATGTTTGATTTATTTTTTAATTGTTTGATGCTATGATATCGACTTCAAAAAATGAATTAAAAAATTTTCAAATTATAAAAATCGTCTATTCCCGATCAATCACTACCTAAAAATTCACATGAGCAACACAAAAACTGCAAAATCTGCATTAATTTCTGTATTTAGTAAAGATGGATTAGCGCCTATCATTAAAAAACTAGACGAACTCAACATCACTATTTATTCTACAGGTGGAACCGAAAAATTTATCAAAGAACTAGGCGTTGATGTTATCCCTGTAGAAGATATCACTTCGTACCCATCTATATTAGGAGGAAGAGTAAAAACATTGCACCCTAAAGTTTTTGGAGGCATCCTTAATCGACAAAATAATGACAGTGATATTGCAGAGTTGGCTCAATATGAAATTCCGCAAATAGATGTTGTTATTGTAGATTTATATCCTTTTGAGAAAACAGTTGCCTCTGGAGCTTCTGAGCAAGATATTATCGAAAAAATTGATATTGGTGGCATCTCTCTCATTAGAGCTGCTGCAAAAAACTATGCAGATGTAACTTGTGTGGCCTCTGTAAAAGACTACTCAGAATTCCTGAACGTAATTACTGCAGGAAATGGCAAGCTTACACTAGAAGATCGCAAACGTTTTGCTGCCAGAGCATTTAATGTTTCTTCGCATTATGATAGTGCTATTTTTAATTATTTTAATAGCGATCATCAGATTGCTTCTTTAAAAATTAGCGAAACAAAAGGAAAAGTATTACGATATGGTGAAAATCCACATCAAAATGGATTCTTTTATGGCGATTTTGATACTATGTTTGATAAACTGCACGGCAAAGAGTTATCTTATAATAATCTTCTTGATGTAGATGCCGCAGTTAATTTAATGAATGAATTTAAAGGTGAATTACCAACTTTTGCAGTTTTAAAACACAATAATGCGTGTGGTCTGGCACAGCGAAAAACAGTGTTACAATCCTATGTAGATGCATTAGCGGGAGATCCTGTTTCTGCTTTTGGTGGCATATTAATTAGTAATTCTGAAATAGATGTAGCCACAGCCGAAGAAATTCATAAATTGTTCTGTGAAGTAGTCATTGCTCCTTCATACAGTGACGACGCTTTAGAAACATTAAAAGGAAAGAAAAATAGAATCATTTTAATTCAAAAAGATATAGAGCTTCCTGAAACACAGGTTCGTTCCTGCCTTAATGGCGTTTTAGCACAAGATAAAGATCTAAAAACAGATGCTTCTGATGATCTAAAAAAAGTTACAAAAGTTGTCCCCACTCAAGAACAAATTGATGATCTATTATTTGCCTCTAAGATATGTAAACACACCAAATCTAATACTATAGTATTTACCAGAGGAAAGCAATTATTAGCTAGTGGTACAGGACAAACGTCTAGAGTTGATGCATTAAAACAATCTATAGAAAAAGCAACTTCTTTTAATTTTGACTTAAATGGCGCCGTAATGGCAAGTGATGCATTTTTCCCTTTTCCTGATTGTGTTGAGCTTGCTGACAAAGCAGGGATCAAAGCAATCATACAACCTGGAGGGTCTATTAAAGATCAATTAAGTATTGATTATTGTGATAAACACGGAATCGCTATGGTAATGACTGGAACTCGCCATTTTAAACATTAATTTTAGTACATTTACTCCAACATCTAATTTTTTTACATTTTTATGGGATTTTTTGACTTCTTTACAGAAGAGATAGCTATAGACCTGGGAACTGCAAATACGTTGGTTATCCACAATGATAAAGTCGTAGTAGACAGTCCATCTATAGTTGCTCGTGATATTGTGTCTGGTAAAATTATTGCAGCAGGAAAAGAAGCCGCAATGATGCAAGGAAAAACTCACGAAAATATAAAGACTATTCGCCCACTAAAAGATGGGGTAATTGCTGATTTTGACGCTAGTGAAAAAATGATAAGCATGTTTATCAAGGATATTCCTGCACTAAAGAAAAAAATCTTCACTCCTGCGCTACGAATGGTTATTTGTATCCCATCTGGTATTACAGAAGTAGAAATGAGAGCTGTAAAAGAAAGTGCAGAAAGAGTAAACGGAAAAGAGGTTTATCTTATACACGAGCCTATGGCAGCAGCTATCGGTATTGGTGTAGATATTATGCAGCCTAAAGGAAATATGATTGTTGATATCGGTGGGGGTACTACCGAGATTGCTGTCATTGCTCTTGGAGGAATTGTATGTGATAAATCTGTAAAAATTGCAGGAGATGTGTTTACAAACGATATTATTTATTATATGCGTACGCAACACAACTTATATGTTGGAGAGCGCACCGCAGAAAAAATAAAAATCCAGATCGGTGCTGCAACAGAAGATTTAGAACTACCTCCAGAAGAAATGAATGTTCAAGGAAGAGATTTATTAACTGGTAAACCTAAACAAGTTCAGATTTCATTTCGTGAGATCGCTAAGGCATTAGATAAATCAATCCTCAGGATCGAAGATGCAGTGATGGAAACATTATCTCAGACACCTCCAGAATTGGCGGCAGATATATACAATACTGGTATTTATCTTGCTGGTGGAGGCTCTATGCTTAGAGGGCTAGATAAACGATTGTCTCAGAAAACAGATCTCCCTGTATATATCGCAGAAGATCCACTTAGAGCAGTAGTAAGAGGTACAGGAATTACATTAAAAAATATCAATCGATACAAGAGTGTATTAATAAAATAATTCTTAAACAATTGTATGTAATAAAATACCTAAACTATTTTTTTTACGTTATCCTGCTTTGGATATTTTTTAAATAAAGTGTTTTTAATTTTACTAAGCAGCGAAACATATATATTTATTAAGCATCTAGTTTATTTATAGAATTTAGTCCCGTATAAAATGCAGCAGATTATCAACTTTTTAATAAGAAACAAAAACTTCTTATTATTCTTGCTGTTATTATGTATTTCATTTGCATTAACTGTACAATCCCATAATTACCATAGAAGTAAATTTATAAGTTCTACTAACTTTCTCACTGGTGGTATTTATGGATGGAGACACACTCTAAGTGATTATTTTGGGTTAAAAAGTAAAAACAAACGCCTCCTAGAAGAAAATGAACGATTACGTAATCAAATAAGTACACTTTCTATTGATACCACAACGACAACTTTTATAGACACCTTATCTTTTGATAGACCCTATACATATATCAGAGCTGATGTGTATAGAAATGATTATAGCAAAATAGATAATCATATTTTAATTAATAAAGGAAATAAAAATGGTGTCATTACTGATATGGGAGTCATTACAGACAAAGGAGTCATCGGAATTATAGAAGGCACTTCTGATAATTACAGTAGAGTAATATCTATATTAAATAGTAATTCTAGAATCAATGCGGGACTAAAAAAATCTAATCAATATGGTTCTCTAATCTGGAATGGAAAAAACCCTAATATAGTTCAACTAGAAACTATTCCTAGGCAAGCAAACCTAAAAAAAGGAGATACCATTATCACTAATGGCCGTTCTACTATATTTCCTAAAGGAATTGGTATAGGTACTATTATTAATTTTGAATTGGATAAAAGTCAGAATTATTACCTCATAGATGTTCAATTATTCAATGACATGACCGATATTGGTTATGTATACGCGATAAAGAATAAAGATACTCAAGAGATCAAACAAATACTAATCCCTGATAGTAATGAATAATACCATTTTGCTAAATATAGGTAGATTTATCATTCTTGTATTTATTCAAGTTTTTATTCTTAATCATATCAATTTTTTAGGGTATCTAAATCCATATATTTATATTATTTTTATTTTATTAGCTCCCATAACCATACATAAAAGTATTTTTCTTTTTTTAAGTTTTATATTAGGACTAACTATAGATATGTTTGGTGATTCTGGCGGAATTCATGCGTGTGCATGTGTTATTATTGCTTATATGCGCCCTATATTTTTAAGGTCTGCTTTTGGTTTAAGCTATGAGTTCCAAACAGTAAAATTAAGTAAAGTACGATTTGGAGAGCGACTAGCCTATGTGACATTACTTGTTTTTACACATCACCTTGTCCTTTTCTTTTTAGAGATATTTAATATATCACACATACTATTAATAGGAAAAAAAACGTTATTCACTAGTTTGTTTTCAATAGTAGTTATTATGCTTATATTAGTATTATTTAGAAGAAAAGATTCATGAGAAAACTGTTACTTTATCTTATCATTATCAGTACAGGGATTATATTCATTTCTCGACTATTCTATTTACAAATATACAACACCTCTTTTGCAGCATTATCAGAGGATAATGCTATCAAAGTATTATATGATTATCCACAACGAGGAGCAATTTATGATCGAAACGGTAAATTATTAGTTAGCAACCAACCATCGTATGATGTTATGGTTATTCCCAGAGAATTAAAACCTTTTGACACATTAGAATTTTGCTCTATCCTTAAGATTACAAAAGAAAAACTTGTAAAACGATTACGCAAGGCTAGAGTATATTCTCCCAGAGTGCCATCGGTTGTAATCCCGCAATTAACTAAAGATGAGTATGCATATCTCCAGGAAAAAATGCGAAAATTTGATGGATTTTATATCCAGAAACGTTCGTTGAGAGATTATCAAACCACCAATGCATCCAATGTATTAGGGTATATTGGAGAAGTGAATGAATCCCTGATCAACAAAAATCCATATTACCTCTCTGGAGATCTTATAGGAATGCAAGGAGTAGAAAAACAATATGAAAATGAATTACGAGGGATTAAAGGTATTAAACGTATCCAAAAAGATCGTTTTAATCGTGATATCGGTCCTTATAAAAGTGGTCGTTATGACACCTTACCAGTTAACGGAAAAGATCTCACCATAACTATAGACGAAGAATTACAGGCATATGGTCAAAAGCTTATGGAAAATAAGCGAGGAGGTATTGTTGCTATAGAACCTTCTAGCGGGGAAATACTTTCGCTAATTACAGCACCCACCTATAAACCCGAACTCCTAGTTGGAAGAAAACGCTCTCCTAATTTTACAAAATTATACTATGATACGATTGCAAAACCTCTTTATGATAGAGGTGTAAAAGGAGAATACCCCCCAGGATCTCCGTTTAAAGCATTGACAGCCTTAATTGGATTACAAGAAGGAGCTGTAGATACCCAAGAGAGTTTTTCTTGCAACCATGGATTCCGATATGGAAGAAAAGCCAAACTAGGATGCCACGCTCATAGAAGTCCTCTAAATATGATCCCTGGGATCGCACAATCTTGTAATGCATATTTTGCAAATGTCTATCTAAAAACTATTAACAAATATGATACTCCTCAAGAAGGAATCGATAACTGGAAAAAACATCTAGAAAGTTTTGGTCTAGGGAACTATCTAGGGAATGATTTATCTAGTGGAAGTAAAGGCTTAGTTCCCAATTCTAAACTCTATAACAGACAACATAACTACCCTAAAAACAAATGGTATGCTACAGCAACCATATCTAATGCGATAGGACAGGGAGAAGTATTAACCACACCTATACAACTTGCTAATATGACTGCTGCAATTGCTAATAGAGGACATTATTACACTCCCCATATTATCAAAGCAATCGATGGAAAAGCTATACATATAGAGAACTATACCAAGCCTAAATATACAACAATCGATAAGGAGCATTTTGAACCTGTAATAGAAGGGTTACATCAAGTATTTGTACAAGGAACGGCGAGATCATTACAGGTTGAAGGTATTGATATTTGTGGCAAAACAGGAACTGCAGAGAATTACACAAAGATTAATGGAAAACGAATGCAATTAACTGACCATTCTGTTTTTATAGCATTTGCCCCTAAAGACAACCCCAAAATTGCCTTGGCTGTTTTTATAGAAAATGGATATTGGGGCTCTCGTTATGCAGGGAAAATAGCAAGTCTAATGATCGAAAAACACATCAGAGGTACCATTAGCAGAACAGATCTAGAAGACTGGGTTTTAACCCATAGTCTAGAAGAAGAATATGCTAAGCCTTATAGTGGAGAACCTTTTAAAATCAATCAATAATGGCCAAATCCGCTGTAGGAGCGATCGACTGGATTACTGTATTTTTATTTTTAGTCTTGGTTGGCTTTGGTTGGGGCAATATCTACTCTGCATCTTATGGAGATGAAGTTTTTTCTATTACAGATTTCTCTAAAGTATATATCAAACAGGGGGCTTGGATTCTATTAAGCATTATTCTAATTATCATTACCCAAGCGATTGAGGCTAAGTTTTATGAGCGTTTTGCAGGACTTATCTTTGTCATTTCAGTACTATCGCTAATAGGATTATTTGTCTTCGGAAAAAATGTAAATGGAGCCACTTCTTGGTATGCTTTTGGACCAATAGGGCTACAACCTTCAGAGTTTGCAAAAGCAGCCACCGCATTAGCGCTCGCTAAATTCTTGAGTGATATGCAAACGAATATAAAATTAATCAATCATCAATTAAGAGCATTTCTTATTATAGCGCTACCAGCATTAGTTATTGTTCCGCAACCAGACCCTGGTAGTGCATTGGTATATGCTGCTTTTTTCTTTCCTCTATATCGAGAAGGTTTGGCGGCTAGTTATCTAATTATTGGAGTTTCTGCTGCTATTCTATTTATACTTACTTTACTTACCGGTCCTTATTATGTATTGATAGGAGCTTTATTATTTATGGTTGGATTGTTGATTATGAAATCAGCTTCTGTTCAAAAAGAAAGAAAATCAAAATTATACCTCTCCATCGGATTGGTTATGGTATTTTTGTTACTTATCTACTTTCTGATTCGTATCCCATCTGTCATTGAAATACTAGGCGGTTTATACACTAGTATCAAAGTACTTATACTTGCCATATTTATTACTGCTCTAGGCGTATTTACGGGCTTATTAAGTCAGGGTAGATCATTAGAACGACGAAAGCCCAGATATTCCATGTTTTTGTTAGCTATACTAGTAATCACTGGTTTTTGTTTCTCTGTAAATTACATATTCAACAATGTTTTTGAACAAAGACATCGAGATCGTTTTAATATCGTACTTGGAAAAGAAGTAGATACCAAAGGTATAGGATACAATACCAATCAGAGTGAGATTGCCATTGGTAGTGGAAGCTGGTCTGGAAAAGGATGGAAAGAAGGCACACAGACCAAAGGAGGTTTTGTTCCAGAACAACATACAGATTATATTTTTAGTACTGTGGGAGAAGAGTGGGGTTTTCTGGGAGCCTCGTTGATCATTATTTTATTTATGGGATTGCTCATCCGGTTATTATATCTGGCAGAACGGCAAAAAAATCAATTTAGTAGGGTCTATGGGTACAGTGTAGTTGGTATTTTATTTACACATTTTGTAGTCAATGTTGGGATGGTTACTGGCTTATTGCCTACAATCGGTATCCCATTACCTTTTTTTAGTTATGGTGGATCTGGATTATGGGGATTCACACTCTTATTGTTTATTTTTATAAAACTAGATGCCAATAGAGTAAATGAGTGGTAAATGACTAAATCATTCATGCAACACTAAACAGTATTACCAACACATACATACCTCTCTTTATTAGAATTTCCAATTATTTGTATTCGAAGATGATTCTAATCGGTTTTCTATAGCATCATCTAATTTTGAAAAAAAATCAATTCCTGTTAATTTTTCTATTTCATCTGCACTAACTACAAAATCTTTTAATGATTTTTTTGTGTTTTTATTAGGTATCAAAAAGGCGATCATCTTTGGGTTTTGAGAACTGTTATCCAGAATTACTTTATAAAACTGTTTAGGTACGGATACTGCTTCGTATCCAATTGTTTTAAGGTCATTAGTAAGCACTCCTCCTGTTACTACATAAACATCATTATACTTTTTTGCCCAATACCTTGTTTTTTGTTCTAATCGATTCCAGATTCCTGCATTAAATTCATGGTTTTGCGGTGATATATTAGAAGTCAAAAATGTTTCTTCAAAAGCCTGATAACTATATCTTCTATCTCCAGCAGGGCATAAATGTCCTTTGTCGTATCCTGATTTTTTATAATTACGCCAATCAGCAGAAGATGTTCTTACTTTCTTATCTACTTCAAAAAAAGGTCTTTTAAAATCATTCTGAGAGAGATGAGTCTTCTTTAACTCATACGCAACCCATTCTGGTTGTTCATGTTTCTCGGAATATGATAATGAATAATTAGCGTGCGTTACAATAGCTCCTGTAGTTGATGTGGGCAGATAAAAAAAACTCAATTCAGCATCTTGATCTTTATCAGTTGAAGTAGTATTATATCTATTAGCATCAATAGCTTCTTCAAAATAATAAAACCCAATAGTAACGATAATAATTAATAAGGGATATATGTATTTTCTTTTCACAAATTTTGGTTTAGCAATCAATAGTTGATCTTGTTATAGAAAGAGTTGGTCTTGATTTTTCTTTCTAAAAATATATCAATATTATGATGCAATCAAGTATGTAAAAATATTAAAAATAGTGATCAACAACATAATTATTCATTGATTGAATAGATTTATTAGAATATTCATATGCCATGTAAGTGTTAATCTCATTGTGTTTGTGTAATAAAATATTTATTTTTCAATTCTTATATGATTCATCAATAAATTTATTCTATAACACATTCATCTTATTTCATTCATGAAAAACACTATAGAGAATATTGTTACTTCTGTTTTAATCAAAAACCGTATCAGGAATTTTGATAAAAAAGACCTTGAACTACAATTACAAATTCATCCTAATTACCCAAGTTTTCAATCAGTAACAGATACCTTAGATTATTTTAACATTGATAATATTGCAGTAGAGGTTCCTATAGAAGCATTAGATCAATTACCCGAAAACTTTATATCGTTAATAAAAATAGATACAGCTAATGAGATAGTTTCTGTGTTAAAAAAGAATAATCAAATTGTACTTAAACATACTAGCTTAGATAAGAAAAATTATTCACTAGAAGAATTTAAAAAAGTTTGGATCCCAAAAGTTATTGCCGTTGAGCATAGTTCTACAGCTAATTTATTCTCTAAACAATTAGTATTGCAAAATGTATTGATTGGAGTATTAGCCCTAAGTATTTTAGCCATACTATTTACTAGAGTAATCACTGTGAGTCAGATATCGTTTTTACTTCTGTCAATCACTGGAATCGTTTTTAGTGTATTAGCTGTTAGAGAAAGTTTAGGAATACAATCGCAAACTATGCATCAATTCTGCACATCTATTGGCAGTTCTAATTGTAGTGAAGTAATTAATAATAAATCTGGCAAGTTATTAGATAACTTTTCATTAGCAGATGCTGGAGTGGTATTCTTTAGTATTGTAACCTTATATCAGTTTATTTATGGGTATAACAGCACTTTATTACTCCCTACACTTGTAGGAATACCATTTATACTATATTCATTATACTCGCAGGCTTTTGTGGTAAAGAAATGGTGTGCTATCTGCATTACGATCAGTTGTATTTCTATAGGTCTTACTGTTATTTCTTTACTGAGTCTTCCTTTTGATTTTAGTTTTTCTTTCTTATCTGGCTTTATATTACTTACTACATTATTCACACTTGGATATATCTATTTCAAGCAATATATGGTAGCAAGTAAAGAATATAAAGTTCAAAATATAAAACTAAATCAGTTTAAAAGAGATGGACAAATATTTAATCACTTATTGAGTTTATCCGAAAAAATAGAAAATACCCATACAATAGCTAATGAAATAGTTATAGGTAATTCAGATGCGCCGTTTAAAATTATTAGCCTTACCAATCCCATGTGCGGTTATTGCAAGGGTGCCTTCGAAGCGTATACTAGAGTGTTGAAGACGATGAAAGATCAACTACAAATAATCATCCGCCTCAAAGTTTCATTGGATGACATGGAAAATCAAGCAACTCAGATTAGTCTACGATTACTAGATATCTATCATACTGAAGGTGCTGATGGTTTTATAACCGCATATAGTGAATGGTTCTCTGATAGAACATTTAGTGTATGGATAAAAAAATATGGTGAACCTACAAGAAGTATAATACACAAAGAAGTGTTGAACAAACAATATGAGTGGGCAGAGAAAAATAATTTATACTACACCCCTGCTTCTATTCTAAATGACACTTTATATCCAAAAAAATATAGTTATGATGAATTTTTTCATTTTACAAGTATGATGATTGAAAATCAAGATAGATTATCCATAGTATCAGAAGAACAAAAATCTGTAGATGTTTAACTTAAATTTTGACAAATAGTACAATTTACCCCGCATTTTATATAAATATTTTTTAATTTTTAAAACCCGATGATATGTTACAACACGTATTAAATTTAAATGGAGTAAAATTACTCGAAAAACAAGATCAAAAAAATGTAAATGGTGGTAGAAGATCTAAACCGACTTCTTCAAATTGTATAAATCAACCTAATGGAACTCGTTGCTTTTATAACAATCATCCAAATTGTCCAGGTCTATGTTCTAGTGGTTTTTGCAATCCTCTCTAGTCTCTTTTATCAATAAAATATTATACCATTTCTACTATAAAATTTTCATTAGCAAGTATAAACGATGCTTTGCTTTTTTATTTATGATTTTAAAACAGAAATGGTATGATATTTATAGTGAATAATTAAAAAAACTGGATAAAATTAGCATCTTAAATATGTTATTGTTTTACATCAAATGCATCTCTAAGGGCATTACCTATTAACATAAATGCCATGACCATACTCATAATACCTAGTCCAGGTATAATTGCTAAATAAGCTTTACCAAGAATGATATATGAATAATGATCTTTGATCATCGCTCCCCAACTAGCCATCGGTGGTTGTGCACCTATCCCCAAAAAGCTAAGTCCACTCTCTATTAAAATTGCTCCTGCAAAATTAGCTGCGGCTATTACAATTACTGGAGCTAAACTATTAGGTAAAATATGCTTCGTAACAATCCTAAAATGGGTGTATCCTAAAGTTTTTGCTGCAGTAATATACTGCATTTGTTTTACGCTTATTACCTGTCCTCTAACTACTCTAGCAACCTCTACCCACATAGTTAAACCAACTGCAATAAAAACTTGCCAAAACCCTTTGCCTAAAGCCAATGTAATAGCAATTACTAGCAGTAATGTAGGGATAGACCAAGTAACATTAATCAACCACATAATAATGATATCTACTTTACCCCCAAAGTATCCTGCCATAGCACCTAATGTAATCCCCAAAAGCAAAGAAATTAAAACTGCCACAAATCCAATTGAAAAAGAAATACGTATGCCTACCAGCATTCTACTTAGCATATCTCTCCCGTATTTATCTGTTCCCAATATGAATTTACGTTGTTTGATATATTGTGTTTCAATCTGCTCTTTGGTACTGTTATCAGGAAAATTACTTAGCGCTATGTTTTTAGAAACACCTATTAGTTCACCTTCTGTATAGGGTGTAACACTAAGAACAGAATCCATAAACTTATACTTCTCTATGGGAATTTCTGTATCCATACTTTTCTTTCCAAAAAATAGTTTGTCTAGATAAAGTTGATCCGTTACTATTTTAGAAGGTATGGTCAACATCTTTACAGAAAATCCAGGTTTTTTAGAATGGATAGACAAGTGCATTTGATTCGCATTTCTAGAGTCATCTGGAGCAAATATATATGCGAAAACGGCTATAACACCACATGAAATTATAAACCAAAAACTCAAAACGCCCCAAAAATTTTTCCTAAATCTTTGGAGCGCTAATGCACTTAATGAATTTGATCTCGTTTGTTGCATTAAAGCATATTAATTCTTTATAGTAAGTGGATTCTTAGCTTTACGTATGTTATTAATCTTCATATCTTCTAAGACACTTAATGCTTCTTCTATGTATACATCTTTACTTAAACTTTTATGCCACCTTTTTCTTTTTTCTTCAAGGATGCTATCTTTTTTCATTAAATTCTTTTCGTATGGTAATGATTCAAAACTTAAGTTCGTGACATACTTATTTAACTTATCAAAACGTTCTGCTTGTTTTTCATTAAGCATAATATTAGCCTTATACTCACTATAATTTAATGAATATTTTTTTACATCTCTTTTTTCTCGAACCCATTTAGCATTTTCTTCGATAAGCTTTAATTGTTCATTTGCAGCCATACGAGCCTTGCTATTAGTTATGGTTTGTTCAAAATCTATATACCCATCCCATAACTCATAATCAGCAGCAGGGATTTTATCCCAAGGGAGCGGATTCTCTTGATCTTTTTCTCCTATATCAATATAGCTATAACGATCTGGAACAACAACATCACTTTTTACTCCTTCTAATTGTGTAGAACCACCATTAACACGATAAAATTTTTGAGTAGTTAATTTTAACGCTCCTAAGTCTCCAAAATCGTTACTACGCATCCATCGGTTAAGATCCATTACATTTTGCACAGTTCCTTTACCATATGTTTGCTTGCTTCCTATAATTATAGCTCTTTTGTAATCTTGCATTGCCGCTGCTAGTATTTCTGAAGCAGAAGCAGAAAGTTCATTAACCAGTATTACTAGAGGTCCATCCCAAAGTACATTTCTATCTTTATCACTAAGTACCTCTGGAGATTCACCTTTTGTTTTTACTTGTACAATAGGGCCTTTGTCTATAAACAATCCTGCAATATCCACAACAGTCTGTAAAGAACCACCTCCATTATCTCTAAGGTCTATCACCAGACCTTCCATATTTTCTTCCTTAAGACGTATGATTTCTTGTTTTACATCTTTGGCTGCATTGCGCTGATTGTAGTCCTGCATATTAAAATAAAACTTAGGAAGATTAATTACTCCGAATGTTTTATCGTTTTTCTTTACTGTAGAAGATTTTGCATATGTTTCTTCTAGTTCTACAACATCTCTTATGATATCGATATTATCGATAGTTCCGTCTACTTTTTTGATGGTGAGAGTAACCTTAGTTCCTTTGGGGCCTTTGATCAGACTCACTGCATCATCAAGTCGCATCCCTACTATACTTACAGGTTCTTGTTCATCCTCTTGCTTCACTTTCATGATCAAATCACCTACCTCTACTTTATTCCCTCTCCAGGCTGGACCACCAGAGATTATTTCTATAATTTTTACATTATCATTCTTCTTTTGTAACCTTGCTCCAATTCCTTCTAATTTACCAGACATAGCAATATCAAAACGATCTTTGTCTTGAGGAGCAAAATAAAATGTATGAGGATCAAATTCCTCTACAATAGAATTGATATATATAGAAAACCAATCTTTTCTTTCGAGATCATCTGCAAATTCGAAATATTCTTTCAATGAGGTTTTCGTTATGTCTCTGGATTCTTTTTCAAGAACAACCCCAGTTTTTCTTTTGTAGTCTTTATTTTTAGTAATAGAATCTACTTGTTCATCAATCTTATCATAATAACTGGATAGCGCATTAAATTTAAGCTGTAACCTCCAACGATTCTTCATTTCAGCTTTATCACTAGCATAAGGCAATTTTTCGTAATTAGTATTGATGACTTCTTCTTTTTCGAAGTTGAATGGTTTATCCAATATTTCCTTGTACAATGCTCTAGCTTGTCTCATCCTCTCTTGTAGCCTATCATAGGTAAGATTGAAAAACAAGATTTCTTTATCTCTTATTTGATCATCGATAAGTGTTTCAAATTTTTTAAATTCTTCAATATCACTCTGATAAAAATATCTTTTTAAAGGATCTAAGGCATCTATGTAATCTGTAAAGACTTCCTTAGAGAAATCATCATTTATATCCTTAGCATCATAATGTCCTTTACTAAGAACATATGTTATTAGATCAATAAGAATTCGATCTTTATCTGGATCACCGTCCATTTTAGTGGTGAAGCTACATGAAGCAGCAGAAACAATTATGGTAAGCATCAATACCAAAAAACTCTTTTTCATATTCTATTTTTTTGTTTTCAATGGTCAGATGGAATTTGCAAAAAATATTTTAGGGAAATATTCATTAAAATAATTTAGGCTTATTTCATGCGCTCATCGTAAATTAGGGGTTCTAGCAAAATATATAAAAAATCGTGCCAATAAAGAGTAATAATACTAAAATTTTCTTAAAAGAACTAATATTATATCCTCATCCTGACAAATAATATTTTTAGAACAAAAAAAATGTATTTTTACAAACGCGAAAAAACTGCATATGTTACAAAAAAAACCACTTATTTTAGTTACTAATGATGATGGAATTACTGCGCCTGGTATTAGAACTCTAATTAGTATTGTAAATGAAATAGGTGATGTTTTTGTGGTGGCTCCAGATCGCCCACAAAGCGGAATGGGGCATGCTATTACAGTAAATAATACATTGTTCTGTGATCCGGTGACTATCGATAAAGATGCACCACAAAAAGAATATAGTTGTTCTGGTACTCCTGTAGATTGTGTGAAAATGGCAACAAGGCAGATTCTTGACCGTAAACCTGACTTATGCATAAGCGGAATTAATCACGGGTCTAACTCAGCAATTAACGTAATTTATTCTGGCACTATGAGCGCTGCTGTAGAAGCTGGTATTGAAGGTATTCCTGCTATTGGTTTTTCATTATGTGATTATAGTATAGATGCCAATTTTAACCCTTCGATAAAATTTATCAAATCAATAATTCTAAATGTACTTAAAAATGGGCTTCAGAAAGGAGTGGTTCTCAATATAAATATTCCTAATATAAAAGAAGATGAAATCAAAGGAATTAAGATATGTAGACAAGCCAATGCACATTGGGTAGAAGATTTTGATAAACGTACCAATCCAATGGGTAGGGATTATTATTGGCTTTCTGGTAAATTTATTAACGAGGATAAAGGTGAAGATACAGATGAATGGGCATTGCATAATGGATATATTTCTATTGTCCCCACACAATTTGACCTTACTGCACATCATTACATACAAGAACTAAATAATTGGGCGTTTGATGATTAAAAAAGAAATTAGTATAGGTTTTTTTATAGGTATCCTTGCTAATGCTATTGGTGTGGTATTGTACATTTTATTATTTTCTGATCTATCAATTATTGAAACCGTAAAAGCTGCTCAGGAAAATAATTTTTTAGGAAGTTTAATTGCTCTTGGAGCTATTTTAAATTTAGTTATTTTCTTTTTATTTTTAAAACAAAATAAACCATATAGAGCTCGTGGTGTACTTCTTGCTACATTGATAGCAGCAGTATGTATTGCGATAAGTAAATTTGGATAACGATGAACGTATTTATAAAATGAAATACTACCTTATTGCCGGAGAAGCCTCTGGGGATTTACATGGGGCTAATCTTATGAAATCTATTCTAGAAAAAGATCCTACTGCAGAACTTAGGTTTTGGGGCGGTGATCTTATGAAAGCGGTTGGTGGTACCTTGGTACTACATTACAAAGAGCGAGCTTTTATGGGATTCTCTGAGGTGTTTTTTAATTTATTTAAAATTTTAGGTTTTATAAAACAATGTAAGAAAGATATTTTACGGTATCAACCTGATGCTGTTATTTTCATTGACAATTCAGGCTTTAATCTCCGTATAGCAAAGTGGGCTAAGCCTAAGGGATTTAAAACACATTATTATATTAGCCCTCAAGTCTGGGCTTCTAGGGCAGGAAGAGTAAAAACTATCAAATCGTATGTTGATCATATGTATGTGATCTTACCTTTTGTAAAAAGTTTTTATAAAAAATATGATTACGATGTACATTTTGTAGGACATCCGCTTATTGATGCTGTTGCTAATCATAAACAAATAATGCCAGAAGATTTTAGGAAACAACATCAATTAGATGAGCGCCCTATTATAGCTGTACTTCCCGGAAGCAGAAAACAAGAAATCAAAAAAATGCTGGCAATTATGCTTAGTGTTGTTGATGATTTCCCGAAGTATCAATTTGTTATTGCTGGAGCTCCAAGTCAGGAAATATCTGTTTATGACTCTTTTATAAAAAAAGATGCTATAAAATTGGTTATCAATCAGACGTATGACCTACTAAGCCTAAGTAATGCCGCTCTAGTAACATCTGGGACTGCTACTCTAGAGGCTGCTTTATTTAAAATACCGCAAGTAGTATGCTATAAGGGAAATGCCATTTCATATCAAATTGCTAAAAGAATTATCAATTTAGACTATATTTCTTTAGTGAACTTAATTATGGATAAGCCAGTGGTTACGGAATTGATCCAAAATGATTTTACTACAGAAAAGGTAAAAGATGAGTTAACTATTATTATAGATGATTATAAACGTGCAGTTATGTTCTTAGAATATTATGATCTGGAGCAAAAGTTAGGAGGTAAAGGTGCTAGCGACAAAACTGCCCATCTTATTGTTACCGCTGTTACATAATACATATTCGAATGCAAAAAATTATATACATAGTTCTTATTAGTTTATTAGTATCGTCTTGTGGTAGTTCTAAAAAACGTAGCTCCCGTACTGTCATAAAAACAAAAACTACAAAAACCCGTGCTACAAATACCTCCTCCAATAAAAAGATAAAAAGTATTATTCAATACGCAAAAACCTTTGACGGGACTCGTTATAAATATGGCGGGACCACTAAAAAGGGAATGGATTGTTCTGGTTTGGTATATACTTCTTTCAAAAAAGAAGACATCATACTGCCCAGAACCTCGAGAAGTATGTCTACTCAGGGAACCAAAGTGTCTCTAAAAAATGTTGCTATTGGTGATCTTCTTTTTTTTAAAACTAATAAAAATAAAAATGTTATTAATCACGTAGGATTAGTTACTTCAATTGGTAATGACATACGATTTATACACGCTTCTTCATCTAGAGGAGTGACTATTTCTAGTTTAAAAGAACGATATTGGAGTAAATGTTTTGTTAGTATACGTAGAATTTTATAGAAATACCTTATTTAGTGATCTATTCTTTTCGATTTCTTTTTTTTATAAAAAGCGTATGCAAAGAATTTAATTGATTTTTTTTAATCGAGTAATAGCTGTGAATAAGCTCATTAATATACCCTTTCTAATTATTACCTCCTCTCTGGTAATAGGAATCATAGTAGGGTATTACACTCCTATAACATTTTACAAAATTTTATTGATACAATTAGTATCCCTAACTAGTTTGTTATTTTCTTGGATATATGTAAAAAAGATATTCAGAAAGTCCTATGTTTTTACTTTTATTACGATACTAGTTTTTATAAATTTTGGGATTATGCTTATAAAAGCACATCATCCGACAAATAACTCTAACCACTATACCAACTTACTCTCTGAAAATCCCCTAGAAAATGCCAAAACTATTCGTTTTTCTATAAAAGAGCGATTAAAACCTACTCCCTATTATGAAAAATATATAATATCGATACTAGCAATAGGTACAAAAATATGTGAAGGAGATGTGTTATTACAACTCCCTAAAAAAAGTATGCAATCGATATTGACAACAGGAGATACTTTTATAACCTTCTCTTCGCTAACATCAATACAAAAACCACTAAACCCCCATCAGTTTGACTATGCTACTTATCTAGAGAAACACTATATATTTCATAAAACTACTACTAGCTTTAATCAACTGATTTCTATATCTAAACCTGTATATTCTATATATCGGATGGCGCATAAAATTAGATTACATATCAATCAAAAACTTATGAGCTATCCATTCAGTAAACAGCAATTAACCATCATTAATGCTCTATTATTAGGGCAACGCCAAGATATTGATCAAGAATTACTTTCTAAGTATCAAAATGCTGGAGCTATACATATATTAGCAGTTTCTGGTCTGCATGTAGGTATACTTTTAATTCTTATAAACAGCATCTTAAAACCCTTACTATATGTCAAAAAAGGTAGAATTATCAAGCTTGTACTCGTCATTCTATCATTATGGTGTTTTGCTATAATTGCTGGTTTATCTCCTTCTGTATTAAGAGCTGTTACTATGTTTTCATTTCTTGCTATAGGTATGCATATACGTTCTAAAACTAGTATCTATAATGCTTTATTTATCTCATTATTTATCTTAGTATGTTTCAACCCATTGTTATTATTTTCTGTAGGGTTTCAATTGAGTTATGCAGCAGTATTTTCAATTGTTTGGATGCAACCTTCATTAGCAAAAATCTATAGGCCTAGGTTCTTAGTAGACAATATACTTTGGAACACGATTACAGTCACAATTACTGCACAACTCGGTATACTGCCGCTTAGTTTAGTTTATTTTCATCAATTCCCATTATTGTTCTTTATAGCCAATCTTATGATTATTCCTTTTCTGGGAATTATATTAGGCTTTGGGATTGCTATCATTATTTTAGCCGAATCGGGGATACTTACTAATTGGATTGTATCTATTTATGGTAGTTGTATAGATAGTATGAATTACATTGTATACTGGGTATCTCAGCAAGAGGATTTTATACTTACTCACATTCCTTTTTCGTGGAGAATGCTTATCATTACATACCTACTACTTGTAGTATTGGTATTGTTCCTAAAAAAACATACACTGCATAAACTGTATGGGTTCGGAATTAGTTGTATACTATGCATAGGGGTATTGATCTATGAAAAAAAACTTAGGCAGGATCAACAAGAATTAGTCATTTTTCATACAGTGCAAAATACAACTATTGGGGTATTACAAAACGAAAAATTAAAAATTTATAGTAATGATACTGTATCTACTCAAACCAAAAAATATGTGTTAGATAATTATCTTACGCATCATCATGCTAGATTAGATAGCATACAAAAACTAAAAAATGCATACAAATACAGAGAGAAATCGATAGTAATTATTGATCATATCGGGGTATATGCTATCAAAGGGCTACAGCCAGATGTCATCCTATTATCTGGTAGTCCAAAAATACATCTCGATAGACTAATTGATCTATTACAGCCCAAACAAATTGTGGCTGATGCAAGTAACTATAGTAGTTTCTTAGATCAATGGGAACATACTTGTATACAAAGAAACATCCCTTTTCATCGTACTGATAAAAAGGGTGCTTTTTTACTTAGGTAATTGTTTGGGGTTTGTTATTAAGGGTAATGTATTCTATAAATCCGACGATACTAGTAATATTTCTTCTTCTGGTAACTCCATAATATGTTTAACAATTGTATGGATATCTGGTATTACTGTTCTGGCTAATTTTGTTGGACTGTTAAATAGTACAGTAATTCCTATATCTTCTGATGGGTAAATGGCAATTTCGCTTCGGTAATTATTGACATAACCGCCGTGATGGATGATTGTATTTTGCGCTCCTGCATATTCATCTTTAAAAGTATGTATTCTCCAGCCTAGTCCATAATGAGATGTCTGATGACCCGCCCATTTCTGATAATATTTATGATGTCCATCTATCTTTATAACAGGATTAAATACTTGTTCCATAACAGTTGTCGAGAGAACTTCTGGGTTATATCCCAATAAAAATCGCATATACTTAGCCATATCAGTAATACTTGCATTAACACCACCTGCAGCAATTGCATTATAATACTTTTTATTAATTTTTTTTGGTCTAAATCGGCCGTAGCGTTTTCGATGCGGATATGCTATATTTTCTTGATTAACAAAAGATTCATAGTCCGTAGAGGCAGTATTCATCTGTAATGGAGCAAATATTTTTTGTTGTATTTCTTCACTATACGTATTCCCTGATACTTTTTCAATCATTGTTCCTCCAAGTGCATATATTGCATTTTGATAATTATAGGTGGTTCCTGGGTAAGTAATATCCTTAATATTCTTAAAATTACCTGCTATTGTTTCTAAATCCAGTCCTTCTTCAATCTGATTCGTAAAACTATGATGGGGCAAACCTGAGGTCTGTGATAGGATATGATGCAAAGTAACTTGTGTAGTAATCTGCCTACTTGCTAATTGAAAAGAAGGTACATAATCAATTACTTTATCATTCCAATCTAACAATCCTTTTTCTACCTGTATCCCTGCTAATATGCCTGCAAAGCCTTTAGAAACAGAGCCGATTCTAAAAACAGTTTCTGCATTGATAGTAGCATCTTGTTTGCTGTTTCTTTTTCCAAATCCTCCAAGATATATCATGGAATCACATTTTACAATACCCACAGCAGCTCCTACAATTTTCTTTTGGGCTATTGCCTTGGTAAAATATGCTTGAATGGCTATTGCTAATTGCTCTCTGTATGCATTTGTTTTAGCATCCGTTTTCAGGGGTCTAGGTTTTATGACCGAGGCAATCGCTTTTGGTTTTGTAGGGGGATCTATCTGATTTGCGCTCGTAAGAGGAAATAATAATGCAATTAATACTAGTAATGATGGGGCAGCAATTAGTAAACGTTTTTTCATAAGTAGAATAAGCTCTAAGAAAGTATATTTTGGGGGTATACACTTCTTATCATTTTTATTTTAATGGTTTATTAGTTTTTAATCTTAGCAAATGTAACAATTATATCTCAAAATAATCGTTAAAAAGCAATAAAATACGATAAATAGCTATATTTAATAATTATCAATCAAAAATATCTTACAATTTAAGCCAGTTTTATATCTTCTTTAAAAAGCGTATGGATATACTCAGCATGTAATTCTACGTCCTTTTTGTTCTCTGTACAATGAAATAATAAATGAATCAGTCCATAATCGCCTAGGCTATCTCGGTACTCGTGTCTTTCCATATTTTTTATCCAAAGGATAAAGCAACATAAATGACCAATCTCTCCTAATTTCTTACGATCCTTAAGACAGTCTTTAAACTCATCTAATGGCATCAAAGCATATTCGTCATATTTTTGCTTACAAAATTTATAATCGAATGTATGCTTATACGATTTTAATCTACGATTTTGTATTTCATAATTGATACCACTCATAACATCATACCATTCTATTACATATTGATTTCTCATCAAACTCTAGATACTTCAATCGACATACTTATATAATACCAAAATATCTATAAAATTGCTTTTTTAAGATTCTTTTAATGAAGTTTAACTTATTCTAAAAAAGGAATAATTCCATTATAAAGATATTAAATATTGGAATTATTCCTAGTTTATTTTTGTAATTTTTTCACAAAAAAACAATACGATTAAAAACCAGTCATGGCATTATGGATTTACTGTAAAAAGAAGTATAAATGCATAGTTAAAGACAATATAGAGAGTATCGACAATACTCTAAAATCTTTTTATTACCTACCTGTAATCAATTAAAAATATACTATAGTAATAGAAAAGTAGGTTTTTAATTACTGAATGTACTTACGAAAGATTTTTCATATTTTTTCCAAGCATCAGAAGTTGTAAGATTCTTATAATCATCATTCTGAATCATTTTAAGATATACCTCTAATTGTTGTGGAGTTTTATATCCAACTACAGGAGCGATAACCCCTCCTTTTTCATCAAAAAAGACAATACTAGGGTAACCTCTTATCTTTAATGCATTTGCAAAAAAATGTTGACTATTTCGTCCTTTTCTTTTTGGATTGTAGTTTGGATTGGTATATGTAAAGTCGTTATAATAAATCTCTTCTGTTCCTTCGGCATTAAATTTTACAGCATAATAATTTTTGTTTACATAAGTAACCACATCTATATTATGAAACGTTTTTTTGTCTAATAATTTACAAGGGCCACACCAATCAGTATATACATCCATAAATATTTTCTTGGGAGTCTTTTGCTGAGCTTCTAGAGCTTCATTCATTGACATCCAATTGATCTCCTGCGCCTGAATGGGTAACATTACAAGAAATCCAATTAATACTAGTAGGTTTTTCATCTGTATAATATTTATATTCCTTATTAGTCGAAACAAAAACTGTTCCTTAATTATAATAACGTTCTTATTAGGATAACAAGTATACGTATTTGTTCCTCAATGTATACCGTGCATCATTTTTTTCATTGTAGAAGTTACTAAAATTAATAATAATCCTACTAAAATAGGTATAATTGTAAAAATTAAAAAGAATGCAGACATCGAATATTTGTTTACGATGACATCTATATAGCTTCCTACATACCCTGCAAGTTTGTTTCCAATAGCAATTGCTAGGTACCATAATCCAAACATGATTCCTATTTTTTTTGCAGGGACTAATTTGGATACATATGATAATCCCACTGGTGACAAACATAATTCTCCCATAGTATGCAATAGATACGCTACCACTAACCAAATCATACTTACTGAAGCAGTTTTAGCTCCTTGAGGAATTGTTATAGCTCCCCAAGCTAGCATCCCGAATCCTAATCCTAATAATATCATCCCTAATGCAAATTTTATAGTCGCTGGCGGATTGTATTTACTTTCCCATATTTTAGAAAACAATGGAGCTAATGTGATGATGAATAATGAATTTAATATCAAAAACCAAGATGCCGGAATCTCTGTGGTTTCTTGCGGTAAGATGACAGAAAGTTTCCATAAAGCAATCCCCCAAACACTAAAAAAACTAATTCCCAAAATACTATTGGATACTGAAATCTTCTGAAAAGTTTGTCTAACTAATTTTATCAAAACCCACGTGATAATACCCAACGGGATAATAGTGATTAGAGTATCTACCACCTTAAATATAGATGCATAACTACCCGTTAATATTCGTTGCGTGTATTTATTTGCAAAAATAGTCATTGATCCACTAGCCTGCTCGAATGCTGCCCAAAAGAAGACTACCAAAAATGCTAGAATACCGACAACAATATATCGATCTCTCTGAACATTATCCGGGACTTTGCTTTCATCATTTTCTGGTATATGTTCAATTGCATCGGATAGATCCACTTTTTTAGAAGGTGTTTTATCAACCTCTCCAAAAATTGCTCTACCAAACCAAAACTGCAACATCCCAAATGTCATAAAAATACCCGCCAGACCAAATCCCCAAGACCAGCTTAAGTATTCGCCTAGAAAACCACATAACAAAACGCCAATAAATCCGCCAGAATTAACACCCATATAAAAAATAGTAAAAGCTCCATCTTTTCTTTCTGGAAATTGATCATATAGACCACTTACTATCGAAGTGATATTGGGTTTAAACAACCCATTACCAATGATCAAAAGACCTACACCTATATACAATGTGGTTTCTGTGTCTAAAGCCATAGCTGCATGACCAGCAGCCATTATAAGAGCTCCCAGAGCTACTGCTTTTTGATATCCTGTAAATTTATCTGCAATCCATCCGCCTATCACAGGAGTAACATATACTAAAGAGGTATATGTTCCTAATAATGCTAGGGCTTTCTCATTTGACCATTCCCATCCGCCTTCTGCAAAAGAAGCTGTTAAAAACAATACAAAAATTGCTCGCATCCCATAATACGAAAAACGTTCCCACATTTCTGTAAAAAACAATACATACAAGGCAGGTTTATGCCCAAAAAGGGTGAATTCCTTTGAATCGTTTATGGGTGAGTTCATAAAGTAGTAATCTTAATTATCTGCTAGCTCGAAGCCTTCTGCTTCTTCATTGATTATTCTTTCTTCATCCTCGACTCCGTGTGTTAATAATTCCAATTTCTTTCTAAAAATCAAAACTAACAAACCAAAAACAACACAAAAAATTGCTATTCCTGTAAAAATTTTAAATTCTCCTAAGCTCTCTGCCCATTCACCTAATAATCCTGCCAATTTATTTCCAAATCCAGTCATAGCAAAATAAATACCCATCATCAGAGCTCCATACTTAACAGGTGCTAACTTAGTAATGAATGATAATGCTACTGGAGAAATACATAATTCTCCAATCGTGTGAAATAAATATGCTAATACTAGCCAATACATCGCTGAAGAGCCATTAGAATTAAATTCCATAGAAGCAGCTGTCATGAAAAAAAAACCTGTCCCCATAATAATAAGTCCTAAAATCATCTTAAGCAAAGAAGTCGAAATTTTTCCTTTCAATTTTCTATTCGCCCAATACCAAGCTACAGAAGTTCCTAAAAAAATAATAAACATTGCATTTAGTGATTGAAACCATGAAGCTGGAACTTCCCAGCCCATTAACATTCGGTTAGTTTTCTCTTTTGCATAAATATTCATTAACCCTCCTGCTTGTTCAAATGCTCCCCAGAAGACAATAACTAGTAAAAACGATATCAACAAAACTACAATTCTATCTTTTTCTATTTTAGTTAATGGTTTATTCATCATTTCTTTATCTTCTTCTTTTTCTGAAGTACCAAGAAAATTTCCTACATCTTTAAGGTATTTTTGTCCTAAAAGATATTGTATTAATCCCAGGGTCATTCCTATCCCAGCAAGACCGAAACCATAGTGCCATCCATGCACTTCTCCTACATAGCCAACAATAAGACTTGATAAAAACGCACCTAGGTTAATTCCAATATAAAAAATCGTAAATCCTTTATCTCTTCTTATATCACCTTGTTTATATAATCCTCCTACCATTGTAGAGATATTAGGTTTCAACATTCCTACTCCTGCTATTATTAAAATCAAACCGGAATACCAGGCCCACATCTGTTCAATTGCTAAAATACTATGTCCTGCAACTAACAAAACACCTCCTATCAAAACAGACTTTTTTTGTCCCAAAAGTTTGTCAGCTATCCATCCTCCAGGAATCGAAGCAACATAAACGGCCATTGTATACCAGCCATATAAAGCCAATGCTTCTCCTGATGACCATCCTAAACCTGCATTCTCATCAATTGTTTTAGCGGTAAGGTATAACACAAAAATTGCCCGCATCCCGTAATACGAAAATCGCTCCCACATTTCTGTAAAAAATAATACATAAAGACCTACTGGATGCCCAAAAAGTTCTTTTTGATGTGCTGCTTTTACTGTATTTGCCATTGTGTAATTTAGTTTAAGTATGTGTGTGAATAATAATTATAAGTTCGTTTTGATAAAATTAGTCATCTTAGTATACAGGTGCAATCTAGTGTTGCCGCCATATATTCCGTGATTTTTATCTGGATATAGCGCCCAATCAAAATCCTTATTAGCTTGCACTAATGCTTCTACTAATCGCATTGTATTTTGCACGTGTACATTGTCGTCTCCTGTTCCATGAACTAATAAGAATTTTCCTTTTAGTCCATTTACATAATTGATAGGAGAATTATCGTCATATCCTTTTGCGTTTTCTTGCGGTGTTTTTAGATATCGTTCTGTATAAATAGTATCATAAAATCTCCAACTCGTTACTGGAGCTACAGCAATTCCCATCTTAAAAACATCACCGCCTTTAAACAAACAATTACTAGACATAAAACCTCCATAACTCCACCCCCAGATGCCTATTCTAGATGCGTCTATATACGCTAACCCTCCTAATTGTTTGGCGGCAGCTATCTGATCTTGTACCTCGAGATTCCCCAAATCATTCTGTGTTATTTTTTTAAACTTGGCTCCTTTAAAACCTGTGCCTCTACCGTCTACACAAGCAATTATATACCCTTGCTGTGCTAGCATCATATACCAGTAGTCATTACTATTGTTCCAAGAGTTTCGTACCATCTGTGAGCCAGGCCCAGAATATTGAAACATGAATAACGGATATTTCTTATTCGGATCAAAGTCCTTAGGTTTGATCATCCACATATTCAATGTTTCTCCATTAATATCTATAGTAGAAAATTCTTTTGGTCTTAGATCATATTGTGCAAGTTTATCTTTCAAGCCTTGGTTGTTTTTAAGCTCTCTAATTAGCTCTCCACTACTCGCATTGTGTAATGTAAATTCATAGGGGGTTGTTGCACTCGAAAAATAGTTAATATATTGACTGAAATCTGCACTGAAATCTGCATCGTTTGTCCCTTCTTTCTGACTTAGTCTTTTTTTATTTTTACCATCTAATCCAATAGCGTATATGTCTTTGGTTATAGAGCTGTTTTCTACACTTTGGTAAAAAATAGTTTTATTCTTAGCATCATAGCCATAGTAATCTGTTACTTCCCAATTACCAGAGGTTACCTGATTAATCAACTCTCCGGTTTCTTTATAATGATATATATGATTATACCCGTCCTTCTCACTAGTCCATATAAAACTATTGTCATCTAAAAAAGTAAGATTATCTGTAACATCGATATAAGCTTCGTCTTTTTCATTTAAGACAACCTTTGGGGTTTTTGTCTTGGCATCTATAAAAATTAAATCCAGATTATTTTGATGCCTATTAAGTACCTGTACACTTAGAATATCTGGATTGGCAGACCATTTTATTCTGGGTATATAAAAATCTTTATAATCTCCTAGATTAATTTTATCAAGTGACATTGTACCTAAGTCTGCTATATGTAGGGATACCTTGGCGTTTTTCTCTCCTGCTTTAGGGTATTTAAACACTTGTTGTTTCTGATACAACTCAGAACCATAAACATCCATAGAAAATTCTGGCACTTCCTTTTCATCAAATCTAATAAAAGCCACTTTATTACTATCTGCACTCCAATCAAAGGCTCTTACGAATGCAAATTCTTCTTCATATACCCAATCTGTAATCCCATTGATGATTTCATTCTTTTTTCCATCATCTGTCAGTTGGATTTCTTCTCCTGTTGCAAAATTTAAAACATATAAATTATTATCCAATACATAAGCAACTTTATTCCCATCAGGTGATAATGCTGGAGACTGTATTTTTTTATCACTGATTTTAAAACTACTATTAGAAGGAATATCAAATATATGATAGATTCCACGAGAAGATCTACGGTAAATCTGCTCTAACTCGCTAGATAACAATACTTTATTTTCGTCTTTACTAAAAGTATATCCTTGAAATGAAGTTAAATCTGCAAGAAAAGAGGTGCTGATCAGTGTCTTCGCTCTTTCTCCAGATGCATAATCATATAGTTCTATAGAAGTATGTCCAGAAAGATCATCTCTCTCTATAACAGAATATTGAGTTCCATTATTCATAGAGTGCAAGGATTGTAAACTCTCTGTACGAAAAGCTCCTCCCCATATTTCGGTAAGTGAAAAAGATTTGTCTTGCGCAAAAGTCACAAAACTTACAAACATTATTAACCCAATACATAATTTCGTAATCTTCATATCCTATTTTTATAAAGTTGTTAACGCCAAGAATACTAAAAAATCCTCGAAAAATACAATATTTGCCGTTAAATACAACAAAAATTAGTCTTACAAGGGAATAATTTTTGACATATTATCAATAAAACATGATAAAATATAGTAAATCTTTAAAGTCGGTAATTTCTAAAATAACGATCATTATATCCAGTAAAACTATGTAAAGTATGATATCACAAAACAGAATAGTATCTTTGGCTAGATATATTAAATAAATAAGATGACTCCAGTTGTATCAGGGTTTTCAAAGCTTTCTAAAGATCAAAAAATAAATTGGTTAGTTACCCATCATTTTAACAACGATCACAATACGATAGATATCCTTAAAACCTATTGGAATTCTGATGAAAAGCTCCAAAAATTACACGATGAATTCGCAGAGAATACAATTTCTAACTACTATCTTCCTTTTTCTGTAGCTCCTAATTTTTTGATCAATGGGCAGCGATATACTATACCAATGGCTATAGAAGAAAGCTCTGTAGTGGCAGCCGCAAGTAAAGCTGCTAAATTCTGGCAAAACAGAGGTGGGTTTACAGCAGAAGTTCCATCCACTACAAAAGTGGGACAAGTACATTTTACATATTCTGGAGATCGCACAAGATTAAAAGCATTTTTTAATCGCATTAAATCTGATCTAATTTCTTCAGCCTCTCATATCACTAAGAACATGGAAAAACGTGGCGGAGGTATCCTAGATGTAGTACTACGTGACAAGTCTTCAGAAATTGAGAATTACTACCAATTGCATTGCACTTTTGATACTGTAGATGCAATGGGAGCTAATTTTATAAACTCTTGTTTAGAACAATTTGCAGATTTTTTGACCAAGGCTTCAATGACTTGTAAAGACGTTCTCAATACAGGAGAGCACATAGAAATAATTATGAGTATTCTTTCTAATTATGTTCCAGAATGTCTTGTAAAAGCTTCTGTTTCATGCCTCGTAAAAGAGTTGCCTAGCACAGAGGAATTGACTTCTCTACAATATGCGCAAAAATTTGTGAGAGCTGTACAAATTGCAAAAATAGAACCTTATAGAGCTGTCACCCATAATAAAGGTATTATGAATGGTATCGATGCTGTAGTCTTAGCTACTGGAAATGATTTTAGAGCCATTGAGGCTGGCGCTCATGCTTATGCCTCTAAAGACGGAAACTACACAAGCCTTACTAATGCTATCATCGATAATGATATTTTTCATTTTTCTATACAAATCCCCTTAGCACTTGGTACCGTTGGGGGATTGACATCTCTACATCCTTTAGTAAAACTATCCTTACATCTGCTTGGAAACCCGAATGCAAAAAAATTGATGGAGATTACAGCTGTAGCTGGCTTAGCTCAAAATTTTGCCGCAATCAATTCTTTGATCACTACCGGGATACAACAAGGACATATGAAAATGCATTTGATGAATATATTAAATCAGTTTCGCGCTACCGAACAAGAAAAAAAACAAGTAGTAGAATATTTTAAAACCAATACAGTAACTCATAATGAAGTGGTAACACAAATTAAAAAATTAAGAAGTCAAATCGCAAAGTAGAAAGATTATTTCTACTGTTATTTCTATGAGGTTAATAATAAAACTTGTTCTGAACAATACTTTTGACTTGTTTAGCCTGAATTATTTAAAGGAATTTTCAATTTAAAAAATAAAGACTTGAATTTTCATAAAAATCAGATCTCTTTTTTTTATCATAAAAAAGATGAATTACTGTTTTTTATACTATGCCATATATATAATTAATATCTAAATTTTACGTTTATTGCTTAACCAAATCGTCTAAATGCCAACACAAACCAATCACCACAATGAAGCTCCTTTACCTGTCATTATTATTCATTTTCTCTCCAATATTTATACACTCCCAAGTAGCAATAGATATCAATTCTGGAAACCCTGCGATTCCTTTCCCGCAATTTTTAGCTTATGAATATGATGGAGACCATGTATTAGAAAACTTAGCCAATCAGAATGCTGATGGATTGGTTCATGCCGAGATGGAGAAGAGAATACGAGAAGCCTGGCAGATTATGGCTAATCGATTTCAATATACAGGAGAATCACATGCGGGAGTAAGATATATCTACAGTAATATCGGTTGCCCCTATGATTGCAGTGAAGGTGCTGGATATGCTATGATAGCCGCAGCTTATATGGCTGACAAAACAACTTTTGACGGGATTTGGTTTAGAGAACATGATGTACGATTGGTTAAACACCCCAGATATATAGACGGAAATATACCTAGGCCGATGTATCTATATGGCGAAAATGCATTAGCAGAACCTGATAATGGAGCTCTACCAGGAACAGGAGCAGTAACAATAGGTGAAAATGGAGGAGATTCTGCTACAGATGGGGATGTTGATATCGCATTAGGATTATTAATGGCATGGAAACAATGGGGTGATGATTCTGGTTATCTGGATTCTAGCGGAAATATGATCAGTTATAAACAAGAAGCTCTTAATGTCATCAGAGGACTGGTAGAATTTCAAAATCAGGGATTTGGTGATTGTAGAAGTGTATCAGGCGTTGTTGGTCTCGATGGGTATTTCAAAAACGGAAATACCTGGACAGAAGTCACAAATTGGGCAAGTGGTATGGATCCCTGTCCAGAATTTGCTGGACCTCAGCAATTACACGTAGATTATGTAGCTCCAGCATATTGTAAAGCGTTCGCTGATTTTCTGGAAACCGAAGGAGATGCTACCGATATCGCCTGGAATATACCACAATTACGCAGAGCTGAAGCGTCTTCGGATTGGTTTATGGGAGAATTATACAATCAAGGGCAGAATACAATACCTGTGGCAGGTTGGGTAGGACTGGATAGTGCTAATAATGCAACTTTTACAAATTTCAATGAAGGAGAAGATTTTAGATATGCATGGAGAACCATATTAAATCACACTTGGCATGGAGATCCTGAGAATTCTTGGAATCCAACAACACATCAGGTAATTCCTGGAGGAAACTCTTTTAATAAAGATATGGGTGAACGCTTCAGTAAATTTCTTGCAGATCCTACCATCTCTGGGAACGCATGTGTAAAACCAGGTAGTATTGCACTCACTTTTCAAGGACCTTCTCAAGTGGTACAACAATACAATCCTATTACAGCTCAGCCTCTAGGAGCATTCCCTATCAACTGGTTAGTAGGTACAGGAACTCCATCAGCAGTTTCTGCGCAAGATTTTGACTTAATGGGAAAACTCTATCGTCAATGTGCTATAGAGTGGGATCAAGCAACGGGACAAAATCTGGATTCTAATCCAAGATATTTTCACGGTTTTTTTAGATTATTAGGAATGCTGGTAAGTACTGGTAATTTTCAGTCTCCTATGAGTATCAGCCCTGAAGCAAATATAAAAGTGTATACATCTGTTGATAAAACAGCTGCTTTTACAGGTGATGAAGTGACCTTTACGATCTCCTATAGAAATTATGGATCGGTAGCGGCTCAAAACGTACTGATAACCGATGTGATTCCGACAGAATTAGAATTTGTATCTGCTACGGATGGAGGTACTAATGCAGGTGGATCCGTAATCTGGGATATAGGAACTGTAGCTGGCTTTACATCTACTGGAGGCATCACTCCAACTACAGGAGAAGTAAAAGTAACCTGCAAAGTAAAGCCAGGTATCTCTGGCCGTGTATGTAACCCTGTAACGATCACTACTACCAATGGAAAAGGGTGGACTTCTAATGATTTTCCGAATGAAATCTCTGCTGTGATGCAGCGTAATTGTGTAGATATTATTGAAAAAGCCTTAGAAATCGAAAAAACAGTTGATTTCGACACCGTAAATCCTGGTAACATTGTTACCTATTCTATTGATTTTAAAAACTCATCGAAAGGGGGGTATATCAATGGTGGCCGTTCTGGTGTTAATCTTGCCTATGCGCGTTCTGGTAATGCAACTGGAACTACTCAAGGAATCAAAGTAAGATTATACCATGGAGCTGCAGAACCTTATATTAATTACGAAAATTATCGTATTTCATTGTTTCTTAATGACAACACCTATGCCTGTCTTTCTGACGATCCAAGGTGTGGTATTGGCTGGGGATTAAGAAATAATATTTATGAAGGTGGAGCTGCAGGTGGTGTTCAGGTTTCTCATGAAAGTATTGTTCCTGGATCAGATGCCAATGGTGCCTGGAACCAAAGAGTTATTTTACAGTTTTCGGATCAACTCTGTGGACCAACTCCTCATCTATTACGTTACTTTGGTTTACCAAGAATTCACGAAGGAGGAAATCAGCCACTAAGAGCTGTTTGGGAATTATTTACTAGTAATTTTGGAAATGCAGATTGGTCTGATGATTGGTCTTGGGATGCTAATGCAACTGATGCTGATGATGGTTTATTTTATCCTATTACAGATGATTGGACGGACCCTGACAATCCTATACGAGTAGACAGATATCATAATGAAGCTTGTGAAACACCTACTAAAACAGTACCTAATGTTCTGGTTGAAGAATGGGATGGCTATGTATGGCGAAGAGTATTTGGCTCAGGGCCTGTACCAGGACGAGATGTAGAAAATGTAGTACTCACGGATATTCTACCCCTTGGGTTTACCTTTGTTGATTTTGTAGGCGATAATCCACTTGGTATTATTCCTACAACCTCTACTCTTGCTGATGGAAGAACAGAAATTAGATGGGAAGTACCTAGATTGCAAATTAGTCAAGGTGGCATCATTAGTTATCGGGCACGTGCAGGTTTTAGTAGTGGCACCTGTGAGAGAACTGATGAAATCCAGACCAATTCAGCTTCTATAGAAGCCTTAAACGAATCTCCTATTATCAGCTCAGTAGATGTTACTGTTAGCTGTGACCCTGTAATTTTACCACCTCCTCCTTCTTCAATGACAAAAACTGCTACTCCAGCTTCTGGAGACGTAGGAGACCAAGTGGTCTATACTTTATCTTATGAAAACACAGATGGCTCTCCTGTAGAGTTAGGACTCACTAATGCCAGTGACTGGACTGCACAAATCGGCACACCGATGACTGTTGCAGGAGGAACTTTAACCTCAGTTTCTAATAATTTGGGGGTGTCCACTTATAATTTTTCGCACGGTACAAACGGAACATTAGAAGCAACCATAGATTTTACACCAAGTGCAGCATTTGGATTTGCATTACGCCATACTGGAGGAAATATTGACAATGGATTATATATTGTTTTTAAACCTAATCCAGGAGGTGGATCTGTTGATACAAGGGTATTTGATGGAACTACGCAGATAGATCAGACTACCTTAAGTTTTCCAGGAAACCCTATGGATATTAAACTACTATTAAATGGTGACCAGCTAAACGTTTGGTTAGATAATACCACAAACCCAACACCTACGTGGTCTGTTACTGGATTGCCTGTACGTGCAGGGAATTATGGTTATATTAATGCCTTTCCTGATGGCAATGATGCTTTTGGAACCCATACAGTATCCCGATTTAAAACTAGTATGGATTCTGCATTTAACTTACAAATTACGGATCCAATACCTTCAGAAGTTTCTTTTGTTTCGGCTTCTGATGCCGGTGTTGATACTGCTAGAATTGTTACCTATCCGCTAATACCCGGACCTGTTTTAGCAGGAGAAATCATAACGTACTCCTGGACTGCAACAATTGATAATTGCCCAACAAGTACTTCTAAAATCGTGAATATAGGATACACCAATATTCTAGGGATTGCTACCAATAGTATTGCTGCACAAGCACTGGTTGATTGTTCTGGAATAGATATTTGTGATACAGTAACCGTTCCAGATCCCATAGTGACTAATGCTTCCTTCTGTTTAAATGACAGCCCTACAGATCTAGATACCTTTATTACCGCCACAGAAACTATCATATGGTATGCGGATAACACCTCGGTTATACCTATTACAAAACCTATTATCGATACTACCATAGCATCTAATACTATATATTACATAACTCAGCAAGATAGCAATGGTTGCGAAAGTAATTGTATTCCTATCACGGTAGAAGTTGTTGATTCAAATACAGCAATAAATAATGCTATTACGATATTAAGTAGCGAATCTGTACAATATGATATTCCTCTCGGATTTGGACTAACTGTAGGAGATTTTACATGGGCTGCTCTTGCCAACAATACTGTAGATGGAGAAACGACTACAGATACTACAAGCTCTAGTATTACAGATGTATTAATAAATACTACAAATACACCACAGGTAGTTACTTACATAATAACTCCAATCACTACAAGCAGCTGTAGTAGCCGTTTTGAACTATCAGTTACGGTAAACCCTCTTCCTTCTGTGCAAATTGACGCTACTTCTGTAGTAGAGGGAGATGGTATAGAAGTAACCCTTACCTTAAGTGAACCTTTTATCACTAACCTCCAGTTTATTATTGATTTTACAGGAATTAGTGCTGATGAAAGTGACCTAAGCCTTGCCTCCCAAAACATCATAATACTAGCAGGAGATACAACAGTTAGCTTTTTTAGAAATACAACCGAAGATGCTATCATAGAAAATAGTGAAACTGTCGAGATCTCAATTGCTGGCGTAGTATCAGGTACTATAGGGGACATTACAGATACTGCTATTGCTACCATTTTTGATGATGATGGATTACCTGGTGTTATAATTCAGGATGCTACTGTAGAAGAAGGAGGTAGTATAGAAATGCTTATTTCATTAACCTCTCCTGCTATAGATGATATCACATTAACTATGGCATATACTAATCTAGAAACAGATACTAATGATTATGATACAGCTGTTCAGCTTATTACTTTTGCTACAGGAAATATCAATGCAACACTTTCTATCCAAACAACAGATGATCTACTAATAGAAAATGATGAAACATTCCGTATAGGAATTGCGTCAGTTGATACTGGAACTGTTGGTACGACTACCGATGAAGGAATTGCAACCATCATTGATAATGATACTGGTCCAATCCCAAGTATTACTATTGATGATGCATCTATTACTGAAGGAGAAATATTACAAATACCAATATCCCTTAGTAGTCCAGCAATTGATGATATTAATATATCTATAGGGTATGTAAATGTAGAAGCGGATAATTCTGACTATGATACCACAAATCAAACTATCAGTATACCTATAGGAACTACAGACACAGTACTTTCTATACAAACAACAGATGATCTTTTAATAGAAAATCCTGAAACCTTTAGAGTACGTATTATATCCGTAAATAACGGAACTATTGATGATAGTACAGATGAAGGAATTGCAACCATCATTGATAATGATTCTATAGAAATTTTTATCTCAGATGAGAGTACTGAAGAAGGTACTGATTTAGATTTTTCTATTACATTATCAAGACCATCACCAGAAGATATTATCTTATCTCTTACTTATATTAATGAAACTACCATGGCGCTAGACTATGAAGTCATTCTTACTGAAATCACAATTCCTGCAGGAGATCTGACTGCTTTTGTTCCAATTAGCACACGTGATGATGAACAGGAAGAACCCGATGAAACTTTTAGACTAGAAATAGATCAAATTTTATCAGGTGTAGTAGCTGATTTTTCAGATGTAGGTATTGGCACTATTATCGATAATGATTCGGCAGAAAATGCACCTCCACTATTCCCGCTTTATTTTACTCCTAATGGAGATAGTTTTCATGACAATTGGCATGCAAATGCAGATTCAAGAGATCAAATAGTACTTGTCTGGATATTTGATCGATTCGGAAAGTTATTAAAACAATTATCCCCTCAGGATAATGGCTGGAATGGAGAGTTTAATGGAAAACTATTACCTTCATCTGAGTATTGGTTTAAAGCAGAATTACAAGACGGAACCTATCATCAGGGACATTTTAGTTTAATCCGATAATTTAAAAAAAATTGGTACATCTATTTGAACCTTATCATTTATCCCAGTATATAGCATTCTGACCTATATTTACTCCATAAAAAAGATATAAGTTATGTGCTTTAAAAAAAATCTGACCCTTAGAATTATTGTAAAATAATTACATTTGTCTTTCATTATATGTCAGGGGTAACCTATGGATAAAACATCTTTTTATAGCCACGGTAAATTGCTCATTACTTCAGAATATCTTGTTCTGGACGGCGTAAAAGCATTGGCTATTCCAACTAAAAAAGGACAGTGGTTACACCTAGAAGAAAATAACACACATACTATCACCTGGCAAAGTTTGGATATGGGTGGGAATTGTTGGTTTGAGACGATTATTAAACTTCCTATAGCCATTTCTGAAATAGCTCATATTGATGATGAAGAAGGGCTGCGTATTTCTAAAACTCTTTTAGAACTATTAACTACTGCTCAAGAGCTAAATCCCAACTTTCTTTCTGATGAGAGAGGATATACTGTAACTACTCGTTTAGAATTTGATAGCAACTGGGGGTTAGGGTCTTCTTCTACTCTTATTAATAATATTGCGCAGTGGGCAGATGTAGATGCTTTTGAGTTACTAAACAAAAGTTTTGGAGGGAGCGGTTATGATATTGCTAGTGCCCAACACAAAACACCTATATATTACATTCGTACAGATGGAAAACCGATAGTAGAAGAAATAAATTTTGACCCTGTTTTTAAAGATCAGTTATTCTTTGTACATCTAAATCAAAAGCAGGATAGCAAAAAATCTATAAAACATTATCAATCTTTACCGTTAAAAGATTTTGATACTGCTTCAGAAATAGTACAAAAAATAACTAATGCTATAATAAATTGCACCTCATTAACAGCATTCTGTGAGCTTATTGATCAACATGAAGAAGTGATTTCTAAAATCATTAAAACACCTACTGTAAAATCTACTTTGTTTCCTGATTATTCTGGTAGTATAAAAAGCTTAGGAGGTTGGGGTGGAGATTTTGTATTAGTCACTGGAACTTCTATAGAAATAGATTATTTTAAAACTAAAGGATATACTACTATCATACCCTATAATGACATGGTACTATACTAATTTAAATCAAAAAAATACACTGATATATTACTTAGAAAGCTTACGTAAAGTAACCCATTGCTTAAGCATTTCTCTAGAATCACACGCTGGATAACCTAAAACGGTTTTCCCTGCCGGAACATCATTCATAACACCAGAACCTGCGGCCACAGTAGCTCCAGAATGAATCGTAACATGGTCTTTTATAGAAGCACTCCCTCCAATAACAACCCCATCACCTAGTGTAACAGAACCTGCTAAGCCACTACTCCCCGCCATAATACAAAAACGCCCTAATACACAATTGTGTCCGATTTGCACTAAATTATCAATCTTACAACCATCACCTAATACCGTGGAATTAAACTTCGCACGATCTATACAAGAATTAGCACCGATTTCAACTCCATTACCAATGACAACATTTCCGATGTGTGGGATTTTTACAAGTCCATGACCATCTTCACTGGGTAGATATCCAAAACCATCTGCACCTATACTGACATTATTATGAAAAATACAATCACTCCCTATTTCAGAACGCTCTCGAATTACCGTACCAGACCAAATAACGGTACTATCACCTATCACTGAATCATCAAAAACAGTTACATTAGGATAAAGCACAACTCCATCTCCCAAAACAGCGTTTTTTCCTATATAACAACCTGCCCCAATCTTACTTCCAACTCCCACAATAACAGATTTATGGATCACTGCTGTTGGATGAATATCAACTTCAAAAACTGGATCTTCAGGGTGAAATATTTCTAATAGTTTGGACATTGCAAAATCTGCATTCTTTACCATAATAAATGCCCGATCAGGACCGGGTTGAATATCTATGGTTTCATTCACAATGGCAACACAAGCATTAGACGTGTCCCATAAACTTGCAAATTTTTTGCTTCGAACAAAGGTAATCTGATCTCTTTTCGCGTTCTTCAGTTCATTTAATCCAGTTACTCTTTGGTTGGTATTTCCTCTTAATTTGCCCTGTAGAATAGTATTGATTTCTTCTATTGTAAATGATATCATTATTTTTTATTAATTGGTTATTAGATTCTATGATCTATCATTTTTGAAAATTCACAAAGTTGTTATAAACAATAATGTTATAAAAAGTAATGAAGTATTAAAAACAATACAAAAAGTCAATTTAGTTAATTTTTTAACAAATCAAGTTTTAAAATCTAAAAAACTTTGATCTATACCATTTTTGCTTTAAAATTACTCAAATAAAAACCTCAATTCCTTTAAATTGAGGTTTTACTATATATTATACAAAGCGTATATTATAGCTCTAATGCTTTTAACACATTAGAATCCATCAATAATTCTTCAGGATTTTCTAAGGCTTCTTTAACGGTTACTAAAAACCCAACAGACTCCTTGCCATCAATAATTCTATGATCATAGGACAATGCTACATACATAATAGGTGCTATTACAATTTGTCCATCTCGTACGATAGGTCGCTCTACTATATTATGCATTCCTAGAATAGCACTCTGTGGTGGATTGATAATTGGAGTTGATAACATACTCCCGAAAACCCCACCATTGGTGATCGTAAAGGTTCCTCCTGTCATTTCATCTACAGTGATTTGTCCTTCACGAGCTCTGATCGCTAATCTTTTTACTTCGGATTCTACCCCTCTAAAACTTAGATTTTCTGCATTTCTAATCACAGGCACCATTAGCCCTTTGGGCCCAGATACTGCAATACTAATATCCTGAAAATCATATGAAATCATCTCCTTACCATCGATCATTGAATTTACCGAAGGGAACATCTTTAAGGCACGTACACAGGCTAATGTAAAGAATGACATAAATCCTAAACTTACCCCATGCTTCCCTTTAAAAGTTTCTTTATATTGCTTTCTCAGGTCGAAAATGGGTTGCATATCCACTTCGTTAAAAGTAGTTAGCATTGCCGTTTCATTTTTTACTGAGACTAATCGTTCTGCTACTTTACGACGAAGCATTGATAATTTCTTACGAGATTCTCCTCTACTACCTCCTCCTGGAGTTCCCATTGATGGTTTTGCATCTACTGCATCTGCCTTAGTTATACGTCCATCTTTTCCTGTTCCTTGTACTTGAGAAGGGTCAATTCCTTTTTCTGCCAATACTTTCTTAGCAGCAGGCGAGGCTGTCCCACTAGCATAGGTTGTTGTTTTTACAGGAGCAGGAGTTGACGTAGAAGGAGCTACTTCTTTTTTAGTTTCTTCTTTTGGAGCTTCTTCAGATACTGCTGCTTTGCCTTCGGGTTTTGCAGCATCTGTATCAATCAGGCATACAACCTGACCTACAGCTACAGCATCTCCTTCTTCTGCCTTTAGTGTGATAATACCACTAGCCTCAGCAGGTAACTCTAACGTAGCCTTGTCACTATCTACCTCGGCAATCGCCTGGTCTTTTTCTACATAATCACCATTTTCTACAAGCCATTGTGCAATTTCTACTTCTGTAATGGATTCTCCTGGTGATGGGACTTTCATTTCTAAAGCCATAATTCTAAATTTATATTGTAAGTCACTTTCGCGAAAATATTCTTATTTATTGTACTCGTATATTTTTATTTCTTTCTACGTCTTTGATTATCTTTTGTTTTATCAAACACATAATCTATCACTTCTTGATGTCTTCTCTTAGATCTAGTTGCGCTTCCTGCTGCTGGTGCTCCATAAGGGCGTCTACTTGCAAATCTAAATGTTTTTGCATCTTCATAATGCATTAAAATATGACTCAGTGCTCCCATATTACGTGGTTCTTCCTGTGCCCATACTACTTCATCGGCCTTATATTTTTTTATAAGCGCATCCATCTCTTTTGCAGGAATAGGGAATATCTGTTCTAATCGTACTAAAGCGACATCTTTTCTATTTGATTCTTCTTTCTGAGCTAATAAGTCATAATAAAATTTACCCGTACAAAAAACTAGTGTTTTTACGTCTTTTGCCTTTGCTGTAGGGTCATCTATAACGGTCTGAAAACCACCTTCTGTAAATTCTTTTATAGAAGAAACGACTCTTTTGTCTCTTAATAAACTTTTAGGCGTAAATACAACCAAAGGTTTACGATAAGTTGCTTTCATTTGTCTTCTTAAGAGATGAAACAGATTAGCTGGCGTAGTGACATCAGCCACAAACATATTGTCCTTGGCACATAGTTGCAAATATCTTTCCATACGTGCAGAAGAATGCTCGGCTCCTTGCCCTTCATAGCCGTGAGGCAATAGCATTACAATCCCGTTTTGCAATTTCCACTTATCTTCTGCAGAAGAGATATATTGATCGATCATGATCTGCGCTCCATTACCGAAATCTCCAAATTGAGCCTCCCAGATAGCTAATGTTTTTGGGCTTGCCATGGCATATCCGTAATCAAAACCTAATACACCATACTCAGATAAGAGAGAATTATAGATATAAAAATTACCTTGTTCACCTGTAAGATTATTGAGTAACAATACTTCTTCTTCACTATCTTCTACTTTTATAACCGCATGCCTGTGAGAGAATGTTCCTCTTTCTACATCTTGCCCACTCATACGTACATCATACCCTTCTTTTAATAAAGATCCATAGGCTAATAGCTCTCCCATTGCCCAATCTAATTGATCTTTTTCGAAAAACATCTCATACCTTTGTTTTATAAGACGTTCTATCTTTCTAAGGAATTTTTTATTCTCAGGGAGTTTTGTAATTACCTTTGCAATTTCTGTAAGTTCTTTTTTAGGATACGTAGTATTTACCGACTCCATCATTTCATCTTCTTGCACTCGGTTAAAACCTACCCATTCATCATGCATAAACGGTGTAATCACTGTTTTTTCTTGCTTACGAGAATCTTCTAATTCTTCTTCTAGTGATGCTTTATACTCTTTTTCGAGTTTTTTAACATAGGCGGCATCAATAATTCCTTCTGCAATTAATTTTTCTGCATAAATATCTCTTGGATTTTTATGTTTAGCGATCGCTTTGTATAATTTTGGTTGTGTAAAGCGAGGTTCATCCCCTTCGTTATGCCCATATTTACGGTATCCTAATAAATCAATAAATACATCTCTACCAAAATTCATTCTAAAATCTAATGCAAAATTAGCTGCGTGTACAACAGCCTCGGCATCATCTGCATTTACGTGAAGTACAGGTGATAATGTTACCTTGCCTATGTCCGTGCAATACGTAGAGGAACGAGCATCTAGATAATTCGTAGTAAAACCTATTTGATTATTCACCACAATATGAATGGTTCCTCCAGTTTTGTATCCATCTAATTGTGCCATTTGTACAATTTCATACACCAAACCTTGGCCAGCTACAGCTGCATCTCCGTGAACTACTATGGGTAATACTTGAGAAATATTGTCTTTATATTGTCTGTCTTGTTTTGCTCTGGTAATACCTTCTACCACTGCTCCAACCGTCTCTAGGTGTGATGGATTGGGAGCAATATTCATATTAATAGCTTTTCCTGTATCAGATTCTCGCTTAGAGGTCCAGCCCAAATGATACTTTACATCTCCATCGAAAATAGCTTCTGCATAATCCTTACCATCAAACTCGCTAAAAATATCCTTAGGGCTTTTACCAAAAATATTAGTCAAGGTACTTAAACGACCACGATGCGCCATCCCCATCACGAATTCTTTAACACCTAGACTGGCTGCTTTTTCTACTAGCGCATCTAATGCTGGAATAAGTGATTCTCCTCCCTCTAACGAAAACCGTTTTTGACCCACATATTTGGTATGCAAAAACCCTTCGAAAGATACGGCTTGATTTAATTTTTTAAGAATGTGTTTTTTCTGATCTGCAGAGAACTTGGTTCGATTTGTATTAAAATTTACACGACTCTGAATCCAGGATCGTTCTTCTGGATTACGAATATACATATACTCAATCCCAATAGCATCACAGTATATTTGCTCTAAGTGGACGATAATATTGCTTAGTGTATTAGCTCCTATACCTATAATATCTCCAGCATTAAAAACTGTATTGAGATCGGCTTGACTTAATCCAAAATTTTCTAGACCTAGACTTGGCATGTACTTTCTTCTATCACGAACAGGATTCGTTTTTGTAAAAAGATGCCCTCTGGTTCTGTATCCATCAATTAACTGAACAACTTGAAATTCTTTTTGGAGGTTCTCTGGCATAACAATAGTTTCTCCAGAGGTTTTTGTTATATATACTGCTTCCTCAGAACTATCAGAATTTTCTAACCCAAAGTCAAATCCTTGAAAAAATGCTCTCCAACTAGGTTCTATATTATCGGGGTTTTGCAGATATTGATCGTATAAATCTGCAAAAAATGCGGTATTAGCCGCATTTAAAAATGAATATTTATCCATATGTAACTATTCGATCGTATTATAATTATCAATACATAACAAAAATACAACAATTACAGTATAATGCGTGTCAAATTGTGTATATTTATTGAGGTAATTTATTAGAAATTTAACAATGAAACTCCTTTTTAATCAGAATATCAAATTTATACTCCTAGCTTTTTTTACCTTACTAAGTATTCAAAATAGTCAAGCTCAGGAAGATAGTTTCTGGTCTCATGTAAGATTTGGCGGCAATATCGGTTTAGGTTTTACAAACAATACTTTTAATGTTATTGTTGCTCCTTCTGCTGTATATGATTTTAGCAATCAATTCAGCGCGGGATTAGGCCTTAATTTCGGATATACAGATGGAATCAATTTTACCAGTACTAATTATGGTGCAAGTATTATTACATTATACAATCCTTTTCCTCAATTACAACTCTCTGCGGAATTTGAACAAATGGGAGTAAGTCGCTCAATAGAATTAGATGGACCTGATGTTAATGAGAATTATTGGTATCCTGCTCTTTTTGTAGGGGCTGGATATAGAATAGGTTTTGTGAGTGTTGGTCTTAGATATGATGTATTATACGATGACAATACAAGTATTTATGCTAGTGCTTATGCCCCTTTTGTGAGAGTATTTTTCTAGTATAATTCGCTATTCTTTCCTTTTTTTTACTTTTTGTCGATAAAAAAAGTGTATTGTCTATTTTTGTAATTTTTTTATGCTAAAACCATACATATATTGTGGGTAGTTGTTACATTTAACATATCAAATGAAAAAAATATGAAAAAAATAATACTCATTGTAACAATTGGTTTTCTTGTTATCAGCTGTTCAAGTTCTAAAAAAGCAGTTGCCGAGAATCAGAGAACTCAGGTTTCTACTACAGCTCAACTGAGTAAAAAAAAGAGCTCTGAAAATACCTATTCTAAAGAAGTAAATCATAAAATTAATACTATAATCCAGAATTACCTTGGCACTCCGATTACATCTATTGCTAGATCAGAAATTGTAAAAACTGAAAATGGATACCAATGGAAATTTATGAATGTTAAAACTGGAGAAAATTTTACAGCAAACTCAGATATAAGCTTTTCTTCTATTGAGATAGTAAAAAACAAAAAAAGCTAGTGTAGAAATCCTACTTTAATTCTATACTTAACGAACTTTTTTTGCCCCAAACCTGTATTACCCTGATTTACGATTATGTAAATCAGGTTTTTTTTATACATTCCTGTTCATTAATTGAGTCCCGAAATTCAGTAAAATTTCTTTTTTTTCTTCAGAAATAGATAAGTCATCTAGCACTCTAAAAGCTTGTTTTGTATATTTTTCAATTTCTAATCTTGTATGTTCTCTGGCAGCAGTAGTTTCAAAAATATCTTTAACGGTCTCAATCTTATCCGTCGGATCCTCAGGTTGTATAGAAAATAAGCCTTCTAATTGTTTTTTTTCATTTTCAGATGCATGTGCTATCGCTTTGAGGTACAAAAATGTTTTCTTATTTTCGATAATATCTCCACATACTTGTTTCCCAAAAGCTTCTGAATCTCCATATACATCTAGATAATCATCTTGTAACTGAAATGCTATTCCTAGCAATTTTCCATACTTATATATAGAAGCAGTACATGTATCAGAAGCATTGGCAATAATAGCTCCCATCTGCATAGCAGCACCAACCAATACCGCTGTTTTATATTCTATCATCTTTAAATATTCAGAGATTGTAACATCTTCTCGAGTTTCAAAATCGATATCATATTGTTGTCCCTCACAGACTTCAGCAGCAGTTTTGGTAAACAAAGTTGCTAATTTCTTAAAAGTTCCGTCACCATAATTTTCGAATAACTGATAGGCATTAATTAGCATAGCATCGCCTGAAAGAATCCCTGTATTGACATCCCATTTTTCGTGTACAGTCTCTTTTCCTCTTCTCAGAGGAGCGTCATCCATGATATCATCATGAACTAATGAAAAATTATGAAATACCTCTATAGCCAATGCCGCATCCAAAGCCTTGACATAAGATGTGCCAAAAATTTCTGATGTCATTAAAACCAACACTGGCCTCAATCTTTTACCTCCTAGATTAAGGATATAACTAATAGGGAGGTATAGGTTTTTTGGTTCTTTTTTTATACTTTTTTTTGAAAGGTGTTCTAAAAAATAATTTTGATACTCTACAAGTGTATGCACGCGCCTTTTTTTATGCTAAGGTAAAATATACAAATGGATCCTAAAAATATCCTTGTCCAAAAAAAATACTGATCCGTTATATGATAACAGACAATCATATCATCTACACCAAGACCGCTGTTCTATAAGAAACAAAAGCTTTTGTCTTGGCTCTTGTTTCTATGTTCTTGTCCTTAGTAAGTAGTGAGTAACTATACGCGATATCCAAGGCAACCTCTAGGATAATTCTATCCGATCAAATATCTAGTGTGTTAAATAAATGTAAAACCAAGGAAACTTTTTTTGTTTTTATAGTTTCCTGCAATACATTTGTTCAAAAAAGAAATACCCCCTCTAGATAATATGAAAGAAAAAATAATTACAAAAGCAAATGAACTATTTCTAAATCTTGGATTTAAAAGTGTGACAATGGATGACCTAGCTTCTGAGATGGGGATCTCTAAAAAAACTATTTATACTCATTTTCAAAATAAAACAAAACTAGTAGCGGCAACTACAGAGTATCTATTTTGTACCATTAGTGATGGCATAGATGCTATTTTAGAAGAAAACAAAGAGCCTATAGAAGAGTTATATGCCATCAAAGCTTTTGTAATGCATCATTTGAAAGGGGAAAAAACTTCGCCTCAATATCAGCTTCAGAAATATTATCCAAAAATACATAATAGCCTAAAAATAAGACAGTTCGAAACCATGCAAAAATGTGTTATCGAAAATTTAGAAAGAGGTAAAAAAAAGGGCGTTTTCAGAAAAAATATTGATGCCAATATGATTTCGAGATTATATTTTACAGGAATGATGGGTATCAAAAATCAAGAAATGTTCCCTGTACAACTATTCCCTATAAAAAAATTAAGAGAAGATTTTCTAGAATATCACATACGCGGTATTGCTACAAAAAAAGGATTAACCATTTTAAACAATCTAATCAAAGAATCATAAATTATGAAAAAAAAGCTTTGGTCTTTATGTTTCTTCTGCTTTATAAATATAGCTAGTCATGCACAAGAAAAACCTGTGTCATCACAGTATTCTTTTAGTTTAGATGAAGCTATTCAATTTGCATCAGAAAACAGTTATCAATCCATCAATGCTAAGCGGGATGTTGCTAAAGCATTACAAAGAAAATGGGAAGCTACTGCTACTGGACTGCCACAAATCAATGCCAATGTCAACTACCAAAACCAATTAAAGCAACCTGTATCGCTAATTCCTGGAGAATTTACTGGTGGTGATCCCGGTTCTTTTGTACCTATTGTTTTTGGGACCAAAGAACAATTATCAGCTACAGCAACCTTATCACAATTGCTTTTTAATGGCTCTTATCTTGTAGGCTTAGAGGCTGCCAAAAGTTTTTTGCAGTATAATAATGATATCGAAGAAAAAACACAATTAGAAATTAGAAAGTCAGTAATTAGTGCATATGGTAGCGTTTTAGTAGCTAGAGAAAGCGTAAAAATTTTAGAAAAAAACACAGAAACTATAGCAAAAAACTTTGAAGAGCGTAAAAAAATATTCGAAAATGGCCTTGCAGAAGAAGAAGATGTAGAACAATTACAAATCACATTACTACAACTCACCAACCAATTAAACAATGCCCAGAGATTAGAAAAAATTGCGCTACAGATGTTTAATCTAATACTTGGCGTCGATGTGGATACCGATACAATTTTATCAGATGATTTAGATAGTTTGACAATAAAAAATATGGATTCATCTATCATTAACAAACCATTTACCATAGAAAACAATGTAGATTATCGCTTGGGATATTTACTAACCGAACAACGTAGATTAGAACTTAAGTTAGAAAGAAGTAAAGCCCTACCTACACTATCAGCATTTATTAATTATGGAACTCAGGCCAATAGTAATACCTTTACCTTTTTAAGTAGTGATCAGCGTTGGTTTCAATCCTCAATTCTAGGAGTACATCTACAAATTCCTGTTTTTAGTTCTTTAGGAAGAAGTGCCAAAACGAAACAAGCCAGAATTGCTTTTGAACAAGCCAATACTTCTTTTATAGAAGCGCAGCAACAAATACAATTACAATACAAAACAGCGATCAGTGATTACCAACTTGCTATAGAAACACTTGAAACCGCTAAACAAAATCTTGCACTGGCAGAAAGAATAGAAAACAAGAATCAAATTAAATATTCTGAAGGCTTAGCTAGCAGTTTTGAGCTCAGACAAGCGCAACTACAATTGTACAGCGTACAGCAAGAAATATTACAAGCGATGCTTACAATTATAACAAAAAAAGCAACTTTAGAAACCATAGTAAACGTACCTAATAAATAATTTCATCTATGAAAACGAAACATATAATAGTATTCATGTCTCTTCTAGTACTTTCTTGCGGACAAGAAAAAACGACCTCAATTGATACAATAATTGAAAGTGGAGATCTAGCCTCTATACGGGCTAAGAGAAGTGAAGTTGTTGCAGAGCAGCAAGCTGTTGCCAACAAATTAAAACAATTAGATGAAGCCATTGCTGTATTAGATACTGGTAGTAAAAAACTTCCGTTGGTAACTACTATAATTGCTAAGGATTCACTCTTTACTCATTATCTAGAATTGCAAGGAAGCGTAGAGACCAAAAAGAATATTGTGCTATATCCCGAAATGCCAGGTACACTAACAAGAGTATATGTAAAAGAAGGGCAACGTGTTTCCAAAGGACAAATACTAGCCAGAGTCGATGATGGAGGCATAAGCCAGCAAGTTGCACAAATGGAAGTACAGGCAGCATTAGCAAAAACGACCTTCGAGCGACAAGCAAAATTATGGAATCAGAAAATAGGGTCAGAAATACAGTATTTGCAGGCAAAAGCAAATTACGAATCCCAAGAGAATGCCGTAAATCAAATGAAACAACAATTAGGCAAAACAACTGTAAACGCTCCTTTTTCTGGTATTATAGATGATATTATCGCAGAACAGGGAAGTGTCGTAGCTCCTGGACAAACAGAATTGATTCGCATTATTAATCTAGATAATATGTATATCGAGGTAGAAGTCCCAGAAAGTTATATTGCTAGTATTACAAAAGGTAAAAAAACAACTGTTCATTTTCCTGTGCTTGGAAAGACAATAGAAACCAAAATAAGACAAGTAGGCAATTATATCAATCCTAATAATCGTTCCTTTACTGTAGAAGTGGCTGTACCCAATAAAAATGGGGTTATAAAACCCAATCTCACAGCAAAAGTAAAAATCAATGATTATACTAGTGAAAAGGCGATACTAATTCCTCAAAGTATTATTTCTGAAAATGCTGAAGGAGATCAATACACCTACATTACCTCTACCAAAAACGCAGAAAATATTGCTGAGGCTAAAAGAGTCATTGTAGCCACTGGAAAAACACAAGGAGACTATATAGAAATTCTCGACGGGATCAAAAATGGAGATGCTATTATCAGTGAAGGTGCTAGAAGTGTTAAAGACGGACAACAAGTAGAAATTATAAACTAACATCTTATGCAAAACAATAAGAAGAAAGTAAACAAAGAGTTTAAATTATCTTCATGGGCAATAGATAATAAAACTACGATCTATGTGATGATGGCTATATTTTTTATTTTGGGATTATCTGCCTATTTTTCTATGCCCAGAGAAAATTTTCCTGAAATAAATGAAACTAAAATATACATCAGTGTTCCTTATCCTGGGAATACCTCTGAGGATATAGAAAGACTCATCATAGACCCCTTAGAAGACAAGCTGAAAAATGTGAGCAATGTTGTAGAGATTATCTCTACATCTCAAGAAGATTATGGAATTATAACTGTAGAGTTTGATGAAGAACTTACTGTAGCAGAAGCTAAACAAAAGGTAAAAGACGAAGTAGACTCTGAAAAATCGAATGAAGATTGGCCAACATTTAATGGTGCCAAAGTAGAACCTAATGTTTTTGATCTTAGTATTTCTGAAGAAACTCCAATAATGAATATTAATATTACGGGGGATTATCCTGTAGAGAAACTAAAATTATTTGGAGAATATCTAGAAGATGAAATCGAAGATTTAAAAGAAATAAAAGGGGTAGCTATTAGGGGCGCACAAGAAAAAGAAGTAGAAGTCGCTGTAGATATCTATAAAATGATGGCTGCCAAGGTAAGCTTTGATAATATTATCAATACCATTAGAAATGGAAATATCACCATGTCTGCAGGAAATATGATCACTAGTGGACAGCGTAGAACTATTAGAATTCTTGGAGAAATTGACAACCCTTCTGAGCTAGATCATTTTGTAGTAAAATCCGAAAATGGTGCAGTATATTTACGGGATATTGCAACCGTTACCTTTAAAGATGAAGACAAAACTACCTATGCTAGAGAGTTTGGCCACAATGTAGTTATGCTCGAGGTAAAAAAACGCTCGGGAAAGAATATGGTAGAAGCAGCAGAACAAATCAATCTGATTGTAGCTGATGCACAAAAAAATGTATTCCCTACAGATCTTAATGTCAATATTGTTAATGATCAATCCTCTAGAACCATTAACCAAGTGGATGACCTAGTGAATAATATCATTTTTGGGATCATACTCGTAGTTGGAGTATTGATGTTCTTCTTAGGATTCAGGAATGCATTGTTTGTCGGATTTGCCATTCCTATGTCTATGTTTATGTCTTTTATGATCTTATCATTACTTGGATATACGATGAACACGATGATCCTATTTGCCTTGATAATGGGATTGGGAATGCTAGTAGATAATGGGATAGTAGTGGTAGAAAATGTGTATCGATTAATGGAAGAAGAAGGAATGCCTAGAATACAAGCTGCAAAAAAAGGAATTGGAGAAATTGCTTTTCCGATCATTATATCCACTGCAACAACAGTCGCAGCTTTTGTTCCGCTTGGTATGTGGCCAGGAGTTATGGGGCAGTTTATGATTTACTTTCCTATAACATTGTCTGTAGTATTAGGATCTTCACTATTTGTCGCTATATTCTTTAACTCTATGCTAGTATCCAAATTTATGGAAATTGGTGAAAAAGAATTAACAGTAAAACAACTCATCAGATTAACTCTAATTCTGGGAGGATTTGGAGGTTTTATACTACTTGTTGGAGGTTCTGTAAGTGGCTTAGGGTCTTTAATGATTTTTACGGCTATCATGTTTTGGATCTATAAATATTTTTTAAAAAAGATGGCGACTTTTTTCCAAAATCGAATTTTAACCTGGTTAGAGAGTAGTTATCAACGTTTCCTAAAATTCGCATTACATGGTTGGAAGTCTGTATTCTTCTCTTTAGGAACTGGGGTATTACTAATTGTTGTTTTTATGCTATTTGGTGCTTCTATAGGAAGCCAGCGTACCAAAATTGAATTTTTCCCGGATAACACTCCAAATCAGATCATCGTTTATATCGAATATCCACAAGGAACAGACATTAAAAAAACGAATACAATAACCCAAGAAATCGAAAATCGCGTATATGCAATTCTTAATGACAAAGAGTATATCGAAGGAAAAGATCATAATTTCTTAGTAGAAGCAGCCGTATCACAGGTAGGAGAAGGTGCTGGTAATCCTCAGACTGATGGAGGTAGTGCTGCAGAAATGCCACATCGCGCCAAAATTATTGCCGCTATGAGAGAGTACAAGTTCAGAAACGGAAAAGATTCGGAAGCACTCCGACAGAAAGTACAAGATGCTTTAAAAGGAATTTATCCAGGAGTAGCTATCTCTGTAGAAAAAGATGCAGTAGGCCCACCAGTTGGATATCCTATTAATATAGAAATCGAAGGAAAAGACTATGATGAGTTGATAAATGTGGCGGAGCAAATGCGAAATTTCATCAATGAAAAAAATATTCCTGGTATTGAAGAATTAAAAATAGATGTTAATAAAGGAAAACCTGCTATGCAAGTTGTAGTCGATCGAGAAAAAGCTGGAGAATTAGGAGTTGCAGCAGGGCAAGTAGGGAATCAACTACGCCGATCCATTTTTGGCGAAAAAGCAGGAGTATACAAGAAAGAAGGCGAAGATTATGATATCTATGTGCGTTTCGATAAAAACAATCGCTATAATACTAGCGCATTATTTAACCAGAATATCACCTTTAGAGATCAGGCAACAGGTAAACTAAAAGAGATTCCAGTAGCTGCTGTAACCAATCAAAAGAATACCTCTTCTTATAGTGCTGTAAAGCATAAAGATACCAAGCGCGTAGTTACTGTATATTCTGGATTACAACCAGGATATACAGATGCTGGAGCTATTGTCTCTCAGATTCAAACAGAAATGGCTAGCTTTACAGATATCCCTAAAGGTGTCAAAATTGATTATACGGGCCAGATCGAAGAGCAAGGCAAACAAATGGCATTTCTTATGGGTGCATTCTTCGCTGGACTCGGATTGATTATGCTCATATTAATTTTTCAGTTTAGCTCGATCTCTAAACCCACCATTATTATGATTGCCATTTTCTTAAGTTTTATAGGAGTGTTTGGAGGCATTCTAATTACTGGAGCTCCTTTTGTGATTATGATGACCATGATGGGAATTATTTCTCTAGCAGGTATTGTAGTGAATAATGGAGTAGTATTATTAGACTACACACAACTACTGATTGATCGTAAAAAAGTGGCGCTAGATCTTCCAGAAAATGCACTATTAGACAATGAACAAGTAATGGAATTAATAGTACAGGGGGGTAGAGCCCGTTTACGACCTGTAATCCTTACAGCCATAACAACCGTATTAGGCTTGATCCCACTAGCTGTTGGTTTTAATATTGATTTTTTCTCTTTATTCTCCAGTTTTGATCCTAAAATTTATATCGGTGGAGATAATGTGATCTTCTGGGGACCACTAGCGTGGGCTGTGATTTACGGATTAATTATTGCCACCTTCCTTACACTAATTATTGTGCCATGCTTATTTTATATTGTACATAGAATTAAAGTGTGGATTAGGAATAGGAAAACTGTAAAAATAGAGTCCGATACTTCTGTTATTCAAACTACATAGAAAGTACCGAACAAACTATCTCTTTTACAGAAAGTTTAAATATTAAATTGAAGATAATTTTGGCTTTAAAAAGCCAAGATTATCAAAAAAACAATATCGTCGTGGTAAAATAATAATACTGATAAGAGGAAAAACCTATTCTACGATTTATGAATAAAAATTTCGCATCTAATGACATTCTTTTTCTACTATATTTTCATCTGATTTTATCAGTTTTTTAAAATATATCAAAATCTAGGGTAACATTCTAATCATTTGTGACACCATATATTACAAACAAGTTTTAATAAATCATAGTAAATTAAAACCTTGTACTAATAAAAATAAAGTTTTATCTTACATTTAAAATGTTAAAATAATTTATATTATGTTTTTTAGCTTGTTTTTTGTGTAATTTATAATATTTTTGCGATCCGAAATCCTACTTAAATATTGAATAAAAAATTACTTTTTATACTGATAAACCTCACTTTTGCCTCCTATGGTCAAAATCTTGATCAGATTGGCAAAGTACCTCTTGTGCGATACAATGGAGGGATCTCTGCAAATGGGATTTTTTATGACGGTGCTGCCAATAGATCTCCTTTTACCTATTTCGTTACTGGAAATCTAAATTTTAATATTAGCGGAATTTATAATATCCCGTTGTCATTTTCGTATACCAATCAGGATTTTGGATTCACTACTCCTTTTAAAATTAATCGTTTAAGTATCAGCCCATCTTATAAATGGGTAACTACACATATCGGAGATGTTTCTATGAGCTTCTCTCCTTATACCCTAAATGGGCATCAATTTACGGGTGGTGGTGTTGACCTTACCCCTAATGGTCCTTTTAAGATTAGTGCCTTATATGGTAGATTTTTGAGATCCACAGAATTTAATGAAGACAACCCACAAGTAATACCCGCTTATGAACGATTTGGTTTTGGTGTAAAAACATCTTATGATTTTAATAAAATCTCTGTAGGTCTTATTTTCTTTTCTGCTAAAGATGATGAAAATTCTCTAGAAAATCCTGTTCCTACAACATTAGAATTTACACCACAAGAAAACACGGTAGTAAGTGCCGAAGCTAGCTTTTCGATATTCGAAAAAGCAAAAATCAATATAGAATATGCACTTTCGGGAGTTACTGAAGATACTAGAATTACAGAATCCAGAACATCCAATGGTGCTTTATCTTTTTTATTAAATGAAAATCTATCTACAAACTATTTTAATGCTTTTAACGCACAATTTGATACCCTGCTGGCAATGGATCTGTAGGAGTAGGCTATGAGCGTATAGACCCTAATTACAGAACCTTTGGCGCCTATTTTTTTAATAATGATTTAGAAAACATTACCATAAATGCTTCCCAAAACATTTTCAATAATAAAGTAAACTTAAGTATTAATGGTGGTTTACAACGAGATAATCTGGACAATACCAAAAGTTCAGAACTGCAGCGAGTTGTAAGTGCATTTAATGCAACCTATACAGCTTCTGACCAACTCTCTATAACCGCTGGGTATTCTAACTTTCAATCGTTTACCAATATTCAAAATCAATTTGATTTCATTAATGAAGTAGATCAATTTGATAACATAGATACCTTAAACTACCGTCAAATATCTCAGAATGCAAATCTAGGCTTCAATTATACGCTAAAAAAGACAAAAGAAAATCAACAATCAATCAATCTTAATCTAAGCTATCAAAACGCTAACAATCAGCAAAATGAAGAAACTATAGAAAATGGATTGACGCAATTTTATAATGCCTCAAGCGCATATTCATTAGGGTATCCTAATAAATCATTGAACGTCTCGCTAGCCGCAAATGCTTCTTACAGTAGTGTTGGAGAAACAGACAATCTTACCTTAGGTCCTACATTGAGTGCAACGAAATCTTTTTTTGATAAAAAATTAAGAACAAATCTTTCGAGTTCATATAATACCGCTTTTGCTAATGGCGAAAAACAAAATGATGTTTTTAACATCCGATTTGGAAGCAATTATACGGTCTATGAATCGCATAACCTCAATCTTTCTCTACTCACATTACTTAGGGATACTAATAATCAAAGTAATATTGATTTCACAGCAACCTTGGGATATTCTTATACATTTGATACCTTTAAGATAAAAATAAAAAAACGAAATCGAAAAATTCTGGATCAAGAAGCTATCGAAAAACTGGGGAGATTACAGTTTAGACATCGATCAGTAACCTACAGCGGTACAATCCCTGAAGTTACGCAACAGATAGAAAATGTAAAAAATGGTTCTAAATTCAGAAATATCCCTAATCAAAAACTGGGTGATGTTAATTTCCTATTTGCTGAGCTAAAAAAACAAAGCAAAACAGAACCCTATAAAAATAAAGCCTTGGAGTTTCTCGATGCCTTATACAGTTATGATGATTTCTTAAAATTATATGATGATATATTGGGGCAAGTAATAGATAGGCTAAAAAATGATATGGAAAACATCGATTACAATCTCGAAAAAAGCTTGGTGAAAACTAAGATACAATTAGATGAAACTATCAAAGAAACTCCACAAAACAATGTGGAAATTGATCAACTTAAAGAACAATTAAACGATAGAGAAAAAAAGCTAATTGGGCATCGATGGACAAAGAAAAAGTTCGATACCTATCAAGGTGTTGCCATTGTTAAAAAACCAGATCAATTAATTGCTCGCTTCAAGAAAAAAGAAGTGAGTAATGTATTTAAGACCTATGAAGAAAATAAGGATCTAACTAAGATAAAAGAATATCTAGAATATCAGATTATTGATTTCTATTATCAACAATCCTTGAACGAAGCCAATCCAGAAAAGCTGGAATTACGATATATTGATAAAAATTAAATTATGAAAAAGCGGTTATTTTACATTCTTATAGTTGCTATATGTTGCGTACATAGTATTACTGCGCAAACATTCCCAGTAACTGTGGTACCACAAACAGTACCTCCCGCTCCTATATATCTTTCTTCTTATGCAGATGCATCTACTATCAATAGTCCGCTGCGCGTACAAATTATATTAAATGATTTTGCTCAATTAAATCGAGAAATTCGATTAAAAACTTTTTTCGAAGGTAATGGCATCCAGTTCGAAAGTAATGATGTCGTGGTCGGAGCTCCAAACTTATTTCTAGAAGGTGGAGTACCCCTTAATCTTACCAATGTAGAACTTGCTCCCTATTTTGCTTTTGAAAACATTAGTGGTATTGCTCCATCAACATATGGGCAACCAATACCAGAAGGTTCTTATCAATTTTGTTTTGAAGTGTATGATGTACTATCAGGTGTAAAAATTTCTCAAAGGTCTTGTGCTAGCACCTTTATTTTTCAGAATGAACCGCCCCTTCTTCTTGCTCCTAATAACAGAGAAGATCTTCGAGAGCAAAATCCATTAAACTTATTATTTCAATGGACGCCCAGACACATCAATGTAACTAATGTACAATACGAATTAAGTATTGTAGAAATATGGGATCTTACGATCGATCCACAAGCTGCATTTTTGGCTTCGCCCCCAATTTTTCAAACCACTACCACCAATACTTCGTATTTATATAGTGCTATTGACCCATTATTATTATCTAATAAAAGATACGCTTGGCGTGTGCAAGCGCAGGCAACCAATGGATCAGAAGAAATTGGTCTATTTAATAACAATGGCTTTAGTGAGATATTCTGGTTTAATTATACTGCTCCTTGCGAAAAACCTACTACTGTATCTCACGAAGTAAAGGGAGCACAACAGGTAAATATTAACTGGGAAGATTTTACTACTAGTGTCCCAGAATTTACCATTCGCTATCGAGAAGAAGGGCAAGACAATGAATGGTTTTATACCAAAACCACTGCTAACTGGACAACGATATGGGATTTACAAGCAGGTACTACCTACGAGTATCAAGTAAATAAAAACTGTCTTATTTCAGAAAGTGACTATTCGGTAGTACAAACTTTTACCACACTAACCGAAGATGATGAAGCAGGGTTAGTAGATTGTGGTATTTCTCCAGATCTGGATATTGAGAATATGGAACCTCTGGAGCAATTGTTAAAAGGGAATACATTTACCGCAGGTGATTTTCCCATAAAAGTAACCGAATCCAATGGGCAAAACGGTCGTTTTACAGGAAAAGGCTATGTAACTTTCCCATATTTTAATAGTATTAAAGTTGCCGTTAATTTCACAAATGTTTTTATCAATAACGATAATGAATTAGCTGAAGGAACAGTGGTTACTGTATACGATCCATCATGGGGTAATATTCTAGACATCGATGAAGTTATTGATGTTGGAGAAGATATTATTGATGTTTTCACTGGAGGCGATGATGTAATAGTACCACAACTTGATTATGACATTGATGAAAATGACATTAACATTACAGATGGTCAAATCGTAATCACCAAACCCGATGGTACACAACAAACTATTGATTATGATGAGGGAGACAGATATACTATTACTGATGCCAGCGGTGATGTGTATTCTGTAGACAAAGACGGGAACATCACACAAACTGGTGAAGGAGATACTTCACCCCAACTTACTACCGAAAATACTGATGGCATACAAGTGGGCTCACATGCGGGTACCATAGAAGACTTTTATGTAAATGCTATTACTAATAATGATGTTGCTGTTACTTTCAGAACAAACGATGATACGCGTTTTGCATTAGATCTAGCAAACAATACATACGAAACTAATAATTATCCAAAGATAACTGCATCTTCTGGCGATTATTACCCACCACACAAAGCAGTAGTGCAAGGAGAAACAGATGTGTTTTTTGCCGATATAGAAATTAATAACGCAGATATCAAGATTGATAGTCTGATAATAAAAACAATAAAAAATACAGCGATAAAACATGAACGGGTTTCGGGTACCAATACCTATAAAATAACTGTTACCGGTGCTAACCCTTATCTTACTCAAGAATGTGTAGTTACCTACAAAGACCCTGATTCTGGTAAATTTAAAATCGCCGCTAGCTTCTTTATACATCATCTAGTACAGCAAAAAGAAGTACCGGTGCAGGTAGTTACCGTAAATGGAGGCAACAATATCTCTAATCTAGAGACAGGATTGAATGATATTTTTGGACTAGCAGGAGGTAGATTTAAGGTGAAATCCGATGTGATTAATATTACCATGGATCAAGATGCTTGGGACACTGGTGATAAAAATGGTATTATCGATTATGACGGCAGCGGGCTGCTATCTGATTATCCTACCGAATTAAAAAATATTTATAAGGAGTTTAAAAAACAATACCCGCGTTACGACTCACGACAATATTTCATTTTTGTATTAGGAGACGAGTTTAGGGTATCAAAACCATTGAATGGGTTTATGCCTAAAACCAGACAGTGGGGTTTTGTCTTTGAACGTCATCTCAAGGAACAAGGTATAGAAAACAAAAGTTCTCCTTTATTGGTAGCGGCTCATGAGCTGGGTCACGGAGTTTTTACCCTAGCACATCCCTTTGGAGACAATGTCGACAATGCTGGGCAGGCCAGTACTTGGTTAATGGATTATGGTGATGGTACTGAGCTAGGGTATCCTAATTGGGTTACCATGAATGATTCTGACCTCAACTTATTCTTATTTCAGGATGATAGTGGTGGAGAGTTAGCAGGAGAGGTTTGGTTTACCCCTGAATGGGAACCTATATCCATAGCAAGAAGCTCTATAGTTGTCACGACTTCCAAATCCTCTCAAGTCAAAGGTGCATTACCTGGGTTTAAATCTAAGGGCATTAGATATACGGCTTTATTTAGCAGTACAGGGGAATTTGTTGGATATCATGAAGATGGCAAAGCGAATGGCAAAAAATATGAAATTGATCCTATTAATAAGAAAGATATAGAAAAAGTATATTTATTTGTAAAAGGAGAAAACAATTGTAATAAAGCATATGAAACCACCTATGAATATGCTATTGCAAATACCACATCTATAGTCTACGATAGTAGCAATACCAATATTAAAGATTCGAATCGTATACGATGTGCAGAATGCCCTGAAGGGAAACAATTTATAGAAGACTATATTAATACGGTTTCCGATAGCAATGAAAAGGAAGCAATAGAATTGATTTCCGGATTAATTTGTGCCGAAGGAGACGATCAAATTGATTATGACATTCTAGTTGCTCAAATCAACAAAGACTTTTCAGATCAGTTAAGTAAAGTTTTTTGGGGCAGTGATAAAGCATTTTTTGTAAGAGCAAGAAATATGTTTTGGGATCAAGAAGGTGCTTTCGCAATGTATTTAAGGGCATTGCTAAAAGTAAATCAAAATATTGAATCCTATAATGAACAACTTGGCTCAAATGTTTCAAAAGAAGAATTTTACTCTGCGCTTTATTATTTGAATGATAGTTTTATTGGAACATTAACCTATGAACAAAAAGAAAAACTATTAGAAACAATATTTGAACACAATATTTTTATTACAGAAGGCTTCTTTGTAGATGGTAAAAGTGATGTGTCATTAATAAAAAAAGTTATTCAAAGTATTGAGGATAATAATCTTGATGTATTGCTCGATAAAATTGTAGACAAAACATTTACTCCTGATTCAGTAAGTGAATTCCCAAAGAGGGAAGTTCTTTTTGAAATAGTGGATGCTATTGAATTTGATAGATTAAAAAATATAGATATTAAAATTAAAGTAGAAGCTTTAAGCAGAATGCTTGATGGTAATATATTTTCACTATTTGGAACTAAGTTTCATTATAAAGATGTTATAACAAAACTAATTAAATCTGTTAAAAACGACGAAGCTGCAGCATTTTTATCTTCCTTAGAAGATCCCACTAAAAGTTTTGATGAAAAACCACTTGTATATCATTTAAAAACAAGATTAACAGATTTCTTTACAAATAGTGATGCATATACCGCATTTTTTAAAGAAATAAATAGACTATGCGCTGAAAGATCTATAGTAAGCCCTAACGAATATGGTATTAAAGCGGAAATAAGTTGGAAAGTCGAAAATAGAGACTATGTCCTATTAAGTTTTGTAAGAGATAAAAATGATTACAAGTATGTTTATGATGAAACTACACATAAAGTTCAATTATTAACCTGTAAAAACACAATACAAACAAGAAGAGGTATTAGATGTGCAGAGGAAATAAATTTATTAGAAGGAAGTGGTTCCCCTTTTGATATGGTTATGGTATATTTTTATGAAAACGCATCTCCATTTAGTCCAGTAGTTGATACACGATTATATGATGAACCTGCTTTGGAAGCTAAAGGTCATATAATTCCAGCAATGTTCCTGGAGTATATGTATGGTGAAACTGGAGAAGAAGTTGCTAAAAACTTTGGATGGAATACTTTTAATGTGGTAATTACGGTAGCAACATTAGGTGAAGGAGCTGCGGCCATTTCTGCAGTAAGAATAGCTGCAAGTTCAGGAACAAAAATACTCTTTAGAACTATTCTAAGGCAATCCTATTCTTTAATTGACCTATCTCTTACAGTAGGAGGAACTGCTTATCAATTTGGCGCCGGGAATAAACTTCCTAAGTCATTTGAATATGTCGGATATTTCCTTGCAGCAAAAACTACTTTCGATTTATTAAATGGAGGTTTAAAAGGACTAGCAACAATTGATAATGCTTCAGCAGTCCAAAAGCAAAAGTACTTGGATGATCTTGAAATTTTAAATAATGAAGGTGAAAAAATTACATTAGATGAATTTGACGATCTAATACTTAAAAGTAAAAATCTAATCAGAGACAATGAACATCTAAGTTATGAATACCGAAGAATATTATTAGAATTAAAACTCGGGGTTTCAGTTTCCAAAACTAGCATTTTAGCTAAGCTTGAAGGATTAACAGATCCTAAAATATTAACTTTTAAAGATTGGATTAATAGACTGGATGATGTCGATGCTACCTTATTGGATAGAATCGATAAATTAGGAGACGACATCGTTAAGTTTAGTAAAGATTTTGACTTTAGTAACTCTACAATAATTTCCAAATTCTCTAGTCAACCTGATTTAGTTAAATCCTGGGAAGTCTTAAAAGAGTTTCGAGAAATACGAATTGCAGATGGTAATATTGAAGTTCTATTAAAAGTTAGCGATAGATTTAGATATAACAATAAATCGTCCTTTGAAGGTTTAACAGATTTGTTTAATGGCAGTGCTGCTAGTAAGCAAAAACTAATTGATGGACTTAAAAAAGCTGATGAGCTCTTTGACTCTTCCTTACCTGTTACATTCAGTGGTGTAAAGAGAGGAGAAATAATAGCAAATATAGAAAGCACTGAAGATATAGCCAAGGTTATAGATAAAAATGGTAATGGTGATGAAGTAGCTAGATTTGTAGATGGTGTTCTAAAGAAAAAAAAGTTTCTTCGTGAAGAAGGTGACGTTACGGTTGCTAAAAAAGGAGCAAAACCTGAGGATGACATTCTAAAAAGAGGGGATGAGATTGGATTTAGAGATATCGATAATACAATTAATGGAGTTTTTAGAGTATTTTTTAAAGACGTTAATGATTTTGCAAGAACATTTGATAAAAAAGGAGAAGTTGCTACCACACTACGAAATGAAGCTTTTGATTTATATAAACAAGGTAAATGGAATGAACTAGAAACATTATTTAAAAAAAATGGCCTAAATGGTGATTGGCCACCTGCGAATGGTGGTTTCAATATTATAGATGATGTTCCTATTGAAGAAGGGCAAAAGTTTGATAGGTATGGTGGTAATTTTGGTTTAGACGCTAATGGAAACCCTATTTTAGGAGGAAGTTTTACTAGTCCTATAGAGGGAGAAGTTCCGTATAGATTTGGACAAAGAGCGTTAAATAAATTAGAAGCGGAATATGACTTTTATTATGAAATAGAAGTTCTAAAAGATTTACCTTTCAAAGCACAAAACGCTGATGTAATCCCTTGGTTTGGTCAAGTAGGAGGTGGTAAACAATCAATGTGGAAAATGCCAATTGATAAAACAACTGGTTATCCAATAACATGGAATAAATTAGCTGAAGAAGGTTATGTTAAAATAACAATTAAAGATTCTCCTTCTGGTAATTTTAGTAATCTAAAAGGAATAATAATCCAGGAATAAAATGAATAAAATAGAAAAAAATATCAAGTTATTAAAAGAAATTCCCCCTGCTAAGAGTCTATTTATTAATGAAGAGTTGAAACCTAATGTTACAACTTCTTTTAATTGTTGTAACTGCTCTACCATAAATGAAATTAATATAACTCCTTATCAAACAGGCTATCCCTTTTTTCAGGTTTATAAAAATAACTTTCTGTCAATCAAAAATGTTCTATCTAATAATATAGCTAGTAGGTCTTCAAGCTGGGCTTCTCACCTAGGAGAATATTTAATTGACAATTTACCTACATTATACTATAAAAAAAAATGCGATAAATGTGGCGAAAAATTTCTAATAATATTTGGACTTGGTGAGAGTCAACCTAGTAAATGGGTTTGTAAAATATCCAATATTTGGCATATAAATGAAATAGAAGCTAATAGCTCTAGTTAGAATTAAAATATCCCCCGCTAGCGCGAGCGTCTCGCTCGTGACGGTATGAGTAAAAAGAAGAAAATGAGTGAAAAATAAATAATAGAAATTGAAGAAAGAAAAAAATCTACAGTACAGCAAGAGTAAGATTAGAAAAGTAAAAATGATATAAAAAGAATATAAACAATGAGCAGAAAATATAAATTCCATAACAAATCCGCAGCATACTTTATCAGTTTTGCTACGGTCTATAGGATGAATGTATTTATAAGACAGAAATGATAACTATAAAATTAAAAGTCAGATAAGAGGTCAAAGTAAAGCACATTTTATCGCAGCTACTGTGGTAGAGTATGTAATTTACATTCATAACAAAATATAGTTAACAATGAGTAAAAGAAATAGTAAAAATATTGGTAGGTTTTCCACTAAGTCAGGAGACTTTGCGGAGCGGGGGTACTAAATGGTAAATCAAGGATCTCAAGTATAATACAAAAAGAAAAAACATTGTCAGAAAATAGTTTTATCATATCATCACTAATTTACTTAGCTATTGCGGCTTGGCTTACTTTTAGCTTTGGCCCTTCCCTTATTAGGAAGGGAAAAGAAATTAGTAAAAACACTCTGTTAATTGAAAAGTTGGATAAGGTTTCGGTGAATGTAAAAACTACTAAACGTAAAATCATTTTCAACGGAAAAGAATATGATTCTTTACCTATTAGTAGTTCTTCAAAACTAAAACAAAATATTGATAGCAATCTTGAACTAATATTTTATAAAGACACTGTAGAAATATATAGCTTATACAACTCAAAAAGTGAAAGTTATAAAAAAATTATTGCTTTTTTAGAGAAAAACAATGTCCTACTGGTAAACGATATTATGAAAAAATCAATTTTAGAAATAACATGGACTAAAACAGATTTTATTAAACATATAGAGGTTTCTAATACAGATCTTAATGGAAACAAAAAGTATATAGACTATTTGAAAATTAATAACACAATAATAAAAGGAAGAAATAAAAAATCACAAAGTTGGGCAATGATACTAGGAGGATATATTACAACTGTATTATCAGGTCTAGGTTTATTACTTATTCCTTTTTCTATGTATTATCAAATTAAAGATTATAGAGAATCTGGAACTAAAATGTTTATTCCTAATAAATTAGAAGGAATCAAAAGTTTTTTAAATCTATTTAATAATAAAAACAAATAACAAAAAGAAAAAACGAAAGTAGCAATAATGAAATTGGAGGATAGATGTAAGAAGATATTATGAATTAAAGAATAAAAAATATCATCGTTAACGTCTTTAAAAAAATGAAAAGAAACGTATAAAAATTGTCAGACTGAGCCTGTCGAAGTCCAACAATTGATAAATATAAAAACCGAAAAAAATAAAAGTGAGAAGTTGGAAGCTTGAAATTAAAATGACCCCCGCTAGCGCGAGCGTCTCGCTCGTGACGGTATGAGTAAGAAGAAGAAAATGAATGAAAAATAAATAATAGAAATTGAAGAAAGAAAAAAATCTACGGTACAGCAAGAGTAAGATTAGAAAAGTAAAAATGATATAAAAAGAATATAAACAATGAGCAGAAAATATAAATTCCATAATCCATCAGCAGCTTATTTTATAAGTTTTGTTACCGTATATTGGATGGATGTGTTTACACGTCAGGAATACTTTTCTGTGCTTGTCAATAGTCTAGAACATTGTAGAAAAGAAAAAGGAATGGAAATCTATGCCTATTGTATCATGTCCAGTCATATACATCTTATTTTTAGAGCTGCAAACGAAAATCCATCAGATATTATTAGGGATTTTAAAGGGTTTACCGCTAGAAAAATCATACAAACCATTCAGGAACATCCACAAGAAAGTAGAAAAGAATGGCGGTTTGTTCGATTTTAAACAAGTGCCGGTAATGATCAAGTATCTGATCATTGGGCAATTCTTGGTTGTTTGTCCCGA
>CANLRN010000014.1 GCA_947493495.1 uncultured Aquimarina sp.
CTACAAGGGTTCAATCTCGTCTCTTTCAGCTTCTCTACTCCCACCATAGCATACTACTCACAATACAACTGCGGTAGCGCCTTTTTACCTTATCGCTCAAGACCAACCCGTGAAAGGTAAGCCCCATAAGGAGGTTTGATTGATATGCCTAACATCCCAGTCGAGAGACCAATCCTCAATTCCTTTTCTTTACGTGAGACCATCTTGACTTTCTTATGTCAAACTCGTTTCTGAAAAAAAAATGAGCCTCTCATCTCAATACAGTTATGTTCCTCCTAATTTATTTCCTAAATTGTATCCCCAAGTAACGCAGGACACACAACAAAGCCTAACAGTTTGTATATTGCATATGCTCCCTTCGGGGCAACAACGTTTGTTATATTTATATTTAGCTATCATTAGAAAAAATCATAAAAGAAGTTGAAAAAATACGCTTTTGAATTCCTGTCAATTTTTATTGCGGTAATATCTGCATTTACACTAAATAATTGGAATGATAACCGAAAAAATGCCAAGGCTGAAATTGCTGTTGTACATATAAAATATAGAAATGTTTGAAAGTTCTTATACCACTTAGATGAAACAACACAGTAATAGTTACCACCTCGCTTGTAGACATCGTAAATTTTCGATTTCTAGTCTTTTTACCTGTGTTACTTATCTTTTTCGCATAGTAGGCTCATAAACAGTGCAAAAATCATCAATAGAACAAAATATTTCAGTAATTTTATCTTTAGAAATCATAAGCAGAATACATTTAGTCAATTGAAAAAACGGCAAAGCATTTATAAAAAATGGAGAAACTTACACAAGATATTTTAAGAAGCTTGACAAAACAAAAGGAAACCTACCGAATGAGAACACGCTATATGGCGTTGCATCTATCACAAAAATAATGACTGCAATAATTGCCTCTAAGACAGTACTCGAAAAAGAATTAAGCCTAGACGATGATATAAGGAATTATTTAGATGGTAAATTTCTAAATTTATAGTATCAAATAAATCCTATTAAAGTTAGATATCTTTCAACTCATATAAGAGAAACAAAATGAATAAAATAGCAATATTGTATCAAGCTCAACTTCCTCCTGCAAAGGATGGAATCCAAAAACCTATGAAACCAGGAGGTTATTCTGATAGCGGTGCTGATATTGCTTTTGAGCTATTGAAAAATAAGCTTGATGTAATTACACCTGTCGAAAATCCTAATCAAAACAATGATAAAGATTGGGTTTTTCCAGATACAAAAAATGGTATTGAGGCAGCACTACAAAAAGGAGCAAAAATTTTTTGGTTAAATACGGTTTTATATCAACATCATAGTATAGAAGGTTATTTCGATAAAGAATTAGAAATTGTAGGACAAATACCCAAATTAGTTGATACTTTTGATGACAAAACACTTACCAATAAGCTATTGAAATCCAATAATATTCCCATCCCAAAAAATAAGCTTATCAACATAAAGAATTATAATAATTCATCTATAGAATTAGAATTTCCATTAGTTTTAAAACCCATTAGGGGAAGGGGAAGTCAAGGAGTTACTAAAATTGGTAATCGAAATGAACTCATAGAAAATCTTAACAAAATATTTTCAGAGAATAATTACGGAAACGCAGCATATATTGAAGAGTATTTAAACGGACAGGAAATCACAATTACCGTAATGCCAAAAGGAAATTACTTTGTTAATAACAGGGAGGAATATTTTAGTAGACCTTGGTGTTTACCAGCGGTTAAAAGATTTAATCATACTAACGGAATTGCACCTTACAATGGGATTGTAGCTGTTATGGAAAACAGTGAAGTTTTGAGCGATAATGAATTACAGACAGAAGAAATTCAAGAGGCATATCAACATTGTATCAAATCAGCTGAGTTAATTGAAATCAAAGCACCTATTAGAATAGATTGCAGGGCAAATAAAAATGGAAAATACTTTTTATTCGACCTGAATATGAAACCAAATATGACTGGACCATCAAGACCTCACAGGAAAAATCAAGATAGTCTGACTTTACTTTCTGCAAGAAAAATTGGATGGAATTATTTTGATTTATTAAGTAATATGTTAAATCAAAAATGGAAGTCGAGTAAGTAAAAGGGAATCTCACCCCAAACCTCTCACAGAATCGTATGTGATAGTGTCTCATCACACGACTCTTCTTAACACATCTGCCTATCATTATAGGTAGATCTGAGGTATAAAACCAATGCACAAATAAGTTAGGGTACTGCATAGCTATTTCCTGTATCCATTTGTAAACATAATACTAATGCTTGCGCCTAAATCGTTATTATTTGTTGCTTACACATTTGGCTAGCCCTAACTTCAGAAATCGAAATACACAATATAATTCACTCATTCAACCTTACCATATAATAGTATATCCTCCCTTCTACTTTACTTATTATTGACCTCATATATCCTTTTTGGATTGAAGCGAAAATCTAAATGGGTTCATTGAATCTTGAAAGCCAAAAATATTCTAGAATAATCAATTTTTCTCTTTTTTTACTGGGATTTTATAAAAGAACTGGAAAATGAATGTAGAACTTCCTTATTTTTATAAAAACATGTATACAATGAGCAGCGATATAAATAAGGTACAGAAAGAGTATGATCTCATCTGCGTAGGTGGCGGTATTATGACCGCTACATTAGCACTACTTACCAAACTTCTGAAGCCTAAAACCAATATTCTGATCCTAGAAAGATTAGATAAGGTGGCAAAAGAGAGTTCTGCTGCTTGGAATAATGCAGGAACAGGGCATTCTGCATTATGCGAACTTAATTATTGTCCAGAAAATAGTGATACTACTGTAGATATCAATAAAGCGATCTCCATCTGCAAGCAGTTCGAAATCTCCAAGCAATTCTGGGCTCACTTAGTACAACAGAATCTTATAAAAGACCCTAGCTCATTTATCAAATCGGTACCACATCATAGTTGGGTAACTGGCACTACAAATAGTGACTATCTAGAGAAACGTTATACTGCAATGAAAGATCATTTTATGTTCGATACCATAGAATTCACCCGCCAGCATGAAAAGATGAAAGAATGGTTCCCTCTAATAATGAAAGATCGATCTGGCGATGAAATTATGGCTGCTTCTAGAATCGATAGAGGTACCGAAGTTAATTACGGATCCCTTACTAAGCAACTATTTCATATCCTGGAAACAGATTTTGACACTCCTGTGCATTGTAATATGGAGGTGCAAGATATTGATCCCGACGAGCAAGTAGAATGGTCTGTAGAGGTAAAGAATCTAATAACTAACGAAAAGCAATATCTAGACGCGCAACATGTGTTTATTGGTGCGGGGGGTGGTAGTTTATTATTATTACAAAAGGTAGAAATTGATGAAAAAGAAGGATATGGTGGGTTTCCTGTGAGTGGTGGATGGCTCGTATGTAAAAATGAAGATCTTATCACACAGCATCTTGCCAAAGTATATAGCAAAGCAGGCATCGGAGATCCTCCCATGTCTACACCACACCTTGATACTCGCTACATAAATGGAAAACAAGAGTTACTTTTTGGGCCCTTTGCAGGATTTAGTCCTAAATTTTTAAAAGAGGGGTCTAATCTAGATCTGTTCAAATCTATAAAAACGGACAATCTCGGTGCTATGATGGGTGCTTTCTGGCACAACCTCCCACTTACCAAATACCTTATCGAGCAGGTTACCATGTCTTTTGAAGATCGCATGGAAAGCCTTAGAAAATTTATAAAAAATGCAAAAGATGAAGATTGGGAAATAATGGATGCTGGTCAACGAGTACAGATCATAAAAAAAGATGACTATGAAGGTGGCAAACTACAGTTTGGTACAGAAGTAATCAGTAGCAAAGATGGTAGTATTACCTGTTTACTAGGAGCATCCCCTGGTGCATCTACTGCCACTGTAATCATGCTAGAGGTGCTGGAGAAAGCATTTCCCGAAATCCTACATACTTCTGATGCTATTAAGAAATTAAAAGATATGATTCCTTTCTATGATACTAAAGTCTCTCCAGAATTATTTGATCAATGTCTTAAAAAAGCAAAACATATATTACAATTGTAATCTTTTCCTACTACTACTTATTAGCAAACATTCTAATACCCCATGCTTTCTTATAATGTTTGTATAATAAGTCATAGATAACCATTTCGTGCAAACGGTTTCTGGACCTAAATAATCGATTCATTAGCATGTGAATATAACTACTCATCATATCGTGTAATTCTTCTTCCTTTCTGACCATTACAATTTTCTTAATCGTATCTCTACAATCTTTACTTTTTTGATCTATGGTTTCAAATATTGGTGCGTATTCAGATGATACCTCAGTCCCTAGGAAACTTCTTATTTTGTCTTGTTCTTCTCTATATTTTTTATCTAATTGCTTTTTTAACCCTTTATTCATACCAAATTCTATCCCAAAAGCTGTTTTTATCCTTTCTAGCAAGTTTAATTTTGCATCTTCATTATATCCAAAATCGCTTAACAATTGATCAATTGCTTTTACCGAAAATAACCATCGTAATTCCTCTCCTTGATCTCCATCAATCATATCTAGGAAATTCATGATCATGTTACTTTCATAATAGAACAACGTTTCCGACAATTCCATAGTTGATTCTCCATAGCGCTCTATCTCTCTCTGATAGGTGTCTAATTGTATTTTCCAGATCAGATCTTCATTGACAAAATCAAGTAATAATGGATATAGGGTATTGATAATCTGAGCTACATTTTCTGGTGCTGTATAATGAAAACGAACTCTAATATGATGTTTTGGATCTGAGTATCTGATAAAAAACCACTTATCGATAACTCCTTGTGAGAGCAAGTTTTCTGTGATAGGTTTCATGATTTCTGTAAGTACCAGATCAGCAGTTTTTGGACCAGTGTATATTTTATAATACAGCCATTCTCCTCCCACTATATATGAACGTTGTATGTTACTCATTCGTTAATTTTGGATATTTTTTAATTTTTTATCATTATAAAATGATATAATAACTTGATTCGTATAGGATTCGTTACCTTTTTCTACCAGACTTTTTTCTGTATGTAAAAATTCTTGTAGCTTAAAACGAGATCTATTTTTTACTGTATGTAATACCATTTTTACAGAAGTTATATTTTTCATATTGATTAACAACTCATTATCTCCATCTACTAATACTATATATTGTGGTAATTTTTTAATGTTACTAAAATCATTCAATGCAGTAATAAATGCATCTTTATTATTGATTTTATCTACTAAGGGTTGTATCTCTTCTATGGTAACATGCCAGATAGCAGGCGATAAAATAACTCCACGATAGTCTACCCTAGGCAAAAAACTATATTCTTCTTGCAATGGACCCCAATCAAATGAAATACCCCCTCTTTTATTATGAGATTGCATATTGGCTAAAAACTGGTAAATAGGCAATGCATTGCCCGAAAAATTATGTGCATTGGTCAATCGTGGAATTACTTCCTTATTGTGCTTTTTTGATCGTAGTTTTATATACCCATTAGATGTAGTAGATATCATAAGATCATCAAGAGGTATTTGATGTTGATGGTCTACTATTGATTTTGCTAGATATGGAATTTCATATTTTCTGAAATTAGGACGCATTAAGATATTCCCAACTCTCGATTCTGGTAAATGTACTATTTCTGCAAGAATCTTATTAGGATTCATCATTGCTTCCTGGTCTATAATTTCTTGTGTATACTCATGTAATGCAGCATCTCCGTGACAAAAACGCCCTAATAAATTCGCTGCACTAGATCCTCCTGCGCTACTAAAAATAATTTTTTCTTCTCCGTTAATAGTTACGAATTCTACCATAGAAGATATGGTATCAGGCAAGTCATCCCAATTCTCCTTCAAACTTTCAAAATCCTGATCTTGTAATGAGATACTATACTTTTGTTCATTGATACTTTCTAGCAATTTTTTTTGTAATATGGTATGTATGGGAGACAATTTTATATCTCTATATGCTTGATTATTTTCTTTAAAAGGCAAAACAAGATCATCTACAATTGCGCTTACATCTCCAGATCCTTGATTCTGAAGAAACCCTACTCCTATTTCCACATCCAATGCTTTAGATAAAGGGACTTCTCTATTCTCATAACGCTCATAAAATGCAGCTTGGAATCTAGTCATTAGCGTTTCTTGTGGTGAAAGCGAAATCTTATTGAGCAACCGTATTGCCTTTCTAATTGTGTGCAAGGATTGGGTATTGATACAATTCTTAGTAGGGGTAACAATCATATCTGTCTGGAACATATACTTAAGTTCAAAACCTGTCCCTAATTTTTTTAAAGCATCACTTAATTTTATATATATCGATGCATCATTTCCTAATTTTTTATCAATCGCCAATAATTCTTTTTGGGCTTTTTCTAGTGCTAAAACAATCTCTTGCGCAGCCTCTATTTTTTTTAGAACAGGCAACATCTGATCTAAAAATTCTGCTCCAGAAACCGAAGGCTCTAATTCGCTAATTAGTAATTGACTTTCTATTAATTGATCGATAAATCCTTTTGCTTCTTCTATGGTAATTTCTTCATCTACCAAGAGTTCTGCAAGATCTTGTAATAGTGCTCCTTGGTTTGCTTTTTCTAATACTACTTGTATGTAATCAGAATGTTCTACTGCTACTATATGATGTACTCTTCTACTATTGACATAAGTATATTCTACATAGCGCAATTGTTTTCCTGCATTATAAATACTCGTATTGGGATAGAATTTTAATTGGTTTTTAATCTTTTCTTGTGCTACAATATCCTGAGATAAAGCCACTAAATAATTCATGTCTAATCGAGTATGCCTCTTATTCTTGGTCTTATCCTGTAATACAATAGTCGTTTGCTCAGCAAAACTTCCTATACTTGTCCCTGCAAAAAGACCAAAAGGCGTACACCTTGAAGACATTCTACTAATATATTTAAGGACAGAATGTTCTATTCTTTCTGATACCGAGGAATCAGTAATCTCTCCTCTATACCATTTTTCGAACTCCTGATACAATGAAGGAGAAGCTAGAAAGATTGCTTCTTTAAGGATAGGATCTTTACACACTTGTCTCAATACGGCTGTGTCTAGCTCCTTACTTTCGGTCAGTTTTTTATAAAATGAAAATGAAAATAACGGAACTCTTAATACATATTTAGAGAAGTTCTTATAAGTCATGAGCAATAGATTCTTAGTAGATTTAGCTAATTAATAAACATTCATCCCACTTGGTGTCGAAGGGCGCAAGGTATGAAATGATTGCTAATCCAATTCCTGTAATACCTTCTAATAGATTGGTTTCATTTCTCCAGCCTTCGTTTTCTCCTCCGCTCCACTGCATATAACCCGCCTGCCCATTTTGATGGATCGCCATAGTAAGCCCTTCTCGCATCCAAAAATCTGAAGTCTCTTTAAATAGTTCTTCTTTTGTTTCTTTATACATATACTGATATACATGCATGACTCCAAAAGCACCGTGACATAATCCTGAGTCTTTGATTTTGCACTCTGTAAGGTCTCTTCTATTGGCAGAATGTTTTAAAATTTCTATACCCTTTTGTTCAATGCGATCATCATTTAATACCTTTCCTGCTCTCCATAATGTAATCCCTATGCCTAGATCTCCATAACACCATCCTAACCTGGCCGATGAATCCACCTTCATACCATCATATACCCAGCTTGGAAAAAGCGAAGAAGAAGAGATACTAGCGTCCTCAAAACCTAAAACATAATGTATCGCGTCCTTCATCAATTTTTCTACTTCTGGATAAAATTCTTTATATGCTGCCAAACGAGATAAAAAATTAATTATACTCATCATCCCATGTGACAAACTGAGATTATAGCCTTTTAGTTTTTCTTCTTTGATTAAATACACTTCCCACTTGGCAGTATCTCCTTTTTTTATAGCGGTAGCATCTAGTGTAGATATAATTTCTAAAAGTATTTTTTTATACGATTTTTTTAATATATCGGATGCTGTATTCTGATATCTCTTCAGGAAATAAAACCCAATACCCATTACACCGTGAAGAAAATCATAATAATTATCCTCTTTTCCAAATTGTTCTACAGACTGAACCAAGAATTCATCTAAACCAGACAATAGCTCATCACTATCTATATCCACCATTTCTTCTTCTCTTAATAGTTCTATTGTCCACGCAGCACCTGCTATACCTGTACAGAAGGTTGGGTACGTATATCCTTCATTTATCTGCTCGATAATAGAAGATAGTATCTCTGCTCCCATATCTGCATTAGCTTCTGTTTGCATAAACTTAGCATAATAGAAATGAAAGAGTGCCCTCCCAGAAGCTCCAGCTAGGACCCCAATATGTTCTCCTCTGGGTTTTGTTTTAGAAAGTATCTCCTCTATTTGGTGAAGTTTTTCTAATAAGATAGATGTATTATTCATGCTTGCTTATAAAATTGTATAAAAAAAACTGCCTAAAAATAAGGCAGTTTTTATAAATAAATTACTAAAAGTAAAACTAGTTAACGATTTTATGACTGCAATAGTCAAATAGTAGCCTATAATTATTTAACTATTCTCTCTTTTATTAGAAACATTGCATTCCTGGAGGAGGACAAGAATTTAATGCTCCTTGTGTCATACAGAAATTTGTTGGAGCAGGACACATCGCCGTTGGATGCCACCCTCCTTTAATGTCTTTAAGATTTAAATTACTTATAGTTTCTTTTTTAAGTTGTAAATTTTTTAATGACTTTTTCATGTGTATTATATTTAAAAATGACCTACTCTATTAAAGGTTTTCGGTTTCCCCTTTTATAGGAATTATTATAAAAGCAGCTCCTATGTATTCTAAAAGTACTATTGAAAAGAAAAATTAAAAACTATGTGTCCTTAGATTTTTTAAACCTGAATCAGGCATTAGAAAATTTAATTTTTCAAATTTTATTCTTCTGATATGAGGTAAAGGTTTTCTATTAAAAGAAACCTATTTGAGTTCCTCTCAAAGGTATCTAAATAATCAAAAAATAACGACAGAAGTTTCTTTAGATTTATAAATTTAAACAAATATTTCGTATCTTTATTTACTTAGAAAACTACCGTCTTTGCTGGTATTTCCTACATTTGGATATTGGAGTCAAATATCCAATTTGCCTGCTCGAAGCTGTTATAGTTTTTTGGTTTTTGGGAATTTTTTTGTTAATACCTAAGCAATTTATCGTTTAATTGTCAATTATTAGGCGTTTAAAAGAAGCCTCAATAGTCTAAAATCTTATTTAAATTTTTGATTCTTTTCACAATCAGCAGAATTACAGACTTTTATTTTTGTGCATATGCATTGATACATATAGTTAAGAATACTCCAAAAAAAAAAAGAATATGTTTTATAGAAGTTTGTTTCTTATTGAAAATCATTAAGACAAGTATCAGATATACTCTCCCAAATGTAATAATTCTTTTTTAAGTAAGGTAAATTAGGAAATCAAACATAAAAATCCCTGAAACCTTAATTTCAGGGATAAAATGAGCGCAATTTAATGTTTGTTCGCGTTTAGATTACGATGAAATATCAATGAATAATTATCTCCATTATTCATCCTTTATTTTATTAAAATTTAAATTACCAGTGGCTTATTATAACACAAAATAATCTTTGCCGTCTTTACCTTTTAAAATAAAATAAGTCCTACCATCTTTATTGATTTCAATAGGATATTCATCAGATAGTGTTGTTCCTCCAATTATTCCCTTCAAACTCTTTTTTTCAAGAAGCTTAACTTCTTTCCATTTTGATACTAAAAAAAAATCTAACATAATTTTGATATTTTTAAATTAATGTAATATTTGATAACAGGTTCCTTCTCGAGTACACCCCCCAGAAAAATTCTGAACACAATGTTGATATAAAGAACCGTGTCCAGGCAAACTAATGTCATTACAATCTCTGGCTTTAAAAGATTTCTGTTCTTTACTATCTAATTTTTACTCCCTCTAAATTTAAAATATTATTAAGCATAATTATCAATGTCGTTAAGTTAAGCTTTGTCATTGTCAGTCTGAGCTTGTCGAAGACCATCCTAACTTTCGTTTTTGATTCCACTTCGACAGGCTCAGTGTGACAAAATAGATGTTTTTTAGCTTAACTTAACGACATTGGCATAATTATATATATTTTAATTACCTACTCTATCTTAAGGTTTTCGGTTTCCCCTTATAAAGAAGTTTTAAAACAATTTTAATGTAGCACACAAATTGGTCTTGTACCTGGCCCCGTTCTAGCTGTGTTTCCACAGAGATATGAATTCCCACAAAATAATGAAAAAAGCTCATTTCCTCCTTTAATTTTATTAAGACTTAGATTACTAATTGTTTGCTTTTTTAACTCTAAATTTTTTAATGATTTTTTCATGATCCATTGTATTAAAAAACACCTACTCTGCTTTAAGGTTTTCGGTTTCCCCTTATCAAAATCAGTTGTCGACATTGCTTTGATTCTGACACTAAACTATATTTAAAAAGAGTGAATTAAAAACAAAACAACCCTGTTTTATCTAAAACAGGGTTATAAAAAAACCTGCAAAATATGCAGGTTTTTTTTATATGCAGATTTACTCAGCTATAAACAATAATATTCTGTCATATCTAGAAGATGAAAAATAGATGTTTCATCCTCAGTTACTACGCAATCACCTCCAATAATTTTACTCATTGCATCTGGATTAATCCTAGCAATAGTTAGCTTTTTTAGACCGATTTTGTTTTGTTGTTGTTTTTTCATAAACAAGGTGTTTTAGTGATTTTTCTTACTCTTTTTTTGGATTTTCAGAATCTCCCATGTTTCAATATTCTTACTAAAATATATTTTATCCGAGAGACTTATCACAATTCGTCCACCCTATATTAGACAAAAACGGGTTGTTTTTTATACCTCTTAATTAAAATTATTTTTGTTATAATTCTTTTTTATATTCTTGATATAATATGATGGGTTTAAACCTGTCTTTGCCTTAAAATGTTTTGCGAAAGCATCATCACTTTTATACCCTACTTCTGCCGCAATAGACTTCACAGAAAAATTTCTAAATTTTTTATCATTCTTTAATCGCTGCAATGCATATCTAATTCTTAAATCAGTAATGTATTCATTAAATTTCTTTTGTTTATGCGTATGAATAATCTTAGTTAGATAGGTCGTATTTGTTTTTACTTTTTTAGCAATGGATGTCAAATTACATTCGGGTTTTAAAAAATATTCTTGTTGTTCTAACCTAGCCAAACCATTTAGTACTTCGGTTACCTTATCATCATCAATTACAATTTGCTTACTAACATTATTCTTATTGAGATTCTCTTGAGATTCTAAACGATCTATTTTTTCTATCAAAGCATTAAACATTTTTTTATAAGTACTTTGCTTCTTTACATATAAAAATATAATGCTAAATAATCCACATAAAATCAATACTAAAAACCATAAAACATACTTCTTTTTTTCTTCTGCATTAATTTTTTCTTGATTAAGATTTTCTATTTGTTCTCCTAATTTTTGAATATCATGATTGTTAATTTTATGTATCGTTTTGTCCTTTTCATTAAGGAATTGGTCTCTTAGCAATGTATATTTCTGCATCCAACCAGCGGATTCTTTTTAATCGCCAAGGGCAAAGTAGCAATCTGCCAGTAATCGATAGGTATACAAAACTCTTATCTTTTTTAAATCTTTTTTTTGTAATGAAGTAATAGTTTTCTTAAGATATACAATAGCTTTATCGTATGACTCTTGTTTGTACAAGCAACTCGCTAAAAAATAATTAAGATTCATCAAATATTTTTTAGCTTTTAGAGGATTATTAAATAATATATTCTCTGCTATATGTAAATTATCAAATGCTTGGTCTAAATCGTCCTGAAAAAAAAATACAGAACCTCTTTTGGTATATAAATCAATAAGACCAATTTTATAATTGATCGGTTTACTCAGGTCTATCCCAATTCCTGCATAATGTAAAACTGAATCATATTTCTTTTGATCCAAATACGTTTCACTAACAATAGTAAGTAGATTCACATGATTTTTGCCATTTTCGAAAGATGTGTTCTTAGTTAATTCTAGGGCATGGGTACTAACTTTCAAAGCTTTCTCCAGCTGTCCCATCCTTCTATAAATTATTGCAATTCCAGAATTTGCAATAATTTCACGTTTTACATTTCTGTTTTCTTTCAGTATGTTTAACGCTAAATGATATGTATCAAGGGCTTTTTGATTTCTCCATTCTTTTAAATGAATATTTGCCATTTTTAAATAAACACGACATAATAATTCTCTATCGTTCAACTTTCTGGCAAGTGTATCAGTCTTGCTTAAGTATAGTAAACTCTTTTCGTAATTTACTTTAGTATAAAAAAAGTTAGCAACATCAAAATATAAGGATATTGAATTAGATTGTTCATTTTTCGGAAGGTTTAAAAATATATTTTCATAGACCGCTATTTCTTTAGCATCAGAGGACTTAATTAAAATTACTAATTCTATAGGTGTTTTATTTTTTAGACTATCCACCGCTTCAATAGTTATTCCTTGAGCAGTACTAACCAATGATATGAACATTAGTATAAGTGCCTGAAAGAAAAGAATTTGTTTTCTGAAAAAAATCATTGTTACAGCTAAGAAGTATACTCCCAAATGTAATAATTCTTTTTAATCTGTTTTTAGATCTATAAGAACTTATACTATCTTATATGGAATTACTGTCTAAAGTTAATCGTACAACTCTGCGATTGTCCAAACCATTTAACTCTATTCCGTGAAGCTATGTTATATATACCATCTCGGAATATTTTTGGGATAAAGGCTAGTAAGGCAGACACTTGTTTCCATTTTGGAATTTTAGACACAATTCTTAAAAAACCGTCAGAATGTGTATGTATTCCTTTTTTATCAATAAGAATAACGGTTTCTAGATTCTCTGTCGGAAAACGATGTTCTATAAGAAAATTTTGACCTTTCATTGATTGAAACGCTATGAAATGAAAAAGATCTTTTGGAGCAAACTGCACCAACCAACCAACAACGCCATTGCACAAATTACATTGACCATCGAATATGATAATACTTTTATCTATAGAGTTTTCCATTTTGTTGATTTTTAACCTTTTATACTATTATGGTCGTATGGATCCATCAATCATTTCAATAGTTTTATGAGAATTACGATACATTGTAGAATTATGTGTAGCAATAACTACCGTTTTCCCTTTATTTTCGGTAATTTCTTTTAGTAAATTAAATATAAGATGAGAATTTTTTTGATCTAAATTCCCCGTAGGTTCATCGGCTATAATCAAAGACGGGTTATTAATTAAAGCTCTGGCAATTGCTACCCGTTGTTGTTGTCCTCCAGAAAGCTGATACGCTGGCCGTTTTGCATATTCTCTCATCCCCATCTCATCAAGAAGTCCCAATGCATCTTCTATAATTTCTTCTTTAGCTTTTTTTGATAACTTCATTGCTGGCAACATTACATTTTGTAATACATTAAATTCTGGAAGTAAATAATGAAACTGATATACAAATCCAATATGTTTATTCCTGAAATCAGTTAATGCAGAAGCACCTAATGTTTTTATATTTTGATCTTTAATTTTTAAATCTCCTTGAAAATCTGTGTCTAATGTGGATAAGATATACAATAAGGTAGATTTTCCACTTCCTGATTCTCCATGAATAGCTACCAATTCCCCATCAGGGATAACCAAAGAAATATTTTTTAGCACTTGTCGTTTTTCTGGCTCTAAGAAATATTTGTCGATATGTCGCGCTTCTAAGATCATATCCCTCTAATTATAGTTACTGGGTCAACTCTACTGGCTTTTTTTGAAGGGAAATAACCCGCAAAAATAGTTGTTAAAATCCCAAACGAAAATCCTAGTATATAATAGAACATCTTAAAATTAATTGGGTATGTCTCTACAATAATAAAATCTGATGTGTCTAATGATGTGATCGAAATCATATAACTAATACTATATCCTAAAACACAACCTAAAAGAGCTCCAATTAATCCAATAATCATTGCCTGTACTAGAAAAATAAAAACGATATCATTACTGGAGTATCCAATCGTTTTTAGTACGGCAATATCTTTTCGTTTTTGGATTACAGTGATGGTAAGAATATTATAAATCCCGAATCCCGCGACTAAGAGCAGTGCAAAAGAAACTGACCAAGTAAGAATATCACGAACTTTATTACCAATAACAATAGTTTTGTTACTGTCTTTCCAATCTTCTACACCAATACCATTGACCTCTTCTACAAGCGTACTTTTTAAACTAACATCATCTCTGTCTTTTAATTTTACATGAATATTAGTAATGCCATTTTTTTGATTTAATAAACCTTGTAACGTAGTAGCAGAAATATAGGTTCTTACATTATCTATGGTCGTAATTCCAAAACTGAATATACCTGATACTTTTAGGTTTGTATTATTACCATTAGGCAGTATCATTTTTATCTGATCTCCAACTGAAACTTGTAATCGTTTAGCGAGACTAATTCCTAACAAGATCGTGTTTTCTTGTGATATACTTTGGAAACCTTTGCCTTCTACTAATCTTCGCTCTAGGTTTATCATTTCTTTTTCTTTTTCAGAAAAAACACCATTAATACTAGCAGGAAATTGTTTTCTATCGCTAATCAAAATTGCTGGTGTTAGTATCTGATGTGCAAAAGAATGAACATTTTCATTTTCGATTAAAACCTTATCAATCTCATTACTATTCTCTAGAACACTTGAAATAATCAACCCTTTATTGTCTCTCTGTTTTTTAGTTTTAGTACTAATTATTATATCTGGACTTCCATTAAACACTGCATCATCTAAAAAATCATTAACCCCAGTCATAAAATTAATCATAACAATAAAAGTAGTTACCCCAAGTAGCACTCCAATGGCGGCTAAGCAGCTTTGCTTTTTTCGAGCAGATAAATATTGCAGGGCAATAAAAATATTAGTTTTGTTAAAAACATGAGTTGACATGGATCTTCCGTCGAAAAAACAAAATAAGGATTACAAAAATGGATTAGTTTAGGGAATTGTATATGAGTAAGATAACAAATAATAATGCATAATCATTTCCTTTTTTTACTCTTCTTAGCCAATGGGTTAAAATCCAAACATAATTGTATCCAATATTCCAAATCTACATCTAAATCAAATCCATCCGGAGAGACAAAAACATAACCTTTCATGGGTCTCCCTGTAAAATCCATTGGGTGACAACCGTTTCTTAGCATTGCCTGATCATATGCTTTTTCTCCTATCCGAGCCATTAAAAGGTCCGTTTCTTTTTTCTTATCATAATGAATTCCACAACACATTTTGTCATCTACCATAAAACAGAGTCCTCCCATCATTTTCTTAGCATAATAATTAACGTGCTTTTCATTTAATATCTGATGAATCCTATCTGCTATAAAATCACTAAACGCCATTATTCTATGTAATTGATTTTGATAAAAATATTTATAGCCCTTATTGTATTTCTGTATTCTATAAAGTTATTTAAATTGCAACGATATTCCCTATTTTTGGTTTATTATTTAAAAATACTATAATGAGGATACTACTGCCTATTTATTTTATATTACTATTTGGAGGACTCGCTTGCAAAAATGAAAACGTATCTGAGTTTCAAGAAAAAGGAGCTACCATAGTATTGGATAGTCTCTCCCAAGAAAAAACAAAACTTGATCTATTGAAACTCTCCCCCGAATCTAAAAAAGACCTAGAGAGTTATGAAGACTTTAAAAATCTTCAAAATCTCATAAAAACAATGCATACTTCTAATCCATATTATATTAAAAAATATGCAGATAGTGTAGATGTTTTGATTCAGGTTTTTGAAGAAAACCTTACCAAAGATCACCTTAAAGTAAATTCTATAACCTCTAGAGTAGCTGTATTATCCACTGCATCTGGGTTATTAATACAAGTATCTAATAAAAAAAGTTTATCTTCCGATAAGTTATTAGATGCTAATAAAAGACTTCTTACTGCATACAATAGTCTGATCATACAATTAAACGAATTATCATTAGCCATCCCAGATGCTATAGAAGAAGAATTATTACGTGACAATACCATCTCTAAGGACTCTATAGCAGAAGAAGAAAAACAAAATTTAATTATAGAAGAATGACCAAATGAAAAAAATAATAGTCCTAGTCCTTTTATTTCCTATATTATGTCTTGCACAACTTAATACTCCAGAAAAAGAAATTGATCAGTTACTAAACCAATGGCATCAAGCTGCATCAGATGCTGCATTTGACACCTATTTTGGTCTGATGACCAGTGATGCAATTTTTATTGGTACTGATGCAACAGAAAATTGGGATTTAGAAGTATTTAAAGCATTTTCTAAACCTTATTTTGATAAAGGAAAAGCATGGAGTTTCAAAACACTTGAAAGAAATATATTTACCCAAACTGTCCCTAATATTGGCTGGTTTGATGAATTATTAGATACTCAAATGGGTATTTGTAGAGGCAGTGGTGTTGTAGAAAAAACCGATCAAGGGTGGAAAATAAAGCATTATGTATTATCCATAGCTATTCCTAATGAAAATGTGAAAGACATTACTAAAGTAAAAGCGGTTTTTGATGCTGATTTAATGGCTAAATTACGTCGTAATACCAAAAACTAAAATACGATTCTAAAAAAATAGTCTATAGCGTATATTTTAATGATAAAATAAGATTTCGGCCAGCAGCAGCAATACCAGAAGCATAAGGTCGATAACGCTGATCTGTTATATTTTCTATGGCTAATGTCGCCTGTACATTTTTAGTGAATTGATACCTTGATCGTAGATTCAATGTGTACCAAGATGGTGAATAGGGGTTTCCATTTTCATCTTTTGCGTACAAAAAACCATTGTTTTGCTGTGAAGGCGCTAAATCTTCGAAATCAAATTTTCCATTATAAATGGCAAAAGCATCTATCAGCCATTTATCAGTACTATACTTTATATGTGTATTACCAAACTGCGGTGCCACATGTCTAGAAGGAGAAACCAAACCGTTATCCAACTCCTCTTTTCCTCCAGTAAATGTATATTGCGATGAGAAATTAAAATTTCTTGCAAAATCATATGTAATTCCAGCCTCAAAACCATAAATCTGAGCATTGGCTGCATTCTGTATCGCCTGGACATTACTTGGTTCACCTCCAAAATCAATAACTGTTTCTCCATCTAAGCTAAAATCCCTTCGGACCAACGCATTGTCTAATTGCGTGTAATATGTGGCTAGATCAATTTTAAAGTTTTTGGTTAGATTTGCTGTTACTCCCAATTCTCCGTTATAAGCATATTCGGGTTCCAGATCAGGATTAGGAACTACTACTGACCCTGGTTCTGAATCAAAAATTTTACCTACATCATCTATATTAGGAGCTCTAAAAGCAGTAGAAAAGTTTAATTTCCATTGTAGGATATCATTAGGCAACCAATTAAAGCCAGCTGTTCCTGTAACAGCTTCTGTATCTATGTTGGCTTCGGTAAAAGGAAAATCAAAAAACTGATCTTCAAATTCTGAAAACAGAATAATTCTATTATACCGCAAACCTCCTTGAAACCTCAATTTTTCACTTAAGTTAGTTTTAATACTAGCATAAGCTGCAATAGATTGCCAGGTGGCACCATCAGGATATCGAGACGGTGCTTCACTAATACTATCAATTACTATATCACGATTAGATCCTATAGAGCCCACTTGATTTAAAATATATTCTAACCCATAATATAGTGTAGTTTTTTCTTTGAATTTTTTCTCAAAATCAATATTAGCAGAATAGGCATCCAAATTTTCTTCTGTTCTTGAAAAAATAGTACTATTAAAATCTCTGTCGTTTCTACTTTCTTGAAAATTTTGATAGGCAAGCGTTAGTTTCATTTTATCATAGAAGTCATTCTTCCATTTATTAGTAAGCTGCACATTACCCATTAACCATTTCTGAGGGCCATAAAACCATTCTGCAGAGGTTAAATTTCCATCAGTTCTCCTAATCAGACGATCATATCTGGGATAATCTGAAGATGCTGTGTATATAAAACCTGCATCAAAATCCCAATATTCATTGGGGGCATAATGTACTTTTTGTAGAAAATTAAACTGATTGTATCCTGTAAAAACTTGTGTCTCTGGATCTTCATTTTGCACTACAGTATCTACTCCATTTATAGTCTGCACATATTCATTACGCAAGTAATCATCTGGTCCGTGACTTCCCATTTTTAGATCCTCAAAATCTGTGTAACTGACACTTGTAAGAAAAGCCCATTGTTCTAATCCGATATTAAAATCTACGTGAGCTGTTTTTTCATTACTGGCAGTTGCATATCGTACTATAGCACTACCATTAATCTTATCTTTACCATTAATAGCGACTTTGGGCTGTGCCGTATAAAAATTCATTACTCCTCCAATAGCATCACTCCCATAAACTACGGATCCAGGGCCTAATATTACCTCTGTTCTATCTATTGTAAAAGGGTCTACAGAAATCACATTTTGTACATTTCCTCCTCTAAATATAGCAGTATTCATCCGCACTCCATCTACTGTGAGTAATAAACGATTGGTAGAGAAGCCTCTGATAATAGGACTTCCTCCCCCTAATTGACTTTTTTGTATAAATACCTGACCACTACTCTGTAATAAGTCTGCAGAAGTTTGCGGCGTAGCCAATGCTATTTCATCGGATGTAATACTTACAATTTTTTGTGGAATATCTTTTTTATCTTGTTCCCATTTTGATACAGATATTAAGACCTCTGATAATTGATTCTCATCTACCTGAAGATATACTACCTTTTTCCTCTTTATTATTTTTGATTTTATAAGACTCTTAGTGATATGAGAAATATGCTCAAAATACAATACTTCATTAATATCAAATTCTGAAATATCTGCAAATCCATCAAAATCAGTAGATGTGATTTTCTCTTTAGATTTAGTGTAGATAGCAACATCAGGAATCGGTTTGCTATTAGCACTACTAAGAACAGTTATCTTTTGAGCAATACTAGTAGAAGTAAAAAAAAAGGTGAATAAAATAATTATGAGTAAACGCATTACTTAATTAAAAATTTCATTTAAAACCGATAGTGATTTTGGCTTCTTAAAACCGTGCAAATGTAGTTCAAAATATACTAATAACAGGTTAACAATATCATTTCTTATGTTTCTGGATATGATGACATCCATACTTTTATCAAATGTCGTGCCTAAAAATTCTTTGAATTTTTCGACCTGCTCTCCTTGAACACAGTAAACATTAGAATTTATTGATTTAAAGCATCCTTCTTGTAGATCAAAAAAAAGTTCGGATACTGATGTGATATCTGGATAAAATCCTAAATATTGTGTGAGTTTAATCAAAAAAATAATATGAAAATTCCCACATTTATGATGAGAATCTAGCCATAACAATGTGGTTTTAATATACTCGAAAAGTTCATCATTAGTTTCTTCTTCTTTTATGGCATTTTTAAGTACTTCTGAAAGAAAAAACACAATCGCATTTTTTGTTAAATCTGTATGTAGCGTAGTATATGGATGTAGAATTTTGGCTTCTCTTATACGTTCTAGTGTTCCTTTATTTTTATGATTTGCTTCAATTTCTAATAAAGTTAATGGTTGAAAAAGAGCAGCTCTTATTTTTCCTCGCTTGGATTTTAGAACTCCTTTTAGCAAATAAGATCGCACCCCACTTGTTTTGGTCAGTAAAGAGACTATTAAATCATTCTCACTATAGCGTAAAGAATGTAATACTATAGCATGAGATTGGACATTCATTAACGTATAATCATAAGCTTAGAGACAGTAGTATCTGCATTATCCTCTGCTGTTACAAGAATAAGGTATACACCAGAGGCTACTTTATGCCTGCCAAAAGCTGTCGTATTCCATTGAATACTCCCTCCATCACTGATTTGTTCGTATACTAAGTTTCCTTCTATATCAGTTATTTTCACATTAGCTTTACTGGTTAGTCCTCTAATGGTTACATTACCATTAAAACCTGGCTTTACTGGATTGGGAAAGGCTACTACGTTTTCGAGATTTTGTTCTGGGCCAGTTGCTGTGCCTTTGAATTCTAATAGTCCTTGTAGAGTTGCAAAATAAACAGCTCCTGTACTATCATCCACAGATATATCAATTACATTATTAGTTGGTAATGGCGAATTGTCTTGCGTAAAATGAGCCAATGTTTCTTGTCCATCTGGAGAAAAATAAAATACTCCCGATGAGGCAGTTGCTACCCATTTATTATTAGAGCCATCAGCTTCTATATCAGTAACTGTTTGATCAAATAATAATTCCTGAGGAACGCCTTCATCATCAGTAATTATAATTTGGCTTGCTTGTGTGTTGTTTTGCTGAAAAACTCCTGCAGTATTAAACAAAACTCTTATTCCTCTAAATGTACCTATCCACAATTGATTATTACTATCTATTTCTAATGCTAAAACATTATTACTAGGTAAATTAGAACCTTCTGTTTCTCCTATTAATTGAATGAGTCTTCCTGTATCTCCATTGTATCCTATTACCCCAGAGGACCACCCTCCAAAAAAAACATTGCCATTTGCATCTAATACAGTATCAGAAAATCCTAAGTTCCTTAGAGGATCTGAAATAAATGAAGATAAATCAACATCCAGAGTCTGGGTAGATCCTGGCGTAAAACGCTTTAATCCATTATCTACTCTAGCATTGGTAATCCATAAATTTCCTTCATTATCGAATACAGAGCCATTAAGAAATATAAATCTACTATCATCCGGTAAAAATGTATCAAATCCACTATTAGTGTCATTAAATAAATTTGTAACCACGTTATTATTTATCTCTAACAACCCACTATTCAAACTACTTATAAAAACCTGTTCTTCATTATTAGGGTTAATAGTTATATGTGATAATGCAGTTGCTCCTAATACATCATCGCTAGAAATATTAAGCCACCCCTCTGGAGTAAGCTTACTGATTCCTCGATTTCTCATAGGAAAAGGAAAAGGATTATAATTAACATCATATTCTCCAAAGACTGTCCATAAATTACCATTATTAGCCTCGATACCAAATACTCTATTGAGTAACGGACCATCTGGACTAATCGAATTTCTAGTATCAAGAGTAGTATTTTCTATCTCTAATAAACCTCTGGTCGTTGTGGCCAAATATAATTTATCTCCTAGCACCAGTGAAGCATTGGCAATAAAAACATCATCTACAGTGCTTATTATAGATTGTACTTCTTGTAGGTTCGTATCATATACCACAGATCCTTCTGTAACAGTTAAGACAAGATTTTCAGAAGTACTTGATATTGCCTTAATTCTCGAAGGTGCTGTAATTAATGTAGTGAGTGTACCACTATCAAACCTTCTGATAAGGTCATTATTTTGTAAAACTAATAATTCATTATTAAAAACAGTAATCCCTCTAAAATTACCTGTAGCAACTGTAGCCCACTCATTAAAATCTACTAAGTTAGGATTATTGACAGCAGCTGATAACAGTCCATTTTGCGAATCACTAGTAGCATATATTGTATCGTTAAAAACTACAATACCTGTAATATTTATCTGACTCCCTCCAGTACCTACAAAAAAAGTATCTCCAAACTCTATCCGTTCTAAATTAAATTCTACGATACCAAATTGTGTAGAGATATATACCTTATCTTCATACTCGAAGAAATCATTTATTCTTTTTTGGGTTGGAGGAATCGTAGGTTTTTCTACAATATCAATAAAGGTTCTTACCTGATCATCTACTAGTAGTTCTAACAATCCATTTTCATATCCTATTAATGTAATATCATATGTATCACTATGGTATACTGTAGCTATAGATTCTCCTGATAATCCATTAATTGTAGAAAATGTTTCGGTAGTTCTATCCTCTGTATTATAAACAAAAATGGAATTTGCCGAAGCTGCATATATAATCCCATTAGTTGTGTAAATATCATTGACATTAAAATAAGAATAGTGGCCTGTCCACTGATTTGAAAAATTCTGTGAAAAGATACTTAATGGAAAAGCTATAAATAGTAGATATTTACAATATTGCATAATTACGATGTCTTTTTCGCTTAGCTAGCTAACACGCTAAAATAGTAAATATTACTTTTAAATAATGAAAAAAGCCGTTCTAATATATCTTTAGAACGGCTATAAATTTTTATAATCACTATTATATCACGCCTTGTGCTAGCATAGCATCAGCAACTTTTACGAAACCAGCAATATTAGCGCCTTTTACATAATCAATATACCCATCATCATCTGTACCATATTCTAGACATGCAGAATGGATATCTTCCATAATTTGTTTTAGTTTTTCATCTACCTCTTCTCGTGTCCAATTATAGCGTAAAGAATTCTGGGTCATTTCTAATCCAGATGTGGCTACTCCTCCTGCATTAGAAGCTTTTCCTGGCGCAAAAAATATTTTTGCTTTATGAAATGCCAAAATAGCTTCTGGTGTACTTGGCATATTGGCACCTTCACTTACACAAATACATCCATTACTAATCAATGTAGCTGCATCATCACCGTTTAATTCATTCTGAGTAGCACAGGGCAATGCAATATCACATGGTACCTCCCAAGGTGTTTTACCTTTATGAAATGTCGCAGATGGATATTTTTTTGCATATTCACTAATTCTGCCTCTTTTTACATTCTTTAATTCCATGACATATGCTAGTTTTTCTGTATCCACTCCATCTTTATCATGTATATATCCTGAGGAATCTGATAAGGTAACTACTTTTGCACCTAACTGTGTTGCTTTTTCTGTTGCATATTGCGCTACATTTCCTGAGCCAGAGACAGTCACTGTTTTTCCTGTAAAAGAATCTCCTTTGGTAGCTAACATATTCTTGGCAAAGTATACTGTCCCATATCCAGTAGCTTCTGGTCTAATAAGAGATCCGCCCCAAGTTAATCCTTTTCCAGTAAGAACTCCCGTAAATTCATTACGCATCTTACGATACATACCAAACAGAAATCCAATCTCGCGACCTCCTACACCTATATCTCCCGCAGGAACATCTGTATCTGGTCCAATATGTCTAAAAAGTTCGCTCATAAAAGCATGACAAAAACGCATAATTTCATCATCAGATTTACCTTTTGGATCAAAATCAGAACCTCCTTTACCGCCTCCCATTGGCAAGGTCGTTAAACTATTCTTAAACACTTGCTCAAAAGCTAAAAACTTAAGAATACTTATATTTACCGAAGGGTGAAAACGTAGTCCTCCTTTATAAGGCCCAATGGCAGAATTCATCTGAATACGGTATCCTCTATTCACATGGATTTCTCCTTCATCATCTACCCAAGCTACCCTAAACATTATAGCTCTCTCTGGTTCTACCATGCGAAGTAGAATATTTTTACCGTTATAAATTTTATTAGAAGCTATATAAGGAATTACAGTTTCTGCAACTTCTTGCACAGCTTGTAGGAATTCAGGTTCATGCTGATTACGAGCTATTACCTCTTCCATAAATGCATTTATTTTTGCTTGCATATGTTAATAGGATTTATAAATTCTTATCAATTTATTATTTTATTATCTCAAATATATATTTTTCTTAAAAAAACAAAGTTATTTTTTTCAATTTAATAAAATTATCCTATCGCTTGTTTTAGATCTGCTATTAAATCATCAACATCTTCTATGCCTACACTTAATCGTATCAATGCATCTACAACTCCTGTTTTTTCACGTTCTTCTTTGGGAATAGAGGCATGTGTCATACTTGCAGGGTGACCTGCTAAGCTTTCTACTCCTCCTAGAGATTCTGCAAGCGTAAAAATCTTGAGGTTTTCTATAATTTTTATGGCACTGTTGTAATCACTCCCTTTGGTAATAAACGAGATCATACCTCCAAAATCATCCATCTGCGATTTTGCAATCTGATGATTCGGATGTTCTTCGAACCCTGGCCAGTATACTTTTTCAATTTTAGGATGTGTTTTTAGATACATTGCTATTGCTTTTCCATTCTCACAATGGCGTTGCATACGTACATGTAATGTTTTGATACCTCTTAATGCTAAGAAGCTATCTTGTGGACCACATACGGCTCCACTTGCATTCTGTATGAAATATAACCGTTCTGCGATTTTCTCATCTTTTACAATTAAGGCACCCATAACCAAGTCACTATGCCCGCCAATATACTTAGTTGCACTGTGCATTACGATGTCAGCTCCAAGATCCAGTGGTCGCTGTAAATAAGGAGTAGCAAAAGTATTATCAACAGCTAATAGTATATTATTCTTTTTTGATATTTCTGCTATCGCTTTGATATCAATGATATTCATCATGGGATTGGTTGGAGTCTCTACCCAAATCAATTTTGTGTTTTTAGTAATAAAAGTTGCTACTTTATCGGCATTTTCCATGCCGATAAAATGAAACTTGATCCCAAAATCTTCAAAAATTTTGGTAAACAAACGATAGGTTCCTCCATACAAATCATTAGTAGAAATTACCTCATCTCCTGGTTTTAATAGCTTAATCACTGCATCAATCGCTGCCAGACCTGATCCAAAAGCTAATCCATACTTTCCATTTTCTATACTTGCAAAAGCATTTTCTAACGCTTTTCTTGTAGGATTGTGTGTTCTGCTGTATTCAAATCCTTTATGCCCTCCCGGTGTGGATTGCGCATAGGTGGATGTTTGATATATTGGTGGCATTACTGCTCCATATGCAGGATCATGTTCTTGTCCTCCGTGTATTGTTTTTGTATTAAATTTCATTCGCCATTATATTTTTGAAAAGAATAAATTAACTTGCCTGTCTTTATGAAGTGTTTTAAACCACTTCTATGTGAAAAAACTAAACAAATGTATGATTTAATTCATACTAATCATATTTTCAATGAATACCTTTAGTAGATGATTAACACAAAACCTATCTCTAATCTTTCCTTCATAATTATGATAGGGATTTTTATCAGCTTATATAGTTGTCGTAATACCGAAATATTGACTTTCGAAAAACAAACAATCGCCATACAAGACTTTATTGATTGTAAAAATACTGATTGTGTTCTTACAGAAATTCTATTACTGCAATCTATAAGCGAAACAGATATTGCTAAAAAGATTAATCTTGAAATTGAACAAGCAGCTGCAGCCACATTGCATATTGACGAAAATGAACCCCCAGAAACTATTGAAGAAGCTATAAAAAAGTTTAATATATCATATCAAGAAATGAAAAAGGAGTTTCCTGAAGAAATTATTCCTTATGAAGCTAGTATTAATTGTGATCTAAGCTTTCAGAACCAGGAGATACTTTCTGTAAGTATAGATTCTTATATTTTTACTGGAGGGGCTCACGGAAGTGAAAATTCTAAATTCATTACTCTAGATCTCAAAATAGGGAAAGTTATAGACAACAATTCTTTATTTAAAGATTATTCTCAGTTTGTTTCTTTTGCAGAAGATGTTTTTAGGAAAACAAATGATATCCCAAAAAATCAATCTATTAATAGCACTGGATTCTTTTTTGAAAATGACACATTCTCACTTCCATCCTCTATTGGAATCATGGATAGCAATGTTATTTTATTCTATAATTCTTATGAGATTAGCTCTTATGCCGATGGCCCTGTAGAATTAATATTAAATAAAAAAGAAGTTTCTAAATTCTTTCGTATTGATATTTTATAAGCGCTAAGATATATCCTAAACGCACTCTTTATTGAATTGTTAAATAGAGGTTCTTTAACCCGCTTTATGCAATAGAAAATTTATTACATCTTGTAGCTACCGCAAATACTAACGCTGCACTTCGTTTTTTAATTTCACCATAGCGGTGCTATGCAAAAATTAAGAAAACACTAGTATTTCTTGCATCTACAAGCTTCTTGACAACCTTCTATTGTATAAAGCGGGTTTAATATCTATTAGTTCTATTTTCTTTGCAAATTTTTCTGCATTGGTTCTTCTTTGATATCTAATCATCAAGCATTATTAGCAAACTGTATTCTGTGTCCTAAAATAGAAAAAACTCATTTACAAAGTAATCTGATACAACTACAAACTTATATGGGTTTATTACAAAAAAAGAGCTGTTTTTTAGTTAGTAATTAATTATTCTTGTAGACGAAAATTATCTTCTAAATTTAATCACGTTTACAAATAAATTTCAAAAAATATACGTACAGCTCAATATTACCATCACACACAATCATATTCCAGAATATAAACTCTGACATTTATATTCTGGAATTTTTTTTATAGATCATAAAGATTTTTTTAAGGCTAAGATATATCCTAAATGAATCCCTTCGTGGAAATTATTAAACGCAATCGCATCAGCCAAAGATTGCAATACAAAACCTGTGCTTGTAGGATATTCTTCATATTCTTTAAAAATAGAATTTTCTATATCTTTTTCGGTCTGATCAATGGTACCAAATAAAAGTTCTTTTACGTGCGCTACTTCTTCTTTTGTTACAAACCCTTCTGTTTTGGTTCCTTTACGGTATCTAATTACCATTTTATCATCAGTCATCATTGGCAAACCACTTAGTTTGTATACTAATAATTGTTGTGTCACAACTACATGTGCAATATTCCAGATCAAATTATTGTTAAACCCGTCTGGCACTTTGTTTAGGTCCTCTAGTGAGTAATTATCTAATATTTTGACCAGTAATTTTCTATTGGTTTTAGTAATCTCTAATTGATCTTTCATGAGCAGATGATAAATGTTCTTAATTTTTAGCCAAAAATATGAGTTTTAATTGTGAAATGAATTTCCTTTGTGCTGATTTTGACATTTAAACTACTTTTTTGTGAAAAAAATATATCACCTATCAACCTGCGATACATGTAAGCGAATTATCAATGAAATAAGTCCTTCTTCTGACTTCATTTTGCAAGACATTAAAACAGAATCCATAACACCCGAACAGTTAGAAGAAATGAAAACTCTTGCCGGAAACTATGAAGCCCTTTTTAGCAAGAGAGCAAGATTATATAAAGAACGTGATCTAAAGAATCAGCAACTAACGGAGAATGATTATAAAGATCTTATTTTAGAACATTATACTTTTCTAAAGCGTCCAGTATTAATTAGCGAACATCAGATTTTTGTTGGGAACGCAAAAAAAACAGTCGAGGCAGCAAAGGCAGCTATCTACTAATTATGAGTAAGAGAGCTCTTGCGTTTTGTGCAGCTAGTTTAGCTGCACTATTTTATGCTGGAAATTACAGTATTGCCAAGGATGTTATGCCACACTATGTACAACCCTTTGGTTTTATTGTACTTAGAGTCTTAGGAGCTGGTGTATTGTTTTGGATTGTTAGTTTTTGGGGGCCAAAAGAGAAAATAGAAAGAAGAGATTATATACACATTGCCGGAGCCGCAATTTTTGGGGTAGGAATTAATATGTTGACTTTTTTTGAAGGACTCAGCCTGACCACTCCTATAAGTGCTTCTGTTATTATGACAACAGTGCCTATTTGTGTACTAGTTCTCTCCACTCTCTTTTTAAGAGAAAAGCTAAAAACACTAAAAATCATCGGAATACTCATTGGTTTATCAGGTGCCTTGATTATTATATTATATGGATCAGGCAATAGTCGTACTGCAACGAATCCAACACTAGGGAATATGCTGGTTTTTATAAATGCAGCATCCTATGCAGTTTATATTATAGTTGTAAAAAAAATAACACAAAAATACCATCCTTTTACTTTTATTAAATGGATGTATTTATTGGGATTCTTATTTGTACTTCCCTTTGGGTATGAACAACTGAGTAAGGTACAAATTGAAATGATCCCATTATCAGAGTATCTAAAAATAGGATATGTTCTGGTATTTGCCACTTTTGGGACTTATATGCTTAATATATTTGCCATACGCGAACTTAAACCTACTACAGTAGCTGTTTTTATCTATGTACAACCTTTACTTGCCTCGATATTCGCCATAGGATTAGGTAAAGACACACTAGATATTGTAAAAATTATTGCAGCTATTTTGATTTTCTCGGGCGTGTATCTCGTAACTAAAAAGCCAAAAGCATTAACTTAAATCTACTGGTATTTTATTAAATCTTCTCGTATACTCTTTCGTTAGCGTCTTAAAATCTTCAGGGTATTCTACATCTCTTAAAAATGCTTGCATCTCATCAGGAAGCGGAATCAATTTACGAGTTTCTAGATCTATCCATGCTCCTACCATTTCGCATCGTGCAAAATTCCTCCCTTTATAATCATAATAATTATGTCTAAACTCAAAAAACTTTCCATCTTCACTTAAACCAGAGATCTCTAAGGAAACCCTTACAGGTTTTCCATAAAATACTTCTTTGAAATAATAAATATGTTCATAAAACACTACAGGTCCTATATTAAATTTAGCGAGTAATCGTTGATCAAAACCTCGTTCCATTAGAAATGACATACGAGTATGAGCTGCATATTCGATATACGCCTTGTTCGCTAAATGCCGATTGGCATCAATATCATTCCATCTAATTTCGAATTCCTTTAAATACATTTAATCATTCTTTTGCAGTCACAAAAATACAAATATATTTATTATGCATGCCTAATAAATATATTTGACTACAGAGACTCAAGCATCAAAAAACCTATTCCAAAAATTGGAAATCCACAATCAATCTAATATGATATAGAATTAGTTTAATAAATTGGAACTCTATTTCTGTTTTTATGCTTATTATAAAATGATATGATAAAAACACAAACCCAATCTTAGCATTTACAAAAAGTAAATACATATTCTTTTATTTTAAATATAAATTTACACACAATTAGCACACAAAAAGTTTTAACCAAACTTATAACATATTTATTAACCTAACTAAGATTAACTATCACTAATTATGAAATGTTTCTATTTTACTTATCTCTAAAATTATATAGCCTATTAGTCGACAAGCTATATGTGATTTTCGACTATAAATCAATATTGAATCTATAGACTAATATTCGTATAGCAATTAAAGATAAGTTTCAAGCGTATTACTTAAACTAACGCAATCCAAATTAAGAATAGAATTGTTTGAAAAAACAGTTCTATTTTTTTTGTAAACTCCAAAAATTAGACTGAAATTGTAATTAAAAAACATACAAATTTATAAATAAGTATGCCTGTTGTAGTTTCTAAATATATCCCATCTTATCTATTTAAAAACAGCCATCTTTCGACTATATACCCTAATCTATTAAGAAAGGTTAGGTATATTGCTCAAAAAAGAGAACGGTTAGAGTTAGATGATGGTGATTTTATAGATATAGATTGGAGTTATACTGCTGATAAAAACAGTAAAAATCTTGCCATACTTATTCATGGGCTTGAAGGAAATGCGCAAAGGCAGTATATGCTGGGACTTGCTAAAAAGCTCAATAATTCTCAATGGAATGTAGCAGCGATTAATTTACGTAATTGTAGTGGAGAAGTTAACCGGTATTACCAATCATACAATGCTGGCGTTAGTGATGATTTGCATGAAGTGATACATCATATTATCAATACGTATTCTTATTCCATTATCACTCTTTGTGGTTTTAGCCTTGGCGGCAATATCATGCTTAAATATTTGGGAGAAGAACGTGTTTTACCAAAAAAAATAAGAGCAGCAGTTGGTATTTCTGTTCCTTGTGATTTATATGATTCATTAACCGCAATTAACAAACCTCATAATTATATATATCAAAAACGTTTTATTCGTACTCTTAAACGTAAATTATATGAAAGACAAGAGCTTTTTCCTGACCAACTAAAGATTGAGGATATTAAAGCTTGTAATTCTTTAATTGACATTGATAATATATATACTAGCAAGGCTCACGGATATATAGACGCCATGGATTATTATATGAAATGTAGTTGTTTACAGTTTTTACCTAATATTAAAGTCCCTACCTTAGTACTAAATGCTAAAAATGATTCTTTTCTTGGAGCTAACTGCTACCCTATAAAAGAAGCAAAAGAAAATCCAAATTCATTTCTTGAAACTCCTAAATATGGAGGTCACGTAGGTTTTTATCTTCCTAGCGGGACTTATTATCACGAATATAGAGTTGCTCAATTTTTTAAAAAATACGAATAGGTGTTTTAACCTAATTTATGCCTCAGAAAAATTATATAGACTGCATTCCTACTAGTTTTTTATACATCCCATTTTTAGCTAATAATTCTTCGTGTGTTCCTTGTTCTAAAATTTCTCCTTTTTGCATCACCACTATAGCATCTGCTTTTTGGATGGTAGATAATCGATGTGCAATCACTATAGAAGTTCTGTTTTGCATCATTTTTTCTAACGCATCTTGTACCAAACGCTCGCTTTCTGTATCTAAAGCAGAAGTGGCTTCATCCAGTATCATAATCGGAGGGTTTTTAAGTACTGCTCTAGCGATACTCAATCGTTGTTTTTGTCCACCAGATAGTTTTCCTCCAGAATCTCCAATATTAGTGTGGATACCATTTGGCAAATCTTTTACAAACTCCCAGGCATTTGCGATTTTTAATGCATCAATGATCTCTTCTTCACTAGCATCTTCTTTTCCTAATACTACATTATTCTTTACCGTATCATTAAATAAAATAGAATCTTGTGTGACTAAACCCATCAAATTTCGTAGCGATTTTTTAGTCAAGTCTTTGATATTCTGATTATCAATAGTAATTTCTCCTTTGTGTACATCATAAAATCGAGTTACTAAATTGGCTATCGTAGATTTTCCACTTCCTGATTGTCCAACTAGTGCAACGGTCTTTCCTTTCTCGATTTTTAAAGAAAAATCCTTTAACACATAATCATCTTCATATTTAAACGAGATATTGCTAAAAGATACATCGGTATTGAACCCTTCTTTTACAATTGCACCTTCTTTATCTTGTAGTGGTGACACGGTCTGCAAAACATCTAATACTCGATCTGCTGCGGCATTTCCTGCTTTTACTTTATAACTAGCTTTACTAATGGCTTTTGCAGGTGTTAATATCTGGTACGCCAATCCCATATAACCAATAAAGGCTCCACCAGTTAATGAATGATCTATCAATACCATAATCCCTCCGTACCATAATAATGCAGCGATCGTAACAATTCCTAAAAACTCACTCGTAGGAGATGCTAGGTTCTGGCGATGCCCTAGCGTATTAGAATAATTAAAAAACCGATCTGTAGATTGTTGAAATTTTTTATTAAAATGAGATTCGGAATTAAAGCCTTTGATTACTCTTAACCCACTTAATGTTTCTTCTAATGTAGATAAAAACATTCCTTGTTCTTCTTGTACTTTCTGTGAATGTTTTTTTAATTTTTTGCCAATCCAGGAAATGATAAAACCAGCAATAGGAATAAACAAAAACACAAATATGGTAAGCTTAACACTAGTGAGAAACATGGTAACTATTGCAAAAATAATAGTCAATGGTTCTCGGACAATTAATTCTAAAACCGATAATAAAGATGCTTGTACTTCTGCTACATCTCCAGAAATACGGGCAATAATATCCCCTTTTCTTTTTTCTGAATAATAAGAAATAGGTAATCTGATTATTTTATCATAGATACTATTTCTAAGATCTTTTAACACCCCATTTCTAAGATAGGTAACAAAAAATATAGCAAGATAACTAAACAGATTTTTCAATAAAAAAAGACTAATGATAATAATAATCATATACATCAGTGTTTTTTGCGGCCCATCATTTTCGGATACAGAAGTGATAAAATAGTTCAATGAATCTACTACGTATGATTTATACCCTTCAAAACCAGTTTTATCATAAATAGGTTTTTCAAATATTTTTTCACTTTCTCCAAATAATACATTGATCATCGGCATCAATGATACCATTGCTAGTGTACTAAATAATGCATAAAAGATATTACATATGATATTGAGTATTGCATACCGCTTGTAGGGTGCAATAAAGTGTGATAACTTTTTTAGGTAATTCATATATGCATCAAATATTTCGTATTTACTAAACTATATCTCCCGATAGTTTTTGTAAATCTATCAGCAAAAATAAGGCTTATTTTTTGGTTATCTAATACCAAATCTTTGATACCTATAGCTAAATCAAATAAGAGTAAATAATCTAATTCTGAAGTATAAGAAGAAGTTAGTAATGGAACAAGTACTTTACATCTAGGATAATCGTATGCCTTTTATCTTTTTTGAAATAAATACTAAAAAAAACCTGTAGGTTCCATAAAACAGACAGGTTATTCATTGTGATTAAGGGCAACTGTGATTTTGTTTATACTATTAAAATCACATTGTAATTTTTTCTTATTTAAAACAAAAAAACTTTTTTTGCTAAATACATACAGTTAGAAATCAATTCGAATGTAGGCTTCACTGATTTTCTTAGATTGTTTATACGTTTTTTCATAACAGGGCAATGCGAGAGGTTAAAAATTAATTTATCGTTTTTAAGAAATATCACATATTATATTATGCTATCTCTAAATGGGATTGCTAATATACAAAAAAAACAATAAATGACGTTTAAATACTTATTAAATAGACAAAATGCACAAAATTTTAACATTTATATGTGTAAAGTTATATTTTATCGGTTAAAGTAAAAGTTTAACCCTATACAATTCTTACATGTATTGTAGTCTTTTTCTTTCAAAAATTAGATTTTTTTGCTTTTTCTGACAAACAAGGTTGTTTTGAAATACTTATTATTCGTGATTCAATAAAATAAAAACGTATAATTTTATAGAGAATTTGAATTTGATGTTATAAATTCATTTCAGGCACATTTTCGCTAATTATAAGCTTGCCTTCTGTAGCTTTTTTTATTTCATCTACACTAATTCCAGGTGCTCTTTCTTTAAGTATAAATCCTTCATTGCTAATTTCAAAAACAGCCATGTTAGTGACTACTTTTTTAACACAGTTGATACCTGTGAGAGGCAAAGAACATTCTGCGAGTAATTTTGATGCTCCAGCTCTATTAGTATGCATCATAGCAACAATTATATTTTCTGCACTGGCTACAAGATCCATCGCCCCTCCCATTCCTTTTACCATTTTTCCAGGAATTTTCCAGTTGGCAATATCTCCTTTTTCTGAAACTTCCATCGCTCCGAGAATGGTTAAGTCTACATGCTGCCCTCTAATCATATTAAAACTTGTCGCAGAATCAAAAAAAGAAGCTCCAGGCATAGTTGTAATAGTTTGTTTCCCCGCATTAATAATGTCTGGATCCTCTTCTCCATCATACGGAAATGGTCCCATCCCCAGTACACCATTTTCACTTTGAAATTCTACCTCTACCCCTTTAGGAATATAATTAGCCACCAAAGTTGGAATACCTATTCCCAAATTCACAAAATATCCATCCTTTAATTCTTGTGCAATTCTTTTTGCTATTCCATTTTTATCTAGCATAATTATTTTCTTGTGATTTTATATAAACTGATACCCGTATATTTTTTATACAGAAATGTATTCAAGTGTTTTTAATTACCATACTAAGCAAGTTATATAAAAAATTATTGAAATTATCTTGAACAGACTTAGTATGGTAACTTAAATTTAATACTCATAAAACGCCAATATATAGTATCTGAATATTGTTTATGAATATAAATAAGTAATCACAACAACTATTAATTAGGTTGCGGTGTCATTCTTAAATACGGTTTTATTTCTTTATGTCCTTTTGGAAATAATTTCGGGATATCCTCAGTACTCACTGCTGGTACAATAACACAATCGTCTCCTTGATTCCAATTAGCAGGAGTAGCTACCTTATGATAGGCTGTTAATTGTAATGAGTCTATTACTCTTAGTAATTCGTCAAAATTACGCCCTGTAGATGCAGGATATGTAATTGTTAACTTTATTTTCTTATCTGGTGCAATGACAAAAACTGAACGCACCGTTAATTGACTATCTGCCTTAGGGTGTATCATATCATATAATTCTGATACCTTTCTATCCTCATCAGCAATTATCGGAAAATTAACCGTTGTATTCTGAGTTTCATTGATATCTTTAATCCAACCATGGTGTGATGATACTCCATCTACGCTCAAGGCAGCAACTTTCACATTTCGTTTTGTAAATTCTTCAGTGTACTTAGCAACTGTGCCTAGCTCTGTTGTGCAAACAGGGGTATAATCTGCTGGATGTGAAAATAAAATCCCCCAGCTATCCCCTAACCAGTTGTGAAAATCTATTTGTCCTTCTGTTGTTTCTGCTATGAAGTTAGGGGCCTCATCTCCTAATCGTAATACTGCCATAATTTGTGTGTTTTAAGTTTTATTTATTATTTTTTTCGAACAGTTCGCTGTTCTATTCTTTTTTCATAGTTCTCTCCCTGAAAAATCCGTTGTACAAAAATCCCAGGAATATGTATATGATCTGGATCTAAGCTTCCAGCTGGAAGTAGTTCTTCTACCTCAGCCACAGTAATTTTTGCTGCACCGCACATACAGGGGTTAAAGTTTCTAGCTGTTCCTCTAAAAATAAGATTTCCTGCTTCATCTCCTTTCCAGGCTTTTACAAAAGCATAATCCGCTTTAAATGCTTGTTCTAATATGTACATTTTACCATTAAACGCTCTAGTTTCTTTTCCTTCTGCTACTTCTGTACCATAACCAGCAGGTGTATAAAATGCAGGAAAGCCTCCTTGTGCTGCACGACAACGTTCCGCTAATGTTCCTTGCGGAATTAGTTCTACATCTAATTCTCCACTTAGCATCTGGCGTTCGAATTCTTCATTTTCTCCAACGTATGACGAAATCATTTTTTTTATTTGTTTTTGTTGAAGTAAAAGCCCTAATCCAAAATCATCAACCCCAGCATTGTTAGATATACAGGTTAACCCTGTAATATTTTTTTCAACTAATGCTGCAATGGCATTTTCAGGAATTCCACAAAGCCCAAAGCCTCCGAGCATAAAAGTCATATTATCATGTACTCCTTTTATTGCTTCCCGTACTCCAGACACTTTTTTGCTGATCATATATCATTTTTTAGCAGATTAAAAGTAGTAAAAATAACACCAAATCATTTGTAAAAAAGGAGTTTTACAAACATTTAAGAAAAAAGACCCACAGATGTATTCACATACCAAATATTAGAGTAATCTCAATATCCCTATAAGATCTTGTTTCTAGAAAAAATCTATTTTGTATCTTAATGAAGAGGTTTAAACTTTTTTCAATAAGTATATCTTAAAAAACAAGTTCACTTTTTTCTTTTTTGTTCTTTTTATATACATCGCAATCCATCTCTATAGAAAGATTTTCTGGTTTCTCAAACTCAGATTGAGAAATTACTAAATTCTCATCAGTATAGCACTTTTTCATATACAAGCCCCAAATCGGAAGTGCCATTGTTGCTCCCTGACCGTAGATAACAGAGCTAAAATGTGTGGCTCTATGTTCTCCTCCTACCCAAACTCCAGTACAAAGATTAGGAACCATCCCTATAAACCAGCCATCACTATGATTCTGAGTAGTTCCTGTTTTACCTGCAATAGGGTTGGTAAAACCGTAGGGATATCCTGTTACTGCTTTATTCATAGTAGAAATATCCGTTCTAAGCCTCTGTCCAGAACCTGTTTGCGTGACTCCCTCCATCAAATTGATAGTGGCATACGCTGCTTGCTTATTAATAACATCTCTAGTTTCTCTACTATTTTTGTATAAAACATTTCCATTTTTATCTTCTATTCTAGTGATCATAGTAGGAGTGTTATATATCCCTTCATTAGCAAAGGTACTGTAAGCTCCTACCATTTCTGATAATGTAAGACTTTCTGTACCTAAACTTATAGAGGCAACAGGTTTTATAGGCGATCGAATTCCCATTTTTCTGACTAACCTAATTACGGTCTCTGGACCTACTTTATCCATCAATCTTGCAGATATTGTATTTACAGATCCTGCTAATGCATCTTTTAGTGTCATTAATCCTATATAATCATTATCTGTATTCGTTGGTATCCACGCCTTGTTAGCAACACCATGTTTCCCTATTGGAATTATAATTTTAGACTTTGGTTCTTCGTGACAAGGAGATAATTTTAATTGATCTATAGCCGTTGCATATACAAAAGGTTTAAATGTGGATCCCACTTGTCTTTTTGCTTGGTATACGTGATCATATTTAAAATAGTGATGGTTAATACCTCCCACCCAGGCTTTAATTTCTCCAGTTTTTGGTTTTATAGATAACAGGCCAGTATGTAAAAATCTTTTGTAATACAAAATAGAATCTCTGGGAGTCATTATAGTATCAATATTCCCTTGCCATGAGAACAACTTCATTTTGGTTTTTATGTCGAAAGAAGCTATGATTTGGTTTTCATTATATCCTTTTTGGAGCATAACGCGTCGTCTTTCAGAAGATCTAATAGATTCATTTATAATTGCTTGTATTTGTTGTTCGGAAATTCCTGTATAAGGGAAAGTTGCATTATCTTTTTCTTGTACATCAAAGATGTTTTGCAAATTAGCAAGATGTTCTTTAACAGCAGCTTCTGCATGTTTTTGTAATCTAGAATCTATAGTTACAAATACCTTAAGTCCATCTCTATAAAGGTTATAGTACGCTACTGATGATTGGTTTTTCTCCTTTTTGGGATTCTTTTTTATCCACTCTCCTACCCAATCTTTTATATATTTTCTGGCATACGTAGCACTCCCAGAAGAATACCCTTCTGTCATAAAATGCAACTGTAATGGTAATTGCTGTAAACTATCTTTTTCTATAGTAGTGATATACCCATATTTAGCCATTTGAGCTAGTACTGTATTTCTTCTTTTTATTGATTTTTTTGGGTTTGATTTTGGATTATAAATTACTGCACTTTTTAGCATCCCTATTAGAACGGCTGCTTCTTCTATCGTGAGATCTTTTGGTTTTTTACTAAAATATATCCGAGAAGCTGATCCGATACCTATTGCTTGATATATAAAATCATATTTATTGAGATACATTTCGATAATCTCATTCTTAGTGTATTGACGTTCTAGTCGAATCGCAATCACCCATTCTTGGATTTTTTGTGCTATCCTCTTGCTTAATTTGTTAGACCCTCCTGTAAATAGTTGTTTTGCCAATTGCTGCGTAATAGTACTGGCGCCTCCTCTAGAACCCACGGCGCTTATTGCCCTAATCGTTCCTCTGGCATCAATTCCAGAATGTTTATAAAAACGCACATCTTCTGTAGCTATTAATGCCTGTACCAAATGTTCTGGTAGGTCTTTATAATTAATAGGCGTTCTATTTTCATTTGGTTTAAAAATAGTACCTAATTGAACTCCATCAGATGATATAATCTGTGCGGCAAGATCTGTTCTGGGGTTTTCTAATTCTTCGAAGGTAGGCATATCACCAAAAAACCCCCAACCTGCTAGCTGAAACAAAAACAATATCCCGCATATGCTTATTACAAAAACACCCCAAAACCATTTTATATACTTCTTGTGCGTTTTACTAATTTGCACCATATCCGTTATCAAAATTATATATTATCAGGAAATAAAGGAACTAAAAAAACAATACTAAAACCCTAATTCATCATCATCATTTACACCTATAGGAGTATTCTTTTTATAGGCTTCGCAATCTACTTCGATGGATAGATTTTCTGGTTTTTTGAAACCGCCTTTAGAGACTTTGAGTGTTTTATCGGCATAACACTTCCTCATATATATTGCCCATATAGGTAGGGCCATTGTAGCCCCTTGACCAAATCTAGTAGAGCTAAAATGTGTAGCTCTATCATCGCCTCCAACCCAAACTCCTGTGCATAGATTAGGAACTATCCCCATAAACCAACCATCACTTTGGTTCTGAGTAGTTCCTGTTTTTCCTGCTATTGGATTGTTAAATTGGTAGGGATATCCTGTGATCACATTTTTATAATCATATCGATTCGAGGGGCCACTTCTCAATCGAGCACCAGAACCTGATTGTGTAACGCCTTCCATAAGATTTAGTGTAACATACGCCGCTTCTTTACTGATCACATCTAAGGTTTCTGGTTCGAACTGATACAAAGTAGTTCCATTCTTATCTTCTATACTAGTGATCATTACTGGTTTATTGTATACTCCTTCATTAGCAAATGTACTATAGGCACCTACCATCTCTATCAATTTTAGATCTACAGACCCTAAGGCTATCGAGGCTACCTCTACAATCTCGGAGGTTACTCCTGATCGTCTTGCTAATCTTACTATAGGTTTTGGACCTATTCTATCTATTAGACGTGCAGAGATAGTATTTACTGATTTTGCCAATGCTTTCTTTAGACTAAAATATCCTGTATATTTTCCATCACTGTTCTTTGGGGTCCAATCTTCGGTAACTCCGTGACTTCCTGCCGGAATGGTTATCTGAGATACTGGTAGTGTGTCACAAGGAGATAACTTTAGTTGATCAATAGCCGTAGCATATACAAAAGGCTTAAATGTTGATCCTACCTGCCTGGCACCTTGATACACTTGATCGTATTGAAAATGTTTAATGTCTATGCCTCCTACCCATGCTTTTACTTGTCCAGTTTGTGGTTCCATAGAGAGCATCCCTGATCGTAAAAACCGCTTGTAATAATAAATAGAATCTCTAGGAGTCATAATCGTATCTATGTATCCTTTCCAAGAAAATATTTTCATTTCTGTTTTTTCATCAAAAGATTTCAGTATTTGATCTTCACTTTTTCCTTGAGCCAACATTTTTTTTCTCCTTGCAGAACTCTTAACAGCTCTCCTGATAATGGCGTCTACTTCTGTTTTTGTTAAATCTCTAAAAGGAGATGTTTTATTTTTTAATTCTTGTTTATCAAACTCTTTTTGGAGATTAGACATGTGCATATGTACAGCTTCTTCTGCATTTTTTTGCATTCTAGAATCTATGGTTACATTAATTCTTAATCCATCTCTATATATATCATAGTATACATCATCGCCTTCTTCATTCTTTTTCTTTGGGTTGTTCTTCACCCATTTACTCATCCAGCTTCTCACATATTCTCTAAAATATGTAGCAATCCCATCAGAATGTCCTTCGGGAGCATAATCTAATTTAAGTGGTAATTCTTGTAAGCTATCTTTTTGCTGTGTAGTGATATATTCATACTTTGCCATCTGTGCTAATACTACATCTCTTCTGTTTTTTACCAATTCTGGCCTTCGCAATGGATTATATAATGCTGAGTTTTTAAGCATTCCAACTAATACTGCTGCTTCTTCTTTTTTTAGTTTCTTAGGGCTTTTATTAAAATAGATCCTAGAAGCGGAACTAATACCTATCGCTTGGTTTAGAAAATCATATTTATTGAGATACATGGTCATGATCTCATCTTTGGTATATTGTCTTTCTAGACGAGTAGCAATTACCCATTCTTTTATTTTCTGAGTATATCGCTGCCAGCCTCTGGATCGTTTTCCGGTAAACAATAATTTTGCAAGTTGTTGGGTAATGGTACTAGCGCCTCCTTTGGTTCCTAAAAAAGCAAAAGCACGTACGGTACCTCTAGCATCAATTCCTGAGTGATCATAATAACGAGCATCTTCTGTAGCGACCAAAGCATTTACTAGATCAGGTGCTAAATTATCAAAAGTAACTGGGGTACGATTTTCTTTAAAAAAAGTTCCTATTTGTTTTCCATCAGATGATATAATTTGTGTAGCTAAATCATTCTGAGGGTTTTCTAAATCTTTAAAATCTGGCATTTCTCCAAAAACTCCCCAACTAGCTAACAGAAATAATAGAATTACTACCAATACACCTACTCCAAAAGTAATCCAAAACCATTTAATATATGTAAACACATTTAATGGTGGTGTGTTTGATGTTTTTCTTGTTGATTTGGATGTTGCTTTAGCCATATCTAAGGGTTTTGTGCGTACTCTATTCTAAAACCTATATCGGTTATTCCTTCTAATGAGCGTATCCCATTTACTTCGCCATTTTTACGCATAGCATGTTGTAATTCTATGGTATACACTCCTTTTTCGTAAAACCGAACGCCTTCTTTGTACCAGAGTTTGTTCTCTTTTGTATCCGTGAATCCTGTTCCTAACCAATCGCCATTAGGCTGTGCCATTTCATATTCTAGGGTATCTGTAACAATTTTCCCATTCGGAAATCTCATTTTACTGATCAAAAATAAATTACTGTATGGGTATTCATTAGTATTCCTGACATTGATAAACAAATTGTATTGCTTAATACTATCTAATTCTGGCAATACGAATTGCATTATATCACTTGCCTCCCAAGATCCTGGAACCGTTTTATACTCATCAAACAATTGCTTGTTATCGCAAGAAATTATGCTAATAATTATAAAAAGAAGTGCCAAAAATCTAATTTTTATCATTATTTTTTTTCTGTTGAGGTTTTCGTTTTCTATTACGTTGATTGTTTTTGTTATTAGAATTTTTGGGTTTTTTATTTCCTTCTTTTTGTTTTTCTGTAACAACATTCTGTTTTTTAGAAGGTCTTTTTGTTTTATTTTGATTTCGATTTTTCTTCCTTCTTCTATTGCTTCTTTTGGGGCGATCAAATCGAGTTAAACTGTCTTGTCCTACAACGTTTTCAAATTCTATTTTAGTATCTTGTAATAATTCTGATGCAAATTCTTCGAGGCTAGGAATTTTTTCATTTTTGGTATTGGCCTCTATAATTTCATTGGCATGATCAACAGATATCTTATGCCAATTCATCCATTCTCCTTCATAAGCATACCATAGATGTCCTTTGAAAATATCTATTTTCTGGCACACAGCTATTCCTTTTTCTGTCTGTAGTTTGATTTCTGTTTTAGGAAATTCTTTTAATGCATCGATATAGGCGTCCAATTCATAATTAAGACAGCATTTCAATTTACCACACTGTCCCGCTAATTTCTGAGGATTTAATGATAATTGCTGATATCTAGCTGCGCTTGTATTCACGGATCTAAAATCTGTAAGCCAGGTAGAACAACACAATTCTCTCCCACAAGACCCTATACCTCCTAATCTAGCGGCTTCTTGTCGAAATCCTATTTGACGCATCTCAATTCGTGTACTAAATTCTTTTGCGAATTCTTTGATCAATTGCCTAAAATCTACACGTTCTTCTGCTGTGTAATAGAACGTACATTTGGAGCCATCTCCCTGAAATTCTATATCAGAGATTTTCATCTGTAGTTGTAATCGAATAGCAATTTCTCTAGATCTAACCTGAATGGATTTTTCTCTATTTCTTACTTTTTGCCATGTGTCTATATCTTTCTGAGAGGCTTTTCTACATATTTTTTTAACTTCTTCGCTGTCTATTTCTATTTTCTTCTTCTTCATTTGTATGCGAACCAGTTCTCCAGTGAGTGTCACAATACCTATATCATAGCCCGATGTAGATTCTGTAGCGACAATATCACCAATATGTAAAGAGAGATTATTTACATTTTTAAAAAAGCTTTTTCTCCCGTTTTTAAACCGTACTTCTATACAATGAAACGGTGTTGCACCGCTAGGAAGAGACATATTAGATAACCAATCAAAAACAGTTAGTTTATTACAACCATCTGTACCACAGGTTCCATTATTCTTACACCCTTTCGGCTGCCCTTCTTTATTGGATGAACAACTATTGCATCCCATATCCTGTCTTATATTGAAATTTGTTTACGTATAAGAACGCAACAAATATGATTCTTACTTTGGTTAGACATTCTACACATCTAACATCCCAATCGATAAATATACTATGATTTCTTTTAATACCATAGTATCTATATCATTTTAGTATTACTGCTTATATTTTAAAACTTCTGAACGCCCTTTTTTAAATATTTTGTTACTATTTCCTTTCCCTTTCCTTAATGCTTTTTGTTGCTCATAGGGCAAGCTATTTATTTCTTGGCATTCTATAGAACAGCAATTATCCATGGTAGTTGCACAGGTTTCGCACTGTATAAACAATAAATGACAGGCTTCATTCTCGCAATTAACATGTATATCGCAGGGGTTGCCACATTGATGACAATTAGCTATGACATCTTCTGTGATTCGTTCTGATCTTCTATGATCAAATACAAAATTCTTCCCTCTAAATTTATTTTCTAAACCTTCAGTCTCTACCTGTCTTGCATATTCTATAATCCCACCTTCTAATTGATAAACATTCTTAAACCCCTTATGTTTATAGTATGCACTTGCCTTTTCGCATCGAATTCCTCCTGTACAATACATGACCAATTTTTTATCCTCTTTATGATCTTTTAGATCTTCTTCAATGATATCCAAAGAATCTCTGAAGGTATCTACATCTGGAGTTATTGCCCCTTTAAAATGTCCGATCTCACTCTCGTAATGATTACGCATATCAACCAATACAGTATCTGGATCTTCTATCAATTCATTGAATTGAGCAGCGTTTACGTGGACTCCTTTATTAGTGACATCAAAAGTATCATCATTAAGTCCATCGGCAACGATTTTGTGTCGAATCTTTACCTTTAATTTAAGAAATGATTTTATATCCTGTTCTCGAGCAATATTAAGGCGTACATTTTCTAAAAAAGAAATACTATCTAGGTGTTTCTTAAAAGTTTCAAAGGTTGGTGCAGGAACAGAAAGTTGTCCATTAATCCCCTCGTTTGCTACATAAATCCGACCTAGTACATCTAATTCATTCCAATGAATAAAAAGATGATTCCTAAAAATTTCGACGTTCCCAATATGCGCATATTGATAGAAAGAGAGTGTAAGACGTTCTGTACCTGTTTCATCTATAAGTGCAGCTCTCTCTTTAGCGCTTAATGTATTGTACAGTTGCATGCTATACTAATTTTAAGTTAAAGAAATTGTTTTATCAATGACAAAAGTACGAATCATAGTGAAATATACAAGAGTAGTAATTTTTAGAATAAAAAAATGCCTCAGCAATTTGCCGAGGCATTTTTTTATTTTAAATTTTTTCTAAAAAAATGCTGCTCCATAACTATTAACAAATGTACCTTCTAGTACAGTTGTAATTACCACAGAAATTTCTCCATACCTTGGTTCATACTTATCTGTTCCATTAAGTTCTGCTAGTGGACCCGAATATATCCTCATGGTATCATCGAAAATTCCAGTAGGAAAATAAATCGTGCGCCCCTTTCCAAATCCTGTTGTAGCATTTTTATAATATACAGAACTGTCAGGTCCGACTACTAAACTAGGATATAAAATAGGGATTCCATTTATAATTAAATAAAGCCCATATTGAGTAAAATATTGATTTGAAAGATCAGGAAGAATACCTGTGTGATAGGTCATCCCTATGATTGGATTACTTGTGACAACAACTCCTTCTACAAGTACAGGTGGAGCAAATTTTTCAGAAAAAGAATTTTTAAGCTTTAGGTTTTCTTTATTTACCAATACTTCTCCACTCTCATTAAGGATTTCAGACATATCCTTATCATAAATGGAAACAGTTGTGAAATCTGTTTTTACTAAAAAATCAGAATACTTATTCGATAAAGCTTTTGCTTTTAAAGGATCTAAAAGTTTTAATGATTCAATCTCATCAACTATACTCTGTAAACTAGTGAAATTAAATCTTTCTCTTAGTTCATAAATCGCATTTAATCTTTCAGTATGATAAAACTTTGCGTTTTCCAGAAGTATATTTTCATCTATCAATAAAGGTTTTGAATCTGATTCTGCACTTTTTATCAAATCCTCAGGAGTAGGTTTTGTTAAATTATTATGAAGAAGAATTTTTTCAAAAATATCAGCATTCTGATTCTTTTTAAATTCAATAATTTCTTGAATTTTACCTTCCATTTCATTCTGATTATCAAACTCCATAACAGAAGCGTTTTGCACTGTTTCTATAGTTTCTATTTCATCTTTATTACAAGAAACTGTTAGAGTTGCCATAATTACTAATACTAAATAATACTTTAATTTTTTCATGATTAGGTTTGTTTTAATAAAAATTAATTTGTGTTTAAATGATGTAAAATTGATTACACTTATCACTTAATTACAGTTCATCCCTATTTGTTACCTAAAAAATGCAGAAAAAATGTTAAAAAAAATAATCAAAGAAAAAATGCCTCGGCAAATTATGCTGAGGCATTTTTTGGGCTAATTCGTTATTACTAATTTATAGCGTCTTTATAGACTAGTATATTGACAATAACGAAGCTAACCCCCTTCTACTATACAATTACTAATTTTAGTAATCGTATGACCATAAAGGTTATGTCTTACGACTCTTTTAAGAAATTTCATGCATCTTCACTCTTCATTGTTTGTTCATTGTTTGCTTTAATACTTAGATGTAGAAAAAAGTAAAGGGTTGCGTCAATAAATTAAAAAAATCTTTCTCAAAAAAATAAAGTAAAAATAAGTACTCTAACTACTATTGTTAATAAATTAGTTCGCTAAGAGTAATTTTTAAAATGTGTATACAAAAAACTTATAGTATTTTAGCCAAAATTCAATAATAAAAGAAAGTAAACGCATGAGTACGGACAAAGAAAAAGAGGCAAAACTAAAAGCGTTAAAACTAACTTTAGACAAGCTGGACAAAGCCTATGGTAAGGGGACAGTAATGAAAATGAGTGATGATGCTGTACAAGAAGTAGAAGTCATTTCTACAGGATCATTAGGATTAGATTTGGCACTTGGTGTTGGCGGGTATCCTAGAGGTAGAGTCGTAGAAATTTTTGGCCCAGAATCTTCTGGTAAAACTACATTAACATTACACGCTATAGCACAAGCACAAAAAGCAGGAGGGATTGCCGCTTTTATAGATGCAGAACATGCATTTGACCGTTTTTATGCGGAAAAACTAGGAGTTGATATTGATAACCTTATCATTTCTCAACCGGATCATGGAGAACAAGCATTAGAGATTACTGATAATTTAATCCGATCGGGGGCTATTGATATCATTGTTATTGATTCTGTAGCGGCACTGACTCCAAAAAGTGAAATTGAAGGTGAAATGGGAGACTCTAAAATGGGGTTACACGCCCGATTAATGTCTCAAGCCCTGAGAAAATTAACGAGTTCTATCAGTAAAACAAATTGTACAGTGATTTTTATCAATCAACTACGAGAAAAAATTGGTGTTATGTTTGGTAATCCAGAAACAACTACTGGAGGTAATGCCTTAAAATTTTATGCCTCTGTTCGATTAGATATTCGCCGATCTACACAGATTAAAGATAGCAATAGTGAGGTACAGGGTAATAAAACCCGCGTAAAAGTTGTAAAAAATAAAGTAGCACCTCCATTTAGAACTGCAGAATTTGATATTATGTATGGTGCTGGTATATCCAAAACTGGAGAAATCATAGATATCGGCGTTAATTATGAGATCGTTAAAAAAAGTGGCTCTTGGTTTAGCTATCAAGACACAAAGCTAGGGCAAGGACGTGATGCTGTAAAAGCGTTATTAAATGACAATCCAGAATTGATGGAAGAACTCGAAGAAAAAATTAAAGAGGCTATTAAAATTGTAAACGAATAATCAAATATTCTTTCACCCTATAAAAAATCCCGATAGTATCGGGATTTTTTATATATTAAACCTAGATTATGCGTTAGAACTTCGTTATGAGTCAATCATATACAATAAATACTAGTGTTTTCTTAATTTTAGCATAGCACCGTATTCTGTGATTATTAAAAAATACAGTTTACATTAGTATTTGCAATAGATCATAGACACAATAGATTTTTTAATGCATAATCTGGGCAATGTCGTTAAGTTAAACTTTATCATTGTCAGTCTGAGCCTGTCGAAGACCATCCTAACCTTCGTTTTTGATTCCACTTCGACAGGCTCAGTGTGAAAAAACAGATGTTTTTTTGAGCTTAACTTAACGACATTGATAATCTGGGTTAAACTGCGGTTGTACGATTTTTTTCAAAATTATACCTAATTCACACGCAACCCAATCTATCGCCCTGCATCTATATTAAAAAAAAGGTATGTAATACCCTAATAGTAATTATGATGAAGAAGTATGTAATATTTATATTGCTGATCGCAACAACCATTATGACAGGTTGCTTACAAGATGATGATGATATTCTTTTTTCTTATGAAAGAGTACCTATAGAAGAAGTCGATATCCCTGATGAATTTACAAGAGGACAAACAACAGAAATTACTGTTTCGTATTTTAGACCCACTGATTGTCATTCATTTAGTGGATTTGATTATGATCGTTTATCTAATGAACGTACTGTATCTGTAGTAAATGTATTTATTGAAAAAGCCTCTTGCCAAGAATTACAACAAGCAGATATGATTGAGCAATCTTTTAGATTTATTGTAGGATCAGAAGATTCTTATGTGTTTAGATTTTGGCAAGGAAGAGATGATCAAGGTGAAAATCAATTTTTAATTGTTGAAGTTCCCGTGGTTGAATAACTGAAAAATATTAATTAAAATAGAGACTGTAAGTGAGCTTAGACCAACTCATAAAAGATTGTAAAAGACAAGATCTTAAAGCTCAAGAACAGTTGTATAGATTATATGGTAGTAAATTATTTTCAATCTGCCTTAAATACTCTAACAACTATTCAAGTGCCGAAGACACTTTGCAAGATGCCTTTATTACTATATTTAGCAAAATTGATCAATATAAAGGAGAAGGTTCTTTTGAAGGATGGATAAAAAGGATTACTATTAATACAGCATTACAAAAATTTCGAAAACAAAAAGTTTTTGAGATTATTGGAGAGGAACAATTAGAAGAAATAGAAATAGAAATAGATGAAGATACTGTCTCTTTAGAATATCTTTTGGAGATTATCCAACAACTCCCCGATAGATATAGATTGGTATTTAATCTATATGTGTTAGATGGGTATTCCCACAAAGAAATTGCAGAGATGTTAACCATTTCCGCAGGCACTTCTAAATCTAATTTAGCAAGAGCAAGAAATATTTTAAAACAAAAAATTGAAACCAACCAAGAACCAACCAAGGTTCGATTAAATGAAGGATGAAGATGAATGACAAAAAAAATATAGATAGATTATTTCAGGAGAAGTTCAAAGATTTTGATATCACTCCTTCTGATACTGTATGGGAAAAAATCAAAGCCCATCAAGAAAAAGATCGTAAACGTTTATTTATTATCCCTTTATGGTATAGAATTGCTGGGGTAGCTGCACTTATTGCTGTTCTGTTTTCTTTAGGTACTGTTTTCTTTCAGGATAATACTACCATAAAAGAAAATAAAATAGTTACAAATGGTGAGGATAGTGAAAAAAAATCAATCCCTGCAAAAGATATTATTCCTCCTCCATCTACTCCAAAAACTAACATTGTAGAAAAACTTCCTGAAGAAACTACTAGTACTACTGATATTGTCGATGTTCATCCAAGAAAAGTTGATAAAAAACAAACTACTAAAAAGAATTCTACTCATAAAACCCAATTGACGAGTAATTCATCCACAGCAAATCAACTAGCCATACCAAATATAAAAATTCAGCAACAGAGAAACGAAGTGACTTCTAAAACTCAATCAAAAGAAGCAATTGCTATTACTAACACATCTACTCCAAATACAAAAACTACAACTCCTAGCGCTGTAAGCACTAATAGTGTTGCTGACACGAATAGTAATCGTCTAAACAAAAATCAAAACGCTGACCTAGATCCCCATTATACATCTCCAAATACTACTCGTAAAACAGAAATAGCCAACACCTCAACTCCTGAAAAACAACAACCAGACAAAGAAAGTAATATACCTCCTGATACCTCTAAAAAATCTATTTTTGAAGCTATCCAAGAAAAAGAAGATATCGCAATCTCTGAGATAGATACTGAACATCCTAACAAAAAATGGAGTGTTGCCCCTAATGTTGCTCCAGTATTTTATAGCTCTTTTGGGGATGGCTCATCGATTGACAATCAATTAGCAGATAATACTAAGCAAGGTCAAATAAACCTTAGTTATGGAATACAAGTCGCTTATAACATTAATAAAAAATGGAGCATACGATCTGGGGTCAATAAAGTAGATGTTGCTTATAACACAGAAGATGTAGGGTTTGGAATTTCGTCAGTTACAAATAATTTTACTGATAACAGAAGAAATATCAATCCATCGAGAAATATTATTATTTCAGATTTTAATACGAGACCCTCCCCTGCATCAGATGTTAACAGAGGAAGTTTAATTAAATCACTAAATCCTGGAATACTTAATCATAGTCTAGGATATATAGAAGTCCCTGTAGAATTAAAATATGCATTAACAACTACTAAACTAGGAATTCATATGATCGGTGGGGTAAGTACACTTTTTCTTGAAGAAGATACCGCCTCTGTAATAGCTGGCAGTTTTAAGAATAGTGATATTTTGAGAGATGATACTGTTAATGACCTTAGTTTTAGTGGTAATATAGGTATCGGTATCGATTATAAATTAACTGATCAGTTTCTGATTAATATGGAACCTATTTTTAAGTATCAGTTTAATGGATTTAAAAATAGTGCAGAAAATTTTAGACCTTATTACTTTGGAGTATACACTGGTGTAAGCTTTAAATTTTAAAAAATTGAAAAGAGAATTTATTTCTAAATGTGTTTAGAAATTTTTAGTTGGTTAGGTTGAATTATTGCAATTAAGCAATGATGACAAAGCTGTTTCTGGGGAGAAACAGCTTTTGTTTTTGTATCCATTAACTAATAATACTTCTTATAATATTCCTGATTGTAATTTATTGTAGATAATAGTGCGGGTTTGCTCATTCAGTCCTTTTTTATTTTCTTGTGTCAATCCAGAAGTCGAAACTTCTCGATGGATATATGCTCTTGTCCTACCAGGGCTTCCACTAAAAAAAGTATAGGACATTCTTTTCTTATTATCCAAAAAAGTTAATGGTAGTATTGGTATCTGATGTTCAATGGCTAATCTAAAAGCACCATCTTTAAATATATCCAATACAATAGATTCATCTTCTGGAACTCCTCCCTCTGGGAAAATACAAATGCTGGTTCCAGCTTTCAATCGATCCTGAGCACGGTTAAAAACTTCCTTTCTACTTTTTTGACTCGTACGATCTACAAGTATACAGGTGCGTTTATAAAAAAAACCAAATATCGGAATCTTAGTCAATTCTTTTTTGCCTACAAAAACAAAGGGATTCTTTATACAATAAAGCATCAGCATAATATCTACCATAGAGGTATGATTCGCTACAAACATATAACTCTTATGGAGATCTACTGGAGCCTCTTTTTTAAGGATAGGAATAAAACCAGATCCATACAATACAATTTTGGCCCAAAATCTAGCTACCTTAAAAAACTGAGCATACCACGCTTCTCTAGATGTAAGAATCAATAATATTGGAAACAACCCAATAATAGGAACGGTCATCATCACATAAAACCATATCCGCCAAAGAAGAATTAATATATTTCTAAATAATTGCATGAAAGGTAAAAATACATAATTGCTTTGAGGTATGTGAACAAAAAAATTACCTTTGCCAAAAACAATAAAATTACTATGCCTAGAATTCTAACTGGTGTACAAAGTACAGGAACTCCACATTTAGGAAACCTATTAGGAGCTATCATTCCTGCTATTGAGATGGCCAATCAGCCAGAGAATGATTCATTTCTTTTTATTGCAGATATGCATTCCTTAACGCAGATCAAAGATGCTAAAATCTTGCGTGAGAACACCTACTCTACTGCTGCTACTTGGTTAGCTTGTGGATTAGACATAGAAGAAACAGTTTTTTATCGGCAGAGCGATATTCCGCAAGTAACGGAGTTATCATGGTATCTTAATTGTTTTTTCCCGTACAAAAGATTACTATTAGCACATTCATTTAAGGATAAAGCAGATCGATTAGAAGATATTAATGCTGGGTTATTTACGTACCCGATGCTCATGGCCGCAGATATTTTATTATATGATGCAGAAATTGTACCTGTCGGAAAAGATCAGGAACAACATATAGAGTTTACCAGAGATGTAGCAGACAGAATACATAACAAGGTAGGAGAAGTTTTTGTATTACCAAAAGCTCAGTTCCATACACAAACAATGCACGTACCTGGAACCGATGGTGGCAAAATGAGTAAATCCAAAGATAATACGATCAATCTATTCTTGCCCGATAAAAAACTACGCAAAACCATCATGGGTATCCAAACGGATAGTACACCGATAGAAGCTCCTAAAAACCCTGATACCTGTAATGTATATGCGTTATACCAACTAGTAGCAACAAAAGAACAACTCTCCGAAATGCGGGATAATTATCTAGGAGGTAATTATGGCTATGGCCACGCCAAGCAAGCTTTATATGAAGTATTGATTGATAAATTTTCTACGCAAAGAGAGCGGTATAATTACTACATCAATAATTTGCCTGAAATAGATAAGGCATTAGCTATTGGTGCAAAAAAAGCTTCTGATGTAGCTAATCAGGTACTTGCCAGAGTTAGAGAGAAAATAGGGTATTAGTTCAGTAATTATAGTTTAATTTTTAAGTCAGAACTGTTGTAAAACTTTAACATCAGAAAAACAGAAGCTCCAACTATAAGAAGTTGTAATTTTAATCTTAACGTATTTTTAACTTTAATATATATATACTATCTCTTAAAAAATCGACTTTTAGTACAAATTACAATTTATGAGCCTTTCTAAAATTACATTCTCCAATGCACAAGGTCAAACGCTATCTGGGCGCTTAGAGTTACCAGCAGATCAACATCCACATAATTTTGCCCTGTTTGCACATTGTTTTACGTGCACCAAAAATTTAAGCGCTGTTCGTAATATCAGTCGTGCACTGACTTCTCAAGGATTTGGAGTATTGCGATTCGATTTTACAGGTCTGGGAGAAAGTGAGGGTGATTTTGAAGATACTAATTTCTCAGGGAATGTAGAAGACTTAATTGCAGCTGCAAACTACCTGTCTCAGCACTATAAAGCACCATCCTTACTTGTTGGACATTCATTAGGAGGTGCAGCAGCTATCTTTGCTGCTTCGCAGATAGATACGATAAAAGCTGTTGCTACAGTGGGTGCTCCTTCTAATCCTATTCATGTACAACATCTACTCAAAAGCAGTATAAACGAAATCGAAACTACTGGGCAGGCAATCGTTCATCTAAGTGGTAGAGATTTTACGATTAAAAAACAGTTTATCGACGATTTAGAAACTAAATCTCTTCCTGACACGGTTAAACATCTAGGGAAAGCGATATTGGTACTCCATTCTCCACAGGATACTACTGTTGGAATAAAGAACGCAGAAGAAATATACCGAGCTGCTAGACACCCCAAAAGTTTTGTTTCCTTAGATGGAGCTGATCATTTGCTGATGAATAAAGAAGACTCTTTATATACTGGAAATGTTATTGCTAGATGGTCATCTAGGTATGTGGATATCCCTACAGAACAACATCTTAAAAGTCAACATCAAGTGGTTGCTAGTTTAGGAAATAATCCAGGATTTACTACATCTATGAAAGTAGGTAATCATTATATGCTGGCTGATGAGCCAGAGAGTGTTGGTGGACACGATTTCGGCCCATCGCCTTATGAATATGTATCCGCTGGATTATCTGCCTGCACCGCGATGACTATAAAAATGTATGTAGCCAGAAAAGGATGGGATCTACATGGTGTAGAAGTACATACCAACTATAGTAAATCACATATTCATGATTGTGAAAACTGCGAAGATCAAAATGCAAAAATTGATACGTTCGAAAGAGCTATAAAAATAGAAGGGAATCTAGATGAAAAACAGATCGCTAGAATCTTACAAATAGCTGATAAATGCCCTGTTCATAAGACATTACATTCTGACACACAGATTATCACTAAATTAGTGTAAATATACTGTTCTATTTAGGAGATTTATGTAATCAGAACCCCTCGCTGCTCTAATATGGGTATATCCTGAAAAGCGTTTTCATTAATGGTGTTTTTTCTAAAAATATATTTCTTATCATAGAGCGTATTCTCGATAAAGAAAGTAACTGCGAATTCATTATTCATGCCAAACAATTCTTCTTGTAGCATTTCTATTTTAGCAGAAGACTTGGCTTTTACTGTACCAATCCCATGGCGTAATAAAGATGTTTTACGTTCTTTATCATATCCCTTGGTCACTACCAATACCATCTCGATAGGAACATCCTGATCATTGATAATATATGAATTCCAGTCATGAGAGGTGAATTCTTTATTCCATTCTTTTACCACAGCGATATACACATTCTTAACTGTGGGTATTTCGATATCTTTTTTCAATTTTTTGTATATGGGTGCTTATAGAGATGACTTAAACTGTTCTAAAAAACGAACATCATTTTCGCTGAGCATCCGAATATCAGAAATTCCATATAGTAATAGAGCGATACGATCAATCCCCATCCCAAAAGCAAATCCACTATATTCCTCTGGATCTATATTACAATTTTTAAGCACATTAGGGTCTACCATCCCACAGCCCATAATTTCTAGCCAGCCTGTTCCTTTGGTCATTTTATAATCCGTTTCTGTTTCTAAACCCCAATATACATCTACCTCAGCACTAGGCTCTGTGAATGGAAAATAAGATGGGCGTAATCTAATCTTAGATTTTCCAAACATCTCTGTTGTAAAATATTGTAATGTTTGTTTCAGATCAGCAAAGGATACATCTTTATCAATATACAGCCCTTCTACCTGATGAAAAAAGCAGTGCGATCTGGCTGAGATGGCCTCATTACGATATACTCGCCCTGGTGAGATGGTACGAATTGGTGGTTGGTTATTCTCCATATAGCGAACTTGTACCGATGAGGTGTGGGTACGTAATAGAATATCTGGATCTGTCTGAATAAAAAAGGTGTCTTGCATATCACGAGCTGGATGATATTCTGGCAAATTCAGTGCTGTAAAGTTATGCCAGTCATCCTCTATCTCTGGACCTTCACTTACATTAAATCCAATATGAGAAAAAATATCAATGATCTGATTTTTAACTAAGGATATCGGATGACGAGACCCTATAGTAATTGGTTCTGAAGGGCGTGTCATATCTCCAAGCACTCCTTTGTTTTCTTCTTTGGATTCTAATTCATCTTTTAATGCACGAACTTTTTCCTCTGCGGCATTTTTTAAGGTATTTACTGTCTGACCAAATTCTTTCTTTTGTTCTGCAGCTACATTTTTAAACTCTGCAAAGAAATCGTTAATCAAGCCTTTTTTACCAGAAAATTTAATTCTAAAAGCTTCTACTTCTTCTTTTGTCTTAGCCTTAAATTCTTCTACTTCGGCAATATATTCTTTAATCTTATCGATCATGATCTTATTCTTGATAAGGAACAAATTTACTAGATAATTCAACAAAAAGCATTAAAAAAATGATAGAAATAGCACTTTTATAACTTTTGTCTTTATGAAATGATTTACATTTATAATTTTATATTTTCTTCTAGTACATATAATATGATGTTGTAGCCAATAGTTGAACAAAAAACTTATCGATTTAATATGGAAAAATCTAAGCTAAAATTTATACCTGCTCAACAAAATGACATTAAATACCTTCTCGATTTAAGAATAAACACAATGAATGAACATCTAATTAACTCTGAAATGGATATAGATGTCAAAAACCATATAAAACGAATTAAATATAAATGGGATGATTTAAAAATAATCTTATTAAACAACAATAGGATAGGAATGCTCAAAGTATTTGAAGATGACTTAAACATCGAAATAATTCAAATTCAAATTGATCCTAAATATCAAAATTTTGGTACTGGGGAACAGATAATCAGATTGAAAATAAAGGAGGTTATCAAAAAAAGAAAATCACTAATTGTAAGCGTTTTAAAACAAAATAAAGCTAAAAAACTATATGACAAATTAGGATTCAAAGTAATAGAAGAAAATGATTCGTCTTACTTAATGAAATATCAATATAGTTAAATTAATACTCTTCTATTCTAGAAAACGAACTGCAAACACTATGCTTTCAGAGTATTTTGAGCTAAGGGAATTGGGTATTTGCGGGGTCCGCGTCACAAATTTTATTAGTTTACTACTACATTTAAAAAACTAAAAAGTGAGCGCCTTGTGCTCTACCTAACTTTCTATTTATTTAGTGCTATACAATGTATTCACTTTTTAGAAAATAACTGACTATTGCTTCTTTCATTAGGACAGATTGTTCTCCAGCTTTGAGATTAGGTAATTGTTCTTTTATGGTATAATGCGGCCAGCCTTGCTCATCGAAATAATCAAATTCGTAATACCCATAAGGTTCTAATAGTCTACAAATGGCAATATGCATCAAATCTAATTTTTCATCTTTTTTAAATTTTTGATGAGGCTTTCCTAATTCTTGTATCCCAATTAAGTAGATAATCGCATCCAGATCTAATGTTTCGCCATCTGCAAACTGATTTGATAGTTTCTCTACCAATCCTTCCCATCGCTCTTTTAGTTTTTCATCTCTTGCCATAGTATTCTGTAAAGTGCAAAAATACAAATTGACGTTGTACTTTCATTTAAAATAGTATCTTAGTATTTCTAAAAGCATTTCCAATGAATTATATAGATATCATTTTAGCCATCTTATTGCTTTGGGGTTTAATACACGGGCTTAGAAAAGGATTATTTGCTTCTATAGCTTCAATGGTAGCCCTTATTGCTGGTATCTATATTGCTGTTCATTTTTCTCATATTATGGGAGATTTTATTGGAAAATATGTAGACTGGGGTGAGGGAGCCATGCGATTGACGGCTTTTGCCATTACATTTATCGTCGTGATTATTCTAGTTTCCTTAGCAGGAAAGTTATTAACCAAAATTGCTGATTTTGCTTCTTTAGGAATTCTAAATAAGCTTTTGGGTGCTGCTTTTGGGGTGTTAAAATTTGCTTTTATCGCTAGTGTCGTGATTATGCTTTTAGATGCTGGAAATAGAACGCTAAATATCATTAAACAAGAAACATTAGATGCTTCATTATTATATGCTCCAGTACAAAAATTAGCGCCAATGGTATTGCCCAAAATACTAAAGGATAACACCTCAGAAAAAGAAAATCAAAAAGCTTAAGCTCTCTAGTTATTAAGTGTTATGTAATCCCTACATATCTTTAGGCTGTATTCTTTACAGTATGCATAATATACTCTAAACAAGATTCAAAGTCCTTAAAAATAGAAGCATCAGATACCAAATCAGGAATAATATCTATATTTTCCATCATATACCTAGGTTGTTTTGGTAATCCAACAAATAATACCTTGATCCCTTTTTCTTGAAGTCCTAAAATAATTTCTTCCATCGTATATAACCCTGATTGATCCATATACTGCATTTTATCTAATCGAACAATCACCACTTTAGAGGTATCTGGTATTTGCGCAGCCAAATTCTGAAAATCACTAGTAGATCCAAAAAACAAAGGTCCTTTGACATGTTTTATGAACACTTCTTCTTTTAATTGTTCTGGAAAATCTTTTTCATCACTCCAAGCTTCTTCTTTGAGTGATTTTACATCAGAGCGCTCTGCAGTAAGGTCTCCAATTTTTTTCATAAACATAAGGCAAGCGATGACTAATCCAATCCCTACGGCATACACTAAGTTCCAAAATGTAGAAAGTAGTAATACCACAACCATTATCAACACCTCAGAACTCAGTTTTATAGGACCTAATTTAATATCCTTAGGCATACTTGGTATCGCTTTTAATCCTTTATAGTCCATGACCCCAATACCAACAGTAATCAATATCCCTGCAAGAACAGCTGCTGGTATATTAGAGGCTACTGGGGCTAATCCTAGCATAACAATTAATAAAACTAATCCTGCAATCATCCCCGATAATTTAGTGGTCCCTCCTGCATTAATATTTACTACAGTTCTAATGGTCGCTCCAGCACCTGGTATACCACCAAATAATGCTGCTATACTATTACCAATTCCTTGACCTACTAATTCTTTATTTGGTTTGTGTCTCGTTTTGGTCATATTATCGGCAATGACACTGGTCAATAAAGAATCAATAGCACCTAATAATGCTAATGTTAGGGCCGTGAATATATAAGGAGTTATATTACTTAGACTAAAACCCGTAAATATTTCCCATCTGGGTATTGGCAAACCACTAGGAATTTCTTCTATACGACGGTAATCTAATCCAAAACCATAGGCAATTCCAGACATAACCACTAACGCGACCAATGTACTGGGAACTACTTTGGTAATTCGTTTAAATCCATAAATTATAAAAATAGTGCCTAACGCCAGTAACAGTTCTAGCCAATTAATATTTTTTAGTGCTCTGGGCAATATCTTAATAGCACCAAAAGCACCTGATGCTTCTTTTCCTGCAAGTGTTTGGGACTCTTTTAGGATATCTGCTTCGGAAATAGTGTTGGCTTTGGAGATCGTTTCTTTAAAATCTTCTAATACTAATATTCCTTTTCCTGCTTCGTCTTTGAGAATATTTTTCAGGATTACCTCTTCTGCTTTAGGTTTAAATTTTGAAACAAAATCCTGATCTTCTTTGGGGTAATATCCTACCGAAGGCAATATCTGAGTAAGTAATATAATCACACCAATGGCTGTCATAAATCCAGAAATTACCGGATAAGGAATGTATTTTATATATTTTCCAAGACCTATCGCTCCTAATAGTACCTGTATCAATCCACATAGAAGAAAAATAATCAAAATAGCAGGTAGTGCTTTTTCTACGCTCCCATCATTGGCAGCAATAATCCCTGCTATCACGACCATGCTTACTGCAGTCATGGGCGCAGTAGGGCCTGAAATCTGTGTATTAGTTCCTCCAAAAAGTGCTGCAAAAAAACTTATAAAAATGGCTCCGTATAATCCTGCAGTTGGTCCTAATCCAGAAGACACTCCAAAAGCTAGTGCTAATGGCAATGCAACAATTCCTGAGGTTAACCCACCAAAAGCATCTCCTTTTAAATTACTAAAAAATCCTTTCATTAGTTTAATGATTTTATTTGACAATAATAATAAATCCTTTTGGATTTACAATCAAAAAAACCCAAGTCAAAAAAATGACTTGGGTTTATTAATGAAATATTTATTTCTTAATTTTCATAAAAAGTAACGCTCCCGTCACTGATATTATACATCCCACCGATAATCAAAATCTCACCATTAGCTTCCATTTCATTAAGTACTTGACTTTGTTTTCTAATATTATCAATAGTCATGTGTACATTTTTTACTGCGACTTCATTGACAAAATCGATATTTCCTGAATTTCTTTTAGCAGCATCTGCAGGCTCTGTAACGGCCGCTACTGCTGGTTTTATTTTGCTTAGCAAGGCTGTAAGATTTCCTAGCTTGGCATCATCACATGCTCCTTTTACAGCTCCACAAGCGGTGTGACCTAATACCACTACTACTTTAGTCCCTGCAAGTTTACACGCAAATTCCATACTCCCCAAGATATCTTCATTCACAAAATTACCTGCTACTCGAGCACTAAAAATATCTCCTATCCCTTGATCAAAAATCAATTCTGAAGATACTCTAGAGTCTATACAACTTAGAATGGTTGCAAACGGGTACTGACCTGATTTGGTATCATTAACCTGATCCAACAGATCTCTATTGGCCATTTTCTTTTTCTGAAATCTTTCGTTCCCTTCTTTTAGCAACTCTATTGCTAGTTGCGGTGTAATGTCAGCTTGTGTCTCTTTAGTATGTGCTTTCATATTATATACTTTTTATGTTGTTTTTTTTCTTAATTTAAAAAACTGGATATAACTATCTGGATTTTCTACAATCCCTCGTTCTGATATTAATTGAATATCAATATTTCTATTTCTGGCTTTTTCTGAAAAATCCTCTAAAATCTCAATAATATCATTATCCAAATATCTTGTTTTAGTAACATCTAATGTAAGATAGGTGCTCTCTGGTAATTTATCCAATTCTTTTAAGATAGCGCCTTTATTAAAAAAAGTAACTTCTTCTGCCAAGGTCATTTTTATCCTATTCTTCCCATCACTCTTATCTTCGATATGCAAAAAATGAGAGTTTTGGTAACTTTTAAACAAGATTACTACAATCCCTACTGCTAATCCTAATCCAATTCCAACTAATAAATCGGTAAATACTATTCCCACTACAGTAACTATAAATGGCACAAATTGTTTCCAACCTGCTTGCCACATCGCTTTAAATGTAGCTGGTTTTGCTAATTTATATCCAACAATAAAAAGAATCGCTGCCAATACAGAAAGTGGAATTTTGTTAAGTAAGTTAGGGATAAGAATTACGGATATCAATAAAAAGAATCCGTGAACAATAGCTGATACTTTGCTTTTTCCTCCTGATTGTATGTTTGCAGAACTACGAACGATTACTTGCGTAATCGGTAATCCTCCTATCATCCCTGAGATGATATTCCCTGTTCCCTGTGCTAATAATTCTCTATTGGTAGGTGTAACTCGTTTGAGTGGATCTATTTTATCTGTTGCCTCTACACAAAGTAATGTTTCTAATGATGCGACCAGAGCAATTGTAAAGGCTGTAATTAACACATCACCTCTGGTAATTACTGCAAAGTTAGGAAAGGAAAATTGTCCTAAAAAACTATCAAAATTATCAGGTACTGGTACCGAAACCAGATGATCAGGCGTAATACCCATCGAACTATCTTTGGTAAAAAAATAAAAAATAATTCCTACCGCAACAGCAACAAGAGGGCCCTGTACTAATTGGAAAAATTTTCCTTTATTAGATAATACATTACTCCATAATAGCAAAATAGCCAAACCTATGACAGCAATAATTGTTGCTCCCACACTAAAATTTCCACTCAATAACGCATTAAGGGTCTTTAGTAATTCTGTAAATGTGTTTTCTCCATCTACCTGAAGGAAAGCAAAATCTCCTTCTGGATTTTTATCTATACCAAAAAAATAGGGGATTTCTTTTAAAATAATAATAATCCCAATTCCTGTGAGCATACCCTTAATCACTGAAGAAGGGAAATAGTATCCAATAATTCCGAATTTCAGTACTCCAAACAGTATCTGTATTACACCACCAAGTACTACGGCAACCAAAAAGTTTTCAAAACCTCCCAAGGCTCCTATAGCTGTTAAAACAATAGCTGCTAAGCCTGCAGCTGGGCCACTAACCCCTATTTGCGACCCACTAAGTAATCCTACTATGATTCCTCCTACAATTCCTGCGATAAGCCCAGAAAAAAGTGGAGCACCACTAGCTAAAGCAATCCCTAAACATAAGGGTAAGGCTACAAAAAATACGACAATACTAGCAGGAAGATCGCTTTTTATATTTTTAAAAAAATTCATATTTTTTAATTAAATAAATTAATGTCATACATATGACAAATTAGTTTTTTGATGATTTCTTATGATCATCTACTCCTTATGTGTATGAGGAGCTAAAAATACTTGATAAAATCTATGAAAGTCTTGGAGGTGGTGTGGTATATTCTAAATATACTGAAACAGTATAAAAATAAAATTCTGGATAGCATCTGATAATCAAATCACATATCCTTTTTGGATTTTCATCGTTATATTGAGAAATTTTATCTTTTTTCTTAAGGTCTTCCTTTTCTGAGTTTTCTTTTTCGTTAGACTCAGATTTTTCTTCGTTATCATCGATATTAAAAACAATAGAAGTACCATCTTCACTATACAAATCAAATAACTGCAATGCATAACTTCCTAGGTTTAATATAAAACCTAGTACAATTAATAATCTTGCTATCTTAATTTTAGTAATCAATAGAGAATAATAATATTAAATGATAAAAATAATAGTAATACTTTCAAAATTTGTTAAATCGATTGTAAAATTAATTATAGATATTTCTCTTTCTTCAATTCAGGTTCTTTCATAGTCGTATTTAGTATAAATTTCATGAACATGTATAGCCCTAGAATATGTGCTATATTGATAGGTATAGTATATATTATATCATAATGATACAACTCATTAATTACGATTAAAGGAACTTGAAATAATGAAAGCACTCCAGATATCAATAGATTAACTCCATTTTTATAAACATCTGTGAGATATATAATAGAAAAAACTACTGAATACATTAATTGACTAAAAACACTTGCTATTACAACAGGTAATGCATATACAATAGACTCTTCTACTAACTGATAAACGGATAGTATTACATAAGAAATTAAACTAAAAGTTAATAGTATAGGTATAGATAAAAGAATATTAAATCTAAATCTATCTAATAGGACTAATTTTTTTAGGGCTAGACTACAAGAGAGAAAGTATATGGATATAGATATTCCAATACCACAAAAATACCCTATAAAATCATAGTACCAAAATATGTCACAGCATAGTATTGCTATGAGACTTATAATGTACCAAAAATTTATTTTTTTGGCGTGCTTACAATAAATTATACCTATTGATATAATGACTATAGGAAGAATATAAATTAAATATCCTCTCTCCATAAAAATGCTTACTAAAATAGATATGACGAAAGAACAATAAAATAGTATATATTCCGACTGTATATTTTTAGAAATGTCCAATATATAATTTGATGAAAATTAGTAGAATATACTAAAAAACTAGCCTTTCATCCTTAAAAATCTAATATAAAATCACTTTTAAGGCTTTCCCCTATGGCAAACATTTATTTTATAAGATAATCAATCGCTCACAATATAGCAACTTATAATTCTTTCAAGTCTGTACTAGGAATCCAACCAATTTTTCCATCGGTTAGTTTAATTTTTTTCCAATCATTTACAGTCTCGATAATTTTTACTTTGGTGCCTTCGTGCAATTCAAAAACCTCTTCACTTCTTAGATTTGGTTCGCTTTTTATGGTAATTTCTTGGGCAAAAATAATCGCATACTGATTATCCATGATAAGATTATATTGTTTAAAAGCAAAGAAAATCGAAAATAGTCCAATCATTAATAGCAACCATGAGCTTATAAAAAATAATCGTTTCTTAGAAGAAATATGAGCATTATAATACAACATAAACAAAACTACAAACATTAGTATACAGCAAATAGAAATCCACGCCCATCCATCAAAACTAAACATATTAGTAAAGCTATTAATGGTACGAGATAGTACTCCTTCTGGTATAATATCTATAGAATCAATAGCTGCATTTTTGGCAAATGATAGATTGTTTTTTATATCCTCATCATTAGGTGCTAATGCTAATGCTTTTTCGTAATAAAAAATACTAGGCCCTATATTACTCAATTTATAATGTGCATTTGCCATATTATAATATAGTGATCCGGATTCTTGTCCTTGATTGAGTATGGAAGAGTATGTATCAATAGCTTCTTGATATTTTTCTTGGTTATACAGTTCATTAGCTTGCTTAAAAACATCTTCGCTCTGAGCAACCCCTATAGAACTGATCAGCAACCAAACGACTATGGATATTAAATTCTTCACTAGTTATTTTTTATAATTGTTTGTCAATAGATGCTATCACTCTAGATGCCTTATCATAATCTTGTTTCATGGCAGAAATAGAAGAGGGTGTATATCTGGCAAATTCGCAACTCTCTAATAGGGCAATAAACTCTATGGTAGTTTGTGTTTCTACTTCTCTTTCATTAAGCAAACGCTGGATGCGATCTTTACTCATATCACTGGTCTGAATATTAAGTTTTGCTTTTAGGTAATTATGTAGGGCGCGTTCCATCGCAATATAAAATTCTTGTTGATCTCCAAGATTTTTTTTAGCTTCGGAAAGGTATTTACGTGCTAGTTTATCTGCTTTTCGTATTCTATTTCCGCGTACATCACTTAATCTTTCTTCTCTCTTTTTTCCAAAAAATAGAAATATAGGAATTGCCAATAATGGGGCTGTTAATGCTATCCAATATCCTGTGGATTTAAAAAAGTATTTTTTATCGATCGGTTCTAAATTAGCATTGGATTTTAAAAAACGAAATTGATTCCCTCTCTGCGTAACTGCTTTCTTAGTAGATGTAGTAGATGTGGAGGTATTATTTGTTATTGTGCCTCCATCAGGCCCATTTTTTACATTGATTACAATTTCATCTGAGGTTATACTCTTATATGTTTCAGTTTTAAGATCAAAATACGAAAATGAAACTGGAGGAATCGGATAGGTCCCTTTATATTGTGGAACCAATGTATAGGTTTCTGATATATTGCCAGACATTCCTGTAAGATTAGTACGCACGCGTTCTTTGTGTTCTGGCTCATATTGCTCTAATCCATTGGGAACAGTTAGTTTAGGTATATCAAAAAGTTTTAAATTTCCGTTTCCAGAGATTACTATTTTGGCCTCTAATGATTCTGTAGCGTCTAGTTCTTTTCTACTAGGGGTTATCCTAAAATCAAAGGACCCAACTGCTCCAGTAAAATTATCAGGTTTGCCTTGTACCGGTAATGGTTTAACGTTAATTTTTCTACTACCAGCAGCAACTGTTTTACTAACTGTAGAGTATAACCTACCTCCAAAAATATCACGACGATTAGTAGGCACATCCACGTCTATAGATAATGCGAGTGGTTCTATCTCTAAATCGCCTGTTTTTTGCGGGTATAAAACAGTCTTACCACATACTACAAAATTGTAAGGCTCTCCTTTGTATTCTCCTCTTTCTACCTTTAGCTGACCTATTTTTATAGATTGACTCCAAAAGTCACTATACTTAGGGTTATCCAACTGTTTTAGATTACTTACCTGTATTCTGGGGCTGATATACAATTTATAGACCACAGTAATCGCTTCATTAAGATAGGGATTGTTTTTAGAGACTTCTGCTATCAGATGTAAATTCTCACTGGCAACATAATCTGCATTATTACCGTCTTTTGGTTTTTGTACAGCTGTTGTTACTTGTACTTTTGTGGGGAGGGTTTTATAAACTTGGCCATCAATTTCTATAGTGGCCTGCCCTATCGAAAACGTTCCTTTTTTAGTGGGAGATAAAAAATAACTAAAGGTTTTTGAATACGACCTTTTTCCGTTAATCCACGAGTTGCTAATAGACTGATTTGGGCCTCCTACTACTGTAAATCCTCTAAAATTAGGAGGTGTAAAATTATCGCCGTCTTGATTCATTTCAAAATCAACACGTAGTCGCTCATTAACGCCTAATTTTCTCTTACTTAATTTAGCTTCAAACTTTACCTGAGCAATACCTGATGAGGTAATCGCCAGAAATAACGTTAGAAAAATTAATTTTAGTCTCATCACTCGTTTAATTTGTAGTGTTTCTTCATTTACAGAACATACTATCCTTACCAGTCTTTTTCGGTTCTGGTTTTTGCTCCTTTGACTTTCTTAGCGTTAATTTTATTCTGTACTTTCTTTTCTTCATTATTCATTGCTTCTAGCAAGTTTTTTACTTGTTGAGGAGATAATTGTCCCTGTACTTGCTGTGGTTGTTGTTTTTGTTCCTCAGGTTTTCCATCTCCTTCTTTTTTATCTTCTTTCTTTTCATCTCCTTCATCTTTTGGCTCTTCTTTTTTATCTTTCTGATCCTCTCCTTTTTTATCTTCTTTATCATCACCTTCATCGCCTTTTTGATCTTTCTTGTCTTCGCCTTCTTTTTTATCGTCTTTATTATCTTGCTTTTCGTCTTTATTTTCGTCTTTATTCTTGTCCTTGTTGTCTTTATCTTTGTCTTTATTATCCTTATTCTGATCGTTTTCTTGTTGCTGTTGTTCTAGCATTTTTTTGGCTAGTGCCAAATTATAGCGGGTTTCATCATCTTTAGGGTTATTACGCAACGCATTTTTATAAGCCTCTACTGCTTCTTTGTATTTTTTCTGCTCCATAAAGGTATTTCCTTGATTATGGAATGCTTTATGTTTTTCTACTTTAGTTTTTGCTATTTTAACCGCTTCTGTATACCGTTGAGTAGCCTCATCATACTTCTCGGTATTGTAATATGCATTCGCCAAATTATACTTGGCCGTGGGATTGATAGGATCTTTGGCGATAGCTTTTCTATATTCTCCTTCTGCTTTTGGAAAATTACCGTCTCTTAACAATACCTCATTACCAATAGCAATAAGGCGATTAGTCTCTGCAATAAGTTCTTCTTGGTTTTCATCCTGCGAAAATCCAATTCCAAACTGGAACAGTAAGATACAACAGCACAGTATTTTTATATTCTTCATATTCTTCATTTTGTCGTATATCTATCAAAATCTTTACTTAATCATCTGTATACGGGACTAGAATGATCATATAGTATTAATGTTCATTAAACAAGTTTAATTTTTGTAACCAAGATGTTTTTCTTTCTAATAAGAAAATGTCCAAAAATAGCAATAACAATCCAATAGCAAGAAACCATTGAAATTGATCTTTAAAATCAGCAAATTGCTTAGCTTCAAATTCTTTTTTATCCATTCCTTGTAATAGCTCTGTAATGCCTTCTACTACAGTGCTTGTATTTTTGCCTTCAATGTATGTGCCATTTGCGTTTTCGGCAATTTCCTGCAAGATTGTTGAGTTTAGTTTGGTAATTACTGTTTCTCCTTGATTATTTTTTTTATAACTCTGTACAATTCCGTTACGCTTAATGGGTATTGGTCCTCCTTTGGTTGTACCTACTCCGATGGTATATATTTTAATTCCTTCTTTTGCAGCTTCTTCTGCAATAGAAGCTACATTGCCTTCGTGATCTTCTCCATCGCTGATAATGATCAATACACGATTGGTTTGCTCTTCATCATCATAATACGTTTTTGCCAGTTCTATGGCTTCATTGATCGCTGTTCCCTGAGACGAAAGCATGTCGGTATTCATAGATTGTAAAAACATCTTTGCAGAACCATAATCTGTGGTGATTGGTAGTTGAGGGAACGCACTTGCTGCATAGGCAATAATTCCTATTCTATCACTTGCCAAATTATTAATAATTTGTGTGACCAGTTGTTTTGATTTTTCTAATCGATTAGGCGCTATGTCTTCAGAGAGCATGCTTTTGGATACATCAATAGCAAATACTACATCTACTCCTTCTCGTTTTACGGTTTCTAATTTAGTCCCCATTTTAGGGTTTACTAAAGCTATGATAAAGCAAGCTAATGAAAGACACAACACCACAACTTTTAGAATAGATTTAAAAGTGGATTGACTTGGGCTAAGTTTCTTAAATAATTCTTTGTCAGCAAACTTTTTTTGAGTTGTTTTTTTCCAGATCAAAACTCCGAGAAATAAAACTATCAATATTGGAATTATCAATAACAGCCAGAAATATATTTTTTCTTCTAATAGGTACATTATTCTATCATCTTCAATTTAGTGTGTTTTCTTAGTTTAAAACTTAAAAAAACTATATGTGTATTATCAATTCTTTTTACAGTAGCTAAAGATACATTAGATAAAACTTCTAAATAAAGTAACTCTCATCAAAAACTCTAGTAACAAGAAAATTCCTGCTAATAGGACTAAAGGTCTAAATTTTTCTTCATAATTGTAGAATTTAAATTCTTCTACGTCTGTTTTCTCTAGCTTGTCAATCTCTTCATATATCTGTTCTAATTTTTGATTGTTAGTTGCTCTAAAATACTTTCCTTTGGTTACTGATGCAATTTCTTTTAATAATTTTTCATCTATTTCTACTTTCACATTTCCATATTGAAATGTTCCATTAGGTCTAATGGCTACAGGAGCTAGTGCAGTCCCATTAGTTCCTAATCCTATGGTATATGTTTTTATTCCATATTCTACGGCGAGCTCTGATGCGATTTTAGGGTCAATAAACCCTGCATTGTTAGAACCATCTGTAAGCAGAATAATTACTTTGCTTTTGGCCTTACTGTCTTTTAGTCTATTTACAGCAGTAGCTAATCCCATACCTATAGCAGTTCCATTTTCCAAGACGTTATTGTATTCTATATCTTTCATTGCACCAAGTACAATTGCCTTATCACTAGTTATTGGAGTCTGTGTAAAACTTTCTCCTGCATATACCACTAATCCTATTCGATCATTGGGTCTGTCTTTTACGAATTCTGCTGCTACTTGTTTCAGTGCTTCTAATCGATTAGGTTTTAGGTCTCTTGCTAACATACTGGCAGATACATCTATTGCCATTACTATATCTATACCTCTTGTCGTTTTGGTTTTTGTAGACACATCTACTGTTCGTGGTCTTGCCATAGCTGTAATGATACAAGCCAATCCTAATAATCGTAATAAAAACAAAAAAGGTTTTAGCTTAGACAACCAACTTCCAGAAGTTTTAAACCCCTTGATACTAGAGATTTTGAGTGCTGCTTGTTGTTTATTTTTCTTCCATATATACCAAGCAATTGTTAATGGAAGTAACAAAAACAACCAAAAAAACTGTGGATTCTCGAATGTGAAATTTTCAAACATATCTATTCGGCATTTTTGAGTTCTACAGAATTAATAATACGTTGAGCTACCTCCTTAGCATATCGGTCTTCTTTATCAAAGGCTACAATGATTTGTTGAAATCCTCCATTTTCTGCAAAGTTAAGCATCAGATAATCGCTTTTTTGTTCTTTTTTGGTTATTGGGTTCATAACACTAAAACTTCCGAATACCTTAACCCCTTTTGCTCCTCTTAGTGTTTCATATTCTTCATCTTTTACAGATATGTTTTTTGCTCCTTGAGACTCGAAACCACCAACTACGCCTTCTACAATCTTGTTTAGATCTACTTCTGTATCCTGATTGTATTGAATAGTAGAAACTGAGATATGAAAACTTCCTAGTAAGCTACCATACACAAAAGTCTCATTGCCTTTGAGAATTTGTTTTTGTTCTTCGGTAAGCTGAAAATTATTTCTGATCAGCACTTTTGGTGTTGATATCGTAACTGCTGGAGATCCATAAGCACTACTAATCCATTCTGTTTCTGCTAATTCTTTGGTAGGATGCCCTAGTAATGTATCTTTTACTACGTGATACCCCTTAAATAGTATAAAAATAAGTAGTGTAGCCATTACAATAGCTACTCCTGCAATACTACCAAAAATGATTTTTCGTTTTTGTTTTTTTCTAGCCACTTCTTTACGATATTCTTCATCTGCTAATAGTTCTTCTTCTGTGGGTTCTGGTATTGCTTCTTTGGTTTCGTTGATGACTCTTTCGATAACATTACGATCTGCTTTTGCTGTGCCTACGTCTGGTTTAGATTTGGCAAACTTTGCCATATCTGCAGTTTTGAGTACAGTTTTCAGCTCTTCGATCGTATGTTTATCTAGGTTTAATGTCCCTGTTTTTATTTCTTCGTCTAGTTTTGCGATAAGTTCATCTGTTGTGCTTTCCATCGCATGGTCATATACTTCTTCGTCAATATATTTACGTGCAGTATCACTTAATTGCGAATAGTATTCTTTATGCGAATCTTGTTCTAATAAATCAGATTCATCAATACGTTTTAATGCAAGTAATGCTCTCTCATATGCAGGCAATTCATCTTTTTTGAATTCTTTTCTTTTTTTTCTTTGGAATACAAAAAGTAAAATCAATCCTATCAATACTAATGGGATTAATAGCCACCATATCCATTTTTTCCAATTCATAAAAGAAGCATCTACATCTACCAGTGGCTTGATCTCATACATTTTTTGCTTGGTCGTATCTACTACTACATCTCTAACTTCTATTTTTAGTGAATCTGTATAATACACCTGATTCCCTATTGTTATTTTCTGTCTAGGGATTGTATAATGCCCAGAGTCAAATTGTGTAAGAGCATATTCTTTAATCAGACCCAATTTATTAGAATTCTTAGTAGTATCTGTTGTGTAAGATTGTATGACTTCGAGGGGAGTAAATGTTTGCCCTTCTGGAAAAACAACAACTTGGGTAGAGTCTGCTTCTAGTTGTATTTTATAGCGTATTTCTTCTCCAATCTGAATAGAAGTAGAATCAATAGTTGCAGAAACTTGGGAAAAGCCTTGTACACTCGATAAAAGGAATACAATGAACACAAAAAGTTTGACAGCTTTTTGGACAGTTAATTTATATATATCTAATACTTTATTATTTTTCATTCTTACTATACCCTATCCTCTTCGTTTAAAATATCCTAATAGTTTTTTTACGTAACTCTCATCTACACGACTACTTAATGATCCTGCTCCACTTCTAGTAAAACTATCTTTAAAATAAGCTACTCTTTCTTGATAATAAGTAGCATAATTCATTCTGGTTTTTCTAGAGCTTGTATTGACTAATAATAATTCTCCTGTTTCTTCATCTTCCATCTGCACCATCCCAAGATTAGGTATTTCTTCTTCTCTCTGATCATATACCCTAATTCCAGTAACATCGTGTTTACCTCCAACAATTTTTAATGTATGCTGGTAGTCTTCTGTAATAAAATCCGAAAGCACAAAAACAATAGCTTTCTTTTTCATTACATTGGATAAAAATTTTAGTGCTTCGGTAATATTTGTTTGTTTACTTTTGGGTTCATGCTCCAGTAATTCTCTAATAATCCTAAGTACGTGTGATCTTCCTTTTTTTGGTGGAATAAATAGTTCTATCTCATCGGTAAATAAAATAAGACCGATTTTATCATTATTCTGAGTGGCAGAGAATGCAAGTGTCGCTGCAATTTCTGTTAGTATCTCTTTTTTAAATTGTTGCTTGGTACCAAAAAGCTGTGATCCAGAGACATCTACCATTAACATCATGGTCAATTCACGTTCTTCTTCAAAAACCTTGATATAAGGCTCATTATATCGTGCTGTTACATTCCAATCAATATTACGCACATCATCTCCAAATTGATATTGACGTACTTCACTAAAAGTCATACCTCTTCCCTTGAAGGTAGAATGGTATTCGCCTCCAAAAATATGATCACTAAGACGACGGGTCTTGATCTCAATTTTCCGAACTTTTTTTAGTAATTCTTTGGTATCCATATACTCGCCTTTTGGCTCGTTAATATTTAGTGATTAGTATATTATTGGGTATTGTTAATAGCTGAAACGCTACATAGATGTACAGCATCTACTATGGAACTTCAATTTCATTTACAATTTTATTGATAATTTCTTCGGATGTTACATTTTCGGCTTCAGCTTCGTAGGTAATACCAATACGGTGACGCAATACATCGTGTACTACTGCTCTTACATCTTCTGGGATTACATATCCTCTTCTTTTTATAAAAGCGTAACATTTTGCTGCTGTTGCCAGATTGATACTTCCTCTAGGAGAAGCCCCAAAACTAATGAGTGGCTTGAGTTCTTCTAAACTATATTTCTCTGGATAACGAGTAGCAAAAATAATATCGAGAATATATTTCTCTATTTTTTCATCCATATATACTTCTCGTACAGCTTTCTGAGCAGTAATAATTTGTTCTATAGAAACTACTGGATTTACTTTCTCGAAAGATCCTTTTAGATTGGCTCTTACAATCAGTTGTTCTTCTTCTAATTTTGGATAATCAATCACTGTTTTTAGCATAAAACGATCTACTTGTGCTTCTGGTAGTGGATACGTTCCTTCTTGCTCTACAGGGTTTTGCGTAGCCATTACTAAAAATGGCTTGTCTAATATAAAAGTTTCATCACCTATAGTAACCTGTTTCTCCTGCATCGCTTCTAATAAAGCACTCTGCACTTTTGCTGGGGCACGATTAATCTCATCAGCTAACACAAAATTGGCAAATATAGGTCCCTTCTTGATAGAGAAGTCATTCTCTTTCATATTGTATATCAAGGTTCCTACTACATCTGCTGGCAATAAGTCTGGAGTAAATTGTATACGACTAAAACTTCCGTGAACAGCTCTTGACAATGTATTAATCGCTAATGTTTTTGCTAATCCAGGGACACCTTCTAGTAAAATATGCCCTTGTCCTAATAATCCTATTAGCAATCGTTCTACCATATGTTTCTGACCTACGATTACCTTATTCATCTCTAATGTAAGCAAATCTACAAATGCAGATTCCTGTTGTATTTTCTGATTGATTGAAGCTATATCAATAGAACTATTTTCTTCCATGTATTCTCTAATTTTAAAAGCGTGAATTTAACACTCATGATTCAACATTGCAAATTGTTGAAATATTTTCTTTTCGTTGTTAATTATTGGTTAAAAGTATCTCTTATAAATACACATACGCCCACATTTTGCAGTATATTTAAATCATTTTACTGAAAAAATCGGACGTAACAATATTCATCGGCAAACCGATGATATTCTTTAAAGACGAACAGCTTTTTAAAGTGTTGCAAAAAAGTATGATCACATAAAAATAAATCTATAATAATGAAAACAGCATTAATAACAGGAGCTACTAGTGGTATCGGAAAACATACTGCTATTGAATTTTCTAAAAAAAATATACGCCTTATTCTTTGTGGCAGAAGGCAAGAACGCTTGGATGCATTGCAAGATGAACTTAAAGCGTCTGTTCCTGTACATACACTATGTTTTGATGTACGGGACAAGGAAAAAGTTTTTGATAATATCAATAAACTCCCTGAGGGTTTTACGACTATTGATATTCTAGTAAATAATGCTGGTAATGCTCATGGGCTTGATCCTATACAAAATGGTAGCATAGACGACTGGGATGCCATGATAGATATTAATGTAAAGGGGTTACTCTATGTCTCTAAGGCTGTGATCCCAAAAATGATTGCAAATAAATCAGGACATATTATCAATATAGGTTCTACTGCAGGTAAAGAAGTGTATCCAAATGGAAATGTATACTGCGCTAGTAAGCATGCTGTGGATGCTATAAACAAAGGAATGCGAATAGACCTTAATTCTCACGGTATCAAAGTAGGGGCTATCCACCCTGGATTAGTAGAAACCGAATTTAGCAATGTACGTTTTAAGGGAGATACTACACGAGCAGATGCTGTATATAATGGTTTTGATCCATTAAGACCAGAAGATATTGCAGACATTATTACTTTTATGGTAACCAGACCTTATCATGTAAATATTGCAGATCTTATTGTTCTTCCTACTGCTCAGGCAAGTAGTACAATTGTGAATAAAAATGTAGTGTAATCCTATTATTAATTACTTCTTTATGCGAATCATATTGCCAGCCCAATAAAAATAACTAAGTTTAACTTAAGGAAAAATAAAATTGGAGTATTCTTAAAAAAGCGATGATCAATAAACGCCTACTTATCAAAAACCTTCTAGCGCATAATGACGAGAACAGTTTTTATGATAAGAAACTAAAACTTAATATTGGCGAGAAAGAAGGCAAAGCCAAATTCTTAAAACACATTTGTGCTCTTTCTAATTCTAACCCAAAAAACAATTCATATATTGTTGTTGGAGTTGAGGATGAAGATAATCAAATCATTGGAGTAGATTTTTTTGACGATAGTAAGATCCAAAATTTGGTGAATGCCTATTTATCCAATCCTCCGATTGTGAGCTACGAAAATATCCCTTTCCCACATTTACCTAGTGATAAGGTTGTAGGCTTAGTATCTATCCGCTCGCAAAAAGAAAAATTGTGCTCGCTACGTAAAAATATCTGGAAATACTATGGAGGATCAGTATTCTTTAGAGATGGAAGCATGAGTATGCCTAAGGTATTTGATATAGAAATCAAGGATGTAAATTCTAAAATTGTAGAAGCAATAGAAAGTCACGCTCAGAACAATATAAAACTTACATTAGATGGTGTTTTTGATTTTATGAATTCTAGACAAGACTACAATCCAACATATAAAGTTTTTAAAGAATATTTTGTGGTTTGTTGGGCCGCAAAAGAAAAACACGTAAACGAAGAAATCTATTACTCTAGAGTAGATATTGCCTTGATAAACGAGCAAGTAAAATTATTCTATTCTCAGTTTGATGAAATAAGCATTTCCATTACTGATGAAGAGTTTAAGATTATAGAATATGTACAACTTGGACTACAGGACAACTATGATTATTATCCTCTAGAGGAAGTCACTATAAATTTTAAGAATAATGTGAGTTACGATATTGAAAGTAAACTATTATTCAAACCTCCACAATTTGATCGTAAAACTTTATATCATCTTTATAACAGTAATAATGCCTTAATAGAGAAATTAAAAAAGAAAATGCCACTAACAAAAAATGAACAAAAAGATATCCTAAACCTTCCTGTGACTTATTTATTATGTTATTTTAATGATTTTAGTGAAGCAAAAGATAAATTAGAAGAAGCTAAACCTTACCTAAAAAATTATCTTAATAATAAAGTATATCAACTATATAAAGAAAGTATGAGGATCTTGAGAAAAGTGAGGTACAATTAAAATAGAAATCATTATAATCTGTATTAAAAGTACCGTTAAGCTCAAAATATTTTATTCTTTCTTTAGTTCTAATATTATTTACATCTGAACTCTTGTAGATAGTATTCAAAAAAATAAAATTTAACTACTATGTAATGCTTCTAAAAATGTTGTAAAATAGTATCTTCAGGCTCTCTTAAACCCGGTTTATGCGTTAGGACTTCGTCAAGAGGCTTTCAAATGCAATAAACACTGATGTTTTCTTACTTTTAGCGTAGCATCACATCGTATTCTATGATTAATACAAACTAATTTTTATTGAGTTATCAACAATATTAAGCTGCGTATTGATGGATATTTATA
>CANLRN010000015.1 GCA_947493495.1 uncultured Aquimarina sp.
CCACTATCTGGTGCTGTTGTTGGAACTGTTGGATTTGGATCTGTACTGTCTGGGTTACCGTCCATATCTGTATCTGGTGGTATAGCAGTACAAAAATCAAATCCCCCTATTGCAGATCCATGACCATTTCCAGCAGTACAAGAAGTACAATTCTGCCACAAAATAGTTATGCTAGTAATTCCATTAGGATCTTCAAAATTAACACCTATTTGATCATTATCTCCAGCTACAGAAGAATTAGTAGCATTAATAATTCCTGTAGCACTATCAGAAGTATACGAGGGTGTTGCCGAATTGGTAAATGTAGGGAATATAGTATTTCCTGCGCCATTAGTTGCGGTTACAGTAAATAAATCTCCTGCTAAAGGATTAGTAGAACCTATATTAATATGATACATATCAAACCCTACAGAAAAGATATCTGTACTAAATGTTATTGTTTGTGTTATTCCAGTTGCTCCAAAACCATTTGTAAAGTATTCCAATACTTGATCATTTAGGTTTGCTGTTGCACTAGATCCTACACTTGGAGTAGGTCCTGCAAAACCTGCAGGCCAATTGCCTAAAGTCCCTATTTCGTCAGAAAAAGTATGCGTAATATTTATTCCAGAACCATCTACATCATTAAATGTATTAGTAGGTGTTCCATCAGGAGTCCAATCAAACTCATCCATTCCGTTAGGCACAAATCCATCCCATCCCAAATTATAAACAGTACTACTACAAGCTGGATTTTGATGTAATATTACTGGCGCAGGAGCTGTACATATATTTACTGCAGCATTGTTAACATTTGGATTATTCCCTAAAGTATAATCTACACCTGCTTCTTCTACCAAACCATCTTGATCTACAGTAGCAGGGTCTCCTAAACCAAACTGTCCACCATCGTCTCCATCTGCATTAGGATCATTATATGCTTCATTAGCATCACTACATCCATCGCCATCTGAATCAAGATCCAAGTGATCTGCTATATCATCACCATCTGAATCCTGAGAAACGCAATAGTCTAATTCATAAAATTGCATTGTGACATTACCATTACTATCATTATTTTTACCTACAGTAATAGAAAATGAAGTTACAGGTCCAGGTATAGACACTGCAATACTATTATTCGGAGCATTTCCTTCAGAAGCCAAACTAATAGCAGATTGTCCAATAATAGTCAAATCTGCACCTAAATTTATATCCGAAATAAATACAGGAGTATTAACACCGTCATTATCTGCTAAAAAGTCCACTCTGTCACTAAAATCAAGGCCTCCAAACTTAAAATCTACATCAAAAACTGGTTCAGAAAATGTGTAAGTATATACTGCTACATCTCCATTAAGAAAATCAGTATTATTAAGCTGCGTATTAATGTAAACACCTGAAACACCTGCACTAGCCTGAGTATTAACTCCTGAAGACCAATTAGTTGAACCTTGTAATTCGTAAGTAGCATCTACTGTTACTCCACTAAATGGGTATATATCATTGACTGAAAACGGATTAGCAGTACTCGAAAATGTATCGTTAATCGCCACAAAGCCAGGTGAACAAACTAGTCCTTCGTCTGTATCCAAAATACCATCATTATCATCATCTAGATCATTAACATCTGCTACTCCATCATCATCAGAATCAGTCAATACAGTAATATCAAGTAATCCTCTATTAGATCCAACACCTAAGCTATCTTCTACCGAAAATAAAATATCAGCATTACCATCATAATTTGCCACTGGTGTAAACGTCAAATTTCCTGCAGCATCTACAGTATATGTACCTACTCCAGGAATAACTAATGGATTACCAACTGACCCCTGATTAGTCACATCATTTGGATCAATAAGAATAATAGTTGATGGATCCAAATTGCCATCTGGATCACTAGATCCGGTTAATAAATTTGTTGAAAAACTAGTGTTTTCCAATATTATATTACCTAAATTATCTTGAACTATTGGTGGTTCGTTTAAAACAGTTGTATCATCTACATCAAAATCAACTTCTCCTAGAAAACTTATAGAATTCTGTCTATCATTACTATTAACTGAACTACCGTTTCTGAAGGTGACAACATTTACATTAGTATATTCTAACCTTACTACATATTGAGTATTTGCCGCATCAATACCAACTGCAAAATCTGCATCACTTTGAAATTTAGTAAATGCTCCATTAGTAGTAACTACTAACTCTGTAGGTGGTGTATTACCACCTTCTATAGTATAAGAGTTGGGAACAATAGCTTCGAAGTATTCATTCCCATCTACATCAATAGCTTCTAATGTAAAAGAAGCAAGAAACCCTCTTACTCCTGCATCAGCTGAATTAACAACTGTACCATCATATACAAATTCTATTTGCCATTCTACATAACCATCAGGAGCAGTTGTATTTGTGGTAGGTTCAAACCTATCATCAACTCCAAGAACAGAATCTACAGAGATAATTGCAGAGTCTACAATATTATTTACTGTAATAACGGCATCTAAAACGATATTATCTGATGAAGTACCTACATTTTGATATATGTATCTAGATCCCACAGTGCCAATTGGACTACTTCCAGGTAGCAAAGTAGGGCCTTGAGATAAATTAAATGTCGGTTGGATTTGTCCAAGCAATGAAACTGAACACAATAAAGTAACCGTAAAAATTAAGGTCGTTAAAGACACATGTCTTTTTAGACCCAATAAACGTTGGGTAATTTTTTTCATATGACGATGATTTATTTAATACTTTATAGAATTATGGGTAATAATTCTAAGTGTATTCATAAAAACAAATTAAATGTAATATTAAACCATATTTAAATTACGGTTTAACCATAAATTATATAACAAAGTAAAACAAATTTATAGTCGAATTATCTAAAATTTTATAATTTATATTCAAAATTAGATTATAAGCCAAATAAATCGATGAAATACATTTTAATTTTTCAATTTTTCTTAATTCAAGGGAATTATTCTCTTTGAATTCTAAATTTATAAACAATTTTTTCAATGATTTAAGTAATTATGACAATTTTCACCTCCTTTATTATTTGCTTTTTTTTACAATTCTTACAAGCTTAAGAGTATCAAAACTATCGTCACGAATGTAAAAATATTTTTTAAAATTATTGTGGTGTTTATATCAAAGTAGGTGTTTTATAGTTGAAACACTTAAATCATCGATAAAAAACACTACAATGCACAATAAAAAATTCACTGACAGATAATCCAATAGACAGTAGCGCGCTTACACTTTTATAATCACTTAATTATGTACGAATAGTAGTATATTTGCAAACTTTAGCAACATACTATAGATGAAATTCATTGACGAAATAAACAGGCGTAGAACTTTTGGTATCATTTCTCATCCAGATGCAGGGAAAACTACTTTAACCGAAAAACTACTACTATTTGGTGGAGCGATACAAGAAGCAGGAGCTGTAAAATCTAATAAAGTAAAAAAAGGAGCTACTAGTGATTTTATGGAAATCGAGCGGCAAAGAGGAATTTCTGTAGCCACCTCAGTATTAGCTTTTGAATACAAAGGCATTAAAATAAATATCTTAGATACTCCTGGCCATAAAGATTTTGCAGAAGATACATTTAGAACGCTCACTGCTGTTGATAGCGTAATTGTAGTCATTGATGTTGCTAAAGGTGTTGAAGAACAAACTGAAAAATTAGTTTCAGTGTGTAGAATGCGAAACATCCCTATGATCGTGTTTATCAATAAATTGGATAGAGAAGGTAAAGACGCTTTTGAATTATTAGACGAAATCGAACAAAAATTAGGGTTGAAAGTGAGTCCTCTAAGTTTTCCGATTGGGATGGGATATGATTTTAAAGGGATTTATAATCTATGGGAAAAGAACATTAATCTATTTAGCGGAGATAGTAGAAAGGATATCGAAGAGACGATAGAAATAACAGACCTAGCTTCTAAGCAATTAAATAGTCTAATAGGAGATTCTGCAGCACAATTACTCCGGGAAGAATTAGAATTGGTAGAAGGTATTTATCCCAGTTTTGATCAACATTCTTACCAAGAAGGTAATCTGCAACCTGTTTTTTTTGGTTCTGCTCTTAATAATTTTGGTGTTAGAGAATTATTAGATTGTTTTGTTTCTATTGCTCCCACTCCAAGACCAAAAGAAAGTGATACTAGACTTGTAGCACCCGAAGAAAATGAATTTACGGGGTTTGTTTTTAAGATCCATGCGAATATGGATCCCAAACATAGGGATCGTTTGGCTTTTGTAAAAATAGTTTCTGGAACTTTTGAAAGGAATGTGCCTTATCTACATACTCGCCATAATAAGAAGCTAAAATTCTCTAGTCCTAATGCCTTTTTTGCAGAAAAAAAAGAGATCGTAGACATTTCCTATCCTGGTGATATTATAGGGCTACACGATACAGGCAATTTTAAAATTGGTGATACTCTAACTACTGGTGAACAACTAAACTATAAAGGAATACCTAGTTTTTCTCCAGAACATTTTAGGTATATCAATAATGCAGATCCCATGAAATCAAAACAATTAACCAAAGGAATCGATCAGTTAATGGATGAAGGGGTGGCTCAATTATTTGTTTTAGAATTAAATGGAAGAAAGGTTATTGGTACTGTAGGTGCATTACAATATGAAGTCATACAATATCGATTAGAACATGAATATGGTGCTAAATGCACATACGAAAATCTAAATGTACATAAAGCATGTTGGATAGATCAAAAAAATGTGGATCCAGAAGAGTTTAAAGAATTCAAAAGAGTGAAAAATAAATTTTTAGCTAAGGATAAACAGGGGCAATTGGTTTTTCTTGCCGATTCTTCTTTTAGTTTACAAATGACGCAACAAAAATATCCATCTATACCATTTTATTTTACCTCTGAATTCTAAAATCTATTTTAAGCCTATTTTTAAACGTTTTTAAACACCTATTGAATTACTACCGTATTGCAAGAATCAAAAACTTATTAAAACGTATTAAATAAGACACATATTTTATTTTGTATAATTAAAATCTATTAAAAATAAATTTTATATAATTTTTTATTATTTATAAATATTAATTATCTATTAAATTTTTGAAAAACAATTTAACATCAAAAATCAAACTCCATAGAGGATATTGAAACTTTGCTGGTTTATTATTTTAAAAAAAGTATGACCAATCCATGCGGGCTCATATCCAACAATTGGAACTACAAACCATTTAGTTGTTAACCTCTCGCTTATACTAATTTAGAGCGTGTTTAATCTGTCTAACATCAGTACATTATTAGTATAGCTAAACTTCATTATCACAGCTAAACCATCACTACTTTTTTCTGTAAATGAAATTTCAAAAATATCGTTCTCATTAGATAAAATTTCAAATGATGACTTATCATTCCTTAAAGAGGTAATCAAGTTTTCATATAAATAGGAGTTGTCTTCTTTTATAGTAACGAATTCTTCATCTGAAACGGAATTTATTTGTTCTTTACTTACACCCAAATACTTGCGGAATTCTTCTCTTTCGGCTGTCTTACAAAAATTAATTGCTTTTTCAAGAGCAAGTATGATATCATCTTTATGAGGGTTATGTTGTACAGGTTTGATCTTACCCCCCAAATCCTTTTTTAAATTACTCATATTAGATGTTATGGATGTATCGATAGCTCCCTTCTTTTTACTATTACAGGAATACGATATGATAAGCAAAATTAGAAGTACATACTTTAGCATTTTCATCTGTTTAATAATAGTGATACGTATACTAATGCCAATTTAACCATAAAATGACGCATATAAACTCATCCATTTTCTGTTATTTTTTGCAACAACTGAAAACTGTAATTTCCACCTTGTTCATTAAACCCAGATTATACATAAAAAATCTATTACATCTATGATCTACTACAAATACTAATATAAACTGTATTTTTTAATTAATACGGTGCTATGCTAAAATTAAGAAAACACTAGTATTCATTGTATATCATTGACTCATAACGAAGTTCTAACGTATAATCTGGGTTAGACAGGAATTTTCTAATATATTAAGCGAGTTTAATATACAAAAAAATACGTGTTGATCATTTTTAATATAGAATACCAAAAACTAAAGGCAATATATATTGGAAGATATGCGACAAATTCTGTTTTCACGCTTTATTTATCGAAAATATCTATCTTAAACAGTCTCCTTATAAGTAATCACTGAGGACTGAGGGGGCTATTTCTTATGCCTGTCCGGTTGGGCCAAAGTTTAAAGGAATTGGTGGTTGTTCATAATCCTTAATCTCTCCATGTGCATCTTCGAATCTAGAGACATTATCGTTAAGGGCCTTGAGCAATCTTTTAGCGTGTTGTGGGGTAAGAATAATTCTGCTTTTTACTTTGCTCTTAGGTCTACCTGGCATAATATTTACAAAATCTACCACAAACTCTGAAACAGAATGATTAATGATTGCCAAATTACTATACACTCCATCGGCAATAGATTCATCTAATTCGATATTTAATTGATTTTGCTTCTGATTATTTTTATCGGCCATTTTATCCTATTCGTATTTCGAACATTTCTGTTCATAAAAAAACAGCCTACCATAGGAGGTAGGCTGAATATAATTAATTATAGTTCACTTCTTGTCGTTGTTCCATTCTATCTTCGAATTCTTCCTTAGAACCTACAATAATACTTTCATAATCTCTCATTCCAGTACCTGCAGGAATTCTATGCCCAACGATTACATTCTCCTTTAATCCTTCTAGGTCATCTACTTTACCACTTACAGCAGCTTCGTTTAGTACTTTGGTAGTTTCCTGGAAAGAAGCAGCAGATATAAATGACTTTGTTTGTAGCGATGCTCTGGTAATCCCTTGCAATATTGGTGTTGCAGTTGCAGGAGTAACCTCTCTCGCTTCTACTAGGTTTTTATCTTCTCTTCGTAATATAGAATTCTCATCTCTAAGATCTCTAGCGGAAATAATTTGACCTGCTTTAAGATTCTGACTATCTCCTTCATTTTCGATTACCTTCATTCCAAAAATCTGATCGTTTTCTTGAATAAAATCAGATTTATGAACCAATTGGTTTTCTAAGAAAATGGTATCACCTGGATCTTGAATTCTTACTTTACGCATCATCTGACGTACTACTACTTCAAAATGCTTATCGTTAATCTTCACACCCTGTAATCGATATACTTCCTGTACTTCATTCACTAAGTACTGCTGTACAGCCGAAGGTCCTTTGATTTTAAGAATATCTTCTGGAGTTACAGAACCATCAGATAATGGCATACCTGCACGAACAAAATCATTCTCCTGAACAAGAATCTGATTAGACAATTTCACAAGATACTTCTTGATTTCACCTATCCTAGATTCTACGATAATCTCACGGTTACCACGCTTAATTTTACCAAAAGAAACTACACCATCGATTTCACTAACAACAGCAGGATTAGATGGATTACGTGCTTCAAATAATTCTGTTACACGTGGAAGACCTCCTGTAATATCACCAGCTTTTGCCGACTTACGAGGAATTTTTACTAAAATCTTACCAACATTAATCTTATCATTGTCATCAACCATTAAGTGGGCCCCAACCGGAAGGTTATAAGAACGAAGAACTTCGTCATCTTTACCCATAATTAATAGTGTTGGTATCTTTTTCTTATCACGAGATTCTGAGATTACTTTCTCCTGGAATCCAGTTTGTTCATCTATTTCTACTTGATAAGTAATACCTTGCTCAACGTTTTCATAACTTACTTTTCCAGCAAATTCCGAAATAATAACACCATTATATGGATCCCATTGACAGATACTTTGATCTTTCTTAACTGTATCTCCGCTACTAATAAATAATTGAGAACCATAAGGAATTAAGTTTGTACTAAGTACAATCTTAGTTTTTGGATCAATTACTTTTACTTCTGAAGTACGAGAAATCACTACATCAATTTCATTTCCGTCCGAATCTTGACCTTTCACAGTTTTTAATTCATCTATTTCTGCCTTACCAGCGAATTTAGATTTTAATTGATTTTCTTCAGAAATGTTACTTGCAATACCACCTACGTGGAATGTACGTAATGTAAGCTGTGTCCCAGGTTCTCCAATTGATTGTGCTGCCACAACTCCAACTGCTTCACCTCGTTGAACTGTTTTACCAGTAGCTAGGTTACGACCGTAACATTTCACACAAATCCCTTTCTTAGCCTCACATGTCAATGCAGAACGCACTTCTACAGATTCTACTGGAGATTCTTCTATAATTTTTGCAACTTCATCATCAATCTCTACTCCAGCTCCTACAAGAACTTCTAGTGTTAATGGGTTTATAACGTCTAACAAAGCAGTTCTACCAACTATTCTGGCAGCTAGGCCTTCGATAATCTCTTCGTTTTTCTTTAATGGACTTACTTCTACTCCTCTTAGCGTACCACAATCTTCGATATTTACAATCACATCTTGTGCAACATCAACTAAACGACGTGTAAGATATCCTGCATCGGCAGTTTTAAGTGCGGTATCCGCAAGACCCTTACGAGCACCGTGAGTTGAAATAAAGTATTCAAGAATCGAAAGACCTTCTTTAAAATTAGAAAGAATTGGATTCTCAATAATTTCACCACCAGCAGAGTTCGATTTCTTAGGTTTTGCCATTAATCCACGCATACCTGTAAGCTGACGAATCTGTTCTTTAGATCCCCTTGCTCCAGAGTCAAGCATCATATATACCGAGTTAAACCCTTGCTGATCCTCTCTAATACGTTTCATTGATAGTTCTGTCAACGCTGCATTGGTAGATGTCCATATATCAATTACCTGATTATAACGCTCATTATTAGTAATAAGACCCATGTTATAGTTAGCAACGATATTGTCTACCTGACCATTAGCATCAGCTATCATTGTATGCTTTTCTTTAGGAATAATAATATCTCCTAAACTAAAAGATAACCCTCCTCTAAATGCGAAGTTATATCCTAAAGTTTTGATTTCATCAAGGAAAGCAGCAGTTTCCGGCACACTAGTTACTTTCAAAATATCACCAATAATATCTCTAAGAGATTTTTTGGTTAATACCTCATTAATATAACCTGCTTTTTCCGGTACTTTTTCATTAAATAAGACTCTACCTGTAGTAGTTTCTATTATTTTAGTTACTACTTCTCCATCTTCAATATCTTTTGTTCTAACTTTAATATTAGCATTAATATCAAGACGTTTTTCGTTATAAGCAATAACTACTTCTTCTGGAGAATAGAACGTTAAATCCTCACCTTTAATAACTAATTCAGGTGTTGATCTACGAGATTTAGTCATATAGTACAGACCCAATACCATATCCTGAGAAGGTACTGTAACTGGTGAACCATTAGCAGGGTTCAAAATGTTATGAGAAGCCAACATTAATAATTGTGCTTCTAATATTGCTTCGGGACCAAGTGGTAAATGCACCGCCATCTGATCACCATCAAAATCGGCATTAAATGCTGTACACACTAATGGGTGTAACTGTATCGCTTTACCCTCGATAAGTTTTGGCTGGAAAGCCTGAATACCTAGACGGTGAAGTGTAGGAGCACGGTTTAGTAATACTGGATGTCCTTTTAGAACATTTTCTAAAATATCCCATACTACTGGCTCTTTTCTATCTATTATTTTCTTTGCAGATTTTACCGTTTTTACGATTCCTCGCTCGATCAATTTTCTGATCACAAATGGCTTATATAACTCTGCTGCCATATTCTTAGGAAGACCACACTCAAATAATTTCAATTCTGGCCCTACTACAATTACAGATCGCGCTGAATAATCCACACGCTTACCTAATAGATTCTGACGGAAACGTCCTTGCTTTCCTTTTAGTGAATCTGATAATGATTTTAAAGGTCTATTAGAGTCTGTTTTTACTGCAGAAGCTTTTCGTGTGTTATCAAATAATGAATCTACAGATTCTTGCAACATACGTTTTTCATTACGCAAAATCACTTCTGGTGCTTTGATCTCCATCAAACGTTTTAAACGATTATTACGTATGATTACACGACGGTATAAATCATTAAGATCTGAAGTAGCAAAACGACCTCCATCTAGTGGTACTAATGGTCTCAATTCTGGTGGAATTACTGGCACCACTTTAAGGATCATCCACTCTGGACGGTTTTCTCTATTTTTATTAGCATCACGGAATGATTCAACAACCTGCAAGCGTTTTAAGGCTTCAGTCTTACGTTGCTTAGATGTTTCGTTATTTGCTTTATGTCTTAATTCATAAGATAATGCATCAAGATCAATTCTTCTTAGAATTTCTATTAGACATTCTGCCCCCATTTTTGCAATAAATTTATTAGGGTCAGTATCTTCTAAATATAAATTCTCCTGAGGAAGACTATCTAAAATATTAAGATACTCTTCTTCGGTAAGGAAATCCATTTTTTGCACTGGTTCTCCCTCTTCATTTTTTGCAATACCTGGTTGGATTACTACATATCGCTCATAGTAGATAATCATGTCTAATTTCTTAGAAGGTAATCCTAAGAGGTATCCTATTTTATTAGGTAGCGAACGGAAATACCAAATATGTGCAACTGGTACAACTAAATTAATATGACCAACACGATCTCTACGAACTTTCTTTTCCGTTACTTCTACACCACATCGATCACATACAATCCCTTTATAACGAATTCTTTTATATTTACCACAAGCACACTCAAAGTCCTTAACAGGTCCAAAAATACGCTCACAGAACAAACCATCACGTTCTGGTTTGTGTGTACGATAATTAATAGTTTCAGGTTTTAAGACTTCACCTTGAGAAGCTGCCAAAACGGACTCAGGAGAGGCTAAACCTATAGAAATTTTATTAAATCTCTTTACTGTATTCTTATCATTATTTCTTGCCATTTTTTCTAGTATTCAGTATTAAGTATGCAGTACGCAATTTTAAAAAATTGTGTACTGCTTACTGCAAACTATTTTTTTTATTCTTCTAATCTGATATCAAGACCCAGACCTTTTAATTCATGCATCAATACATTGAATGATTCTGGTAATCCGGGTTCTGGCATAGGTTCGCCTTTTACAATACTCTCGTATGTTTTAGCTCTTCCTATTACATCATCAGACTTAACTGTCAATATTTCACGGAGTGTGCTTGATGCTCCATAGGCTTCGAGTGCCCATACTTCCATCTCTCCAAAACGCTGACCACCAAACTGTGCTTTACCACCTAATGGTTGTTGCGTGATTAGTGAGTATGGTCCGATAGAACGTGCGTGCATCTTATCATCAACCATATGACCTAACTTAAGCATGTAGATAACACCTACAGTTGCTGGCTGATCAAAACGATCTCCAGTACCTCCATCGTATAAGTATGTATGTCCAAATCTAGGAATGCCAGCCTCGTCTGTAAATTCATTGATCTGATCTAATGATGCACCATCAAAAATTGGGGTAGCATATGTTCTGCCTAATTTCTGGCCAGCCCAACCCAATACGGTTTCATATATCTGACCAATATTCATACGAGAAGGTACCCCAAGTGGATTCAATACAATATCTACTGGTGTTCCATCTTCTAAGAATGGCATATCTTCTTCTCTAACAATACGCGCTACAATACCTTTATTACCATGACGACCTGCCATCTTATCCCCTACTTTAAGCTTACGTTTTTTTGCAATGTAAACTTTGGCAAGTTTTATGATTCCTGATGGTAATTCATCTCCAACAGAAATCGTAAATTTTTCTCTACGTAGGTTACCTTGTAAATCATTTTCTTTGATCTTATAATTATGGATCAAATCTGCAACCATCTTATTAAGGCTATCATCAGTGGTCCAAGTTCCTTTGGTAAGATGTGCATAATCATCAACACTATTAAGCATTTTCTGAGTATACTTTTTACCTTTAGGAAGTACTTCTTCTCCAAGATCATTGATAACACCCTGAGATGTTTTACCACCAACAATTACAAATAATTTATCAATCAGTTCAGATTTTAGCAATGCAAATTTAGCATCATAAGATCTTTCTAATATAGATATATCTTCCTTGTCTTGAGATCTCTTACGCTTATCTTTAATAGCACGAGCAAATAGTTTCTTGTCTATTACCACCCCATTTAATGAAGGGGATGCTTTTAATGAAGCGTCTTTTACATCTCCAGCTTTATCTCCAAAAATTGCTCTTAACAGCTTTTCTTCTGGTGTAGGGTCACTTTCCCCTTTAGGAGTAATCTTACCTATAAGAATATCTCCTGGCTTGATTTCAGCACCCACACGAATCATCCCATTTTCATCTAAATCTTTCGTGGCTTCTTCAGAAACATTTGGGATATCATTAGTCAATTCTTCATTTCCTAATTTAGTATCTCTTACTTCGAGAGAGTACTCATCTATGTGAATAGATGTAAAAATATCTTCGCGTACTACTTTTTCTGAAATTACAATTGCATCCTCAAAATTATACCCTTTCCAAGGCATAAAGGCCACTTTCATATTTCTACCTAAAGCTAGTTCTCCATTTTCTGTTGCATATCCCTGACATAAAACCTGTCCTTTGGTTACTCGGTCACCAACTCTTACAATGGGTTTAAGATTGATGGACGTTCCTTGATTGGTTTTACGAAATTTAATTAAATTGTATGTTCTAGAATCACCCTCAAAACTTACCATTCTTTCTTCATCCGTTCTATCATACTTGATCGTAATCTTTTCGGCATCAACATATTCTACAACTCCATCGCCTTCTGCATTGATCAATACTCTAGAATCAGAGGCTACCTGACGTTCTAAACCTGTCCCTACAATTGGTGCATCTACTCTTAATAAAGGCACTGCCTGACGCATCATATTAGATCCCATCAATGCACGGTTTGCATCATCATGTTCTAAGAAAGGAATTAAAGATGCAGAAATAGAAGCTATTTGATTAGGCGCAACATCTGCATAATTCACAGAACCTGGATCAATTACAGGAAAATCTCCTTCCATACGTGCAATTACCTTATCACTTTCTATAGTTCCATCCTCTTTTAAGGATAAGTTAGCTTGCATAATCAGCTTTTCTTCTTCCTCTTCTGCACTTAAATATCTAAATTCTTTAAGATCTACTTTCCCGTCTTCTACCTTACGATATGGAGTTTCTAAAAACCCCATTGAATTGACTTTTGCAAATACTGCCAGTGATGAAATCAGTCCAATATTAGGACCTTCAGGAGTTTCAATAGGACATAAACGCCCATAATGTGTATAGTGTACATCACGCACCTCGAATCCTGCTCTTTCTCTAGAGAGACCACCTGGTCCTAGGGCTGATAATCTACGCTTATGTGTTATCTCTGCTAATGGATTGGTTTGATCCATAAATTGAGACAATTGATTGGTTCCAAAAAAAGAATTGATCACAGACGAAAGCGTCTTAGCGTTGATCAAATCTATTGGTGTAAATACTTCATTATCTCTTACATTCATACGTTCGCGAATGGTACGCGCCATACGTGCTAATCCAACTCCAAACTGTTGTGATAATTGTTCTCCTACTGTTCTTACACGACGGTTAGAAAGGTGATCAATATCATCAATCTCTGCTTTAGAATTTATTAACTCGATCAAGTATTTAATAATGGTAATAATATCTTCTTTGGTAAGTACTTGCTTATCCATTTCGATATTAAGACCTAATTTTTTATTCATTCTATAACGACCTACTTCACCTAAATTGTAACGCTGGTCAGAAAAGAATAACTTATCAATAATACCTCTTGCAGTTTCCTCATCGGGCGGTTCTGCATTACGCAATTGACGGTATATATGTTCTACGGCTTCTTTTTCAGAATTCGTAGGGTCTTTCTGTAATGTATTGTGGATAATCGCATAGTCTCCTTTTTGATTATCTTCTTTGTGAAGTAGTATTGTTTTTGCTCCAGATTCTACAATCTCATCTAGATGCTCTTTATCTAATAAAGTATCACGATCTAATACAATCTCGTTACGCTCTATGGATACTACCTCTCCTGTATCTTCATCTACAAAATCTTCGTGCCAAGTATTTAAAACACGAGCAGCTAGTTTACGTCCTAATACCTTTTTTAGCCCAGATTTAGAAACTTTTACTTCTTCTGCTAGGTCAAATATTTCGAGAATATCTTTATCTCTCTCAAAACCTATTGCTCTAAATAATGTAGTTACTGGTAATTTTTTCTTTCTATCAATATAAGCGTACATTACACTATTGATATCTGTTGCAAATTCTATCCAAGATCCTTTAAAAGGAATTACTCTGGCTGAATATAGTTTAGTTCCATTGGCATGGAACGATTGTCCAAAAAACACCCCTGGAGAACGATGTAACTGAGAAACCACTACACGTTCTGCACCATTGATACAAAAAGTCCCACTAGGAGTCATATAGGGTATGGTACCCAAATACACATCTTGAACGATTGTTTCGAAATCTTCATGCTCTGGATCTGTACAGAAAAGCTTTAAACGAGCTTTTAGGGGTACACTATAGGTGAGTCCTCTTTCAATACATTCTTGTAAGTCGTATCTTGGAGGATCTACAAAATAGTCTAAAAATTCTAGTACAAATTGATTACGTGTATCCGTAATCGGGAAATTTTCCATGAAGGTATTATAAAGACCCTCATTTCCTCTTTCTTCTGACTTGGTTTCTAATTGAAAAAAATCTTGAAAAGATTTGATCTGAATATCTAAAAAATCTGGATAATCAGGTCTGTTCTTTACAGAAGAAAAATTCAATCTTTCAGTTTGCGTTGCTAACATCAATGGACGGAATTAAATTAAAATGTTAATTAGTGTTGCATATAGTACTACTACCTATTGTTTATATATGCAAAATGGTTTAGACCTTAGAGAAAAATCTCTAGGTCTAAACCTTCTATGTCATTATATGGTAAGCTTACTTAAGCTCAACCTCAGCTCCAGCCTCTTCTAATTGAGCTTTAAGAGCTTCTGCTTCGTCTTTTGCTACTCCTTCTTTTATTGCACTTGGAGCACCATCAACTAATCCTTTAGCATCCTTAAGACCAAGACCAGTTAATTCTTTTACAAGTTTTACAACTGCTAGCTTAGCACCTCCTGGAGCTTTAAGGATTACATCAAATTCTGATTTTTCCTCAGCAGCATCTCCACCACCAGCACCTCCGCCAGCAGCAACAGCTACCGCAGCAGCAGCAGGTTCGATACCATATTCTTCTTTTAATATACCAGCTAACTCATTAACTTCTTTTACTGTTAAGTTAACTAATTGTTCTGCGAAATCTTTTAAATCTGCCATTTTCTATCGTTTTAATAATTTTTTTTAATTGAAATATAATTTGTTAAAAAGTGCGTACACATTTAGATTATCCTTCTTTTTCGGATAATGTTTTAATAATACCAGCTAATGTTCCTCCTGATGATTTTAATGCAGAAATAACATTCTTAGCAGGTGATTGTAATAATCCAATAATATCTCCGATAACTTCTTCTTTAGACTTGATATTAACTAAAGTCTCTAGATTATCATCACCAAGATATATGGCTTCTTCTATAAATGCACCTTTGAGTACAGGTTTTTCGGATTTCTTACGAAACTCTTTAATCACCTTAGCGGGTGCATTACCAGCTTCTGAAAACATTATTGAAGTATTTCCTTTCAATACATTAGGTAATTCTCCAAAATCCTTATCAGAATTTTCCATTGCTTTTGCAAGCAAAGTATTTTTCACTACAGAGAGTGATACGTTAGCTTTAAAACAAGCTCTACGTAAATTTGAAGTTGCACCTGCATCTAAGCCTGAAATGTCTGCTAAATAAATAGTTGCATTATCGGCCAACTGAGCAGTTAAGTCTTCAATTACTTGTGATTTTTCTTCTCTTGTCATAATCGTTTATCTTAATTACCCAGCATAAGTCTTAGTATCTATCTCGACACTAGGGCTCATTGTTGATGATATATATATAGATTTGATATATATACCTTTTGCTGTCTGTGGTTTCAACTTTACTAATGTTGTTAATAATTCTTTAGCGTTACCTGCTAATTTATCTGCAGAAAATGAAGACTTACCTATAGCTGCGTGTACGATTCCTGTTTTATCAACTTTAAAATCAATCTTTCCTGATTTTACATCAGAAACTGCTTTGGCAACGTCCATTGTTACGGTTCCTGTCTTAGGGTTAGGCATTAATCCTCTAGGTCCTAACACACGTCCTAATGGTCCTAATTTACCCATCACACTAGGCATAGTGATAATTACATCCACATCTGTCCATCCGCCTTTGATTTTAGTAAGATACTCATCAAGACCAACAAAATCAGCTCCAGCTTCTGTTGCTTCTGCTTCTTTATCTGGAGTTACTAATGCTAGTACTTTTACATCTTTTCCTGTACCGTGAGGTAATGTTACTACGCCACGTACCATTTGGTTAGCTTTACGAGGGTCTACATTTAAACGCACTGCAATATCTACAGAGGCATCAAAATTTACTGTTGTTATTTCTTTTACTAAAGCAGAAGCTTCATCAACTGAATATGCCTTGTTTTTATCAACTTTAGCTCTTACTTCTTTTTGCTTTTTGGTTACTTTTGCCATTTTGTATAGGTTTTTTTATTAAAAAGGAGCTTGCCCTTTTACAGTTACACCCATTGAGCGAGCAGTTCCGGCTACCATTTTCATTGCAGACTCGACAGTAAATGCATTTAAATCTGGCATTTTGTCTTCTGCTATGGTACGTACTTGATCCCAAGTTAGACTCGCTACTTTTTTACGATTAGGCTCTCCTGAACCTTTTTTTGTTTTTGCTGCTTCCAATATCTGAACAGCTGCTGGTGGAGTTTTAATTACAAAATCAAAAGATTTGTCTTTATACACATTTATTACCACTGGCAATACTTTACCAGCTTTATCTTGTGTTCTACCATTGAATTGCTTACAGAATTCCATGATATTTACTCCGGCAGCACCTAAAGCAGGCCCAACTGGGGGGGACGGGTTTGCCGCTCCACCTCTTACTTGAAGTTTTACAACCTTACTTATTTCTTTAGCCATTTTTCTATTTTTAAGTTTAGCATTGTCCTATAAAGTGGAAGCAATAAGAACAATCCAGGATATTATATAATGTAACAATTATTATACTTTTTCAACTTGCATATAACTTAGCTCTAATGGTGTTTTTCTTCCGAAAATCTTTACCATTACTTCTAACTTACGTTTTTCTTCATTTACTTTTTCTACATTACCATTAAAACCATTAAACGGTCCATCAATAACTTTTACTGTTTCTCCTACTGTATATGGTATTGCTATGTTATCAGTTTTAACAGCTAACTCATCAACCTTACCTAGCATTCTGTTAATTTCTGCTTTACGTAAAGGAACAGGATCTCCTCCTTTTACTTCTCCAAGAAATCCTATAACTCCATTAATCGATTTGATAATATGCGGTACTTCTCCAGATAAATTAGCTTCTATCATTATATATCCGGGAAAATAAACTCTTTCTTTATTTATCTTCTTACCATTTCTTATCTGAACTACTTTTTCTGTTGGCACCAAAATCTGTGAGACGTGATCTTCTAGACCCATATGAGCAATTTCTCGTTCTATATAGTCTTTTACCTTATTTTCTTGTCCGCTAACAGCACGTACAACGTACCATTTTTTTGTATTATTAACCTCAGTCATACTTATCTATGATTTAACTAAAGTGAAATAATATTCTATCACATTACTGAATACAGTATCAACTCCCCAGATAGCTAATGAAAAAATAACTGAAAACACGATCACAACTAAAGTAAGTCTCTGCGCTTCGGGCCAAGGAGTCCATGTCACATGATTCTTTAATTCACTATATGATTCTGTTACATAATTTATTAATCCAGCCATCTTAATTTATATTTATGTGTTCATATAGATAAATCTACCAAAACACATTATTTATATATAATTAAACGTACTAAAAATACGTTTTTGAAATTCTATTATTTAGAGTATCTTTTTTTCTAAAAAAGATATCAATTTTTTATGCACGGGTTGAGAGACTCGAACTCCCGACACCTGGTTTTGGAGACCAGTGCTCTACCAACTGAGCTAAACCCGTATAAAGAAATAAATAGTTTATTTCTTATTTTTTTACAGTTTCGCCTATTTCTATAAAAGCTCAGTTCAGAGCTCACGATATATATTTACGTGACAGGAAACCTGTATAATAAGTTAAGGTATTCGCCGTAACGAACACCTTTACTTATACTCATATAATTGTATTAGTCTAAAATCTCGGTTACTTGACCAGCACCAACTGTTCTACCTCCTTCACGGATTGCAAAACGAAGACCAACATTCATTGCGATTGGCTGAATTAAATCAACAGTAATTGTTAAGTTATCTCCAGGCATTACCATTTCTACGCCATCAGGAAGTGCAATATTTCCTGTTACATCAGTTGTACGTACATAAAACTGAGGACGGTAATTATTATGGAATGGAGTATGACGTCCACCTTCTTCTTTCTTAAGGATATACACCTCAGCTTTGAAATTTTTATGTGGTGTTACAGATCCTGGCTTAGTGATTACCATCCCACGAGAGATTTGAGTTTTCTCAATACCTCTTAATAAGATACCAGCATTATCACCAGCTTCTCCTCTATCTAATATCTGACGAAACATCTCGATACCTGTAATTGTAGAAGTTAATTTCTCTGCACCCATACCAATAATCTCTACTGGATCACCTGTATTAGCTATACCCGTTTCGATACGTCCTGTTGCCACAGTACCACGACCCGTAATAGAAAATACATCTTCGATAGGCATTAAGAAATCTTTATCGATATCACGTTTAGGCAATTCAATCCACTCATCTACGTGCTTCATTAATTCTAATACTGTATCTACCCACTTTTGTTCTCCATTTAATGCTCCAAGAGCAGAACCAGAAATTACAGGTCCATTATCTCCATCATACTCATAGAAAGAAAGAAGATCTCTTACTTCCATCTCTACTAATTCTAGTAATTCTTCATCATCAACCATATCCACTTTATTAAGGAATACAACGATTCTAGGAATACCTACTTGACGTCCTAATAGGATATGCTCACGAGTTTGTGGCATAGGCCCATCAGTAGCAGCAACCACTAAAATTGCTCCATCCATCTGAGCAGCACCAGTTACCATGTTTTTTACGTAATCGGCGTGACCTGGACAGTCAACGTGTGCGTAGTGACGGTTAGCTGTTTGGTATTCTACGTGAGACGTGTTAATTGTAATCCCTCTTTCCTTTTCTTCTGGAGCATTATCGATAGTATCGAAATCTCTAGCCTCTGAAAGACCAGCATCTGCTAATACTTTAGTAATCGCAGCCGTTAAAGTCGTTTTACCGTGATCAACGTGTCCAATAGTACCAATATTTAAGTGCGGTTTGGAACGATCAAAAGTTTCCTTTGCCATAATTAATTTATTTAATCTTAGTTATATATTAGTGTTCAATTTATGCTTCTGAACTTTTAGAGCCAATGACGAGATTTGAACTCGTGACCTCTTCCTTACCAAGGAAACGCTCTACCCCTGAGCTACACCGGCTTTTTTAAGTACAGAACGATAAAGCAGCATCCTTCAATTTTATTGTAAGAAGAAAACCGATTTATCATATTTTTTTAAAAAATCCAATGCCACAAATGCATCAAGATTCACTCTTTATTTTTAGAGCGGGAGACCAGGTTCGAACTGGCGACATTCAGCTTGGAAGGCTGACGCTCTACCAACTGAGCTACTCCCGCATTGTAATTAAGAATTCAAAAAAAATGAATTGCAAAATTAAACGTGGGGAGAGCAGGATTCGAACCTGCGAAGACATAGTCAGCAGATTTACAGTCTGCCCTCGTTGGCCGCTTGAGTATCTCCCCAATGGTATCATTATTTTTTTAATGAACTTCTAAATTTTAAGATTGCAAAATTAAACAATTATTTTGCATTTTAAAACTTAATCAAAAAAAGATAATTTTTATTCGAAATTTTTACTTCGTTACCCGATGAAGGGTTTCTTCCTACATAATTCAAAATATACAATTATTGTCTGAATCATTTTTTCAATAAAAACGCTATCTTTTTTATAAAAAATTAAGAGCCGATGGAGGGACTCGAACCCACGACCTGCTGATTACAAATCAGCTGCTCTAGCCAGCTGAGCTACATCGGCTTTTTAACTTTTTTAAGCATAAAAAAGTCCGCTATTTCTAACGGACTGCAAATGTATATAATTTATTTCGTACACAAAACATTTTTTTAAAAAAAATAGTCAACCGTGTGCATTTAATTTTTCTTTTCGTTTTCTTAATCGTCTCTCTAATGAACTAACACACTCATCTACACCTTCTTCAAAGCTTTTATTAATTTTTTTAATAATAAATTCATCCCCAGGAACACTCAATAATATCTCTGTTATTTTATTTTCTTTTCCACTTGTGTTCATGACTTTCAGGAATACATCTGCGTGGATAATTCTGCTAAAATGATTCTCTAATTTATCTAGCTTGGTCTGAGTAAAATTTACCAACTTCTGATCTACATTAAAATTTACAGATTGCAAGTTCACTTTCATAGGTGTTCGTTTTATAGGTTGATACAAAAAATTGCTGTACAGTTTACTATGCCTAAGGACATCTATTACTTAGTATTCCTTGGATGAGATTGTTTGTATACTTTTGCCAACTGAGCCACATTTTGATGTGTATATACTTGAGTGGCAGCCAAACTAGAATGACCAAGTAATTCCTTTACAGCATTTAAATCTGCACCTTCATTGAGTAAATGAGTAGCAAATGAATGCCTCAGGATATGAGGACTATTTTTCACTTTTGAAGATGCTTTACTAAAATAAGAATTTATGACTCGATACACAAGGGTTTCGTATATTTTAACTCCTTTTTCTGTTAATATTAAAAAATCCTCACTTTCTCCCGAAGCTACTTGAGATCGCATATTGATATACTTCTCTATGGTATCTATCACTGATGCCAAAAGGGGGATATAGCGTTCTTTGTTTCGTTTCCCTACTACTTTTATTCGAGCATTTGATAGATCTATGTCTGTCATTTTAAGAGTAACTAATTCTATCCTACGCATACCTGTTGCATAAAAAAGCTCTACTATTAACCTATCTCGTATCCCTTCATAGCTATCATCTTCTCTAAGTAAACTCAGTACTTTTTCTATTTCTTGGTTTGAAAAAGGTATTTGTATTTTTTTTGACACCTTTAGGGCTTTATGTTTTGCCAAAGGGTTCTTATGAATCTGCTCTGATTTTAATAAGAATTTATAGTAGCTCTTTAATGAAGATATTTTCCTATTAACCGTTCTATTAGAAACTCCATTATCTACTAGACATACAATCCACTGACGGATTTGAGCATAATTAGCTATCGATATATCGTCAAGTTCATATTGATCTTTAAAATACATCAAAAAAGACTCCAAGTCGGCTTTATATGCTGTAATCGTATGATTAGCATATTTTTTTTCTAAAAAAAGATATTCTATAAATTCTTTAACTAACATAGAAAAGCCATTAGAGTGTAAAAGTATAAAAAACTTTTAGCATCTAATGGCCCTTTTATATACTAAAAAAACGAAGTCAGGCTTATATAATAAACCAACAAGTACTACGTTTCGCTATTTTCTAAATTTCTTCTTGGTCTCTCAAGTGCTGTATATACTGCGCTTTTTGAACTTGAGCTCTACGCTCTACAGAAGGTTTAGTAAATTGTTGACGTTTACGAAGCTGACGCATCGTACCTGTTCTATCAAATTTACGCTTAAAACGTTTTAGCGCTCTATCTATATTTTCTCCGTCTTTAACTGGTATAATTAACATAGTTGTACCTCCTTTCTTTAAAAATTAGAATGCAAATATACTACAAAAGTATTATCTACAAAGCTTTTCTTTCAGTAATTTTAAGCTTGTTTTCTGTGGCAGGATAATAGTAGTGATTTCTTATATAGCACAAAATCATCACAGCTAAGAAATGATTATGTTGCTGGTTTATATTCTTTTTTATCGATTACAATTTTTGCAATTACTTCTTTTAATATTTCCGAGGTGCCTCCGCCTATAGGCCCTAATCTACTATCTCTGAATAATCTAGCTATAGGATATTCTTCCATATACCCATATCCACCTAATAGTTGAAGGCATTTATAGATAGCCTCGTCTGCTATCTTGGTAGATAATAGTTTGGACATGCTCGCTTCTTTTACTACATACTGCCCATCATCTAATCGTTTAGCAACTGAATAATTAAATTCTTTACACATTTCTAACTCACTAACCATATCTGCTACTGTATGTCTTAGTGCCTGGAACTTATTAATCGTTTGTCCGAATGCTTCTCGCTCAGCCATATATTTTATAACATAGTTGATCGCATATTCTGTTCTGGCGTGCGCATTAACTCCCATAATTAAGCGTTCTAGCGCAAAATGCTGCATGATATACGAAAACCCTTTACCTTCTTCTCCCATCAAATTCTCTACAGGAATTTTTACATTATCAAAAGCTATTTCTCCTGTATCAGAAGCTCTCCATCCTAGTTTATCTAATTTTGTTGCAGAAATCCCAGGAGTATCTCTATCCATAATAAAAATACTAATTCCTTTATTTTTTACGGATGGATCGGTCTTAGCAGCTACGACTAAGTAATCGCTATACACTCCATTAGTAATAAATGTTTTAGAACCATTAATTACATAAAAATCTCCTTCTCTTACTGCTGTAGTCCTCATACCTGCTACATCCGAACCTCCAAAAGGTTCTGAAATACAAAGACATCCTATTTTTTCTCCTGATATACTTGTTTTAAGATACTTCTCTTTAATTTTATGATCTCCTTCTTTATTTACGTGGGTCATTGCTAAATAAGCGTGTGCCCACATAGCTGCTGCAAAACCACCTGAATCAATTTTTTGCAATTCTTCTAAAAAAATAACTGTGTAAAAAAGATCAAGATCCATCCCCCCATATTTTTCTGGATAGGCAATACCAAAGTATCCCATGTCACCAAATTTTTTCCATATGAAGCGTTCTATTTCGCCTGTTTTTTCCCACTTTTCGATATGAGGAACTACCTCTTTTTGTAGAAAATCTTTGAGACTTTCTCTAAACAATTCGTGTTCTTCCGTAAAATGCATACTATTCTTTAAAATGATACCTATATTATTATTTCTTAAAAATCACGCTGCTATTTTTAAGTATTCATAAAAATCGTGGTGTTTTTTTTATAATTTTTAATTTATTTCCAAATATAACATTATCCTATCTATTTTTTCAAAAGGAAATCCCTCAATTTCTTGTAATTCTTCAAAATTAGTGATTTTACTTTTCTCTTTTATAAAATCCTTGATCGCTATGGCAGTTTCGAAGTCAAAATATGGGACATCTATTAATTGTTTTACTGATGCAGTATTTACATTAATTTTGTTAATTTCTCTTTTGGTTTTTACTGTGTATATCGATACTATCTTATTTCTATGGTGCTCATATAAACCCTTAACATCTTTTAGCTGTATATCATCAATAAAACCACCTATACTTTGCCTATATTTAATAATTCTATCTGCTATAAAATCTGGCACCTCGATATCGTGTTGGAGATCTTTGATTGTTATAGTATTGAGGTCTTTTTTCTGAGCAAAAGATTTTGATGAATAGGTTATCTTTTTATATGTTTTTTTAGGTGGTGAGTCATGAATCCAATCTGGAAATTTAAACAATGGCGAAATTACTGCTATTAATGAATCAGATATTCCTGTTACTTTCTTAAAATCGGAAACAGAATTTATCCATTTATTTTTTTTTCTATATGCATAGAGTCTATCTAATTCTTCTACAGTTAATCTTAGAGCGTATCCTTTATGATCTGTTATAAAATTGGGGTTAAAAGGTTGTAATACATATCCTTTTTTATTAGCTATAGTATTTTTTTTCAATGAATCTAACTGCTGTTGATATATAGATAACTCTGTAAAATCATTGACAAGCTTAGTTTGTTTTGTAAACAAAAAGAATAGCCAAATCACCAAAAACATCAATATTGCTAGAATAAGAATCCCATTTCGAAAACGAGAGTTCATCTCGAAATAAGGTTTCATACTACTGCTCATACTAATTAATATCCTGTCTTTATTTAGATGCTTTTATGGCATCAAAATATCGTACTAATTGCTTTTTTACAACAGGGAACAAGAAAAATAGTCCTACCATATTAGGGAATACCATCGCAAAAATCATTGCATCAGAGAATGCCCAGATAGATCCCATACTTGCAGCTGCTCCAATAATAACGAAGGTTAAGAATAATAATTTATATGTCAAATCTGCTTTTTTACCTCTACCGAATAGGTATTTCCATGATTGCAACCCATAATAAGACCAAGAGATCATAGTCGAGACTGCAAATAACACTACAGCAATCGTTAGGAAAATATTAGAGTAGGGTATAAATTTCCCGAACGCTTGGGCAGTAATCCCAGCTCCTTCGTATGAAACTCCATCTATCAAAACGGCTCCACTCCCGTCTCCGCCATAGGTAAAAACTCCTCCAGAATTAAAAATAATAATAACTAATGCAGTCATTGTACAGATAACTACTGTATCTATAAAAGGTTCTAATAATGCTACCAGGCCTTCTGAGGCAGAGTATTTTGTTTTTACTGCTGAGTGGGCTATCGATGCAGATCCTGCTCCCGCCTCATTAGAAAATGCAGCTCTTTTAAACCCTATTAATAATACTCCTATTAAACTCCCTACACCAAATGCTGTTGGATTAAAAGCTTCTTTAATAATCAATCCGATAGCATCGTCTATCAAAGAAAAGTTACTAAAAATTATATATAAACATGCAAGAATATACATTACTGCCATTAATGGAACTACTTTCTCCGTTACAGAGGCAATACGCTTAATTCCTCCAATAATAATAATCCCAACAAGAATGGCAAGAATAATTCCAATAACGGTTCCTGCGCCAGTGCTTTCTAATCCCATCAATTCTTTCAACACAATAGTGGCTTGATTAGATTGTGCTGCATTACCACCACCAAAAGAACCTCCAATGCAAAAGATTGCGAATATCACTGCTGTAATTCTACCCAGTGTTTTAAATCCTTTTTCTTTGAGTCCTTTGCTTAAATAATACATCGGACCTCCATAGACTGTGCCGTCTTCTCCAACATCTCTATATTGTACTCCAAGTGTACATTCTACAAATTTAGTAGACATCCCTAATAATCCACAGATGATCATCCAAAATGTAGCTCCTGGCCCACCTAAGGCAATCGCTAATGCTACCCCTGCAATATTTCCATTACCTACTGTACCTGATACAGCAGTTGCTAGTGCCTGGAAATGAGACACTTCTCCATCTTTACTTTCATCTCTTATCGTGTCTGGTATATCGCCATCTACTCCGGCATCTGGATCTCCTAAGCTATGATCTTCTACATCATCATATTTTCCTCTTACTACATTGATTGCTTTACCAAAATATCTAATGTTAGGAAAACCAAAATACAAGGTAAAAAACAATGCACTTAGTACTAGTAAAATGATAACAAATGGTGCTCCATCAAAAATTTCGAAAAAGATGACATTAGAGAAAAAATCTGAAACCGGTTGGAAAGCTTCGTCTATTTTTTGGTCTAAGCCTTTTTCAGTAGTTTCTTGTGCTGATGTTATGATTGGGATTATGAATGCTAAGATTGAAAGAAGAATTCTCTTCATAGTGTGTGAATTGATTAAAATTTTAGTCATTGAATTTATTCAATGATTCTAGCAAGATGCTAAAAAAAACGATTGTTTACAATTTTTAAAAGGTTAAATGTTTTGTAATTATAAAATATTAAATTCCTTATTGAGAAGGTTTACTTGTTCTGGCCTCCCTAAAACCACTATTTTAGAACCAGCTCTTAAAATAGTATCTGGTTCTGGATTAACTACATACTCTCCTTCTGGCGATTTATAGCCAATAATGGTACACCCTGTTCTAGATCGCATATCTATTGTTCGAATTGTTCTTTCTTTTTGATCATCAAATATATTCTCAAAAGATATCTCTTCTATATTGATAGATTTTTTACCTACAATTGATAGGTTATCTAGAAATTCTATCAAGTCAGGTACTACCACTAGAGATGCCATATGATCACCTCCTATTCTATCAGGCATAATGACATTATCTGCTCCTGCTAGTCGTATTTTTTTATACGATGTATCCTGAGAAGCTCTACTAATTATTTTAAGGTTATTATTAATCTGCCTAGCAGATAAAACAATAAATAGATTATCTGCATCTTCTGGCAATGTACATATCAGGCAAGAAGCATTTTTAATACCGGCTTCTATAAGCACTTCATCTTCTGTAGCATTCCCTTCTAGAAATAACAATGAGTCGCTTTGATATTTTTCTATGGTATGCCTATCATTTTCGATAATAATAAACGATTTATTATAAGCTAATAACTTATCTGCTGCCTGTTTTCCATTACGACCATATCCTACAATAATTATATGATTTTCTAATATATTTATCATTTTTTGTACTTTTCGATATTGTGCTTTTTTGGGATCACTTTTACTTACTATATATTCTGTAATTACCGAAACTGAATATGCAAATGTGACTACGCTGGTAGCAATTAAAAATACTGTAAATAATTTTGCCGAATCATCAAGAGGTGCTACTTCGCCAAATCCAACTGTAGACATGGTAATTACTGTCATATACAATGCATCGATCCAAGAGTAATCAGAAAAAAAACGAAACCCCAGTACTCCAACTAAAATCACACTAATTAGTAGTAGTAAAGCGATGTATATTTTTGACGTAAACCACTTAATCATATATCACAGGTCAAATACAGAAGTTCTCTTGGTATATATTAGGTCTTTTAATTTTAACCAAAAAGCTAGTATTAAGTACACTAAAAATCCAAAGCCTGCAGTTGCAAAGGATGTGTATATAAAAAACAAACGAACATTTTTTGCTCTCATTCCTAGTCTATCAGCAAGCCTACTGCATACATAAAATCCGTTCCGCTCTAAAAAGTGTCTCAAATTGTAAAGCATAATGCAAAATAATTATATTATCCTAAACTGTGCGCTTTATTTAATAAATAATTACCTATGGCACATGAAAGACACGCGTTTTGATCACAGTATGTCTTCTTTAATCGAATCATCGCTTGCGAATGCATAGCATCACTTACAGTAACTCCTAATTTTGTATACTTGCTAACGATTGTGTTTTTTTCTGCGGGTAATTGTGACATTATTTTTAGTAATTCATCTTCTGCATTTGTTGCATTGCTTTTAGCAAATAAAAACTTTAAAGGAAGTATTGTATTGATTATAATCAGATGAATAAATGATTTGGTAAGTCGTTTCTTTCTAGAAGGCGATTCTTTAGTAAATGTATAATGATTCCTCCAGAAATTAGTAGTTTCTACTTCAAATATGACGTAAAACTCTTCTAGCGTACTGGCTGCTATCACTCTAGAAAATAATTGAGGTGTTCTATGATACAGATTAGCTAATTGTGATATCCTAATTGTTGGAAAATTAGGAGGTCTTAATCTAAAAAACTGAAAAGGAAGTACGCCTTGATTGTTTAATGAGAATTTATTTTGCAAAAAATGATATTCTTGTTTTAAATCTCTCACATATTTTTCTTCTGCATCAATATCTAATAAACCTGATTGCCCAAAAAACAATGCTTCTATAGTAGGTAAATTATGACTACATTTTCTAACAATAGAAAAGTCTATGGATTCTGCTAAGCTCAAAAAGGCTTCGTTATTCACATTTAGACCAAAATTCTTAGCCAATAGTTTAAAAAATGTAGCTTCCCAATTATTAGCAGAGTTTTGTAATATCTCTTTAATAAGTACTGATTTTTCTTCTAGTCGTTCTAAGTACAATCGTTCCTGCCAATGCGAGATTGTAAAACTATCTACATTCTCTATGTTATTCTCACAAGATATCCATTTTTTTGAGGTCTTCTGAAAAAAATTCTGATACGTATCTATTAGTTTTTTATCTACATAATCTTTGAGCTTTAAGGTAGGGATTCTGGTATTATTTTTTCTAAAAACTTCCACGTCATCTTCCCACACTACATGTAATATAACATTATCATACGATGAATCTATTTCGTGTTGATGTATATACCAATCACTCGATTTCAGATGGATCTCGACATTACCAGCCCACCTCTGATGATCTATAACTAATTGCGCATTAAAAAAATCCGGTCCAGATTGTGATTGATTCTGCTCTCCTACTTGTTTGAGTATAATTTCTTTTTGATCGGTAGTCTTCAAATCCAGAAAATTAAACTTTTTATATTTCCAGAGGTATTGTAAAAAATCTTCATTCATAGTAAAAAAAGCATTTTTAAATCAAATTGAAAAAAATTAGAATCATTTTTGTGTTAAAAAATAAGCAGGCAATATTTTATTTTCAATTGCTAAAAAACAATATTTTACCTTAATAGCAGAATGGTATTCCCTTTTTTATCGTCAATTCTTACTTTTTTTCTTAAAAAAAACTTAAATATTACAAAAATGGACTATTGGTAATGTATTATGTATTAATGGAAATTATTAACATCTGGTCATTTCTTTACTTTGTTCAAGTAAATGTTAAGGATATATATAAGATTTAAAAATCCTAAGCTTAGTTGAGTTTGTGTTAGGTTAAAAATGGTTATCATACAAGGTGACCATTTTTATTTTTACAGCTTTTTTTTCTTAAAATTATTCTTTCTAAAAAATTACTTCTTTTCAATAATTATCCGCGAGCTTATCTGCTTGAGTGCCGTCATGATCAAATTTATATATAGTCAAATCGATAATTGATTATACACTAACATCTGGATAGACATCAAATCTATTAAAGAAAGCTTTCTTGAATTTTGAAGAGTTCGAATAATTAAGATTTTGCATAACTTCTCTTATGGATAATCCTTCAGAAAAAATCATATTATAGGAGCTTTCTAATTTCTTATTATTAAAAAATTCTAAAGGTGTTTTGTCATGTATTTCTTTAAACATACTAAAAAAATTGGTGCGACTCATATGCGCCATTGTTGCTAACTGGTCAACACCTACGAAGGGTTCGTGCAAATTATTCTCTAGATAATTACTTACTTTGTAGATATTACCAACTTGAGAACTATTGATATTAAAAGGGTTACTCTCGGTTTCCCATTTTAGAACATCTTTCCAGAATGTTTCTAGTAAGCGAATTCCTCTGGAGATAAAGTATAAGTAATTTTCTACTGTATCGATATTAGGAGACACTATCTGATCAAAAAGTACTGATTGCTTGTATGAAAGATAAAATTTATTAATATTCTGATGTGACTGCCTAATATAGTTATCAACTTTTTCTGCCATATTCCCACTTTTCATAAAATATGGCTTGATATATGAGCTTTTAAGAACTATCATAGTAGATTTTACTTCTGCTCCTTTAGTGATATATACTCTTTCTCCTTTTTGTGCATCCATACAACGCATGTTTCCAGGGGTATAACTATCAGAATACGTACTTACAATCTCGTTTTCTCCTATTTGATGATCTAAGGCATATTTTCTGAAGTGTAAGATAATATCATTTTCAGCTATAGGTTCTCTGATATATTCAATATCTACATGGGCTTTATAATTATTAATGATAAGAAAAACTTCTGGTGCTATTTTATAATAACACAAATATCCTTCACCTATTTCTGGTGGAAAATAAATTCTATCAGAAGTACCATTGGGATCTAATTGAAGTCTATAATAATTCCTCAGTGCATCTATATCAGAAAAGTTAAATGAGTATTTATACATAAATTTATTATTCAATAAGGTTTTATACTTAATGATTTGTTGTTACAAAACACATATAATAAATGACATTTCTATGATTAAATCTAGCGAGGGGGAAAATCTTATTTATTATAAATATAAGAAATTATTTTATATGACTAATCACATCGTATTTTGTTACAATATGGTACAAGTCATTTTCTAAAGCTACCAAAACGGCTGGTGTTCCATTTTTAATAAGTCCTGAAATTTTATCTAATGGAGTATTAGATTGTACAACTGGAAAAGGAGGATTCATAATATCTTTAATTGGTGTATCTCCAGTATTTTTATCTTCTAGAAAAGCATTGAACAGTGCACTTTCATCTACAGAACCAACAAACCCATCACTATCTAACACTGGTATCTGGGATATTTTAAACTTACGCATACGCTCTATTGCGTGTGATACTAGTTCTTCTGTTTTAATTGTTATTAAGGGCTTATCTATATGGTTTTTTAAGAGATCTACCGCAGTAGATACTTCTTCTTCTAAAAAACCTCTTTCTCGCATCCAATCGTCATTAAACATCTTTCCTACATACCTACTCCCATGATCGTGAAACAATACAACTACCACATCATCTTTACTGAAATTATTTTTTAATTGTAATACCCCTTTAATTGCAGCACCAGCACTATTTCCTAAAAACATTCCTTCTTCTTTTGCTAATTTTTGAGTATATACTGCTGCGTCCTTATCAGTAACTTTTGTAAAACCATCAATAATCGAAAAGTCTACATTTTTAGGCAAAATATCTTCTCCAATCCCTTCTGTGATGTATGAATATATTTCGTTCTCGTCAAAAATGCCTGTTTCATGATATTTTTTAAACACAGAACCATATGTATCCACTCCCCATATTTTTATATCAGGGTTTTTCTCTTTTAGATATTTTCCAACTCCAGATATAGTTCCTCCAGTACCTACACCTACAATAAAATGAGTTACCTTTCCCTCTGTTTGTTTCCATATTTCTGGCCCTGTACTCTCATAATGCGCTTTGGCATTTGATGGATTATCATATTGGTTTACATACCAAGAATTTGGTGTTTCTTCTGCCAATCGCTTAGATACAGAATAATAAGACCTAGGATCATCAGGCTCTACATTAGTAGGGCATACCATTACTTTTGCTCCAACTGCTCTTAAGATATCCATCTTTTCTTTGGATTGCTTATCGGCCATTACACAAATCAGTTTATATCCTTTGATAATTGCAACTAGTGCTAACCCCATTCCTGTATTGCCAGATGTCCCTTCTATAATTGTGCTCCCAAGTTTTAATCGACCATCTGCTTCGGCATCTTCTATCATTTTTAGCGCCATACGATCTTTTACAGAATTCCCAGGATTAAAAGTTTCATATTTTGCTAGTACCATAGCATCTATATCCGTAACCAAGGCGTTCATTTTTACCATAGGAGTATTCCCTATAGTTTCTAATATATTTTTTGCGTAGTCCAAAAGTTTATTGTTTTTTACTAAAATTAATTCAGTATCTATTTACTGCTGTAAATATACGAATAGCATAGTATATGAAAGGATGAATAAGGAAAAACAAAATAGTACACCTAACAAATATTAGAACTAAACAAATATGAATTTTTTAATTTCTAGACTTCTATGCCTAGCAGCAATCAGTCGTTTGATTTTTTATTTTAACAGTTAGCCATTATTAAAAAATCAATCTCTAAACTCTACACCATTTTCTTATGCATATTACTGAAATTTAATCGCCTTTGATGGAGAAATCCTAGAGATCACATAAGAAGGAATTAGTAACATTGTTAGACACAATAGCATAGTGCCAAGATTTAGTAATACTATATGTAGCACATCAATATACACCGGTGCAGTGCTAACATGGTAAGTAACTGGATTAAGACTTATAACGCCATAGTGTTTTTGGATCAATAGTAAACCGATGCCTATCAGATTACCCCAGAACAAACCCACTAAAATTAAATAGGCGGCATTGTAGAGAAAAACCTTGCGTATCCCCCAATCATCAGAACCTAGAGATTTTAAAATTCCTATCATTTGCGTTCTTTCTAAAATTAGAACTAATAAAGCCGTAATCATATTAATTCCTGCTACTAATATAATAATGGCTATGATCCCAATGATATTAAGATCAAAAAGTTTTAACCATTCGAAAATACTGCCGTATTTCATTGCAATAGTCTGGGCTTCTAATGTAGACGGAATATTAGCATGAATTTCTCCTCCTTTTTTATCTATTTCATCAAAATCTTTTATAAAAACTTCGAAACTGCCTACTTCTCCTTTTTTCCACTTATTCATTTTTTGAATATGTCGAATATCAGCTAAGATATAAGTCTCATCAAATTCTTGAAATCCTGAATTATAAATACCTACAATTTCAAAAGTTCTTATATTAGCTGGAGACTTAGAGGTTGATTTCTTTTTTAGAAAAAAAGTATTTACTTTATCTCCTATCACAAAACCCAATCGATTAGCGGTATATGATGAAATCAATATTTGATTATTTTTAGGATCACTAAAGTCTGGTAATTCCCCATCTATAAGGTATTCTTTAAAATAGGTCCAGTTATAATCATCAGAAACACCCTTAATAACTACTCCTTCAAAATCGGTTTCTGTTCTTATGACTCCTGCTTTTGTAGCCACACCTTGCACATGAGTAATCCCTTTAACATCTGCAAAATCGGGATAAAAATCCTGATTCTTATCAATAGGAACCAGTGATTCTACACTATTATTATTATCATAACTATTGATCAGGACATGTCCATTAAAGGCTGCTACTTTTTCTCGTATTCTATGCTGTAAGCCAACTCCCGTAGCTATCGTAATCAACATCATAATTACACCGATGGCAATGGCAATGATTGCAATTTTTATGATTGCAGATGATATACTACTTTTATGTTCCTTACCTTTGATAAGGCGCTTAGCTATAAAATATTCGAAATTCAAGATTATTTATGGTTTTTATCAAATATGTTTTCAAAAATACGGTTTTATTATTTCTTCTCATTTTTATTTCTTGCAGAAGCGAAACAAAATTAGTAGTACAAACAAATAATGACATTTTTTCAACTCCTACTGAAACAGAAGGTAGTCTACAACCTATCTTAGATTCGATAAAAATATCCAAAAATATTGTAGTTGGCGCTAATCAAACCGCAGTATATGTACCGCTATTAGAAGGTAAAAAAGTGGCTGTAGTTGGCAATCAAACATCTGTCATTTTTAAAAAAACAGATAGCAGCGAGCCTTTAGCATCAATTGGATACACCCATATTGTAGATTCATTACTATCTCACAAGATTAATATCTTAAAAGTTTTTGCTCCAGAACATGGTTTTAGAGGAAAAATTGATGCTGGAGAAGCCGTAGTAGATGGAAAAGATATCAAAACAGGAATTCCTATCATTTCTCTATATGGGGAAAACAAAAAACCATCTAATAGTAGCCTTGCAGATGTAGATATTATGGTTTTTGACATCCAGGATGTAGGGGTACGATTTTATACATACATATCTACCTTACATTATGTCATGCAAGCGTGTGCAGAAAAAAATATCCCAGTACTCATATTAGATAGGCCTAATCCCAATGGACATTATGTTGATGGGCCTACTCTAGAACCAGCACATGCTAGCTTTGTTGGAGTACATCCAATTCCTTTGGTTCATGGAATGACTATCGGAGAATATGCAAAAATGATTAACGGTCAGGGATGGCTAGGAAATAATCTTGTGTGCAATATTACGGTTATATCTATTAAACACTATACTCATAAAAAACTATATAGCTTACCTATACGACCATCTCCTAACCTCCCTAATGATATTGCTATCAACCTATATCCAAGTCTTGGTTTTTTTGAAGGAACAACTATCAATGCAGGTCGTGGAACTGAAATGCAGTTTCAAATATTTGGATCTCCTAATTTTCCTGAAGGTCTATACGACTTTACATATACTCCTCGACCTAATTTTGGAGCAAAAAACCCTAAACACAAAGGAGAAATCTGCCACGGAAAAGATCTTAGAGATACAAAACGCCTAGATCGTATAAACCTACAATGGCTACTTGATGCCTATCAGGATTCTAAAAATAAAAGTGATTTTTTTAAACCCAAATCATTTACTATTCATGCGGGTAACACAAAACTACAGGAACAAATAGAACAAGGCTATACGTTTAAAGAGATTAGAAAAACCTGGTATAAAGATTTAGAAACATTTAAAAAAATTAGAAAACAGTATTTACTATATGAATAAAAAACATAGCTACTAATAGATTTGATTTTCGATACGTTTCAATACCCTCTTTTATTACTCTTGTGCGCTAATGGGATACGCTCTTTCATTTTTTCTACAATAGCATACGCTGCGGGACATATTGCCATATTTTGCATGGTTACATTAGAAATCTGATAAATTTTCTTTCGATTGGTATGCGGATATTCCCTACACGCTTTTGGTCGAACATCGTAGATTAAGCAATAGTTATCAGCTGCCAGAAAAGCACAGGGAGTTTCTTGTAATACAAGATCTCCATCTTCATCTTTTTTTAAATATTTTTTTTCAAATTGATATGACTTTATTTTTAGGTGTTTTGCAATTCGATCCACATCTACATCTGTAAATAAAGGCCCTGTGGTCTTACAACAATTCGCACAATCTAAACAATCTGTTTTCTGAAACTCATTAGTATGCAATTCCTGCATAATTACATCGAGGTTCTTAGGAGGTTTTTTTTTAAGTTTTGCAAAATACTTTTTATTCTCGTTCTGCTTATCTTTGGCCAGTTTCGGTAATTGATCTATGAGTTCTTGCATAGTGTAAAATTACAAATTATGAATTGAGAACCATACGAATGGATAAAGATATTTTTGGAGAAGCTATTAAAGACTTTTATACTACTACTCATGAAGAAGATATTATAGTAAAGGCTCCTGATTTTGATGATGATACAATCCCAGTATCGTACTTATTTAGATCATACTCAGAAATGCCAATTATCGAAAAAAAAGCGCTAGACATAAGCTATGGAAAAATATTAGATGTTGGTAGTGGTGCGGGGAGTCATAGCCTTTTTTTACAAAACGATCGTAAATTAGATGTACAGGCAATAGATATTTCTGTGGGTGCCATAGAAATTAGTAAAAAAAGAGGTGTTAAAAATGCTAGTGTCCAGAATATTTATGATCTAAAAAACAGACAATTCGACACCCTTTTGTTTCTGATGAATGGTAGTGGCATTATAGGCAAACTAGATGCTATTGATAACTTTTTTATGCATATAAAAAGAATACTGTCTCCTGGTGGACAGCTGCTAATAGATTCCTCAGATCTTTCCTATTTATTTACAGAAAATGATGGAGGTTTCTGGGTAGACACCTCTGCCAATTATTATGGCGAAATGCGTTATAAATTATCCTATAAAAATCATGAATCTGATTGGTTTGATTGGTTGTATATTGATTATGACACCTTAAAAGGTGCGGCTAAGACTAATGGTTTTATGTGTGAATTAATTATAGAAGGTAATCATCATAATTACCTAGCTAAACTTACTGCGGCATCTGATACCCTTTAGCTTTTAATTTTTCTATAGTGTTTTTATATAAATCTCTACTCCATAGCTCACTCACTTCACTAACCATAGATTTTAAAGAATCACTTTGGTTTTTTACTCTTTGACCAATATCAGAATTAAAAAATTCTGAAAGTTTTACTTTCTGATCCTCAGACATCTGAGACATATCCGCTACCATCTGCTTACCTGTATCTGATTCATAAAAGGTAATGAGTGATTTTATATCTTCATGAGAAAAATTACCTCTGTACGCAGAAACCAACAATGATTTAATAGTCGTTAATGATTCTTTTTTTATTCCTTTTAATTCTTGCCATACTGTATCTGGAATATTCTGAGAACTATATTGACTTTTTAGTAGGTCAAACATTTGATCTATTGCTGCACTATATTGTTTCTCTGTGCCGTTTAATCCTAGATACTTCAAAGCATCTTCATGGTATGATTTTTGCTGCGAATATGCCGTAACTGTTAAAAATAATGTTACACAAAAAGCTAAATATCTCATAAATTCATTTATTTACTAATTCTTGTACTCTATTTATGCAAATTACAAAAATCTTCAGTATTCTTATGATTAGTTCATTAATTCTTATTGGATGTTCTAATGATGATGATAATTCGCCTACTAATGTTAATCAAACTGCAAATAAACAATCATTAGGTAGTTCTGCTACTGATCTTCTAAACGATACTACTTATAAAGGGCTTACCGTAGAAATGGTTTCTGTACAAGGATTCGAGCCTACACCAACGGCGATAAATGCTTTTAAAAAATTTTTAGAAGATCGCCTTTTTAAGCCTGATGGTATTAGTATCAATCAACGTTCTGTAGCTTCATCTAATATGGCTCCTTTTACAATAGAAGAAATAAGACAAATTGAAAATACGAACAGAACAAAATTTAATGAAGGAGATGAAATTACTGTATATGTCTATTTTACTGATGGTGCGAATGAGGAAGATAGTGGTAATAGGGTTACATTAGGCACTGCATATCTAAACACTTCTATAGTGATTTATGAAAGCACACTCCGCAACTTAAGTAGTCGTTCCAATTCTCCTATGCTATCTACCATAGAAACTGCTACACTCAATCATGAATTTGCACACTTACTAGGTTTGGTGAATCTAGGCACTCCCTTACAATCACAACATGAAGATAGTGAAGCAAAAGGCCATTGTAATATAGAAAATTGTTTAATGGAAGCTGCTATAGAATTTGGTAGTGGTATGATGGATATGCTAGGCAATGGAGTACCAGAACTGGATGCACTATGTATTGCTGATCTACAAGCCAATGGAGGGAAGTAGTCTTTTTTCTACAACTACATCTTCATTCTTTAATTTTAATATTTATTACTCAATTCCATACACTTTCTCTCCACCAACATAGGTAGCGTATACTTTGATATTCGGAATTTTATCTTCTTCAACCTGCATAATATCATCTTCTAGGATTACAAAATCAGCAAATTTATTTGCGGAGATACTTCCTTTTTCTTGTTCTTCGAAATTGCTGTACGCAGCCCAGAGCGTCATCCCTTTTAAGGTTTCTTCTCGTGTTAATGCATTTTCTTTTTGGAAACCTCCATCTGGGTACTGTTTTAAATCTTTTCTAGCAACAGCTGCATAAAAAGTATAAAATGGACTTACTTTTTCTACTGGATAATCAGTTCCTAATGCTAGCTTACCCGTTTTATTGAGTAATTGTTTATAAGCATATGCTCCTTTAATACGTTCTTCACCTAGTCGTTCATCAGCCCAATACATATCACTGGTAGCATGTGTAGGTTGCACACTCATTACTAAATTATTATCCAGTATATCAAATTCTTCAGGAGCAACTACCTGAGCATGTTCTACTCTCCACCTTCTGTTAGATTTATCTTTTAACGCATCATAATACGTATGCATCACCACTGCATTAGCAGAATCACCAATCGCGTGGGTATTCATCTGAAAAGGTGAAGCTGCCAATCTTTTAGCTAATTTTTTAAACTCCTTAACTCCAATAATCATTGCCCCGTGATGCTCATCTTTATCTGAGTATGGTTTTTTTAGCACAGCCCCTCTAGAACCTAGTGCCCCATCAGCATATACTTTAAAAGAAGAAACATTGAGCTTATCTGTTTTATACACTCCTTTATTCAAGTAATAGTCTACATAACTAGGCACATTACTTACCATAGCATACATCCTAATTTTTAGCTGATCTATTTTTTGTAAACTATCGATAACAGTTATTACTTCTGGACTTAATCCAGCATCATCTACAGTAGTTAATCCATAACTAAAATTAATTTTTTCTGCATCTTTTAATGCTGCTACTTGCTCGGCAATTGTAGGTTGAGGAAAAATAGCTTCTACCAACTCCATAGGATTATCAATCAATATACCAGTAAGTTTACCATCTTTCTGGAGAATCTCTCCACCAGCAACCTTAGTATCTAATGTTATTTTGGCAAGGTCTAGAGCTGCCTGATTAACCAACAATGCATGCCCATCTACTCTAGTCACTGCTACTGGCGTTTCTGGAAACAAGCTGTCTAATTTTTCTTTGGTAGGAAATTCTTTGACTTCCCAATCATTCTGATCCCAACCGCGACCTGTAATAAAAGACGCTTTTTTCTTTTTCTGAAAATTAACAATCCGAGTTAATACTTCATCATAACTCTTCGTGCCGATCAGATCTACTTTCTGCTGTTGTACCCCTAATCCGTAAAAATGACAATGTGCATCAATCAGACCTGGCACAATTGTTTTGCCCTGTGCATCTATAGAATCTGTACACGAATATGTTTTACTTACTTCAGCTAAACTCCCAACTGCAATGAACTTATCATCTTTGATCACAAAAGCTTTTGCTTTGGGTTGTGTATCATCTACAGTGTATATATTGGCATTAAAAACCAGCAAGTCTGCTTCTGCTTTAGGTTCTTGACAAGAAAGAACAAAAAGTATACTAAGGGTTCCTAAAAGTATTTTTTTCATGGTGTGTTGAACTTGAAATGTGTTACTCAATAAAAATAAAGATAAAAATGATGATATCGTGGTTTTATCTTTTTCTTAACTTTTTGACACGTATAGGTATTCGCTTTTTATATCTCTTATGTATTACATTTGCTTTCTGAAGACAGTAAATAAAATAATGAGCTACTTCATAATATAGACAGAAAATTCATGTCATTTTAAATTTATTTAATATGGTATACTATTTCAATATTTAGGTGAATATTGGATGTAATTTTTTGGTATCAAAAACGACTCAAGAAACATGATTAAAGAATTTAAAGAATTGTCTACAGATGCATTATTCAAAATAGCTAATGAAGAATTACTAAACACTTATAAAGTATCAAAACTTGTAGATTTTTTTACTTTTATTTGGGCAAAAAAAACCACTTTACTTCTCGAAATTGATGGAGTATCAATAGCTTTAGAACCAAATAATATAATTGTCCTTACACCCAATCAATATCTTAAATATATAGAAGGAACGGATAGTATCATATATCAATTTAATAGAGAATTCTATTGCATCAAAGATCACGATAAAGAAGTAAGCTGTATCGGAATATTATTTTATGGCAACCAAAATACTTCGATTATAAAGCTTAATGAGACTCATCAGAGAAAATTAGATTTAATGCATCAAGTTTTTCTCGATGAACTCGAAACCGTAGATAACATACAAGCAGAAATGCTACGCATGTTAATGGCGCGTTTTATTATTACTACTACTCGACTCATTAAACAGCAAAGTGATTTTAATAATGTGTATGATACGCAAATAGATCTCATCCGAGAATTTAATGTACTAGTAGAGCACCATTTTAGGAAAGAACATTCCGTATCTTTTTACGCAAATAAACTATTTAAGTCTCCTAAAACATTATCCAATAATTTTTCAAAATTCAAGAAAACACCTTTACGAATTATTCATGAGCGCATCATTCTTGAAGCTAAAAGATTATTAATTTACACAGAAAAATCTGCTAAAGAAATAGCCTATGAAATTGGTTTTGATGATGCCTCACATCTTAGTAGAATGTTTAAGAAACATACTTCATTATCTCCTTCAGAATTTAAAAAGAAATTAATACTTGATCCAGTAGCTAATTAGTCTGTGGTCGAGAATACAGCAAAAATGAAGCAAATTTCATAAAAATAAAAGAAGGGAAAAAACTTCTTACTTTTATTGTTTTTAGCTCAAAAAAACAGGTGAAATGTATAGTTTCTATTCTGAAAATCATATACAAAGCTATTGTAGAGTCTCTAAGATATGTGATTTATTGATTTCATAAAAGAACAACCAACTCTCCCAAACATAACGATGTCGTATAAATAATGATCTAAAAGAATTGTATTTTGTCATTAGAAAAGATACCTTTAAGTAAAAAAAATACACTCTTTTGCCTCAATATTTTATACACAAATCACAAATCTTAACAAACAAAATGAGTAAAATCAGAGAAAAATTACCCCTCTTATTGAGAATTATTGTTGTATTAATATTACTCCAAACTCTTAGATTAAAATTCATAGCACATCCAGACTATGTTTATATATTTTCTAAAGTAGGTATAGAACCATACGGGAGAATTTTAATTGGTGTTACAGAGCTAATTGCTGGTGTATTATTATTAATCCCAAAAGCCATATGGATTGGTGCCATAGTTATTATTGGTGTTATGGTGGGAGCTATTCTAATGCATATGACCAAAATAGGTATTGATGTCAATGGAGATAAAGGAATATTATTTATTACGGCACTAATTACTCTTAAATTGAGTGTTATTATTTTGTGGATTTATCAAAAAGAAGTTAAGTTTTTTTGATACAACTAAAAGATTCATGCTTCGCCTTCAAAAAAACACACATACAATTGTTTTATAATCAGTTCATAGCAACTACTTAGTAAGTATACATCAGTGTGTATTGTATTTAAAAGTCTCTTGACGAAATCTTAATACATAAATCAAGGCAAACAACAGATGATATTACAAAGTTAAATTGACAAGTCAGCGGGAAAAAATGTTATTTTATAATCTCTTCTTTAGGTTATATTTTTATCTTTATAAATTAAAACCTAATTAAAGATGAGTAGATATCCTAAATCAATATTTAGTTTACTGGAAATATTCAGACAGAGTAGAAAAAAAATAATAGTCCCTATTAATTTAAAGAAACATTGCGATCAAAAAGGCATTCACGATTTCTATTGCAAAACCAATACATTTTTTATGCAAATTGGCAATTAATCCTAAAAAAGGAAAAATTGACAAGCTATAAGGAAATATGATCATTATATAGCTTGTGTATTTTTTAGACTTTTGCATAGAAATTAAAATTTTCAACATAAAAATTAAAAAACAATAATTATGGCAACAATAAATGTCCCTAAAAGAGAAGAAGTTAATGCTACAAATCAAGCAATTTTTGACAATCTAGAGAAAGCATTAGGATTTGTTCCTAATCTATATGCAACCTATGCGCATAGTGATACCGCGTTAGAAAATTATTTGAATTTTTCTAATGCTCCAACCTCATTAAAAGCTAAAGAAAAAGAAGTTGTAAATCTGGCTGTAAGTCAAGTAAACAATTGTAGTTATTGTCTATCAGCGCATACCGCTATCGGAAAAATGAATGGCTTTAACGAAGAGCAAATATTAGAATTAAGAGCTGGAAATGCTTCTTTTGATTCTAAATTAGATGCGCTAGCAAAACTTGCTAAAAATATAACAGAAAATAGAGGACAAGCAGATCAACAAGTAGTTGATAATTTCTTAAATGCTGGATACAGTAAAGAAAACTTAATAGACACTATCGTATTAGTGGGTAATAAAACAATATCTAACTACATTCATAGTACAACACAGATTCCTATTGATTTTCCGGAAGCTCAGCCACTAGAAACCTCGACTATTTAATAAACAATCATACCCACTCAAATTTTTTAACATAAATATTTAATTAAAACACCATGAAAAAATTAATCACAGCAATCGCATTTATCTTTGCAATCACATTAAGTACATCTGCACAAGAAGTAAAAACAGTTTCTTTAGAACAAACAAAAGGAGAATTTACTCAAAAACAAATTACTATATCTGAAGGAAGCTATGTTTTTAATATAACTAATAGCAGTGTAGGAACTGATGTAGGTTTTGTATTAGTTCCAGCAGGAAAAGATGTTTCTGATCCTAAAAATCATATTCAAGAAGCATATGTAACTGAAGTAGTAGCTGATGGTAAAACACAGAGTTCTAAAAAAGTTACATTAGAAAAAGGAGAGTATACTTATTTTTGCCCTCTAAATAAAACTCCTCAATATAAACTGATAGTAGAATAGTTATAGTCTATCTCTTTTTTTGAAGAAAAATATAAAACCCTGTTAATCTTAATTAACAGGGTTTTTGTTTTATCTATTTTTGAACAAAATAAGTTTATGAGAAAATTAGTTATACTCATTTGTATATCATTCACATTATATGCTTGCCAAAAGAATCATCGTGTAGAAAATACGGTGAATATGATTAAACAAAAGAATAGCCCTGCTGAAGCCATTGCATCTGCATATGGCTTAGAGCACTGGAAAGATGTTACAGAACTATCATTTACTTTTAATGTAGATAGAGACAGTAGCCATTTTGAACGCTCTTGGGTCTGGAAACCTAAAAAAAATGAAATTACTTTAATTACAAAAAAAGATACTATTTCTTATAATAGGACTCGTATAGATAGCAGTTCGATAAAAGCCGATCAAGGGTTTATTAATGATAAATACTGGCTCTTAGCACCTTTTAATTTGGTTTGGGATAAAGGAGTGACTATTTCTACTAAAGACTCTGCTATTGCACCAATCAGTACTAAAAAAATGCAGCAACTCACTATTGTATATGACAATCAAGGAGGATACACGCCTGGAGACGCATATGATTTCTATTACGATAGCAATTTTATCATTAAAGAATGGGTATTCAGAAAATCTAACGCTCCAGAGCCATCAATGATGACTACCTGGGAAGCCTATGAAGATTTTAATGGTATCAGAATAGCCAAAACACATACCAACAAAGAAGAAACAATGAAATTATACTTTACTGATATTAAGGTAACTAAAGAATAATATTCTATACTACTTAGAAAATTAATGATTATCTAAGATACCTTGTTTAAGCAACTGTCCAAAACGATACATATCTTCATATGAGCAATAAAATGGTGCTGGAGCTAATCTAATTACATTAGGTTCTCTCCAATCTATAATCACTCCATTTTTCATTAAATACTCAAATAATTTTCTTCCTTCTCCATGAAGAAAAACAGATAATTGTGTTCCACGTTCATTAGGGTTAGAAGGAGTAATAATTTCGAAATTACTTGTTACTTCTTTTCCAATTTCTTTAAGAACAAACTCTAAGTAGGCAACAATACTATTTCTCTTTTGTAATAAGGCATCCATACCCACTGCGTCAAATAACTCTAGAGAAGCCAGATATGGAGCCATTGATAAAATCGGTGGATTACTCAATTGCCAGGCATCGGCATTAGGCATCGGGTCAAACTCTGGTTTCATCAAAAAGCGAGATGCCTTATCTGTACCCCACCACCCCTCAAAACGAGGTATATCTTTCTGATTATGATAACGTTTATGAATAAAACACCCAGATGCATTACCAGGTCCGCTATTCATATATTTATAGCTACACCAAGCAGCAAAATCTACATTCCAATTATGTAGCTCCAATTTAATATTACCCACAGCATGAGCAAGATCCCAACCTACTATAGCTCCAATACCATGTCCAGCTTTGGTGATCGTTTTCATATCAAAAACCTGACCTGTATAATAATTTACACCACCTATCAATATAAGGGCGCATTCATCCCCTACCTCTCTAATCGTTCTAAGTATATCCTCAATTCTAAAATTATGCTCTCCTTCTCTTTTTTTTATTTCTACAATCGCGTCATTTGGATCATACCCATGAAATCGTACCTGGCTCTGTAGCATATATTGATCACTAGGAAACGCTTTTTCTTCGCAGATAATCTTATACCTTTCTCCTTGAGGTCTGTAGAATGAAACCATCAATAAATGTAGATTCACAGTTAATGTATTCATCACTGTAATTTCAGCGGTCTCTGCTCCTATGATTGTACTCAATGGTTTTGCCAATCGTTCATGATAATCCCACCAGGATTTATCTGCATAAAAATGACCTTCTACACCAAGCTCAGCCCAATCTTTCATCACTTCATCCACATATTTCTTGGCATTCTTAGGTTGCAGACCTAGAGAATTTCCTGTAAAATATATAACTCGTTTACCGTCTACTTTTGGAAAAAGGAATTGCTCTCTATAAGATTTCAGTGGATCCTTTTGATCTAATTTTTTGGCAAATTCTCTAGTGTTTTCGAACTGCATACTGGCATTTTTATTCAAAAATACATATAAGAACTGAGATTATATAATATTTTAAAAACCACCCGAAACGGGTGGGAAAATTACTTTAAATACTTATAACTTTAAACTAATCGAAAATAAAACTATAAAATTCAATCTAATGTTGAAAACATCTTAAAGTTAAATGGAGTACAAATTTTACTTAAAAATCAGTTGGAATCTATAAATGGAGGCACTATAACCTGGACTTATAATGATATTAACGGTACTAGGTCTGCTAATTATTCTACTTTTGAACAAATCAAAAGTGCTGTAAAAAACATTGTTCTTCTGGAGCTCATTGTTCAGGTAGTTATTCTTGATTCCTTAAAATATATTTTTATCTTGAAAATCTGAAAAATAAGTAACTCAAAACTATTTATTTTTCAAGTTTCTTCATGATCATAAGTATCGAGCACTTTAAATCAAAGTAATTTATCCAATAGCTCTTTGGATGTTATGTACTTATAATTGGTTTCATTTTTTCTTATAATTTCCAAAACTGAAATCGCTTCTTCTCTTTTATCTTGTTTTAAATACGCTAAAGCTTTATACCAATATCCTTTGGATTGATCAACCGCATCTGATTGTATCAATTGATCAAAATAAGAAATCGCTTCTTCATATTTATTCAATTCTAACGCAGAGAGCCCTATATATATCAATAATGAAGGTTTGATTTTACTGTTATCATCATTATAAGATGTAAATAAGTTATAACTTTCTTCAAATTTATTTTCTTCGAATAAGTGTTGCCCATTGGCTAACTGAGTTTCATCACTTCTACTAGTAAGTGAAGGTAGATCTTCCCATTGACTATATTGTGCATATAATTCCTCTGATGAATCATCAGAATTCATTGTAAACAAAACTACAAATAATGCAATTGACGCTGCAACAAGGATAGAAATAATTGTTTTATTACTAAAAAAAGAAGAAGCATTCTTTCTATTGTAAGTAGTTCTAATTTTAGTAATAGTATTCTTTAACTTTAGAGCCTCTTCACTTCTAAAATAAGTTTCTAATTCTGCTACTTCTTTTTTATCCGGAGAAAATAATTGATGAGTCCAACCAGATTCATCCACCTGTAAAAATAACTCCTGATGAATTCTAAACTCTTCTAATAATTCAGGATTCTTCTGTAAAGATTTTTTAAAAAGAGCTTTCTCTTCTAATGAAAGTTCATCTCTAAGATATGCATCAATTTCATCATGATATGTTTCTCTATTCTGATCCATCACAATTTTAATTTATCAAATCGATCATCTGCTTTAATAATTTTAATCAGTTTTGCTTTACATTTAAAAACTCGTTGTCTTGCGACCGTTTCCGTTGTATATGACATTTTTTTTACCATATCTGCATAGGATACCTTTTTAAGGAATAATGTTAATATTTCTTTACAATTATCAGATAATTTTTCGAGTTTTTCTTTAAAAAGCTCCCATCGTTCTTGTTCTAGTAGAGCATGAGCCATGTCCAACTCTTCACTTACCAGTTCTTTTACATCTATATTTGTTACCCGTTTTTTTTTATTTAATTCTCTACGCCATAAATTTTTACAAGCCGTGAAAAAATACGCTTCAAATGTTGAATTAATAGTTTGCAATTCTCTAATTCTTATTCTAGCCGAAATCTGTAGTAATACTTTCTGAAAAATATCTTCAGCATCCACCTGTTGTCCATTATTTTGGAGTATAAATTTAACTACTTTCGGAAAAAAACGAATATATATATCCGTAATGACGTTCTCATTAGAATCTAGTATCCCCTGAATATAGTATGTATTGTCTGACATTAAAAATTATAAGAAAAAAACTTACTTTAGTTGGGTAACAAAACTAAACAAATTTGAACTTATAATTGAATTCGAATATTTTAAGGATTTAAAAGCTTTTAAAAAAATGTATTTTTATAAAACAAAAAAAGTAAGTCATGAGAAAAATCTTAACCTTATCAATTACTCTAATCGTATTTTTAATATTTACAGCTTGTACAACTGATGAAATCTATGAAAGCGAAAAATCGGAAGAAGACACCTTGCTCAAATCCAATCCTCTTAATATTATTACTGGAAATGATGGTGAAGAACTAGAATGTCAGATAATTTTTGACTATCCCGATAACTTAACCTTTCCTGAAAAAATAGCGATCAGAAATTTTTATTCTAATAATCATTTTCCAATTTTAGGTGTTGAAATAATCGACAACGATACAGAAAGATGGTATGCACTATGCAGTGCTTATAATGCTTGGGTAGAGTCCATGAACTTAGATCCTAATGATCAAATATGTATAGAATTGGGATGTACTTATAATCAATGCATCCAGAATTCTTGTGGGGAAGAAGAAGAAGAAGAAGAGCCTATTGACCCATTGCATCCAATTCACTAATACCATAGGATTATAGTATGACAATAAAAAAGTACAAAAAGATATGATTAAGATCAATTATCAATTATATCTTTTTGTGCTCTCTTTTTTATTTTTTCAAATTCAAATTCATTCTCAATCTAAAGAAGATCCTTTTAAAGAAATCATAGGGTCAAAATTATCAAATACCGAAAAAGAAAAAAAAATTGAAATCCTATTAAATCAATATATAGAAAAGAATGATTCGATAACATATGGTTATGATCTACCTAGGTATGGGATTTGGTTGTATAAGACTAATATAAAGAAAGCTATAATTTATGGTAAAAAGGCTGTTGACTTTGCTAAATCTATTAAACCTCGTAATAATTTTTACTATGCCAGTAATCTAAATAATCTTGCATTGTATTATTACAAATCAAGAAATTATCTTTCTTCTATAAAATATTATAAGAAAACACTGGATACTAAAGAGTCTGACATTAGTGCTGCTAATATTTATTATAAAATAGGACAATGTTTAAAAAAAATAGGTGACTTCCATACAGCGATTGAACATTTTAATAAATCAGCATCTATTTTTCAAAAACAAGAAGACAATAAAAATTTAATAAAAGTATATCTTGAGCTAGCTTCGACCCATCAAAGAATATTTACGTTTTCAAATATTAAAAATGGAATTAAAATTTTACACAAGGCTGATTCTATTAGTCAAATTACTAAAACAACAATAAAACAAAAGTTTTCGATTAATCAACGATTAGGAAATTTATACAATAGTCATAAAGGTTTTGATCCGAAAATTTGTTTAAAGTATTATAAAAAAGCCTTATTAATTGCCATTGAAAATGATAAACAAAATTGGATTTCTACTACTTATAATAATATTGGGAATATTTATCACGAAATATCTACGGATTCAGCTTTATACTTTTTTAAAAAAGCACAATTAGTTAGAAAAGACAATACAAATTCTAAAGCAAGAACACTCTATAATATTGGCTTGAGTTATTTGTATGAAAACGAATTTAATAATGCCATTAATACCTTAGAGAAAGCTTTAGATACACTCAATATACTAAGGGATGATAAAGCATCTTTTTTAAAATCTGTATCAAAAACAGCTGATAAAAAGAATTTGCTTTATATTTTAAAAAAGAATAGTATAGCGCATCTCAAAAACAGTAATACTATAAATTCCAAGGCTATTTTAGAAAAAGCACTAACATATTTCGACTATACTGATTTGTTAGTAGATCATATTAGATTTGAAAGCTCTGGTAAACAGTCAAAACTTTTCTGGAGAGAACAAGCGTCTGATTTATACCCTAATGCTATAAAAGTTTGTTCTCTTTTAGATCGACCTGAAAGAGCTTATTATTTCATGGAAAAGAGTAAGGCTTTATTGTTATTGGAAGATATAAATAATGAACAACTAAAAAGAATGGTCAATATTTCTGATAATACTATAGAAAAAGAATTTTTATTAAAACGTAAGATTGCGGAATTTGAAAATTTAATTGTTAACGCACCCAATAACTCAATTGATTCGCTTAAAATCCTTCTTTTTAATCAAAAAGAAATATATCAGAGGTTTATCGATTCTTTACAAAAAGATCATCCACAATACGTGGGTTCTAAAAAAACACCTAATATTTTTCCATTAGCCCAAGTGCAACAATATGCCAATACTCATAATACAGTTTTTTTAGAGTATATATTACAGGATGAGTTAGGGTTTGGACTCATAATCACTAAAGGTAAAACTGAAATTTTTGAGATTAAAAATATTGATAAACTAAAAGAAAATATTACAATTTTTAGCAACTTAATTTCTGCTCCTTTTAGTTCTAAAAAAGATAAAAAAACATATCAAACGGTTAGTAAATATCTTTATCATCAACTAATACCTAATCATATTCGTCCTATTCTTACTAAAAAAATAAATATTATCTCTGATTACAGTTTGCATAATATTCCATTCGAAGCCTTAATGAATGAAAATAATGAATACTTAATTAAAGACCATGAAATCAGTTATGCGTATTCGGTTTCTTTTTTACTACAAAACAAAAACTTATTACGGTCTCCAAAAAAAGAATTTCTTGGATTTGCTCCCGTTCAATATACCAATAATCTTTCTACACTTTCTAACAGTAAAGCAGAAGTAGATCTTGTAGCTACTGGCTTTGATAGTACTATTTTGCTGCGGGATAAAGCATCTAAACAAAATTTAATAAATCAATTGTCGGATTACAAATTGATTCACCTCTCTACACACGCGAATGCTAATGATTCTATTATGCCTTGGATTGCATCTGTAAACGACAAAATTACTTTATACGATATATATGCAACTAAAAACAATGCTGAACTTATCGTATTAAGTGCCTGTAATACATCGCTAGGAACAATAGAAAAAGGAGAAGGTGTAATGAGTCTTGCTCGTGGTTTTTTTAATACAGGTGCCAATAGTGTAGTATCTACCTTGTGGAAAGCTGATGATCAATCTACCATGGAACTCTCTACAGATTTTTATAAATACCTAAAAAAAAGAAAATCTAAATCAGAGGCATTACGACAGGCTAAACTTAATTATCTTAAAAACCATTCTTTAAGTAAAACTTCTCCTTATTACTGGTCTTCTCTCATTCTTATTGGTAATCCAGATCCACTCTCTTATAACACTTCGAATACTACATGGGTATTTATTCTTGGGTTTTTATTTGTTTTTAGCCTTATTTTTTTCTTCTACAAAAAATTTAGAAAATAATCTTTGTTTCTGGGTAACAAATACTTTTTTCTTGAACTTCATTAGGTAAACCTCAATTGAATTAAAAATTCAGAATAAAGTTGAAAGTCTAAAAAAAGACAACCAATAACATGTTCTAAAAAATTAGTTTTTATGAGGTTGTACAAAATAAGTTGCGCAACAAAAGGGGGAAACCGAAAATCCTTGTAAAGAGTAGGTACAACACATATTACAGTTGTAATTAATAAACAAAACATTGTACAAAAATTCACAAACATCTGATTTTATTGTTCGAGCATAAAACATAAAATAAGTATAGTGGAGTTTTAAGTCGCTTTTAAAAGTCTAATACGATTTACGGATGAGAATTTCGTAAAAATAATGGCAAGAATTTTTCGCTAGATTGATGAATCAAATTAAAGAATAGCCATAGCTATTGTTTCATTTTATGAAGAAAATATAGTAGAAAAAGAATATCATTAGATGCGAAATTTTTATTCGTAAATCGTATAATCATCTATTTAGTGACAGGTTTATTTCTACAGCTTTTATTTATTATTAACTTTTAATCTTTATTATGAAAAAATTAAATTTTTTATTAGCAATAAGCATTCTTTTAACCTTTTTATATTCTTGCGAATCTGATACCTCTGATTTAGATTTCCAACCAATAGAAACTTTTGAAGCGAAACAAGTATTATTTCAAGGAGAAGTTGAACAATCAAATAACAATAAATCCCAACTTAGCTTATTTGGATGTAGCGTTACTGGTCCTGAATGTGCTTTGCCAAATCAATCGTTAACCTACACTTACTCAACTTCTGCATCTAATCCAATTATAACATGGAGAATAAACAGAGGGAACATTTCTATTTCTAGAGGACAAGGTACAAATACGGTTGTCCTTAATTTTGCAAGCAATTTTACAGGTGGAGAGGTTACAGTATTAGGTGCTGGATTACCCAATTGTTCTGTAACATTCGAAATCTTGAGATGTGGTATTATTGATTGCAATAATTTATTAAGCATTTTTGACGAATATATTGATGGAACTCAAAGTGGTGTTGATTTAGTATATCTTCAGGCTGGAGGTAATTTTCCTCAAGGAACTACTTATACTTGGAAAATAAGGCGTCAAAATGGTTCTATGGATTCTTATCACTCTTCTACAGATAATCCAAGACAGATTGAGGCTTCTATCAATAACAGAATTACTCAAGCTACGGTAACAGCAGAATATTTGAATTGTTCTAAAACTGTTACTAAAACGTTTAGATGTGCAATTCCAAATGCTGACTTTAATGGAAATCTATTTCCTGAATGCGGTGGATTAGGAAATGGGGGCGGTTTTAATTAATATCATTTCACTTATTAATTCGCTCTAAAAATTTTTAATTAACTAAGAGGTTTCTATAAACTATTATAGAGGCCTCTTTTAAGTCTATATGATTATTAATAAATACTGGAATAACTACATTTATTATTGATAATTTTCTGTAATCAATAATCAATTAGATTTGACTTATTATAAATACAAAATTTTTAGCTTTGCAAAAAAGTAACACCTATGCATTTCATACCAGAGGCCCTAGATGATTATGTAGTACAACATTCTGAAAAAGAACCTGAATTATTGCAGCAACTCACAAGAGAAACCTATCAAAAAATATTACAGCCTCGTATGCTTAGTGGTCCATATCAAGGGCGTGTATTGAGCATGTTATCTAAATTGATCCATCCAAAAAATATTCTGGAAATAGGTACGTATACAGGATATTCTGCCTTATGCCTTGCAGAAGGAATGCAAAAAGATGGTGTGTTACATACGATTGATATCAACGAAGAGTTAGAGGATTTCCAAAGAAAGTATTTCGATTTATCTCCGTATGGTAATCAAATCCATCAACATATTGGAGATGCTACAAAAATCATCCCTAACATGGATACAAAATTTGATTTGGTATTCATTGATGCTGATAAACCTAATTACACCATATATTTTGATTTAGTTATCAATAAAATGACTCCAAAAGGTGTTATCATATCCGACAATGTATTGTGGAGCGGTAAGGTTCTTGAAAAAGTAATGGAAGATGATTTTTCTACAAAAGCACTTATCGCTTATAATAAACTATTAGCAGAAGATGAACGTATAGAAACTGTAGTATTACCTATCCGAGATGGATTAACTATAAGTAGAATAAAATAAAAGAGTGAAACGTATAGATTCACTCTTCTATTTTATCTATTTTTATTTTATCACTATTGTACTGCTTTCAATGCATCGATATTTCCGTAACCAAATTTACTATTACGGTTAGGATAAAAATCTCCTGCTCTTCTTAATTTATCAAGCACTTGATTTCTTGTCATACTAGGATTACGCGCCCAGACTAATGCTGCAATACCGGCTGTCATTGCAGTAGCTACAGAAGATCCACTAACATAGGTTTGCGAACCTGTAGTAAAACCTAAGGCAGGCACATTTCTTCTGGCATCACTAGCTCTTTGCATTACTAATGTAAAATCTATACGCGAGCCTTCGTGGCAAATATTACATTTCTTATATCCATTGTCGCTTATTCCAGTAACGGCAACAGTCTCTGACATGCTTGCTGGAAATATCACTCCAACAAAATTGGTAAACGGAGTAGATGTTCCTCCTGCTGCAATGATCATTTTACCTTTAGAATGTGCATATTTTATAGCATCTCTTACATTACCAATAGTAAAAATCCAGCCTATAGACATAGAGATTACCTTAACATCTGATCTATCAGCTAATGCTCTTAATGCATTACTTACTCCTCGTTGCTCATGATATCCATTTATTACTACATCCCCGGTTCCTCTATATGCAACTAGATTAGCATTATATGCTACTCCTACAGGCATAAACTCATCATTACGTGGTGATGCAATCACTGCACCCATTTGCGTCCCATGACCGCACTTATCATCTGGTCCATCTGTAGTACGCGACCACCACCAAAACGAATCTACAAAAGTACCAAAACGCTCTACACGCTTTCCACTAGATGCTCCATCATTAAATTTTGACCCCAGTAAAGCTTGATTTGGAGATAAGCCTGTATCTATCAATCCTACTGTAATTCCTTTTCCCGTACTTAATCCCCAAGCATCAGGTATATTATGGATATCATAATTCCAGGGAACTCTGGCATTTGGAGAAACAACTCTAAAGTCATTACTATTTATAGTCTGATTATCCTGTGAGCATCCAGCAGATTTTTGCTGTTCATTAGCATAACTAGCATAGCCGATAGGCTCTAGATATCTAACATCATTTCTCTTAAGTAACAATTTTATAGTTGCCAACTCATATACGGTGAAGTACATCACATTGAGTTTTTCATCTACAAACTTATGAGTTTCTGATGTATGGGTTTCTTCACTATTTTCAACGATAGCAGAAAGTTCTTTTATCGTATGTATTTCTTGAGCCGATCTATTTTCAGAAAAATACTTGTTTTTGTCTCCAAAACCGACACTTATAACTTGATCACTGTGCATTGCTGCACTCCATAGAATCTCTGCAGAAGCTGTACTCCAAACATTTTGATTGCCTTTTTTGAGTTCTGAATCTATAAAAGAATTAATTTCTTTTATAGACAATAATTGTTGAGAATTTGAATCTTGTTGAGTCTCTTCAAATGTTTCTTCTTGTGAACATGATAGTACTAAGAACAGTCCTATCAATAGGGAGGTAATTTTTTTCATTTTTGTATCCGATTAATTGAGTTTGTGTATATTAAAATTAGATAACAATATTATTGGAATAAATATCAAATAATTATCATTTACATAATTTCAATGCTAATTTATCAAAAATAATACAAATATTTGTACTTTTTATTGAGATAATCTTAATTCAAACTCAAATACTATGCTTGCATAAGACAAAAAAAATCATAAAATCATTGTAAATACCTATGTTTACTGGTGTTTATTTAACTGCAAATACTAGAAGAAAAAAAGTGTTTTTTACCTCAAAAAAAGCTGTAATTATTGAAGAAAGTACGCTAGGAATTAAATTTTTCGCTTTATAGGACCTGTAATTTCTTCTACATCATCTTTGACTTGATTAATTTCTTTTTTGATATCTGATGTAATTGAAGTAGGAATATCTGTATCAATACCGTGTTTTTCTGCACTCTTAGTAATCTCAGATTTGATATCATTTGTAGCATCTTTTACGATACGCATGCCTTTACCGAGACCTCGGGCGATTTCGGGTATTTTATCTGAACCAAAAACCATCACCACAATAAATATAATAAAGGCAATTTCGGTTCCGCTTATAAATAATGGTATTACAATCATCATTTTACAAATATAGCGACAATAATGTATAGAAAAAAGCCGCTCATATGATTAAGAACGGCTCATTAGCAATAATAATATATCTACTGCCCTTTTACCTTATTCTTAAACCTATCAAATTTGTTTACCTGAGTTGATTGAGGCCAACTATTATTTGATGTATCGATATCAGCAGTTTCTAAATTAGGATCCACAACAATTTTAGAAATAACTTTATCAGATGCTATAGCTCTTCGTACAGACCTATCATTTTTTCTCCAGATTTCTGCTGGATAGGTTATCGTTTCAGAAGTTCCATCTTCATAGGTATATTCTACGATAAGAGGCATAACTAACCCTCCAGGCTTTTCGAAAGTAACTTCGTAAAAATATTTAGGGTTTTTAAGAATTTTTCTTTCTTCGATAGAGAAATTATCCATTAAATATTCTTTTAATGTTGTAGAATTATCAATGATATTACCGTTCTTTTTTATAGTTTCATATTCCGAACTTCCTTCTTCTACCATATAAACTAATGCACCAAAATCTTCTACTTTGGCATTCCTTGCTGCTGCAAATTCTTTTGCTCGTTGGTTAGGTTCTTTAGAGACAACATATTTCTTAACACCTTTTACACCGATATCTGTATAATCTGTCGTATAAAACCATCCTCTCCAAAACCAATCTAAATCTACCGCAGATGCATCTTCCATGGTTCTAAAAAAATCTTCTGGTGTTGGATGTTTAAACATCCATCGCTGAGAGTAAGTTCTGAATGAGTAATCAAAAAGATCTCTACCCATTACAGTTTCTCTAAGGATATTTAATCCAGTAGCAGGCTTGGCATAGGCATTAGCACCGAATTGATATATATTATTGGATTGAGACATTATTGGAGAAATAAAACTCTGGTCTCCACTCATATAAGGCACTATTTTTTGAGCTGGCCCTCTCCTAGATGGATATTTTTTTGCAGGTGCAACAGCTTCTGGATACCACTCACCAAAATCTTGTTCTGCAACATATTGTACAAATGTATTTAACCCTTCATCCATCCAGGTCCATTGACGCTCATCGCTATTGACAATCATAGGAAAAAAATTATGTCCTACCTCATGGATGATTACACTCATCATACCAAATTTTGTACGATCACTGAATTTTCCTTTTTTATCTGGTCTACCGTAATTCCAGCAGATCATAGGATATTCCATCCCCTGATTCTTAGCGTGTACTGATATCGCTTTGTGATATGGATAATCAAAGGTCATTCTACTATACGATTTTAGTGTACTAGCCACTACTTTTGTTGACCAATCTTCCCATAAAGGATTTCCTTCTTTAGGATACATAGAAACGGCCATGACATCTCGATTTCCTATTTTTACTGCCATCATATCCCAGATAAATCTTCGAGAAGTGGCAAAACCAAAATCGCGTACATTCTTTGCTTTTAATTTCCAGGTTTTCTTATCAGTAGCAAATGTTTTCTCTTTAGCTTTAGCTTCTTTTTCTGAAACAATTATAACAGGCTTGTCATACGATTTCTTTGCTTTTTCGTATCTATCCATCATATCTTTAGTAAATACTTCTTTCCTGTTTACCAATACACCTGTAGCGTCTAAAACGTGATCCGCAGGTACAGTAATATTTACATCAAAATCTCCAAATGGGAGTGCAAATTCTCCTCTACCCCAAAATTGATGGTTTTGCCAGCCTTCTACATCATTATATACTGCCATTCTTGGGTAAAACTGAGCGATTACATATGCTCTGTTACCATCTTCAAACTCCTCGTAACCAGATCTACCTCTTTTATCAACATGATTATTGATGTTATACCACCAGTCTATAGAAAACACAAATTTTCCGCCAGATACAAGATCTTTAGGCATTTCTACACGCATCATGGTTCCATTAATCGTGTATTCTAACGATTTACCAGCAGCATCTTTAACGGCTGTAATATTAAATCCTCCATCAAAAGGCTCTCCTAAATATTTACCTACAAAACTACTTGGTGGCTCTGCAGCATCTACTCCATTTGGTTGAATTAATGGTGTTTTAGATTTTTTTGATCTCATATTTTGATCCAATTGGACCCATAGAAATTCTAAATCATCAGGTGAGTTATTGGTGTATGTAATAGTTTCTTTACCTGAGAGTTTTTTATTTTTATCATCTAATTCAATATCCATCTTGTAATCTGCTTGTTGCTGATAATATGCAGAACCAGGAGCTCCAGATGCTGTTCTGTACATATTGGGCGTAGCAAATTCATCATACATCTGCTTGAATTTGTTCTGATTGGTATGACCAAGTTCTCTATTTACAGTTTGATTTTGTCCATACAAGCCTATACTTGATACAAAAAATGTAACTGTTAGGATAAAAAATATATTTTTCATTTCGAAATATAATTGTGTTACTTAATAAAATGCAAAATAATTGTTTTTTAAAAGTTTAGTAGATTATTCACTAAACTTTAACACGCCTCTATTTTTCTCTTTTTCGAGAATAAGGCTTTTGCGATTATCACCATGTTTTACGTGAATGATATTTTGTTGATCTTCAAATACATCCATCAGTGTTGTATTCGATACTTCAATCTCATGCAGAGCAGTGATATTTTCTACCTCTAAATAGCATAATACTAGGTCATCTTCATACTCTTTTCCAATAAACTTAAAGCGAACATCTTTACCATCAATAGTAATAGTTAGTCGCTGAGATAAATAGCGATTAAGATATTGATCTACCGTATTACTATCTTTTTCTGCAGTTAATTCTATTGTAGTATCATAACGTTCTGTTAATACTTTTTCTAAATCATCGATAAAAATCCTTGATATAATCTGTAATGATTGTTGCTCATCATTATATTCTATTTGCGTAACGCTTACATAAAACTTATGTACTACTGTAAAAGAATTAAAGCTTATGAAAACTATTGACAAAAAAAATAAAACTTTTTTCATTCCTAACTAATTTAGACAACTGTGTAAATGTACTATTTAAACATAAATATTACGTCAAAAGTATCTTATTCTCTTAAAAAGTGAATTTTTTAGTAAATTCCTTTACGCTTTTTATACTCCTTTGCTTTTTTTTGAAAAAACGATAATAATGTCAACTTTTTTGTATTCGGTAGTAAATCTTCGAAATAATCATCTTCTGTACAGTAATATATAAAGTCAGTTATACGATTTTCTGGCAATCCTAATTCTTCTATAAAAAAAGAAGTATCAAATGTAATCTCGCCTACTTCTACTATCCTTTTTAGCTCTTCAATAGATTTTATCCTTTTTAGTTTTTTTAGTTTTCCTGAAATTGTATTTATGATCAGTTCAACTGGAATTAGCCCTCTAGAAGTTCTTGCCGTATATATTCTTCTTTCTATCTGAGTCGGTTGTTTTATGTCTCTGAATGGGAGTCCCAAACTCTTATTATTTACAAAAGGTTGAATTTTGATATCCTTAGCATCTTTATCAATATTTCCAGAAAGACTACTATTACTAATATGTACCTGATCTAATTCTTGTATAACAGGAGTTAATTTCAGTAAAAAACTTTCATTCTTTATATCAGATTCTAAAACTGTAATAGAAACTATTTCATACTGAACGGAAGAAAAAATAATAGAATCATGTACTTGTACAGGTATTTCAAAATAGCCTTGCGCGTCATTAGTAATTCCGATCTTCTTGGTATAATTTACAATATTGATTTCAAATCCTTTTAATGAATCTGCTATGATAGTTCCTTTTAGTCTCTGGGACTGACCAAAAGTACTACTGGCTATACTAAAAAGAAATAGAATTGTAAGTAGAATTCTGGTCATGTGATGAATTAGTTTTATGACCAGGTTTTGAAGTGGTTTAAACTTTTTAGATTTAAGTAAAAAAATTTAAACCACTTCTTTATATACTTTCTAATGTATAAACTTAAAAACCCCGTCATACTAATCCAAAGACGTGGACTCTTAAAAAATGTTGCGATTTTAAACCCTTGCGTTAGTTGCGATCCTTATACACCTTACTTTGAGAAACTAAAAACTCAATCAAATTTAATTCATTCCCTTCTTCTAGATAGGAGATGTTCAATCCATTTTCTTCTGCAAAAAAGATAAAATCGTTAATTTGATCCATTTCTAGAGCCAGATTTGTTTTGAAAAATTCATCATTATACATTTTTCTTACTCTAACATCAATATCAGCTAGAGTTCTACGACTGCTTTTATCCTTATTTTCAAATACAACTTTAAAGAGATTCACAAAATTAAGTCCGTTTATCATCCCTTTTTCTAAAAACACTTTGTTTTCCAACTCAGAAAGTTCATCTGCTGTCCAATTATAATCTGTATCATTAATTCTAGTCGATGTAAGTTCAGCCACTTCATTAATACCACTCTCGGAGGTACCTATTTTTTTTACATCGATGGATACATTACCTAATAAATCATACGGAGTCACTATTACTTCTTCTAGAAGGTTTACGGATTCACTTAAGAAAATATTTAGCTTTTTAGTATTCACTACTCCCTTATCGACTAGTACTACAAATTTTTGATACTGCATAGCTATAACTTCTACCTTATCATTAGCGCCTACTCTAATCTTAAAACCTCCTTTATTATTTGTAATAGTTCCTTTCTTGGTCGTAAGATTGTATATAACAACTCCTTCTACATCATCTCCAATTGGGGCGTTTATCTTACCTTGTATCATAACTCGAGATGTTATTTGAGCAACAGAAAAACTAATGGACAACCATATAAAAAGTATGGATAATTTCATTTTCATAGTGATCAAGATTAAGTTCGTGAGATATTAAGATACTATAATTTTTTGAAATGTTTTGAAGATTTCTTTATAAGAAAACGTTAAACTACCTTTACTAAAAATAATTGTATGCAAAATTGTATCATCGCAAGTACATCTACTATTCATGGTAGTGGTCCTTTAGACTATTTATTAGATTCATTAGTAGAACTTTTTAAAGAATCTGAACAACTATTGTTTATCCCATATGCACGCCCAGGAGGAATCTCCCACGATGAATATACCATTGGTGTTAATACTATCTTTAAGAAAATAAATAAAAGAGTACTCGGCATCCATATGTTTTCTGATATAACAGAAGCTTTGAAGAATACACAGGGTATTTTTACTGGCGGTGGAAATACATTTCTTCTTGTAGATCAATTACACAGAAATAAAGTAGTACAACCTCTAAAAACTGCTATAGATAGCGGCACTCCTTATTTAGGCACTAGTGCCGGAAGTAATATCTGTGGTCTTACGATGCAAACCACTAATGATATGCCTATAGTTCATCCGCGAAGTCTAAAAACACTAGGGGTTCTACCGTTCAATATCAATGCGCATTATCTAGATCCAGACCCTAATTCTACGCATAAAGGGGAAACCAGAGAAACGCGTATCAAAGAATTTCATACGATCAATACACAACCAGTTGTAGGGCTTAGAGAAGGGAGTTGGCTCAGAGTTTATAAAAACGATATAAAGCTACAAGGTCCTTTATCCGCAAGAGTTTTTGAGAAAAATAAAAATCCTTATGAAATTTCACCAGATAGTAGTCTATCAGAATTAAAATAAACCCCACATGCAATATCAGCAAATTCTTAATACTATTGAAACTGAAATATTAGCTCTAAAAAATACTGGAAACGTAGCTTCTTATATCCCAGAATTGGCCAAGGTAGATGCTAATAAACTAGGGATGCATTTATACTGTAATGATGCTAGTCATTATGGTTTTGGTAACGAAGACGAACGTTTTTCTATACAAAGTATCTCTAAAGTATTCTCCCTAACCCTAGCTATGTCATTGTTAGATGACACCTTATTCGAACGTGTGGATGTTGAACCCTCGGGAGATCCTTTTAATTCTTTGATCCAATTAGAATATGAAAATGGAATCCCCAGAAATCCACTCATCAATGCTGGAGCATTAGTGATTGCCGATACACTAATTTCGACTTTAGAAAATCCAAAAAAAGATTTTTTAGATTTCATTCATAAAATCACGAACAATACGACAATAAAGAGTAATCAAAAAGTTTTTGATTCTGAAAAAAGATACAGCCATCGCAATGCTTCTTTATTAAATCTGATGAAATCTTTTGGTAATATTAAAAATGATATTGAAACTGTTTTAGACCTTTATATATTCCAATGTGCTATAGAGATGTCTTGTAGCGAATTGGCTACTGCTTTTATGATCTATGCCAATGCCGGAAAAACTTTATTTAATGACACTCAGTTAATTTCTCCAATAAAAATAAAGAGAATCAATGCTATTATGCAAACTTGTGGGTTTTATGATGAGGCAGGCGAATTTAGTTTTAGAGTAGGGCTCCCTGGCAAGAGCGGTGTAGGTGGTGGAATAGCCGCCATCCACCCTGGGCAATATGCAGTCACCGTATGGAGTCCGCCACTAAATCCAAAAGGAAATTCTGAACACGGCATGTATGCCTTAGAACGATTAACAACCTTGACTGGATATTCTATATTTTAAATATTTGAATTATCCTTTGTCAATAATTGCATCTCTACTCCTTCAGACATTCTTTTCTTACCATAATTATAGATTTGAACAATCACAACTATCAAAACAAAATACACAAAAAGTGAGTTATACGTTGTTCCTCTTCCCGAATGCACAATAATTGATGTTGCTGATAAAGGAAGAGAAACTATAATAAGTTTAATCCAATCCCATTCTTTTTTTCTAATCAAAAAATAGAACAAAGGAAATAACAACAAACCTGCATAAGAGATAGGTATTGTTCTAGTTAGTGTCCTATAGATTCTTTTAATCAGTATCGTTGTGTACCATAATGGATCGTTTTTAATATCAGAAAGCACTTTTTTTTTCGCAACCTCTTCATAATAAGGTAGTTCCTCAGGTTTTTTATAATACAATTTTGCATCATCATAATAATCATCTGTATGATATTTCCCTGAATACTGAATATTCATATTATAATCCTTATTCAGAATAGGTATGACATAGTTGTAGGCTATGATATCATTCCATTGATATCCATATGTTGTATCAAAATCTCCTAATCCACAAAACATTGGATGCCAAAAATTATGACCGCTAATTTTTGCACCATTATATACATGCCCTTTATGTAGGCTAACCAAATGGCTTGTCTTTTCAAATTTTAAATTAAAATAATTTCTAATATATCTTTTACTGGAATTAAAGAAAAAGATTGTAATGATCATTAAAACTATTTTAGCAACTACTGTAAGATGTTTCGATAAGAGGTATATCAGTAATAAAGAAATTATCACTACAGAAATTTCGTTTCTAAACTCACTAAAAAAACCAATTAATGTCCCAGAAACTATAGCTGCTACTCCAATTCTAAAATAATTGCTCGATTTTTTAAATAACAGCTGTATGTTTAAGCCTAAAATCATAAAAAATACAGATGCCATTACCCCAAAAATATTCTCGTTAGTATATACTTCAAAAAGGAAAAATGGCGTACTATTGATCAATATCCATAACAAAAGACCTAAAAAAGGCTTTCCTATTTTCCAAAATCCAAAAAACAATACTATCAACCCAAGTGTAAAAACTAGTGCATTAAACAGTTTTATAGAAGGGTTTTCTGGAGAACCTTTTAGGTAAGCATTTGGCATATATGCTAAAATTCTTGCGCTCTCACCTAATCTAGACCAATGCCTATATTCCATAATCAGGTCTTTACCTCGATTGAGAATTTCTTTATTAGCTCCTTCTTCAGAATATTCCAATTCTGTTTGCAAAGTAGCTAATGGAAAATGGCCTTTATAAAAATAAAAATAAGAAAACTTATATGCCTTATCAGGAGAAAAACCTGACGCATCTCTTCTTGCTTGTTCAGAAGAAAAATTAGTGTAGTTAGACTTAATATATAAACCTGTATTTAATACAATGATAGATAGTAGGATTATTCTAAGTCCTTTTCGGGTTTTCAGGAATAACTCAAAACGATCTATAGCACGTATTAATGACTCCATACTAATCATTCTTTTGTTTTATAATATAAATAGGTCTTTTTCGAGTTTCTTGAAGTAATTTTTCAAAATAAAGAGATAAAACAGAAAGTGTTACAAATAGAATTGAAAATGAAGCAGACATAAAAATAATAATAGTATTATAACCTGAAGGAGCTATAGTTCCATATATATACGTAAACAAGGTATATCCTATCATTCCTATGGTAACTAAAATAAAAATAAATGACAGAAAAACACTAATCCTTAATGGTTTATTAGAAAATGAAAATATGGCATTAAAAGCTAACTTAAGTAAGCTTAAATATGAATAACTACTCTCCCCATACTCCCTTGCTGGCGCATTAAAAGATAATTTGCTTTTAGAAAAACCTAATGATTGTATAAACCCTCTTATGAAGCGATTATGATCACGGAAATTAGATTCTAATATTACTTTAATACGATTAGAAATTAAAAAAAAATCTGTCGAATTTTCTTCAAATTTTATAGCAGACAAATAATTAATAGTTTTATAAAAGAGTTTTGAGAATTTCTTTTTTAAATAACTATTGTCATTTCTGTGCAGGCGTTGCATCAACACAATATCATTTCCCTGATTATATGCTTGAATCATTTTTGGAATTTCTCCTGGCGGATGTTGACCATCAGAATCTATACAAATAATTGCATCTCCCCTTGCATTATCAATACCAGCTATCATAGCTGATTCATGACCGAAATTTTTAGAAAATTCAATACTAATACTCTCGATATTACTTAGAGAATTTTCTTCTCTTATACTATCAATTATAGTTTGCGTCCCGTCAGTGCTCCCATCATTTACCCAGATAAGTTCAAAATTAACATTAGTTGTAGCTAGTATAACTTTTTTTAAAGAATTCCAAAAATGAATAATACCTATTTCTTCATTATATAATGATATCACAATAGAAATATTTTGTTGTTTCATTTCTGATAGTTAAAGTTGGCTTTATATAAAGAATACTAAGCTATACTAATTATAAGTGGACGACAATTCTAATTAATAAGAAAAAATATTACAATACCTCTCACCCACATTATAAATAATTTAAAAGACTATTAAAGAAGTATTCTTCATCATATAAAAATATTTTACTATTTATAATATTCCTAAATTTATGCATATCGAATGTAAAATAATTCTTTTTACTTAATTAATTTCTAAAAAAATACTTTTCATATTCGCTAGACTAAATTAAACTCTCTTTATGCATCAGAATTTCGTGATAAAACTATAGGATAGCAACCTGTTGTCACAAAAAAATATGAATCATTAACTTTAAAAATTTATATTAGTTCTCCTGAGCATATAGTATCTAAAATTGAGTTTATACTAATAAATAAGTCTCATTAAGGTTTTATTTTGATTAAAATATTTATATCTGTTACTACTAAAAAAAGATATAAAACAACTATATTTAATCCCTAAGTGCAAATAATATTATCATATTAAATAGCATTTATCAAATCGTTGTATAGTTAATACTAATTAGGTATATATTAAAGATTTTTAAAATTTTAAAGCTACATGTTTAAAAATTTTACTTCTCAAAAATTAGAAATAAAAGTATTAGCAGTAGTACTGATTGCTACATTTTTTTTATACCTAAATCATTTTGACAACCCTTTCTTTTTTGACGATACCCATACCATATCAGAAAATCAGTCTATACGAAGTTTAGCTAATTGGACACGCTTTTTTACAAATGCAGACACCTTTAGTTCTCTTCCAGCAAATAGAGCGTATAGGCCTATGATAACTTTAATGAATGCTATCGATTACTCATTTGCAGATGGGTTAAACTCTCGTTATTTCCACTATCATATCTTTTTTTGGTTTCTTATACTCATCATTTTAATCTATTTTTTAAGTAAACATCTTTATAGTATATCACTTTCAAAACACAAATGGATTGGGGTTACCGCGCTGTTTGCAACTGCTTGGTTTGCATGTCATACTGCCAATGCAGAAACCATAAATTATATATGTGCTCGTTCTGATTCCTTTTCTACGCTTTGTATAGTAGCTTCCTTATTACTTTATATACATCCGCCTACTAGAAAATGGCATCTTTATATTATTACAATGATCATTGGTATATGGACCAAACAAACAGGAGTGATGTTCTTTCCTATACTCCTTGCTTATGTCATTCTTTTTGAGGAATACGCACTACTAACAGAGTTTAAAGTAGACACCAAAAAGAAAATAATTAATTGTATCAAAAAAATAGCGCCTACAGGGATTGTTGCTTCTTTTCTTTTTCTTTTTAATCAATATTATCTAACTCCAGAATCCACGGACTCTACCAATTTTATGGTAACACGGTTTGAATATATTAGTACGCAATGTTATGTAATCATCCATTATCTGAGCAATTTTATACTTCCTATAAATTTAAGTGCCGATCCTGATATAACGATTATCAAACCCTGGTATAATCTAAAAATACTATCTAGTTTAGCTATCATAATAGCAATGTTGTTTTTAATGATTAAAACAGCATTCAAAAAAGAACTAAGGCCTATTTCTTTTGGAATCGCTTGGTTTTTTATAGCATTATTACCCACTACACTTAATCCACTATTTCAGATTGCGAATGACCACCGGATGTTTTTCCCTTTTATAGGTTTATTTATAGCCGTTCCATGGGGAGGACTTATGATCATAAAGAAATATAAACTATTAAGTCAAGGAAAAAATTATTCAGTGCAGCTAATTATTGTTTTATCAATACTACTCATAGGTCATGCTTATGGAACCTCTCAAAGAAATAAAGTATGGGATTCTGGAGAATCATTATGGTTAGATGTTGTTGTAAAAAGCCCTAAAAATGGAAGGGGACTTATGAATTATGGATTGATCCATATGGCAAAAGGTAATTATGAAATAGCTCTAGGATATTTCAATAGAGCTTTAGAACTAAATCCTAATTATTATACACTACATATTAATCTTGGTATTCTTTATGGTGGTTTAAATAATCAAAAAAAAGCATTAGAGCACTTTGATATTGCCTTAGGCTTAAATTCTTCTTCTCCCGCACCTGAATATTATTATGCTAGATATCTGGTCGATCAAAAAAAATATAATGATGCAGCTCAATATTTAAGAAAAGCCATTGCCAAAAGTCCAAATCATACAAAATCCAAAGAACTCCTTAATTCTATTGGTGATAAAATCGCTACTCCCAAAGATGAAATACAAAAGATTATAGATCAAATTAAGCAAAACCCTGATCCATCTTTATATTTGGATTTAAGCATCAAGTACTATGTAATTGGAGATTATGAAATGTCTATCGCTGCTTGCAAAGAATTATTAAAATTAGCTCCAAATAATGCTGATGCTTATAACAATATGTGTGTAGCATATAATCAGCTAAAACAATGGAAATTGGGTGCAGAAGCATGTAAAAAAGCATTGGAAATAAATTCCGATTTTCAGTTGGCTAAAAATAACCTAAAATGGGCTACGAATAATATAAAAAACTAATATAATTATAATTCATAACATAATGTTATATAACAAAACAATCGCAGTAGTAGTACCATGTTATAACGAATCTCAACAAATCATGATGGTTCTTAATAGTATGCCTTCATTTGTAGATCGAATCATTGTGGTTGATGATTCCTCAAAAGATGATACTATTGGAACCGTTATGAAACATTTGTCTGATAATTTGTCTACTTTAAAATTATCATCCAACCTAAAAAATGAAATTGTATCCAATATTTATAATCGTGCTGATATAGAAGTCAGACAAAAAAGTATTGATGAGATACAAAAATTTACTCCTTCAGAAATAGTTAACAAAAATCCAAATCAAGAAAAGATTATAGTAATAAAACATTTGACTAACGGAGGGGTTGGAGCTGCAATCGCTACTGGTTACAAATGGTGTAAGGATCATGATATTGATTGTACCGCTGTAATGGCTGGAGATGGACAAATGGATCCAGATGAACTCGAATCAATATGTAGCCCCGTCGTAAATGAAGGAATCGACTATGTAAAAGGAAATCGATTAATTCATAAAAGTGCGTGGGTGATTATACCAAGAGTACGTTTTTTAGGAAATTCTATTCTTAGCATCTTAACCAAAATTGCATCAGGTTACTGGAGTGTCTCAGATACTCAAAGTGGATATACTGCTATATCCAATAATGCACTAAATGCTATCCCTTTATATGATATTTATAAAAGGTATGGTATGCCTAATGATTTGTTAGTAAAACTTAATATTGCGTTTTGTACCATCCGAGAAGTGGAAATAAAACCAATATATGGAGTAGGAGAAAAATCGAAATTAAATATTATTAAAGTTTCCCTACCCATATTATTTTTGTTAATCCGTTGTTTTTTTAAAAGATTACAAACCAAATATTTGTATCGTAGTTTTCACCCATTATATCTATTATATTGGGTAGCATTCATAATTGGTATCATAAATAGCTATTTCGTTTATCAATTAGTTCTTAATTTTTTTACACCAGATTCCAAAACACCAACAGATTACTTAATCATTTTCATTTTTCTTACCATTTCTGGTTTTCAATCTTTATTATTTGCCATGTGGATGGATATTCAGGATAATGAAAGGTTATCAAAGTGATACTAAATCTGAAAGTACTATTACTATTCCATTTGTCTTAAATCTTGCAAACGTATGGGAGAAAGATAAAACCAAATTGCTCCTGGTACAAAAGAAATGAGTTGCAGAAAAAAAATGATTAGCGATAATGCTATCGCATCTTCAGCTGGAAGATGATATAATTGAAAAATAATAACAAGAGAAGTCTCTCGGACTCCAATTCCTAAAATAGTAATCGGGAGTAGTGTTAGTATACCTAAAATAAAAGTTCCCAAAAATAATCCAAGATGATTAATATCAATATCCATAACCCAAGCTATATAGTTAAAAACCCCATAAATCAATATCATACTTACACAGGTAATCAAAAAACTTTGTATCCCTCGCAACCATCCCAAATCATTAGAATTAAAAGCTTTCCACCAGGGTTTAAGTAGTCTTTTTATTTTATTTTTAAACCCGAAAAAAAGTAAAAAAATCCCAATTCCTATTACACACCATAACAAAATCGAATCGTAATTGTTTGGGAGTTTTAGAATAGAAAAACTCAACTGATAATAAATAATTGCTATAAAGCTGAAGATCAATAAACAGATTACATCAAAAAAACGATCCATAATAAGACTTGACCATCCTACTTTTTGAGAAGGTAAATCATTTTTAAGATACAGTAACCTTCCGAAGTCTCCGATTTTTCCTGGAGTAATATTTCCTAGAAAAAGACCTATAAAAAACACTTGTAAAGCTTTATATTTTTCTAAGGGGATTCCATAAGAATTAGAAATAATTCTCCATCTAATACTTTTTAAACTATAAGCAGTCCATAAGATTAAAACAGCAATTAAAATATGAATAACTGCCACCTTTTTAATCGAAATTAGAGTTTCTTTCCAACCCACCTTATAAACCAAATAAAACAGTAAAATAAATCCTATAAGCTTTAACCAAAAACTACTATTTAAAAAATACTTTTTTGACACTATCTTAGATTAATATTTTTTTCCTTTTCTATATTACCTATAAACACTAAATCTCCGTGGATTTTTTCACAAGAATAAAATTTCATTTTCATTTCTTGTTCTAGCATCCATTTATAAGGAAAAAACCGAACATGCTCATCCAACGTATAATAATATGCTCTTTGACAAGGGACCACAATACACAATGTCTTTCTAGTAATCCTTTTCAACTCATCAACAGCCTTATTAAAATCAATAACATGTTCTAAGGTATGAGTAGAAAATACAACATCAAAAGAATTATCATCAAAAGGCAAATCCTCAATATTAGCTTGAAAATAATCACTATGATCAAACTTTTTCCCATATATTATATCACAACCTGTAGTTTTAAATCCCTTTTTATTAGCATACGCTAGCAAATATCCATTACCACATCCAACATCAATAAATGTTTGATTATTTGGGATTATCTTCTCAAATACATATTTTATGCACTGATTAGACATATCGGTAGGTCTGCTATTAGAGAATCTGGTATCCCTGTTAGCATAAAAATCAGAAAACTCTTTCTCCGACCATTTATAGATAGTAGATTTCAAATTCATTACCGTTTTTATATTTCTTCCTCTGTATGCATAATAATAAAATGGAAACATAAAAAACTTAGAATCTCTTATTGCTGGTGGCAACCATTCATCCATAAAATATCTAATAATATTTGTAAACCCTCTACTATTCATAAATAAGACTTTAATACAAAACTTAAATAGCTAATGTAAGTATTACCAAACAAAGTTTCTATTTCTCGGTAAAGAAAGAATGAGAAAATTGTAAAAAATGAAAAGCAAATTTCTCCGAGACAAGTCTAAAGTACATTTTTAAGAAATAGATTTACAAATTTTAAACATTGACTATCGAGGTACATCTTCTGATAAACTCTACTAAAATAAAAAAAGCTTCATCATAGTGATGAAGCTTTGAGCGGGAGACCAGGTTCGAACTGGCGACATTCAGCTTGGAAGGCTGACGCTCTACCAACTGAGCTACTCCCGCTTTAATTTGGAGGTAAATGTATAGCAGATTTATGGAAAATGAAAAATAAAAGCTAAATAAATTTATAGAACAACACTAACATATACATCAATAAATATGAAATTTCCCCATTTCTAGTAAAAAAATAAGTATTTTATCGGTAAAAATTGCTTTTTATCGATTTTATTTTATATTTTTGTAGTTAAATAAATATTAATATATTAGCATGATGTTAAATTTATTCATCCATATGAGCTTATGTTAAGTCTTGATTTTTCAAGAAGTAGCTAAATTTATGAAGCCCAAATATAAACTAGTACCTACAATTCTATGAGGAAAAAATTACTATTATTCCTTTTTACATCAATAATTAATGCTTCTTTGAGTATTCTTAATGCTCAGGTGAAGGTAGGTGATAATCCTAATCAAATTAATGGTGCCTCTATTTTAGAATTAGAAAGTGTTGATAAAGCTTTTGTTCTCACAAGAGTGACAACAAATCAAATGAATGCTATTGTTCCACTCAATGGAGCTTTGGTATATAATATTACTGATAACTGTGTTTTTCAATACAGTAATAATAGCTGGAGTAGTTTATGCATTGGAAATGACAATCAACAAATTAGTTTTGATCCTTTAACTAATATATTAACTTTAGAAAATGGAGGATCAATAGATCTTACTTCTCTTATTAATGATCCAGATCCAGATCCAACCAACGAAATCCAAATTTTAAGTCAATCAGGTAACACGATCACGCTTTCTAATGGAGGTGGTAGTATTAATGAAACAATTTCAACACTTGAAGATTTAGGAGGTGGTATTTTTAGATACACTGCAGAAGATGGAACTGTTACGAATATTGATCTAAACGGTTCAACAGGAAATGCAGGAGCAACCGGTGCAACAGGTAGAACCGGATTAACTGGTCGTACTGGACTTACGGGTAGAACTGGATTAACAGGGCGTACTGGACTTACAGGCAGAACTGGATTGACTGGGCGCACTGGACTTACAGGTAGAACTGGACTTACGGGTAGAACCGGATTAACAGGTCGTACAGGATTAACTGGTAGAACTGGATTGACAGGCAGAACTGGATTAACAGGACGCACTGGATTGACAGGCAGAACTGGATTAACAGGCAGAACTGGATTAACAGGTAGAACCGGATTAACAGGTCGTACTGGACTTACAGGACGCACAGGATTAACAGGTAGAACCGGATTAACAGGTAGAACCGGATTAACAGGGCGCACTGGACTTACAGGCCGCACAGGATTAACAGGGCGTACTGGACTTACGGGTAGAACCGGATTAACAGGACGCACTGGACTTACAGGTAGAACTGGATTAACTGGTCGTACTGGATTGACTGGTAGAACCGGATTGACTGGACGCACCGGATTAACAGGTCGTACTGGACTTACAGGTAGAACTGGATTGACAGGCAGAACCGGATTAACGGGTAGAACCGGATTAACAGGACGCACAGGATTAACAGGACGCACAGGACTTACAGGTAGAACCGGATTAACAGGTCGTACTGGATTAACAGGTCGTACAGGACTTACAGGCAGAACTGGACTTACAGGTAGAACTGGACTTACAGGTAGAACTGGATTAACTGGTCGTACTGGATTGACTGGTAGAACCGGATTGACTGGACGCACCGGATTAACAGGTCGTACTGGACTTACAGGTAGAACTGGATTGACAGGCAGAACCGGATTAACGGGTAGAACCGGATTAACAGGACGCACAGGATTAACAGGACGCACAGGACTTACAGGTAGAACCGGATTAACAGGTCGTACTGGATTAACAGGTCGTACAGGACTTACAGGCAGAACTGGACTTACAGGTAGAACTGGATTAACTGGTCGTACTGGATTGACTGGTAGAACCGGATTGACTGGTCGCACCGGATTAACGGGTAGAACTGGATTAACAGGTCGTACTGGACTTACAGGACGCACAGGATTAACAGGTAGAACTGGATTAACAGGTCGTACTGGACTTACGGGTAGAACTGGATTGACAGGTAGAACTGGATTAACGGGTCGTACTGGATTGACAGGTAGAACTGGACTTACGGGTAGAACTGGATTGACTGGGCGCACTGGACTTACAGGTAGAACTGGATTAACAGGGCGTACAGGACTTACGGGTAGAACTGGATTAACAGGGCGTACAGGACTTACGGGTAGAACTGGATTAACAGGGCGTACTGGACTTACGGGTAGAACCGGATTAACAGGGCGCACTGGACTTACAGGTAGAACCGGATTAACGGGTCGTACTGGATTAACAGGACGCACAGGATTAACAGGTAGAACCGGATTAACAGG
>CANLRN010000016.1 GCA_947493495.1 uncultured Aquimarina sp.
TTTCTTCTCGATTTTTTCATATGTACAGCGTTAAATTTACAATTTAAGTAGCTGTCTTAAAAATGGGGAGTATTATATTGTTTATTAAACTATACATAGTGAATTAAAGTTTAATTAGATATAATAATTACTATTTTCTTGGTATTTTAACATTACAAATTAATTATACAAGTAATTTTAACACAAGTTCAATTTTAATAATAAACTATTAAAAATCAATTATTTAAAACAATTTTATTATTTGTAATATTGATGTACAGTTTTAATCTAGTAGTATATTAAGTGTAAAAAATTATGATAATTCAAATAAAATAGTAACTTTACTCTTCGATTAAATTACTAAAAACTATTAAATCATGAAAAAATTTACATTAATAACTTTATTATTTATTGCTACTGTAGGCTTTGCACAGATAGAATATACTATGAGCGGATTACCTGCTACTTTAGTTCCAGGAGAGACAGTAACTGTGACTATAACTTATTCGGGAGATGCTACTCACGTTATTGGCACAGGAGAACCTGAATTTTCTTGGTTTAACTTGAGAGAAGTTTTAGCAGATGGTTCCTTTGTTGCTGATATAGGAGCAGGTACTTTTAGATTTACAGATGTTAGTCTACCTCTTGATGGCACAGGTATGGCTTTACAATCAGGAACATACACTGAAACATATACAATTCCTGATCCACTACCACCTTTAAGTGACCCAAATAACTTTTATGGATTAGGTGGATATGTTACTTCTAATGCTGGAACATCTTTTGATATAAATAGTAATGTTGCAATCCCTCCCGCAACTCTTTCCATATCAGATTTTAATAAAAGTGCAATTTCTGTATATCCTAATCCAGCAAGAAATACTCTTAATATTTCTGGAGATGCTATATTTGGAGATGCTAAAATATATGATATAGCTGGTGCTCGTGTTTTAGAAATTAATGATGCAGGTAAGAGCATAGATGTTTCAAGCCTTAATTCAGGTTTCTATTTTATTGCTACCGATCGTGGAACATCACGAATTATTATAGAATAAGATATTCTGTTAAGTTATAAATTAATTTAACAAGTAAAAAAAAGAGAGATCGCCTAAAAATTAATTTTTAGGCGATCTCTCTTTTTTTTATAAGTTACTATACAAAAGCCTTGAAGGGAAGAATACCAATTAAATCCTTCCTTAGTAAAACGACTATATTTAATCTATATCTTTCTTTCCTATTCATTAAAAAAAAGAGTAGTCGTCTCTCCTATTTAATTAGTTAATAACACACTAAAAAATGCGACACTCGAACTTAACGATTCTTTTTTAAATAAGAGTAATCTACTTTTACAAACTTAGCAACTTAATATTCCTCTACTGAAACTGTAGATGTATCAACCTCCTTTTCTGGAAAGTAGTTCTTCGTATTTTCTTCTATTAGTTTTTTTAGATTATTTAAATTTTCGTCTTCTTGAGCTTTCATAGTACTTTTCATAAAAGAAATCATAGATTTAGCAATGATACCATTTCCTGCGGTGGTGGATTTAGAAATGATTGTAGTCTTCCCTTCTTTTTCTTTAAAAAACATTTCATAATCCATATCCATAAAATCCATAGTAAAAGTCATGCCAATATGTTCATTTAGTTGTATTGCCGTAATGGTCTCTTTCATTACCATTTCTTCTCCTCTTTCTTCTATATATACATTAGAAACTGCTCCTTTCGTATTAGCTGTTCCACTAACGAGTTCTGATTTTTTAAATCCTTTGATCCATTTGGATAAATTGGATTCATCAGACATTACCGCCTAGGCTTCATTAGCAGGTTTATTGACTGTTATTTCATTTTCGTAAGATATAGTTGGTGTAAAAAATCCTTTCCCAAAAAATACGAGTGCAAGTATAATCACTATATACAATAGATATTTTAAATATTTCATCTGTTTATATGTATTGTTTTTTAATGGTCAGTTGGAATCGCCATATATCATATCGATGGGTATCCACATAATTGTAATGGCTTATTTCATAATAAGACATATTGTTTCACTATAAATTTAATCATTTTCGTAATTAAAAAATAATATAAACTAAAAACCAAAAGGTCAAAATTTCTGATTTTTAACTCGGTTTTACATTGAATTTAAGGTATTTGCGAGGCTCAATGTCTGGACCTTATCTTAGCCTGCTTAATCTTAAAATAAGCTACTATTCATTCTATTTACTATCTGCAATCCAATTGTCAATTTTATTTTCTAACAAAGCCATGGGTACGCAACCTGTTTCCAATACTTTATTATGAAACTCTCGAATATCGAATTTGTCACCTAATTCTTTTTCTGCTTTAGCACGTAGTTCTCTAATCTTAAGCTGTCCAATTTTATAGGATAATGCTTGCCCAGGATTAGACATATATCGCTCTATCTCTGAAATAATTCCCGCTTCGGATTCTGCTTCGTTATCTAGTGAGTATTGTATGGCTTGTTCTCTTGTCCAACCTTTGGCGTGTAATCCTGTATCCACCACTAAGCGAATCGCTCGATGCATCTCCGCTCCCAGCATTCCAAAATATTGGTATGGATCGGTGTACAACCCTAATTCTTTTCCTAAGGACTCAGAGTATAAGGCCCAACCTTCTCCATAACCACTATACCAGAGTGTCTTTCGGAATTTTGGTAATTCTTCACTTTCTTGAGTTAAAGAAATTTGATAGTGATGTCCTGGGATAGCTTCGTGCAAAAATAAGGATTCATCACTATATACATTATACTTTGTAGCATCGGGAATTGGAGTATAGAAAATCCCTGGCCTGGTACCATCTAATGATCCTGAATTATACTCTGCACTAGCAGATTTTTCTCTAAAAGCTTCGGTACGACGTACCTCAAAGGCTGTTTCGGGTTTTACATCAAAGAGTTTTTCGATATGTGGTTTCATGCGATCATGAATCGCATTAAAATTATCAATTACCTGTTGTGGTTCTTTAAACGGCATCAGTTCTTTCTTAGTACGCACATGATCAAAAAATGATTTTAGATCTCCTCTAAACCCAACTTGGTCTTTTATTTTTTCCATTTCGGTAGCAATACGAGCTACTTCAGATAATCCTAGCGTATGAATTTCATCGGCAGTCATATTCGTAGTCGTATACAGCTTAATTTGATGTTTATAAAAAGCTGCTCCATTGGGGATTTCGGAAATACCAGAACTTTCTCTACCAGCTTTCATATAGGCTGTGCTCATAAATTGATGCAAGCTTTTATAGGCAGGAACTACTTTTTCTATTATCACCTTGCTATAGGTATCCGTCAACTGTTTCTTATCATCTTCTGAGAATCTTTCTGGAAAATTTTTAATAGGACTATAAAATAAATGTGTCTCTAGATCTTTAGTTGTAAGTGCTTTTAATTGAGGAAGTACTTTTTTGATCAATGATTTAGGGAGTACATATCCTGCTTCGATACCTTCTTTCATTTTCTCTTCTGCAGATGTCATCCAGGCTAAATATCCATTTAGTCGTTTTAGCCAATTATGATAATCGCTAACAGTGTTAAAAGGTTGTGCGCTGGCACCACTGGCTAATTGTCCTATCCTTAGATTTATCGACCACATCTGATCAATTGGAAAATATTCGCGGTGATATTCAAAACCAACTAGATTCATATCACACTCCCATTGTAGAATAGCTTTGCTCATTTGTTCTCTATCGGAGAGCTTGTCATCATCAAAAGTTTCTAACTCTGCCTTATACATAGTATAATAAGCTTTTAACTTATTTGTGGTTTCATCTGCAAGAGGATTAGGAAATTGATCATTAAAACGATTATCGCCTGCAAATGTAGCTTGTATAGGGTTGAGTTCTAATCCTTCTTCGTAGTATTGGTCTAACATTTTGGCAAAGTCTGCACTGATATCTACGGTGTCTTCTTCTATATCAGTGTCTTTTGTAGTGGTATCATTCTTACAAGAAATAAAAAAAACAACTGCACAACATATAACTACTATATTCTTAATCATCATACTATATTTAATTGCCAAAAAAGTGAATTGGAGTTAAACCTGATGTATCCATTAAGAAATCTATTACATCTTTCAACTACTGCAAACACTACCGTTTCACTATATTTTTTAATCTAACCGTAGCGGTGCTACGCTAAAATTAAGAAAACATCAATGTTTATTGTATTTGAAAGTCTCTTAACGAAATCTTAATGTATAAATCAGGTTAAATGTAGCAATATATTGTAGTTGGAAAGGTTAAGATTTTCTTAATATAAAATACAAAGAATAAGTTATTCATATCCTCTCATATACTCCTCTCCTTCTTCTAGTTGTATCGATTCTTCACCTGTACCAATCAAAAATTTTACGGGCACTGTCTCTCTATTAGTAAACCGCTGTAAGAACACAATAAAATGCAGATGTGGTCCTGTAGACCATCCTACATTACCACTATACCCAATATGTTGTCCTACTTTGACATCATCACCTGGAGTAACAATAGCGCCTCCTTTTCTAATATGCGTATACTCTGCAAAAGTACCATCTGTGTGGTATATTAAAATGTAATTATTAAACTTAGCACAATCCTGATTGGTACAGGTTGTATCAAAACTTTTTTCCACCAATACTACTCTCCCACTTCTTGCAGCATATATTGCTGTCCCTATTGGCATCCTAAAATCTAACGCATATTCTCCTTGATGTGATATAGTACCATTATAGCCTTGCGTAACTGTATATTTACTTCCTTTTTTATAAGGTAAATAATACTCATGTTCTTTGTCATAGGTTGTTTGTAAATGGTTCCCATGATTGTAGCGAACTTTATATCCTAATCCAATTGCTTTTTTTCTATCTATCACGGTTAGATCAGCAATATAATGAGCTGTTGTTAACTCCGGAACCTCAATGATTTTTGTGGCACCAATACTGGATGTTAAATTGTCTATCTCAAAATTTATTTCTAAAGATACGGGGCTATACTCTCCATTATCGGCATATATTTTATATCCATTTTCTGCTTCTTCATAATATACTTTGAAGTTTTCTTGAGCACTTGTAGCCATAGATCCCAAAAGGATCCAAAACGCAACTCTTTTCATATTCATTGTATTTCCAATTACCCATAAAAAATACAGTTTTTAATTGGTAATTGCTAATATCATTTTTTTAGGATGTATTAGAAAAGATGCACCCATTCTTATGCATGAGTCCTTTTGAATATGAAAATTTCGAATAATTCCTTATTTATAACACCGTCTGAAGTTTAAATTTACTCATAAGAAAAACTCTTATAACATTAGAACAGAAATGGTGGTGGTACTACTCTCTAAGTACCTTAATAATCGGTCCTTCTTCTGTTTTTAGGAAATACATCCCCTTTGGAAATGTTGATAAATCAACTGAAGATCCATTTCCAGTATTAATAAGTTGTCCTAAGTCATTTATTAATATCCATTCATAATCCTTAGGAAGGTGTAAAACTCCATTTGTCGGGTTAGGATAAAAAAGCACCTTATTAGAATTAATAACATCTGTAATACCTAATGTATTTTCATTTTCTAATATCCAATGTGCGGTATTATTTGCAGTAATAGCTCCTGCTGTAGAAAAGTTTCCAGCTGCAAATATTTTTATACTATCAATAGTAGTATCCTTGGAAAAAACCATAGCATTTATCTTAACATCCACTCCTACATTAGTATCTGTACCCATTGCCTCCCAACTATTTGATTCACTCCATCGGGCAATATTATTAACTATAATATCATTATTAGCGCTTATTCCTGCTGTATTAAAAGCTCCTCCAGCATACAAATAGGCTCCGTCATGAAGCAAAGAAGTTACATTGTTATTTACTCCACTACCTATGATGTTCCAACTAGAGGAAGATTTATTCCACTGCGCAATACGATTGACTGTGTTATTACCTGCAAGTGCAAAGTTTCCTCCTATAAAAACAGCTGAAGAAGTTGCGACAATTGCTTCTACAAAACCACTAGTTCCTTCACCTAATGTCCCCCAATTTGTTCCATTCCAGGTTGCAATTCTATTCGCTATATTTCCTCCAGCTTCATCAAAATTTCCTCCAACATATAAAATCCCATCACTATCTATTTCTAGAGATCTGATCTCATTATTCGTTCCTGCATCAGATGTAGCAGCATCTGCTAATGCAACCCATTGATTCCCATTCCAAAATGCAATATTTCTAGCTGTTGTTCCTGTATTAATTGTTTCAAAAACTCCTCCAGCATATACATTCCCATTTTCATCTATTTCCATTGCGAGTATGGTGCCATCAATACCGGGCCCTAAAGCTTGCCAAGAGCTTCCGTCCCATACAGCTATATTATTAGCAGCTACTCCTCCTATTTCTGTAAAAGATCCTCCAGCGTATAAATTCCCATTAGGAGCAATTTTTAAAGCATTTATAGTACCATTGGCTCCTCCATTTAATACTGCCCATCCAGAAGTTTCATTCCATACAGCAATATTATTTACTGCTACAGTACCTGCTTGATTAAAAGCTCCTCCGTGGTATACATTTCCGGCATCATCTGTTTCTATTGCTCGTATAGTACCATTAATACCTTGATTCAATGCTTCCCACTCTCCAATACCATTTACGGCAGTCCCTGAAGGAGCAGAAGCACCATCTACCAGCTTAAAAAGTTTAGAATTACTACCATAATCACTAAAATATAGTTCTCCATCTTTATCGACTCCAAAAGAGGAAACAAATTCTCCTGAGGTCTTAAAAAGTAGTGTGCTACTAGCATCGCCTGTAGATGGATTATAATCTAGTACCCATACTCTACCACTTACATAATCTCCAAAAATATATTTAGAAGTAATATCAGGACTTAGACTTGTCACTTTAGATCCTCTATATACATATCCTCCTGTTATAGAAACATCACCTGCTAAATGATCATATGAAAATACAGGAAAGGTAGTAGGTCCATTTATAGTAGTTCTACTATTTGCTACACTGGTAGCTTCAAAACGATTCCAACCATAATTCCCTCCATTTTCTATAAGGTTTATTTCTTCAAAAACACCTTGACCTACATCCGCTCCCCATAACCTACCTGTAGTGGTATCGAAAGAAAATTTCCAAGTATTTCTAATCCCATATGCATAAATCTCATCCAATCCATTTCTCCCTACAAAAGGGTTATCGCTAGGGATCTCATAATTACCATTAGGTAAAGTAGGATTAGTTTCTATTGGATTACTTCCATCTACATCTACATCAATACGGCAAATACTACCAAAAACAGTATTGATATTCTGTGCATTTCTTCTAGGGTCATTACCTCCACCACCATCTCCAAAGGAAATATACAGATAATTATCTGGTCCAAAAGCGATTTTACCACCATTGTGATTTCCGTTTCTTTGATTTTTATCAAATCTAAAAAGTACCAATTCACTATCAGGATCTACTCGATTATTGTTCGTAGGGTCTACTGAGAATCTTGATAATACTATTCTCACAGATACTCCTTGTACTGGACTATTAGCTGTATAATACACATACAAATAGCCATTAGAATCAAATTCTGGATGAAAAGCAAGCCCTAATAACCCTAATTCTTGTCCTGTTATAAAACGTACTCGATCTGTAATGTTAAGAAATGTACTAACCTGATTCGGAGTGACATTTCTTCTTCTAGGAAATACTTTAATTCGTCCTCTTTGCTCTACGATAAACATCCTGTCTGTACCATCTAAGGGAGATTGTATTTCTATAGGAAATTCAAAACCAACATTAGGAAATGCTGATTCATATGTAACTTGGGCTTGTATACTAAAAAAAGTAATTAATACTGTAAATACAGTACACGTTTTGGTAAAGATTTTCATTAGTTTGAGTTTATGATGTATCTATGTGTGTTGTTCTGGAACGCAAAAAGAAGTATTATAGTATGTTAACATTCTTCAATACTATAGAGCTACCTTAAAAATAGCTTTATACTATATTTACTCCTAGAGAGTTAATCCTGTTACAAATTTATCTTCCCTTATGAGCTATCTTAACTCTTTATAAATTGAACTTATCTCAAGTATACTTATAGGTAGTAATACAATGATTAATGATTAATAATTAAACTTATACGTTACACCTCCTAATACTTGTATTCCTTGAACAGGAAAGTGAGTCCAACGCTCATAATTCTCTCCTATTAGGTTATTCCCTTTTAAGAAAACTGATAATTTTTCATTAAATCGGTATCTCAGATTTACATTGGCATCAAAATAACTATCCAGAGTTATAGTAGCTTCTGGAGTGGGTGGCGTAAAAATGACTACATTATTGATATCTTTTCGTTCACCTACATAAAATAATTGTGCTCCAGCAAACCATTTTTCTGTGATCTGATAATCTGAGAAAATGGATGCTTTTATGTCTGGCAAATTCCAAGCTTCTTGCTCATCTTCTGTAGTATAATCAAAATACTCGATCGAGGTCCCTAGTTTAAATTTTTTATTGATATTAAAATTTAATTCGCCATATCCGCTTAGGGTAGTAATGTCATCGTATCTGTACGAAAACGAATTACCAAAGTCGTATCCTTGTAATTGTAAAGCCGTTGCTCTATTGTTAATAAAGAGAGGTTTATCATTCTCTGAGGCGTATCCACCTCTAAAATTATAACTTACTACATCAGATATTTTACCTTTTAGCCCTACATATCCATCAAACTGATTATGAGTAGGTGTTAATCGTAATGTAGGCGATACATATGGATTTGCTTGCACAGCATCTCGATAAGTATTTTGTTTTAGCCCTCCTTCTAACCCCCCATATGCAATTACGAACTCGTCTAATAGCCTGTAAGATGCAGTCACCTTTGGATAAATAAATAGATCATTATCATTGTTCTTGCTATCTACACTGTATACTACTTCTGCTCCTAGGTTTACAGTAAGATTATCTCTTAATATTAGTAAGCTTGGGTGTATTCCTAAATTTAAAATCTGATAATCATTCTCTACTCCTATTTGCAATTCTCTTTCGAAATTTCCTTTAAGAAAGTCAACATTAAAATTAGTGGTAATCAGTTCATCTCCTACTTCAAACTCTAAGGTTGGAGTGATCTTAAAATGATTTTCTTTAGATTTTAAGGCATCTCCAAAATATCGATAATTTACCGTCACTTTTCTGAAATAAAGGTCTTTAAACTCGAATTTTCCACCAATTTTAGCTCCAAAATAATTTTGAGTTGGATCAATAGCATCAATCTGTTGATCTGTTAGCACAGGGATTTCTGGCAAACCATACCAATTGTACAATTGGTGTTCTGCTCCTACTTCTATGCCATATACATAATCTTTGGTACGAGAGGTATAATTAAGGTCTAAAAAGGTATTATAGAATTTATCATCTAGTAGTACGTCCTTAATACCGCCTTGTGATGAATTATGATGTAGATATAACCCTATATTATCGGTGCGATCTATCTGAAAATTACTGTAGAACTCTGCTAAGGCAGATGTGAAATTACCAAATCCTAGCGTTGCATAATTGTCATATAGAGGAATCCGTTTAGGTTTATCAATATTTGCTGCTTTTCCTTTTGCAGGGGTAAATGTAGAAGCCACAGGAACTGAAAATATACTATACCTAATCTGTTTCTTTTTTTGGGTCACAGAATCATTAAGGATAGGAGTTGATTTTACTTTAAAAGCATCACTAATTGTAGGCGTATATGCTTTTACTATGACTAATTTTTCGGTTTCTATAGTCTCCTCTTCTTTTTCTTTTTCTTGGGCTATGATATCCAAAGAAAAAATGAAGAATAAAAAAAATAAGGCTATTATACATTTCGCAGGTCTCAGATATTTATAAGATCTGTTCATTTTATTTTTATATCTAAACATAAGATATTTTATTTTACAACTGATTATTACTGTTCGGTTTGGATAGATGAATTCGTTTTTGCTTCTTCGGTTTTGATTTTACTAAGCTCAGATTTTGCTTCTCTAACCACATCTGGATAGTCATTAAAATTTTTAGTAACACTCTCTAAGATATACGTTGCTTGATATGCATCTCCTAAGCTGTAAAAGTTTTTTGCCATCAAGACCAATCCTTTAGCACCATATAATTTATAGCCAGAATAGTTTTTGGCTAATTTTTGTACTGCTTCATTAGATGTTTTATAGTCCCCATCTTTGTATTTATAGAATGCATCATAGTATAATGCTTCGGCGGCTAGTGCTCCTGTTGCTATTTTTTGTACCTCAGCATATGCTTTTTTGGCTCTGACATCATCAGATGTTTGCAACGCTGCTCTGGCTATAAATATCTGTGCATCACTTTTTACATCGTTTTGTATTTTAGGATTTTCTAATACTTTTTCTGCATACTGGATAGTCTCCTGATAATGTACTAATTGATAATGTGCTTTCATCAGATTAGATTGTGCAAATATGATATTCTGAGGAAAATCTGCTTCTTTTTCTAGTCGTTCTAATATAGGAATCGCTTTTTCGTAGGTTTTATTTTCTAAATATATCTGCGATAATTGCACAAGAGCTTGTTCTGTATACTCTGTACGCTCATTCTGTACTATATATTGATAATGTGTTATGGTTTCTTGTTTATCACCTTTTTTATATAATAATTCTGCCAGATAAAAATGACTTTTTAAGGCATGTAATCCTTTGGGAAATTCGTTTAAATATTTTTGAAAACCTGTAATAGCTGCCGTTGCACTTCCTTCTAGGAATTGTTTTTCGGCCGCTTCATATGACGTATTATCTAGGTCAGCATCTGTAACATCTACAAAGCTCAAGCCTTTTACCCAATCCGAATATTCGCTAGTTCTTCCTAAATCTACATATATTAATCTTGCTGTATTTACGGCTTGTACGGCTTCGTCTGTTCCCGGAAAATCTGCTACTACTTTTTTAAATTTAGTCAGTGCTCTATCGCCTTGATTTCCATTATAGTATATCAAACCTTGTTTTAATAGCACTTTAGGGACGTAAGAACTTCTAGGAACTTCTCTGATTAATTGATCATAGACTTCGATCCCGCGGCGTGTATTATTTTCTGCTACGTAGGTGTTCCCTAATGCGAATATAGCATCATCTCTATAAGTAGATCGAGTGTATTTTTTTAGAAAAAGTTCTAAATCACTTATTTTTTTATCATTCTTTTTTACAAACCCGTAACTTATTGCTTTCTGATAGTGTGCATAATCAGCATCGGCTCCTCCTTTTTTTATTGCTTTATTGTAAGCTTCCATGGCTGGCCAATAATTACTAGTAATAAAATGGCTATCTCCAAGTCTTAGGTAGGTATCTGTTAATCGCACTTCATCTACACTACTTTTTTTAGTATATGTGTCAAAAAAATTAGCTGCCTGCTTATATTGTTTTAATTTGAAATAGGTATATCCTAAATTATAATTTATATGTTCATACTCGGTAGTAGAATTAGCCTCTGCACTACCACTAAATTGCTTAAAACCAACTAATGCTTCATCATAATTATTTAGCAAGTAATCACTTTCTGAATTCCAATAGATTGCTTTTGCTGTATATTTAGGATCTGTCTGTTGTGTTAGCGATTTTTCAAAATACTTTTTTGCATCAGGGTAATTACCTTCATTATATAATTCTATTCCACGAAAAAAGGCAACCTTCTGATATACTGCCTTGTCTTCGAACTTACGACTGCCTTCTAGCAATTCCATAGCTTCTTTATAATTTTTGGAAGTAATATATGAGCTGATTAATAGTTCTTCTATTTCACTTTTATGCTCTGCATTTCCATAGGTGTCTATATATCTAAGTAATACTTTGGATACAGGTTCATATGAGTTTCCTATCTCATAACTTAGTTTTGCGTAATTTACAAGAGCATCTTCTTGGATCTCTGCACTAAACTCCATCTCTGACGCATTCTTAAAAGCATTTAATGCTTCTTGCTTTTTATCAGATTTAAGATATGATTCTGCTAGATGATAGTATGCATTCTGAGCAGTGGCATTACTCCCACCAATAATTTTATTAAATTCTGATATGGCATTGGTATAATCTCCTCCTTTGTAATAGGCATAGCCTAATTGATAATAATCTGTATTATTCCATTTGCCTTTTCTTCCTTTATATCCTTTTAGATATGGAATTGCTTTATCATATTGTTCTAGATTAAAATAGCTTTCTCCTATGATTTTATTGAGTTCTGATTTTTCGGATGGTTTTGAATTGGGTAATTGTCCTAGACCATCATCAATAGCTTTCTGAAACTCTCCAGATTTAAAATTCATATCACTCTGGAAATACGATAGATTTTTATTGTATTGATCCAGATCTTTTACCTCATCAAAAAGTTTATCGGCCTCTTGGTAATTATCACCTTCATAGGCTATAAATCCTAAATAATATTTAGCTTGTGCTCCATATTCATCAGATTCTGCAACCTTGTTTAAAAATTTTTTAGCTTCATTAAATCGTTGAATCTTAAAATAGGCATATCCGTTATTAAAATTAAATTTCTCTTTCTGAGAACGATTCATATTGCCTTCATCTACCTTATCATACCATTTACGCGCATATGCATATTTACCATTGTCAAAATAGTAATTAGCTACATCCAGATAGGCAGCATTACGCTTAATACTGGTAGGGTATTCTGTAACAAAATCCTCCATCAATCCATCTGCCCCTTTTTGATTAAGCCATACTGCACAATTAGCAATATAGTACGTACATTCAGCATCTATATTTTCATCATCTACACTATCACGTACTTTATCAAATAGATTCTGAGCAGCTAAAAACTGTTTATTATTATACAATTCTAATGCTTGATTAAAAAGTACTAATTCATTAGTGTAAATTGCAGATTGCTGCGCATTAATCGCAGAGGATAGGATCGCGACAAAGAGCATTAGTATGATATGCTTATTCATATATTTCTTTAAAATTTAGATATTATAGTATATACCAGAATATCTGATTACTAGAAATTTCAAGGATTGGCCTTGACCAAATTTTTAAAAGAGTAAATATCGCTTCCCGTGAATAATTTTTGTGTTAAAGATACCCTAATCTTCATCTTAATAACGAAACATTTTAGAGATAATTACATTAGGGCTCATTTTTTGGATTGGTTAGTATCTCATTTATGATTTTTGTATATTTTTTTGCGCCTTTTGGGTTCAGATGATCCGCATCATAAAAATCTGTGTCTTCTAATCTAGAATCTGCTCTCAGATTGATATACTTTGCATTAGAATTAGCACTTTCTAATATTTGACAACTTGTTGTGATCTTTTTCAATTTTTTCATGTTTAAGGCACTCAAATAACAGCTATGCACTGGTAGATCCACTAAATAAACAGTACAGCTTATTTTTTTGCAATAATCAATGACAGATTGGATTCTAGCAAGATTTCGTTCAAAATCTAGTGATCCATCTATATGCATTCTCGCTCTTTCTAATCCATTTTTACATAGATCAATATCGCTACTCACATTATAGATGTTTCCCCATCCATTCTTATCACATTTTACGTGTGTCCCCTTATCAAAATAGTCTTTGATAAATTCTAAGGAGCTACTAAATCTACGAGTAAGTGACAAACTATAGTTTTTAATATTAAATATAGAAACAATTGGTACTTCTAATTCCATTTGGTTACTATAAAAATATTTTCGCCAGTTATCTTCTTTAGTATCTTCTTTCTGACTTAGATTAAAATAACTAATCGTAAAAATGAGTTGTTTTAGGTTTTTTAGACTATCAATATGTTTTTCAAAAAGTAATTCATCAAAATAGAGTGATTGACTCACATTGGCTATATTAAATGCTTTTGCATCTAAATATGCTGGATTAATACCGTACAATGCGTGGGAATCTCCTAAAACCAGCGTTTCTATCGTACTGTAATTTTCAGTAATTTTTTGATGCTTATATGAATAGTTAGATGCTGTCGTTCGATAAAAATATTCTAAAGCCCCCCAAATGAGTAATATTGGGATTAGAAAAATCACTATTTTTTTTAGAAAAACCTTCATCCTTAAAATTGAAAATAAATAAAAGTTTGTAAATCACCTCCGTAATAAAATATTAAAAATGCAGTCGTGTAATAAATAAGGTATCTAATTTTCTTTGAAGAAATATGGTCTATATCCAGAAGATGTTCTTTCTTTTTCTGCAACCATTCTATACACATATACCCTATCAAAAACAATAAAAACCATTTGTTCCCTTGGGGCATCGTAAATAGAGAATTAGAAAAAATCTTACTTATATACAAAAAAGCTTCTGTAATCGTCTCTGCTCTAAAAAAAATCCAGGCCATGGTGACTATAAAAAAAGTAATCCCTATTCTAATAAGATCAAGAAATGCATAATTTTTACGTGCAAAGAATCTCTCTGTATTCGTATATTTATTTATAAAAATAGTTACAAGTAATACCACTCCATGAAGTACTCCCCACAGTACAAAGGTTAGATTAGCTCCATGCCATAACCCACTCAGTAAAAAAACAATCAGAATATTAAAAACTAATCTAGGATTAGATACTCTGTTTCCGCCTAGAGCAATATACACATAATCCCTAAACCAGGTAGATAAAGAAATATGCCATCGCCGCCAAAACTCAATTAGATTTTTTGATAAATACGGGAAATTAAAATTCTTCATTAAATCAAAACCTAATAATTTGGATGTCCCTATGGCCATATCAGAATAGCCAGAAAAATCTCCATAAATCTGAAATCCAAAAATGATAGCTCCACACAATAGCGTACTACCAGAATACTCTTGATAATTATCAAACAGGTTATTTACAATCAAAGCACAATTATCAGCGATAACCATTTTTTTAAATAATCCACCTAAAATCAATTGTAAGCCGCATATACTTTTTTTATAATCAAAAATTCTTTTCTTTTCAAATTGTGGCAGCAAGTGGGTTGCCCTCTCAATAGGACCTGCAACTAGTTGAGGAAAAAAAGAAACAAAAGCAAAAAAAGAAACAATATCAGTAGTAGGTACTATTCTTTTCTTGTATACATCGATTGTATAACTTAATGTCTGGAACGTATAAAAACTAATTCCTACTGGAAGTACAAATGCCAACGAGCTATGTGATATTGGTTTACCGAACAACAAAAAAACCTCTGCGAACGTTTCTATAAAGAAATTAAAGTATTTAAAAACAAACAGCATCCCTATGTTAAAAAATAAACTGATACTTAATACTAATTTTCTAGTGTTATTAGTAGTCAGTTGTATTTTTTGAGCTACCATAAAATCGATAAGAGAACTCATAAAAATCAATGCCAAAAAACGCCAATCCCAAAAGGAATAAAATAAATAGCTAACACTTAGTAGAAAAACATTTTGAATTTTTATGGATCGATTACATACAAACCAATACAACACAAAAACTATTGGAAAGAAAACAGCAAAATCAATGGTGTTAAATTGCAAAATACAAAATGCTATGAATTCTTCGGAAAAATACTCAAAATCAACGTGGATAAAAAACCATTTTTAATAAATACATTTGTACATAAACTTTTTATTTTTACTAAAATTAATTAAACACCGATTCTCTACGCATGTCAACTCTTGTTCTTAGCCTAAAAAATGCTTCTATTTATCAACGTGAAAATCTTATCCTATCCGATGTAAATATTGAGGTAAACAAAGGTGATTTTGTATATCTTATTGGTAAAACGGGAACAGGCAAAAGTAGTTTTATGAAAACACTATATGGTGATATTCCATTACAAAAAGGAGAAGGAAGCATCGTAGATTTTAACCTAACTACACTTAAAGAAAACCAAATTCCTTTTTTAAGGAGAAAATTAGGGATCGTTTTTCAGGATTTTAAATTGCTAAATGATCGTACCGTAAAGGATAATCTCATATTCGTATTAAAAGCTACGGGCTGGACAGATCAGAAAGCTATGGAAAGTAAGATTGAAAGCGTATTAGATAAAGTGGGTATGAAAACTAAGGATTTTAAATTCCCTTATCAATTATCTGGTGGAGAACAACAAAGAATAGCTATTGCCAGAGCATTACTCAATGATCCAGAATTAATCCTTGCAGATGAGCCAACAGGTAATCTAGATCCACAAACATCTGTAGAAGTGATGGAAGTATTACAAGACATCAATAAAAATGGAAATACCATACTTATGGCAACTCACGACTATGCGCTATTACTCAAATATCCTTCTAAAACATTAAAATGTGAAGGCAACAAAGTTTTTGAAGTCGTACAACGAAAAGGGTAATATTGTTTAGGATACATCTAATAAAGCTCTAATACCATAAGCTTGTCGTATAGTAAACATCCACTTCAATTGATTTTTTTAATACATCTTCATTATATTTGAACTCAACAACTCTAATAGGAACAATGCTATCTCTTGTAGGTACTCTATGAATTTTCTATTAGGAAATTGAGCAAAAAAATAATTATAACCTCTAACCAAAGCATCTTTTCATGTTATCAATTTTGATTCCTGTTTATAATTATGATGCTTTTTTATTAGTTAAGGAGATACATTCTCAGGTTGTAAAGACGACTACCATTTTTGAAATACTTGTTTTTGATGATGCTTCTGAGCAGTATCTAGAAGAAAACAAAGCCATTCACAAATTATCATACTGCACCTATATACAGTTACCCGAGAACATTGGGAGAAGCGCAATTAGAAACTTATTAGCCTCAAAAGCTACTTATGATTTTTTACTTTTTATAGATGCTGGTACATTTCCATTGAAGAAAAATTTCATCAAAACATATTTAGAAAATATAGATCAAAAGGTAGTAACTGGTGGAATGACTTATAAAAAAGAACGTCCTGAAAAACCCTATACTTTGCGATGGTTATATACCAAAGAAAGAGAATCTTTGCCCGAGAAACAACAAAGAAACCGCCCTATTATATGTTCTTCCAACTTCTTAATACAAAAAGAAGTTTTTAATACCATTACTTTTGATGAATCCTTAAAGAAATATGGTTGTGAGGATGTTATTTTCTTCGATATGGTTGTCAAAGAAGGAATTTTAATTAAACATATAGATAATCCTGTAATCCATGATGCCAATGATGATGCAAATACTTTTATCAAAAAAACCGAAAATGCCATCGATAACATGATTACCCTTATCGATACTAATAAAATGTCTAAAAACAGATTCAAAGTATCATCTATATACTATATAATACATCATGTAAGAATAGATAAACTGATCTTGTTTATTTTTAAGAGGTTTAAAAATACACTAACACAAAATTTTAACTCTTCAAAACCCTCCATTCTATATTATGATTTCTATCGTTTGGGCTATTTTTGTTTCGTAAAAAATAAAAAATAATGCCTTTTTTCTCTGTTGTCATTCCTGTATATAACAAACAAGCTCATATTAGAGCGACTATTACTTCTGTATTGCTACAAGAAGAAAAGGATTATGAGATCATTATTGTTAATGATGGTTCTACTGATGAGAGTAAAAAAATTATTCTAGAATTTGATGATCCTAAAATCAGGTGTTTTTCGACAGAAAACAAAGGGGTTTCAAAGGCTAGAAACTTAGGAATCCAAAAGGCAAAAGGAGAACTAATTGCTTTTCTTGATGCAGACGACTATTGGTATCCGAATCACTTAGAAATACTAGGCAAACTTTATAAAAAATTTCCGGATGCAGGCTTGTATACCACCTCATATGAAAAAAGATTTACTGCCAAAATAAATTTTCCTGCTCAGTTTAAGCATATTGATTCTGGGAGTAACTCTCTTATGATTATCGATGATTTTTTTGAAGCAAGTACTATCGACCCTATTGCCTGGACCTCAGCTTGTGCTGTTCCTAAAACTGTTATTCAGATGTTAGGAGGATTTGATACATCCATCACTCACGGGGCTGGTGAAGACACTGATTTATGGATTAGGATTGCACTAAAGTTTCCAATAGCTTTAGCAACATTTATAACAGCTATCTATACGCTAGACGCCAACAATAGAGTTTCTAAAATCAATCCAACAAAAAGGAATTTTATGAATATGGATACCTATAAAGAAGCTGAACAATCAAATCCTAGCTTAAAAAAATACTTAGATCAAAATAGATATGCGATATCCATTTTATACAAAATGGCAGGAGATCATAATGTATCTAAAAAATATAGAGCAGAATTAAATACTAATAACCTCACCTATAAACAAAAAATAATTTTAACACTTCCAAGATCTATATTATTGCTATTAAAAAATATCAAAAACCAATTGTTAACTAGATTTCATATTAAACTATCTGCTTTTGATTAGTTTAAACTCTTCGAAATTTCTAATGTAATCTTCTTCATCAAACACAGCTGATGCGAGTACCAAGCAAACAGATCCAGAAGAAAAATTATCTAATTCTCTCCATATACCTGGTTTTATAAGCAATCCTCTATCTGGTTTGTTTAGAGTTCTTATTTTTTTGCTTTTCCCGTCATGGAGCATCACATCAAAGCTACCACTTAATGCAATTAGTAATTGGTACAATTTTTTATGTGCATGCCCTCCTCTCGATGCATCACTAGGTACATCATAGAGGTAGTAGGTTCGTTTAATCTCGAAAGGAATTACATCTTTTTCTATCACGGCAATGTTTCCCCTTGGGTCTTTTATTTTTGGGATTTCGATTATCTCACAATCTTCTACAGTTGTACTATTCATCATGTTTTGGGTAAAAGTAATGCTTGCCATTGCGGTATTATATTTTCTATTTTAAAACGAGATACACTGGAGACTGTTCCAAGTTTACATTGCTGATAAAAATCAGCATCTTCTATCATTCTATTCAGGGCTGTAATGTATGCTTCTTCATTCTTAAAAGGTACTAATATACCATTCTTACCTGTAACAATAACCTCTGAAGGGCCAGATTTAAAATCAACTGAAACAACAGGAGTTCCCATAGCTAATGATTCGATCAAAGTCATAGGAAACCCTTCATAATTACTAGTTAGTGTAGTGAATAATGCATTTTTTACATATGGAAAAGGGTTTTTACAAAATTCCTTAAATATAACAGAATGCCCAATACCTAATTCTTCTATTAGGTTGTGTACAAAATTCTTATCGGGTCCATCACCTATGATGCATAGTTTCACCTGTTTATTAATAAGTTTTGATTTTGCATAAGCGTTAACTAAAAAACTATAATTTTTGGACACTTCTTCTATACGTCCGTACATCAAAATATACTTCTCTGCTGGTAGTTCTATTTTCTCTTTTGAAAGTAGCTCCCAATGTATTTTATCATAAGCATTATAAATACATATCCCTTTATTTAGTCCATATTCTTGTTTAAAATGCCTAACCGAAGCTTTAGAAACGCCTACTAGCTGGTATGCATTCTTATATAGATGTTTTCCTAAAAATCTACTGTTTGGAAAATAACTGCTTACATTAAAATTATGTACCACAAAAATAGTTTTTACATTTTGATAGATTATTTTATTAATAAACCATTGCTTAAACCACCTGGGTCTCGATGATGCATCTATAATGTAATCAAATTGCTCTTTTTGTATAACCCTACGGGTAATTATAAATTTACGCCACCGTTTATATATTCCAGCATTAAATACAGTACGTCTTCCTAGATTTATCAAGTTTCCTTTATAATCATACACTATTTTATCTAGAATACTTATGATTGTGATATCATAACCAGCAGCTACTAACATCTTAGATAAAATAGCACTAGACCGCTCTGCACCACCAACACCTAATGATGATACCATAATACATACTTTTATTTTTGTGCTAGTTGTCAAATATCAAATAGTTCTATCAGGTCCGAAAAGTGATTTTCTGAACATCAAAATTAATAGTAAAAAATAAAATACATAATTAAAAAAATGAGCCATTGAAGCCCCAACAAATCCATAACGATGTACTAAATATATGCTTAAAAAGTATAAGAATGCGAATGAAATTATTTCTGTAATTATGTACTCCCAAATCATCCTTTTGGCTAAAAATTGATACGCTATTACCAATGAAGCTATCTTAAAAACATCGCCCAATAATTGCCAAGAAAATAAGCTTTCCATCGGAAGAAAATTATCAGAATATAGTAGTTCTATAATCCAATTACGACACATATAGATAACACCAAAACCAAGTATAAAAACTGGTAATATTATTTTATAAAAATTGAAAACTTCTAATTTAAAAATCTTACTTCTATCAATCTCAGATAATTTTGGTAATAAATACAATGTAAGCAATGTAGTAATAAAGATCATATACTGATTACTAATTCTCTGTATTGCCTCCCAATAACCAGCTGCTTCTGCACCCTCATTTGCTATAATATAATTTCTAATTTTAATTAAAATTACAGGTAACACAGTAGTAGAAATTAATGCCATAATCGCATATGAGCTAAATTTCTTCATATACTGTACAGACACCTTATCTATAGTAATCAATTGTAAGAATGCGCTCTGTTTAAGCAATATTATAATTGTAATCAGAAATGAAATTGCTGGATTAGCAATAATAGCTATAAAAGCACCATCCAACTTATATTGCCATATCAATACTATTGTTATTAATACGCCTATAATACTACTAAAAATATTAATGCTAATATATTTCTTATACTTAGAAAAGCCATTAATTATCCCTAAACAAATCATATTGGCTGTATAGAATGGTAGCGCAATAGCTAGAGCCTCAAAAACATATTCAAAATTATAGTGTTGACCAAAAATAAGATCATTACACCAATTAGCTCCTATGTACAAGCCTACTGATAAGCATATAGATACTACAAAACACAAAAAAAATGCAGTAGATATTATGGTGATTAATTCTTTTTTATTTGTTCTATTCTGTGCAGTATATTTTACAATTCCATTATATATCCCTAATGTGCCTAATGATTGAATTGTAGTGAGCGCATTTCGAAGGTTGCCGATAAGTGCTAGGCCCTCTGCTCCTAGCAATATAGCAACTACCTTAGCACTAATCAAACTCGTTATAGACATCACTAATACCCCAATCGCATTAAAGGAGCTGACTTTAAGCAATACATTTTTTTTAAATTTATCAAAGTATGTATTCACTTAACTAGTATTGATTTAGTGTCATAATGATTTTATCGATATCTGCATCTCCTAATCCCAAATTTAAAGGAATACTGACTACTTCTTTATGTATCTTTTCTGTAATTGGTAATACGAGTTCAGAAAATTCTGAAAATGCTTTTTGTTGATGTGGTGCTACAGGATAATGAATCAAATATCCGATACCACAAGTATCTAGATAGCTACAAAAATGCGCTCGGTTTTGTACTCTAACAACAAAAAGATGAAAAACATGATCTTCTGAACCATCCCATAATGGCAAACGGATCTTAGGGTTATCGATTTCGGCACTATATCTTTTTGCTATATTCCTCCTCACTTGGTTAGTATTCTCTAAGTCTTTTAATTTTTCTACTAAAAAAGACGCTTGTATCTCATCAAGTCTAGAGTTTACTCCTGCATATGTACTCACATATTTTTTTGAAAAGCCATAATTACTAATACTTCGAACAATTTTTGCTAATTTTTCATTATTAGTAGTTATTGCTCCCGCATCTCCCATGGCTCCTAGATTCTTAGTAGGATAAAAGCTAAATGAAGAAGCATCACTAAGGCCACCTGCCATACGCCCATCTTGAGTTTTTGCTCCATGAGCTTGTGCTGCATCACTAATTACTAATACTTTATATTTTTTTGCTAATGCAGTAATATCATCCATAGGCGCTAACTGCCCATATAGATGTGTAGGAACAATTGCTTTTGTTTTATTGGTAATATGATGTTGTATACAATTAGGAGTTAGTACAAAAGTATCTTCATCAGGTTCTACTAGTATGGGTTTCAATCCTGCTTGTTTGATCGATAATATCGTAGCGACAAACGTATTAGCAGCTACTATAACTTCATCTCCAATATTCAATTCATTCAATACTATGTATCCTTTTAGAATCAATGTCAGTGCATCTAACCCATTCCCTACTCCTATACAGTAATCAACACTACAAAAATCAGCGAAAGATTCTTCAAATTTTTTTACATGAAGACCGTTTATATAATTACCTTTTTCTAAAAAATCAGAAAACTTTTTTTTCAATCGTTCATGATAAGGTCTATTAATTTTATAAAGATCCAAAAAAGGAATAAATGATTTTTGATGCTCCATTATCCGAATATATAACTACCGATATAAAACTATATAAATAAGTTTACATATTGTAGTCTTCTGTTTTTTTATTATTAATAGATTTGCAAGTACCTTTATGGCAAAGATATTTCTTTTTAGATAAGACCTTACACTATGTCATTTTTTATACAGTTTTCTAATGAAAATATTACTGGTAGGAGAATATAGTCGATTACATAATTCATTGAAAGAAGGTCTAACCAAACTTGGGCATCAGGTTACTCTTATTGGTAATGGAGATGTTTTTAAAAAATATCCTGTGGATATTAATATAGATGGAAGTTTCATAAAAAATAATTTCTTACTTAATAAAATAAGGATTTTATTATTTAAAATTACGACTATTGATATCGCTTCTATAGAAACTTTCATCCGGTTTAAAAGAAATAAGAAATCTCTAGTGGATTATAATGTAGTGCAATTGATCAATGAAACACCTTTTAATATTGGGCCTTATTTTGAGAAAAAACTTTTAAAATATCTTTTTAAGCATAATAAAAATATCTTTTTATTAGCCTGTGGTGATGATTATCAATATATTTCTTATTTACTATCCGGAAAATTCGATTATAGTACCGTAAGTCCATTATTAGATGATCCATCTCTAAAAAAAGAGTATCAATACACATTAAAATTTGTATCAAAAAAACAAAAAGTACTTCATGACTTTGTCTTTTCTCATATCAAAGGTGTGATCCCTGCGAGTGTAGAATATCATATTGCTTACCAAAATACCCAAAAAACATTACCGCTTATCTCTAATCCAGTTAATGTCGATACAATTAAGTTTATTCCTTTTCAAAAGGATGAAAAAATTAAAATTTTACACGGAATCAATAGCGCTAATTACCTTAAAAAAGGGAATCGCTATTTTGAGGAAGCGCTTACTATATTGCTACAAAAATACCCTAATAGTATTGAAGTCATCACTACTAGGGACTTACCCTATAAAGATTATATCAAACATTTTTTATCTACTCACATTCTGTTGGATCAAGCGCAAGCACACGATCAAGGATACAATGCCTTAGAGGCTATGGCTATGGGGAAAGTAGTTTTTACAGGTGCGGGACAAGATTTTAAAAAATATTATCGATTAGATACAACTGTCGCCATAGATACATCTCCTAATACTACTAAAATTGTAAAAGACTTAGAAGCATTAATTCTAAACCCTAATCTAATAGGCGAAATAGGAAGAAATGCTAGGGAATTTATTAAAAAAGAGCACCATTATATTGACATTGCCAAAAAGTATACAGAAACTTGGAAAAAGTATAACTAATCATTCTCTAGACCTAAACCTCTACTCTATAAAAATCTTGTGTGTAAATCTCGCATCCTAATTCTTCTTTTTGTTTAAGCAATCCAAAATTATCTTCTGTAACTGTTCCCATATCAAAAAACACAAACTCTAATTCTTTATATTTTTTAATTAATGAAATGAATAAAAAATCCAAGGCGCGGTGTTTTTCTCCTTCGTTAGTGACAGCTCCATACTGCGATTTAACTACTTGATTAGAAATAAAAATGGTAATTCCAGCAAGAATTCGGCCTTCTAAACGGATAGTATATTGCTTGATAAATTCTGGAAATTTATTCTTAAGCAGAGAAATTTCTTCTAATGAATGTACAGGTAGTGTCTTATGTTTTTTGGCTAAACGTGGGATTAAAACTTTGTTCCAAAAACCAGAAAAATCTAATGTCTCTTCAATACTAAAACCAAGATTTTTTCTCTTTTCATAATTTTTCAATTTACTCTTATGGATTCGTAATGGCAACCTATAATCAATAGCCAAATTAAGATGTCTTTCATATATATTACCTCCTAAATCAGAAACAAAAAAAGTAAATTCATGGGCTGGTTTAGTATGATAAAAAATAGGAATTGACTTGATGAAAATCGTTTGGATCTGATTTTTTTTATAAAAATTCACTATCGCAAAAAGTATATTTCTTACTTTTTCTCCACCAATACTATCTAGGAGTAATAATCCACCATACGTTAGTCCTTGATGAGAATATATTATATTATCTACTATGTTTGCAGGAAATAAACCTATCAATGTCTTATCATTATAGATCATTACTGAAAAATCTTGAAATCGATCTGCATGATACTCCATAAATTCTCTATGAAATAAAAATGTCCCATTTTTGGAGTTTTTAATAAAATCGTTCCACGAAGAATATGCTTCTTTTGTATATTTCTTAACTGTATAATTAGGTAGCATAATAGTATTAGAGTGGTGAAAATAATTATTTTGTTTGAGTATAAAGAATATAAATCATACTATTAGTACTTAAATCTAAGCTTACGAAGTCAATCACTAGTTTGTTTTATTAATAAAAAGGTAACAGAATTTTATTAATTGCAACTATTTTTTTGTAATTAATTTATTTAATGTCGACAAATTAAAAGTATTACCCCCTCTTAATTGCAAACCCCACAGTACTCTAGAATTTATTTTTTTATACTATTCATATGAAATAAGCCATAACAATTATGTGGATGTCCATCGATATGATGATATAGCGTAGCACCTATGGTTAGATTAAAAAACATAGTGAATCGGTAGTGTTTGCAGCAGTTCAAAGATGGAATAGATTTCCTAATGAATAATAGGGTTAAAAATAACTAAACACTCTTAAGTTCTGAGGTTATATTTTGATAATAAAATTGATTTATTTGTGTTTTTTAACGATAAAAAAGTGTATTTTACCGATGTTTAATTGTTTTTTACAAGTTTTAAGCTTGTTATACTGTGTATATTTGCATCAGTACAAAAGAAAAATAGTAATGTATTAGTTAACCCATAAATAAAATTGACCCCGAAACCAGACCTTGCCCCAAAATTTTAGAAAAAAAATCCCGAGAAAACTCGGGATTTTTTGTTATTCTTTTTTGAATAAACTGATTCTTATAAGAAGTATTTATTTTCTAGCTCTTACAACAAATCTTAATTATACAATTTTATTCCTTTTACGCTCTACTTCGGTTAAGAATATTTTTCTTAATCTTAGATAATTCGGAGTTACTTCTACATATTCATCTTTCTGTATGTATTCTAGTGCTTCTTCTAATGAAAATTTTATTGCAGGAACAATCTTAGCTTTATCATCAGCACCAGCAGAACGCACATTCGATAATTTTTTAGTCTTAGTTACATTTACCGTCATATCATCACCGCGAGAGTTTTCTCCAATCACCTGACCTTCATAAATATCTTCTCCGGGATCAACAAAAAACTTTCCTCTTTCTTGTAGTTTATCAATCGAATAAGGTATCGCTGATCCTTTTTCCATAGAAACTAGAGACCCATTAATACGACCCGGGATATCTCCTTTGAGCGGTTGGTATTCTTTAAATCTGTGTGCCATTATGGCCTCGCCAGCAGTAGCGGTAAGCAATTGATTACGTAATCCAATAATTCCTCTCGAGGGAATCAAAAACTCACAAATCATACGTTCTCCTTTCGCTTCCATGCTAAGCATCTCTCCTTTACGTAGTGTAACCATTTCTACAGCTTTTCCAGAAACAGTCTCAGGAAGATCTATCGTTAGTTCTTCTACTGGTTCGCATTTGGTACCATCAATTTCTCTAATAATTACCTGTGGCTGTCCAATCTGCAATTCATATCCTTCTCTCCTCATCGTTTCAATTAAAACTGATAAGTGCAGTACACCTCTTCCATACACTATGAATTTATCTGCACTATCTGTCTCATTAACTCTAAGTGCTAGATTTTTTTCTAATTCTTTTTCTAAACGTTCTTTAATATGTCTAGAGGTTACAAACTTTCCATCTTTCCCAAAAAATGGAGAATCATTGATGGTAAATAGCATACTCATGGTGGGTTCATCAATTGCAATTGTTTTCAATCTTTCTGGATTTTCTATATCAGCAACTGTATCCCCAATTTCAAAACCTTCTAAACCTACTAATGCGCAGATATCACCTGCTTCTACCTTCTCTACTTTCATTCTTCCCAAACCTTCGAAAGTATGTAGTTCTTTGATTTTAGATTTTTTAATCGATCCATCTCGTTTTACTAATGAAACCTGCATACCCTCTTGTAGTATTCCTCTTTGTAGACGACCAATAGCAATACGACCTGTAAATGAAGAAAAATCTAAAGATGTAATGAGCATTTGCAGAGTCCCTTCTTCAATTTTTGGAGAAGGAATATGTTCCATTACCATATCTAACAATGGCTCAATATTATCTGTTTCTTTTTTCCAATCATCACTCATCCAGTTATTTTTAGCAGAGCCATATACGGTAGGGAAATCTAATTGCCATTCTTCTGCACCTAACTCAAACATGAGATCAAATACCTTCTCATGTACCTCATCAGGAGTACAATTTTCTTTATCAACTTTATTCACCACTACACAAGGTTTTAGCCCCAGATCAATTGCTTTTTGCAAAACGAATCTAGTTTGTGGCATAGGACCTTCAAAAGCATCAACTAATAACAATACTCCATCCGCCATGTTCAATACTCGCTCTACCTCTCCACCAAAATCGGCGTGACCTGGAGTATCTATAATATTTATCTTTGTGTCTTTATAAGTCACAGAAACATTTTTAGAGGTTATTGTAATACCTCTTTCGCGCTCTAAATCATTATTGTCCAAGATTAAATCTCCTGTATTTTCATTTTCACGAAATAATTGACAATGGTACATAATTTTGTCTACCAAAGTAGTTTTACCGTGATCTACGTGAGCAATAATCGCAATGTTTTTTATAGCAGTCATATACGCCTAAATTTAAGGGTGCAAATGTACGGTATATTTTAAAACCTTATACAAGAAATTAAATAAGAATTCCTGAAGATGTTTTTAACTTCTAAAATAACAAAACTAATAAACAACTTATTTACATAAATTTTGCAAAGAAAGGTGTCATAAAAATGAAACCACTAATTAACCCAGAAAATTCATGGTTTTTCGTTATGAAAAGTCAAAACACCAAGATATGTGGTAAACGCAGGAATTTTTATCCGAAGAAATTGTAACCCAATTTTGAGGATATACAATTTCGAGTAGTATCAGATACCGCTGATGGTTTGGCTTTGGAATAGAAATAAGCATGAATTTTCTGGGTTAAACTCGAAGTATGCATTGAAACTATATTATGACGCTTTGAGACGCAATAAATATGGATTTTCATAATTTCTGCATAGCTACCTGGTTAAACCCAATTTATCAATGCCAATAATACTCTAAGATTAAGTGTTTATGATAGAACTGGAAAAACCATAGTATCTAATCTTATAAGAAAGGATGCCAATAGTAGATTTTTATATACGCTTGATATGTCTTATGCCAGTACAGGTGTTTACTTTGTACAATTAGGAAACAGTAATACTAGAAAATCGGCCAAATTTATAGTCAATTAATCAATATCTATACTTTTCTGACAAAGAAAGGTATTGTTTTCAAATAGCTATGAATAGCATCAATTATTATTTCAATGTACTGTAAAATAAAATTATGTTTTTTTTCGTTAAAAATTTAACCAACATAATTATCATGAAAATACTCAAGTTTTACAATATTTTAGCTGCACTATCCCTTTTCCTAATTTTCCAACAAGGATTTTCTCAAAACAATACCCAAGAAATGGAAGAAATGCTGCAATTAGTTAACGAATTGCGAGCTCAAGAAGGTCTACAACCATTACAGTTAAATACAAGTCTAAACAATGCTGCCTTTAATCATTCTAAGGATATGGGAGATAATAACTACTTTAGTCATACAGGATTGAATGGTTCTAGTTTTAGTGACCGTGCAAGAGCCGAAGGATATACAGGATCACCTAGAGGCGAAAATATTGCAGCAGGTAATGCTACCGTAGAAGCAACTTTTAGGCAATGGGTAAACAGTGGGGGGCATTTAAATAATATGTTAAACGCTGGTCATAATGAAATGGGAATTGGTCATGCAACTGTTGATGGTTCTAGGTATACACATTATTGGACACAAATTTTTGGAAAAGGAAACCTATTATCTGTAACTAGTTTTGATAAAAATGAGATTGCTGTGACTGTATATCCAAACCCATTCTCTGATGAAATTCAATGTAAAATATCTCAACCTATGACTGATCCTGTAGCCATACGTATCATAGATAGTAGTGGTAAAGTAGTTTATGAAGATACTAAGGCTATGATCTCTGAATCTTATCGTATCGCTTCAGAGCAATTCTCTAGTGGGCTTTATTTTGTGCTTATCAATGATGGTTTATCCAAAAAAATTGTAAAACTGTAGCTAATATTTTTCTATATGTCCTCCTAAATAAATAGGTATCCGAAATCCTGTTTTATGCAATTTCTTACAAACGCTAAAAAAAATTCTTGAGTACTAAAATACCATAAGATAAATCCAAAGGCTATATCCAATAGAACTTTGATATCAAGTTTAAAGATATCATACTTATCGATACTTTTATGATTTTAGCATAACAACACTATGATAAAATCAATAAATAGAGAGAAGCACCAGTATTTGCAGTAGTTCTAAAATGTAATAACATTTCTATTGTATAAATCCGGTTTAAGTCTCTTTAAAGAATTCATCGCAAAGGGATAAAATTCATATACTATTTTTGGTAGTTTTTACGTTTATAATATTCAACATAACTTATCTTAAAACCAAAAAAATGAGAACCCTAACTATCCAAACCGTATTATTATTTTTATTGTCAAGCATCTCTCTTCAAAGTCAGATCACCTATCAAAACGCTTTTCCTAATATAAATTTTGAATTCCCTACAGAAATCCAAAATGCTAATGATGGCTCTAATCGATTGTTCGTAGTAGAACAAAGAGGCCGTATCGAGGTTTTTTCGAATCAAAGTAATGTTACCAATACTTCAAATTTCTTGGATATTACAGATCGGGTACGTTTTAGAAATGGACAAGAAGTAGGCTTACTAGGCCTTGCTTTTCACCCTCAATATACCTCCAATGGATATATTTATGTGTATTACACCACAGATAGCCCAGCAAATGGTATTTCTGTTAGGATGGTATTGTCCAGGTTTTCGGTAAATCCATCAAATAATAATGATGTTCTAGAAGACAGTGAACAGGTTATTTTTCAATTTGATAAAAACCAAAATAATAGCAATCATAATGGGGGCAAAATCGCTTTTGGTCCAGATGGATATTTATATATTTCTATTGGTGATGGAGGTGGCGGTAATGATCCCCGACGAAATGGACAAAACAAAAACACCGTTTTTGGAAGTATCTTAAGAATAGATGTAGACCTTGATGGGAGCAATCCTGTAGAAAATAATCCTACACCACCCAATGGTAACTATGAGATTCCTAGTGATAACCCATTAGTAGGCAGCAACGGATTAGATGAAATTTATGTCTATGGTATTCGCAATACGTGGAAATTTGCTTTTGACGAAGTTACAGGAAGATGCTGGGGTGCAGATGTTGGTCAGAATGCTTTTGAAGAAATCAATATTATTGAGTCTGGTAAAAATTATGGATGGAGTCGTTTTGAAGCTAATTCTGTAGCCAACAGTAATGTTACGATATCCGAACCCACAGAATTTCCGGTTTTCTTTTATAACCGAAATCAAGGAGATCGATCCATTACTGGTGGGTATGTATATAGAGGATCAGAAATCACCAGTCTCAATCCTGATATTCAAGGAAAATATATATTTGGGGATTATGTAAGCGGAAGAGTTTGGGTACTAAATTATAACCCTTCTACCGGTGATGCGAGTAGAACATTACTCTTTAATACCACTAACGAATTTGTATCTTCATTTGGATTAGATGAAGATGGAGAACTTTATTTTAGTGATTATGGTACTAATGCACAACTCTATAAATTAGTGGATGGCACCTCACCTCCTTCAGGTACAGCGGTAAATGGTATTGGTCAATGGAGTACGCTAAATGAAGGAGTAATTAATGGAATAGTAAATGATATTGTAACTGCTCCTAATGGAAATGTTTATCATGCTGGAACTTTTAGTCAAGCAGGTACAATTAGTGCTAATAACATTGCAGTTTGGAATCAGACCTCTGGGTGGCAAAGTTTAGGTAATGGTGCTAATGGTACCATAAACGCATTGGCAATTGCTCCTAATGGAAATATATATGCTGGTGGTTCTTTTACAGAGATCGGAGGTGTTACTGCTAATAACATTGCCGTGTATAATGGTAGTAATTGGAGCGCCCTAGGTTCTGGAATAGATGGTACAGTGGCTGCGATGGCAATACGTGATAATGGAGATCTGTATGTAGGTGGTGTTTTTGAAACTGTAAATGGCAACACGGTAAGAAATATTGCACTATGGAATGGTAGTCAATGGGCTGCTCTTAGAGATGCAACCACTGCTGTCGCTGGAACTAATAATGAAATTAGAGCATTAGCCATTGATACTGATGGTACCCTATATGTTGGGGGAAATTTTGATGAAGCCGGAAGTAATACCGCAAACAGAATCGCAACCTGGAATGGAACCAATTGGGGTACTTTAGGATCAGGAACTAGTGGTTTTGTAGAAGCTATAGCTGTTACCCCTACAGAAGTATATATTGGAGGGAATTTTGCTATCGCTGGAGGACAAACCGTAAACCGAATCGCCAGATGGAATAAAAATACGACATCCTGGTCTTCTGTTGGTAATGGTGTAAATAACATCGTTAATTCATTAATTCATGATGGCACTTATCTATATGCTGCTGGAGCTTTTGACAATGCGAATATTGACGCCAATAATAGAATCATTGTAAATAATATTGCAAGATGGAGTTCTATAGAAGGTTGGGAGGCTCTTGGCACAAATACTAATGTTGGTGTAGATATCAAAGTAAATACTTTAAGTTTTGCGTCAGATACAGACGGTACTAATAAGTTGTATGCAGGTGGTAATTTTACCAGTGCAGGTGCTATAAATGCTAGTAATACTGCAGAATGGCTCTCAGAAAACACCTCGACTCCTCCTGATACTCAAGCCCCAACCGATCCTACTAATCTTACCGCAAATAACATTACCGCTGATAGTGCCACCTTAAACTGGACTGCTTCTACTGATAATGTAGAGGTAACCCAATACAACATTTCTATAGATGGAAATAGTGTAGGTACTTCTGCAAATACCTCTTTTAATGTAACCCAACTAGCTCCATCCACTACCTATACTGCTTCGGTAACTTCACAAGATGCAGCTGGAAATATTTCAGGTAGTGCAACGGTTTCTTTTACTACCATAAATGGACCAACAGTGACTTATTGTGATTCTGCAAGTACCACCGTAAATGAGGAATTTATTAGTAGAGTTCAAATAAATACCATAGATAATACTTCTGGAGCACAGTTTTATTCTGACTTTAGTACAACTTCTACAGATTTAATTGAAGGTCAAAATTACACTGTCTCAGTGACTCCAACCTGGACCGGAACCATATATGCTGAGGCATATGCTGTTTGGGTTGACTATAATAACAATGGAGATTTTACAGATGCAGAAGAATTAGTATTCTCTAAATCTCCTTCTTCTGATACTAATAATACAGGAACTTTTACGATACCTACTGGTACTGCACGTACTTCTGTTAGAATGCGTGTATCAATGAAGTATAATGAAATCCCTACATCCTGCGAAACTTTTACTTATGGAGAGGTTGAAGACTATACCATTAATCTTAAAGAAGGTAATGGTAGCCCTAGTCCAAGTGGCAATGTAATTGCTGCATATTTCTTTGAAACTGGTTATGATGGATGGACAGATGGTGGAAGTGATTGCTCAAGAATTAATAATAGTGAGCGTGCCTTTGAAGGAGATTTTTCGATTCGACTTCGTGATAATAGTGCTTCTTCTAACGCTATTTCTCCAGTTTTGAATTTAACAGGAAACACAGAAGTTTCTATTAATTTTCAAACATTTGCGGTTGATATGGAAGATGGAGAAGATTACTTTGTTGAGTTCTTTAATGGATCTTCTTATGAAGTAATTGGTCGATATATTACTGGAACAGATTTTACCAATGGAGCATTCTTTACAGACACTATAGTACTTAACTCTGGAACCTATAATTTTAATGCTAATAACAGATTTAGAATTCGTTGTGATGCAAGTGTAAATAATGATCAGGTGTATTTTGATCAAATCATAATTTCTGGTGATAATACAAGAGCGTCAAGCCCTAACCTACCAAAAGATCCAGAGAATGAAACCGAACCAGATACGTTTACAGAAAACGCTCTTAAAAACATTAATCTGTATCCAAATCCGGCAAGCGCTTTATTAAACATCGAAATTACAAGAGGAAGTTTTGAAGAAATTATTATTTCATCTTCTACTGGTGCTATTGTTAAGCAATTAAAACCTGAAGAAAGAACTTTTGCTGTAGATATTTCTGATTTTGCATCAGGGATGTACTTCGTAAGATTTGTTTCTAAAAGATTGACGCTTACCAAAAGGTTTGTAAAAAACTAGATACTTAAACATTATTAATAAAAGAGAGTTGTTTTCTATAAAGCAACTCTCTTTTATTAATAGTACTTTACTTGAAATACTAAAAGAGCTATCTTTGTATTCCTAAAAAAAACATATGGATCTTTCTAAGATTAAAAACTTAAAAAACCTTGAAGCCAACAATTTTTTCTTGCTTGCAGGCCCTTGCGCTATAGAAGGTGAAGAAATGGCACTACGCATTGCAGAAAAAGCCGTAGAGATAACCTCAAAACTAAGAATACCTTATGTTTTTAAAGGCTCTTTCAAAAAAGCAAATCGTAGTCGTATTGATAGCTTTACAGGAATTGGCAATGAAAAAGCATTAAAAATTCTTCGTAAAGTAGGTGAAACTTTTGAAGTTCCTACGGTTACTGACATTCACGAAAATGAAGATGCTGATTTAGCTGCTGAGTATGTTGATATTTTGCAAATTCCTGCATTTCTGGTTAGACAAACTGATCTTGTAGTTGCTGCTGCAAAAACAGGAAAAACGGTAAATCTAAAAAAGGGGCAGTTTATGAGTCCCGAAGCCATGCAACATGCCGTTAGAAAGGTTAATGATAGCGGAAATGACAATGCTATGATTACGGATCGAGGTACTATGTTTGGATATCAGGATATGATTGTAGATTTTAGAGGAATTCCAACCATGAGACAATACGCAACTACAGTTCTAGATGTAACACATTCTTTACAGCAACCTAATCAATCAAGTGGTGTTACTGGCGGAAGGCCGGATATGATAGAAACAATTGCTAGAGCAGGTATCGTTACTGGTGTAGACGGCTTATTTATAGAAACACATTTTGATCCTGCAAATGCAAAAAGTGACGGTGCTAATATGTTAGATCTCCAATATTTAGAAAAACTATTAAGCAATTTGGTGACTATAAGGCAAACCATTGTTCGGCTATAATCATACACTATTGTGCAAAAAGGTATTACAACTTATATAAAGATGCTGCATCTTGCAAAATATCAATAAGTACCTGATCCTGAATATCCTCTAATTTCCAGTACCGTAGAGATTTCATCATTTTTCTACCATCTGTCACCAGATGATCTGGATGAACCTGTATCTGATTTGCCTTCCAAAATCCAATATCCACATAGCCTTTGGTTACATTAAAATAGCAGAAGGGTTTCTCATTAATATAATAAAAAGGGAGTTTATACTTATATTTCAGTGAGACTTGGGGTACCGAATTTTCGATAATGACCTGTAGATGTATCAATAGTGTTCTATAAGGTTCTGGTTGATTCTCTATATATTCTAAAGCAGGATTCAATAAAAAGTAGTATTTTAGATTGATTATTTTAATAACCCCAAGATATTTAATCACATTGAAACCGCAAAACTTAGCCATTTTATTTATTTGTATATGTTCTTTTTTTGGAATAGGAACTACACAATCTATTGCCCAAAAAAAAACTAAATCTGAAACCCTTACCATAGAAGCTACGGTCTTAGACAAGGACACCAAAGACCCTTTACCTTTTACCAATGTCATTGTAGAAAACACATCAATTGGTACGATTACTAATGAAGATGGTATGTTCGAATTAACAATCAGCAAAAAATATGAATCCTCTTCAGTTATTTTTTCTTTTGTTGGATATGAGAATACTAGTATCACTGTAAAAAAAATTACAGGTGCTAATAAGAAAGTATACTTACAGACAGCCTCTACTTCATTAGATGAAATCATAGTTACTGCAAAAAACAAATACAAAGAGCTTATTGATCAAGCTATCGCATTAATCCCCAAAAATTACGCGCAAAACCCTGTAAAATTAGAAACATATTACAGAGAACTTACTAAAACAGATACAAACTACACCAAGTTTTCTGATGCAGCAAGTACCATCTATTATACTGGGTATGATCCCGATTTTGATCACCAAATATCTAATACAGATTACATACAATTTAATCGGTTAGAAAAAAACATCAATCAAGTTCCTTTCCCAGAACCAGAAGAATTTATTGCAGATACTCGAGATCAGGCAAAAATCGTTGCACTGCGAAAAAGTAACAATCTAAAAGACTATAAAATCTTAGAGCAGTCAAAAAAACTAATAGCTATAGATACTTCGAATCTAAAGTGGTTAGAAAATAATGATATAGGTGGCGGACCATTACGACTGACTGGAGCGGATAAAATAAAACGTCTAGAAGATTTTTTAGATCCCAAAATAAATAACAACTACCTCTTTACCCTATACGGTAAAAGTTCTTATGATGACAGACCTATTTACATTATTTCTTTTAAACCAAAAGACTCTACTAGCCTAAAAGCAAAATATCTTGGAGAAATAACTATAGATGAAGAAAACAAAGCTATTATAGGATATCAATATCGCTTAACCAAAAAAGCAAAAAAAAGATTAAATCGAAGATTTGCAGCGCAATTAAAAACACCTAAGTCTATTGAAAAAAAAACAAAAAAAGCTTTTATTACTCGGGTAACAAGTCTAAAAGATTATAAGGTCTATGTTTCTTTTTCAAAATACCAAGACAAATGGTATTTAAAAAGAATTAAGGCTATTAATGAATATACTAACTCTGGTGATTTATTCGAAGATTATAAGGTAATTACAGAATCCGAATTGGTTGTCAATTCTGTAAAAACAGATAGTATTCATCGATTATCTCCAGATGAAATTTACAAAGCTAATTTTTCTAATTTCTTATTTAATTATCATATGCCATATGATATTGATTTCTGGAAAAAATACAGTACGCTACTACCAATAGGAGTTGTTGGCAAAGCCTTAGAAGATCTAGAAACCAAAGGAAGTTTAGAGTCACAATTTCTAGGGAAACAATAATTTTTTTACTTTTTGTACAAAAAAACTTGTAATAGTTACAATTTTATTTTTACTTTGTATTTCAAAGTACTTTTAACATGAGCGCAGAAGATTATTTAAAAGATATTACAGAGATTAAGGATATGATGAATAAATCATCACGGTTTTTCTTATTAAGTGGATTATCAGGAATATTATCAGGTATATATGCCTTGATTGGTGCTGCTATTGCATATTATCTAGTTAGTAATAGTGGTCGGGATTATTTAATTCTAGATGGAGAAATATTCAATTATATCTTAATCGATTTATCAATTGTAGCACTACTTAGTGTGATTACAGCGGCTATATTAAGCAATCGAAAAGCTAAAAAAAATAACGAATATCTGTGGAATAGCACAACCAAGAGATTATTAACAGCCTTTCTAATTCCTTTGATAACAGGCGGTATTTATATCCTCATAAAAATATATAGCAATCATTATGGACTTACAGGTTCTCTAATGCTTATATTTTATGGCTTAGCATTGGTCAATGCATCAAAATATACAATAGGAAATGTAAAATATCTAGGCTATACAGAAATTATTTTAGGGTTAATTTGTGCTGTTTATCCAGGGTATGGTTTTTGGTTTTGGGTAGTAGGGTTTGGTATTATGCATATCATATATGGTAGTATGATTTATCTAAAACACGATCGATAAAAAAACCTTGAAAAACCAATTCAAGATCACACATGAAAAATATAATTGGAAATATAAATAAGGCTTTTGATCATCGAATTAGATTAGGCATTATGTCAATCTTAGTCGTAAACGAGTATGCCGATTTTAAAACACTTAAAGAACTACTTGGTGCAACTGATGGTAATCTAGCTAGTCATACCAGAGCTTTAGAAAAAGAAGAATATATAGTAGTAGAAAAATTATTTATAGGTAGAAAACCTAATACCAGATATAGCGCCAGTAAAAAAGGTAGAGAAGCTTTTAAAAAACACGTAGAAGCCATAGAAAAATTATTAAAAAAGTAATCTATTTTTTTTACTATTAAACTTTGAATTTCAAAGTACTTTAATAAACAAAATATCAGAAATAATAAAAACAACTTTCTTAATTAAAACTATTATGAGAATACTACAACCAGTAAACAAAAATGCATTATTCATTGCCACTATAAGTTTTTTAGTCGGTACAATACTATTGATATCATACGTAATGATTGATTGGGATACATTAATCCCTATCGGTATATTTTATGTTTTAATCGCTTTTACATTAAACATTATCACTCTTGTTGCTGTTATTGCCAATAGTCTTATCAACTATCATTTATATAAAGAAAACGTACTCACCGTAGTACTCTTTTTGATAAACATACCTGTAGCTATTGGATATTTTTTAATAGTAATCAATCTTCCTTTTCAAAACATATAACTTCATGGAAACTATCTATAAAAACATACATTTTATCAAAAGTTTTGCAGTAGCAGTATTGTTTAGTGTGCTATTACTCTTTATTAGAATCTTTACTGTTGGTTCAGACTTTTTCTTATTCTTAGTTTGGAATTTATTTCTAGCCTGTATCCCATATATGATTACTATTGTTATGGGGTATAAGCGTCTACATGAAAACAACTTTTTTTTCTGGTCAGGCTTTATAATATGGTTAGCGTTTTTACCTAATTCTCCATATATAGTAACTGATCTACAACATATCAGAATAAGCACACTACATTCTATTTGGTTTGATGTATTACTTATCTTATCATTTGCAATTAATGGATTACTCATAGGTTTTGCATCCATACATATGATGCAGGATTTATTACGGAAACGATTTTCTAAAAAAAATACATATGCAATTGTTTACTGTGTCTTACTTCTCTGTGGATTTGGGATATATCTAGGTAGAGTTTTGCGATGGAATAGCTGGGATTTGATACAGCATCCTCTGGATATACTAGCAGATATAGCAAAGAGACTATTATTCCCTATTCTACATATACAAACTTGGGTATTTACACTAGGATTTGGAGGGTTTCTTATCATCTCTTATCAATTAGTACAACATTATCAAAAACAAAAATAATTTTATAATTTTTTAAAACTATGGAAACTAAAAAAGGAAAAAAGTCATTTGGTCAATGGATCAAAACATCAATTACCGTAAGAATGTTAATGGTGGGTATACTCATACTAGTATTACTCATCCCTTTATCGTATGTAAAGAATTTAATTCGGGAACGATCTCTCAGGCAAAAAGAAGTCATTAGCGAAATCAATCAAAAATGGGGTAATGAAGTACTATTATATGGCCCTATACTTAAGGTTCCATATCAAACACATAATATAAAAAAGACCTGGAATGAAGAGACAAAATCTTATTTTCAGGAAGATATTATATCTATAAAAAATGCATATTTCTTTCCAAATGATCTTGATATAAATGGAAATGTAGATGTGGATGCAGAAAACCTAAAACGAGGTATTTACACCTCTGCAGTATACACTGCAGATATGAAGATAAAAGGATCTTTTGCCATTCCCAATTTTGAATCTCAGGATATCACAAATACAGATATTTTATGGAATAAAGCTACAGTACTTATAAACTCTACTAATCTAAAAGGTATTAAAAGCAACCTACAAATAGCATTAGAAACTGAGTCTTATCCATTAAGATCTCGCTATTCACAGGATTCATATACCAATACATTAGAAACTAAATTTATAAAAGAAACATCGTTACCAATAACAAAAGCTATTAATTTTAACCTTGATCTAAAAGTGAATGGTAGCGAATACCTGCGTTTTATCCCTGTTGGTAGAGAAACCAATGTTTCTCTAGATTCCAATTGGGCCTCCCCTAGTTTTGATGGCAACTATTTACCTGATCCTAAGACAAAATCCATTACCGAAAATGGTTTTAAAGCAAATTGGAAAGTACTAGAAATTAACCGAGAGTTCGAACAAGAATTTTTTGGCTCCTTGCCACAGATAAACTCATCTGCATTTGGCGTAAAATTATTTATCCCTGTAGATGAGTATCAAAAAAGTGAACGAGCAACAAAATATGGATATCTAGTCATTGCATTGACATTCTTAGTGTTTTTTTTAATACAAGCAGTAAGTAAAATTAATATACACCCTTTTCAATATCTAATGATAGGATTAGCAATGACAATGTTTTATACGTTACTGATATCAATCTCTGAGCACTCTAGCTTTTTAAAAGCCTATAGCATTGCAGGTATCGCAGTAGTTCTTCTGATAGCAACATACTCCAAAACAATATTGAAGAGCTTCAAGTTCATGGGACTTATCGGAGCTTCATTAGCTGCGCTATATACTTTCATTTTTGTCATTATACAATTAGAAAACTACGCATTACTAGTAGGTAGCATAGGTTTATTCTTAATTCTTGGAACAATTATGATGGTATCCAGAAAAATTGATTGGGGAGAAGAATGAGTATTCATAAGTAAAAATAAGTACTGGTTAGTTTATTGAGAAAAAGTCGTACTTCAGGTTTTCGAAGTGCGGCTTTTTTATCTACTTTTAGCTTCTAAAGCTTCCATAATGAAAAAAAATATCTTTTTACTACTCATAGCCACTACTACTTTATTTATTTCTTCTTGTAAAAAAGAGACTGATAAAAAAATTGTAACCGAAGAAATACAATTTAAGAAAGAAGGTGAGCTTTCTATATATACCATAAAAGATACAATTTCTAGTGAGGTCATGAAATTAGATATCGAGATTGCTGATAATAATTATGAAAGAGAAACTGGTTTGATGCATCGAAAATCTATGGAGAAAAACCAAGGGATGTTATTTATCCAAGAAAAATTGAAACCGCAAAGCTTTTATATGAAAAATACATTAATTCCTTTGGATATAATTTTTATTGATGATCACTATAAAGTTGTAAGTGTTCAGAAAAATGCAAAACCATTAGACGAAACTTCGCTTCCCTCAGAGAAACCAGCGCTATATATCTTAGAAATCAATGCGGGCCTATTCGATCAATGGAATATAAAAATTGGAGATTCTTTTGCATTTAAGAAAATGTAATACGATTTATGGATGAGAATTTCGTAAAAATAATGGCAAGGATTTTTCGCTAGATTGATGAATCAAATTAAAGAATAGCCATAGCTATTGTTTCATTTTATGAAGAAAATATAGTAGAAAAAGAATGTCATTAGATGCGAAATTTTTATTCGTAAATCGTATAATATAAATTTTCTTTTACAGTACATCTATAGAATAAACGGTATTACTTTTATAAAAAAGAAAAATCTATTGCAGACACAATAGATTTTTCTTGTAAAATTTATTTTGAGTGTATCCGGTATAGTTAACTTACTAACTCTTCAACAACTTCGGTCTTCTTTTTTTCTTTTAACCCTACTTTGCTTACTGTATCATACATTACAGGTGTTGCAATGAATAAGGATGAATAGGTACCTACTAGCACACCAATAATTAATGAAAACATAAACCCTCTTAATGGTTCTGCAAAAATAAAGATGGCGATCAATACTAGTAATGTAGTTAATGAGGTATTCAACGTACGGCTCAATGTACTATTCAATGCGCCATTAATATTCTTATCTAATGGCCAAGAGGTATGTTCTGCAAAATACTCTCGTATTCTATCAAACACCACCACGGTATCATTCAATGAATATCCAATTACAGTCAATATCGCTGCTATAAATGCCTGATCGATTTCCATATTAAATGGCATAAATTTCCATGTCAATGAGAATACACCTAATACTACCAATACATCGTGGAATACTGCCGCCACAGCACCTAAACTAAATTGCCATCTTCTAAACCTAAATAAGATATATAAGAAGACTACAATTAGAGATCCTATTACAGATATAAACGCTGCTTGCTTAATATCATCTGCAATGGTAGGTCCTACTTTTATAGAAGACATAATACCCACTTGCTTATCTTCTGCTCCATCAGAGAATTGTCGATATTCCATCCCCTGAGGAAGATAGGGTTTCAAAGCTTTGAATAATGAATTAGAAATCTCAGAATCTACAGCTTCACCAGTTTCATCGATTTTATATTTGGTAGTAATTTTCAATTGATTGTTTGCACCTAGGGTTTTTGCTTGAGCACTCCCAAATTCTGCTATCAATACTTTTTCTACATCGGTAGGCACCACATCATTGGCAAAACGTACCGTATATGTTCTACCTCCTACAAAATCAACGCCTTGATCCAATCCTTGCGTAAACAAAGAGGCAAGACCAGCTACAACAATTACAGCAGAAATCACATATGCAATCTTTCTTTTACCTAAGAAATTAACATTCATATTAGCAAACCAATTTTTGGTTATCGCTGTAGAAAATGCTAGCTCTTTACCATTTTTACCATATCCATCAATAAATAATCTAGTGATAAAAATTGCCGTAAACAGAGAAGTCAAAATACCAATCAATAAGGTAGTTGCAAATCCTTTGATAGGCCCTGTCCCAAAATAGAAAAGGATTAATCCGGTAAGACCTGTAGTAATATTGGCATCTAAGATCGAAGATAATGCATTATTAAATCCATCTTTAATAGCGTCTTTCTGTATTTTGCCTTTGGCTAATTCTTCTTTAATTCTTTCAAAAATAAGTACGTTGGCATCTACCGACATACCAATCGTTAGTACAATACCAGCAATACCAGGTAAAGTAAGTACTGCTTTTAGTCCTGCTAATACACCAAAAATAAATAAGATATTTACTACCAATGCTATATCTGCAAAAACACCTGCTTTTCCGTAATAGAAAACCATCCAAATCAATATCAATGCCAATGCAATTGCAAACGACATCGTACCACTATTAATTGCCTCTTGTCCTAATGACGGCCCCACTATTTCACTCTGTATAATATCTGCAGATGCTGGCAATTTACCAGCTCGCAATACATTGGCCAAATCTGTTCCTTCTTCTACAGTAAAATCTCCTGATATCTGGCTGTTACCTCCACTTATCGCACCAGTAGTAACTCCAGGAGCAGAATATACAATATCATCTAGTATAATAGCAATTTGACTTCGTTGCGTAAACGCTTTGCCTGTCATTTCTTCCCATTTCTTAGCTCCTTTACCGTCCATCTGCATAGAGACAACAACCTGATTCAACTGATCATAAGTCTGAGAAGCATCTGTTATTACACCTCCACTTAATTCTGGCACATTATCACGATTTCCTTTAATAGCATATAAGTCTAAAATATCAGAATCTTTGGTTTGTTTTCCCCAAGCAAATTTAGCATATCGCAAATCACCTGTTAATAATGATTTTACCTTAGGGTTGTTAAGATAGTTATTAAATTCTGCCGTGTCTTTTATCGCTACTCTAGCAATAACAGGACCTCCTTGCCCTCCTTGACCTGCTAATAAATCAAAAATAGGATTTACCTGATCTTCAACATCTGTAGAATCTTCTGAATCTGCTAGTAATTTTTCAATTTCGGCATCTGCATCAGTGGCTGTAGAATCTACTTGTGTAGAATCGATAATTTTATCTACAGATTCTGCTATCTCTATTTTTTCTTTAGTATCTTTTTTCGTCTTTTCTATATCTTCTTTCAATACATTGTTTGCAGAAACTAGCACATTAAAAACCTCTTCCATCTTAAATACATCCCAGAATTCTAACTGCGCTGTACTCTGTAATAATCTCCTAACACGATCTACATCTTTTGCTCCAGGCAATTCTACCAAGATACGTCCAGACTCACCTAGTCGTTGAATGTTTGGTTGTGTAACTCCAAACTTATCAATACGCTTACGTAGTACCTCGAATGCTGAAACAACTGATTCATCAATTTTTCTTTTCAGAATTGGCTTGACTACATCATTAGACATATCGAATGTGATATCATCACTTAAATTCTTATTAGCAAAAATATCTGGAGATGCCAATTGCGTATCTGGTATCTTTTCAAACTCTGTAAAGAAATCTTCTACATAGGTATTCTGACTATTTTTTTGAGTTTGATCTGTGGCTAGCAAAGCTTGGTTAAAAGCTGGGTTTTTCGAATAGTTGGCCAGTCCTTTTAATATATCTTTTACAGAAATTTGGAGTATTACATTAATACCTCCTTCAAGGTCAAGTCCTTTATTCAATTCTTTGCTTTTAGCATCATTATAGCTATAATTGGCAAAAATTGGTTCTTTGCCAATAGAATCTAAATAGCTACGTTGAGCTGTTTCTCTTAGATTCGAATAATCAGCTACAGTTTCTGGATATTTATTGATCGCATATCCTTCTGCTTCTTTTTCTTTTGTGTATGTTAAGTATGTAAACGATAGTTGGTATACACATACCAATCCAAATAAGATCGCAAACATCCTAACAAGTCCTTTATTTTGCATTATTTGTTGATTTTAGTCAAACCTGCAACCTATAAATATTTCTATTATATAGTAATGATCTGACAATTGTTGTTAATTAATTTTATTATTGTGTAAACAAGCTTGATCACAGTATTTAGACTGATAAGCTTGATCAAAAAGTTGATAGTCATACTAAATTAGTATTCTTTATAACCTTAAAAAATAGAGTTTTAGGAATTCCTAATTAAGAAATGGGACCAGCTCTGATTTCTGGAACATCATATGAAGTAACACCTATTGCAACAGCAATGGTTGTTCGTATTTTCTGGGTGATTTTTATATTAGTATTGATCCCCTCGTAGCCACCAATTATAGCGAAAACATTATGGGAATCATCACCCGTATATTTCTTTTGTTCTTGTTTTACTTCTAAAACTTGTGCTCTAGAGTAATCAATATCAAAATTCGTGCTTTTTTGAATCTCATGTACATCAAAACTATAGTCTTTAGGATCTTCATCTAAAGGCAATTTTTCTGTCTCTCCTTCATCGCCAGTATAATAAATATGTCCTAATGTTACATTTTGATCCTTAGAAAGGATTCTTTTGATAAGTGCTACATCCGCGTCACTATAATAGGAGATCTTTAGTTTCCCCTTTTTTAGTTCTTTAGATATTCTAGTATGCTGTACACCTATAGATTGTAACTGTTTCGTTACATCTGATATGGCGTTTTGAACCTCTGTAGCGCTTACCTCACTGCTAGTAAATTCTAATACAATTTCTTGGTTAGGCACAACGGATTGCTGCTGCACAATAACAAGTAATGCTAGTGCAGATAGTAAAGTCCCGAAGTACCATTTTTTCTTCATTTGGCAAATATAAAAAAATTAAAACTGCATTACTAAAGTCTCTACATAAATATCTTTTTTATCTAAAAAAATTATTTTTACTTGTGATCGTATCCATATGATACTATATTAATATAGTTTACATTCATCAAACGACATGACTAAAGATATCAAGCAATATTTCAAAACAAATGCTACTACTTGGAATAAAAAAGTAGAGATACACGCTGCTAGTAGTTTTTACGATCTAAATGGGTTTAAAAAAGGAGCTTCTTCTCTCAATCAATATGAACTTGAGGCCTTAGGAGATGTAACTGGCAAAACATTATTACATCTACAGTGCCATTTTGGGATGGACACACTAAGCTGGAGTAGAATGGGCGCAAAGTGTACGGGAGTCGATCTGTCTGATCAAGGGATTAAATTAGCAAAACAATTAAATACAGAATTACAATTAGATGCTTCATTTACCTGCTGCAATGTATTGGATACCGCTATTTACATAAAAGATACATTTGATATTATATATACCAGTTATGGAGTTATTGGTTGGTTACCCGATCTAAAGCCTTGGGGCAGAATGATTGCAGAACGACTTAAAAAAGGAGGCGTATTCTACATAATTGAATTTCATCCTATTGCATGGATGTTTGACTATCAAAAAGAAAAACCAAGTATTACATATGGATATTCTCAAAAAGAAGTGATTTATGAAGAGTATAAAGGCACCTATGCGGATACAAATGCGGATATGATCAGCAAAGAATATGGTTGGAATCACGGATTAGGAGAAGTAGTATCTTCATTGTCTGAAGCTGGTTTAACTATCGAATACCTGAGAGAGTATGATGCATCACCATATAATATATTTCCTAAGATGATTAAAAACAAACAAGGAATGTATGAGCGTATTAACAAATTATACCCATTATTATTTGCCATTAAGGCTTTTAAGTAACAATTCATTGATAATTTTTTTACATTTGTTGAAGGTTTTAATGTTTGCATAAGCTCTAAAACACAGAGCTAGTTTGTCTAGAACATTAAGACTCGGGTTTTTTAACTCGTATCATGCATTAGAACTTCGTTATGAAGGTTGAAACTACAATAAAATATGACAATTTATTAATTTCATCATAGTATCATTATGGTTAAATTAAAAATTGTAGTAAAACACCATATCTTGAAGAAGTTTCAAGATGTAATAGATTTTCTAATGCATAATTCGGGTTTAAAATCCTTTAAATCTTTAGGCAGACTGGAATCATAAAAATATATGCAAACAAAAAATATTGCCATTGTAGGGAGTGGATTAGCAGGTTCATTATTAGCTATTTATCTAAAAAAAAGAAAGCACCAGGTTACGGTATTTGACAGAAGGCCTGACATTAGAAAAATACAATTCAGTGGTCGCTCTATTAATCTAGCCATGTCTGTTCGTGGATGGAACGCATTGGACAGAGTTGGTATTGGTAAAGAAATTCGAAAACTGGCTATTCCAATGCATAAACGAACTATGCATATAAATAATAAGCCCGAATATCATCAATATTATGGAAAAGAAGGAGAGGCGATATATTCGATTTCTAGAGGTGTTCTAAACCGTAAGATGATCACATTAGCTGAAGAAGCTGGAGTAGTGTTTCGGTTTAATGAAAAAGTATGGGATGTAAATTTACCCGAAGCTAAAATATATACTGGAGAAACCGAAAAAGGAATCTGGAAAGAATATCAATATGATATGATCTTTGGGTGTGATGGAGCATTTTCTAGAATCCGTCATAAAATGCAGCGAAGAAGTAGATTTGATTATTCTCAGGATTTTCTAGATGCTGGTTATAAAGAATTGAACATCCCTGCAAATGCAGATGGAACTCATAAACTAGATAAAAACTCACTACATATATGGCCCAGAGGGAAATTTATGCTGATTGCATTGCCCAACCTAGACGGTAGTTTTACGTGCACACTATTTATGCCTCATGAGGGTGAAAATTCTTTTGAGAACCTAACAAATGATGTAGAGGTAACTACATTTTGGGAACAACATTTTCCTGATACTATTACTTTAATGCCAAGTCTACTTCAGGATTTTAGAGACAATCCAACCAGCGCTTTGGTTACTATGAAGTGTTATCCCTGGACCTATTGGGATAAGGTTGCTTTAGTTGGAGATTCTGCCCACGCCATTGTTCCTTTTTATGGTCAGGGAATCAATGCGGGTTTCGAAGATATTTCTGTACTAGATGATATTATAGAAAACTATCAAGGTGATGATTGGCAAGAAATTTTTAAAACTTATCAAGAAAAAAGAAAACCTAATACCGATGCTATTGCAGAACTGTCTTATCGTAATTTTATAGAGATGAGTAGCAAAACAGCAAATCCCGAATTTCTATTACGAAAAAAAATCGAAAAGCATTTTTCAGAAAAATATTCTGGCAAATGGATTCCTTTGTATACTAGGGTTACTTTTACACAACGACCTTATGCAGAAGCCTTAGAGTTAGGGAATCAACAGGCTGCTATTATGGATAAAATCATGCAATTGGATGGTATAGAAAATATTTGGGATAGTGAGGTTGTAGAAAAAATGCTATTAGATTTTTTTAAACCTCAGACAGTATAATGATTCTCTGATTTTTTAACAACTATCCAATAAGCTTCTTCAGCCATTTTAATTTACCAGCAGTATAAGGAGCATATTTTAGATCCAATTCTATCAGAAAAGATTTCTGTAATATGCTTTTGTAATGCGAAAAAGTTTCGAATCCTGCTTTGCCGTGATAAGACCCCATACCACTATCCCCTACTCCTCCGAAGGGTAAGTTTTTTTCCATAAAATACATCACTGCGTCATTTACCGCTCCACCTCCAAAAGATAGCTCATTTAACATCTTGTTTTTAAGTGTTTTATTAGTAGTAAAAATATAACAAGACAATGGTTTAGATAATTTTTTTACTATTGTAATTGCATCTCCAATACTATCAAAAGCAAGTACAGGAAGAATGGGCCCAAAAATTTCTTCTTGCATCACTTTATCACTTAGTGATACCTCTGTAAGGACAGTAGGGTTAATTATTCTATCTTGCGCTGTGCTCTCTCCACCATAATATACTTTTGCAGGATCTATTAATTCTAGTAATCTATTAAAATTTCGTTGGTTAATGATCTGGGTATAATTATGATTCTCTATTTTATAAGCTGCTTTTTGTATATATTTTTGTACAGCCTCAAGCAATTGATTATGTATCGATGAGGCAACAAGAATGTAATCTGGCGCAATACAGGTTTGCCCTGCATTAAGAAACTTAGCCCAAACTAATCGCTTAGCTGTCATATCAATATGTACATCTTCTGTAATGATCGCAGGGCTTTTGCCACCTAATTCTAATGTTACTGGCGTCAGATGTTTGGCAGCAGCCTGATATACAATTTTACCAACTGATGTACTGCCGGTAAAAAATATTTTATCGAATTTATTTTTCAATAATGCTGTTGTTTCTTGTACTGCTCCTTCAATGACTTTAAAAAATTGTGGATCAAAATTCTGATTGATCAATTGTGCCATAGCGTTGGATGTATGTATAGGAATTTCACTTGGTTTCAAGATTACAGTGCATCCTGCAGCAATGGCAGCGATTGCAGGAACCAATGATAATTGGTATGGATAATTCCACGCTCCTATTACTAATATTGTGCCATAAGGTTCTGGGATTACATAACTACTTGCCGGAAGGTTTGCTACACCTGTAGCTACCTTTTTTTTCTTAATCCATTTTTTAACTTTCTTTACAGCTAGATCAATTTCCTGATAAATAATAGCTAGTTCTGTAGTATAAGTTTCATACTCTGATTTTTTAAAATCCTTATAAATAGCATCAAAGAGTAGAGATTCATTTTCTTGTAAAACATGCTTTAAGCGTTTAAGTTCCTTGACTCTAAAAGAGATATCTTTGGTCGTATTTGTATCAAAAAAAGTTCTTTGCGCCTTTATAATTTCCTGATAATCCATAAGTAGAATTACTTAAACATTTAAATTATACATCATTCTCGTTTTAGCAATAATTTACAAAAAAAGAAATAGAATCTATTAAACTACTTGAGGCAGAGCCATCATGGTATCAGAATCAATACTGCTGTACTAAAAGAACCAAGACCTTTTGTTTAGACTCTAGACTCATAATCCCTGGCGCAGTCGATAACTATAAGTAACACCTAAGGCAGAACTTAGGGAGAATTCTATAGATTAAACTACTTCTATCTCTATCCAGGACTTTTGGAAATCATATTAATCAACCTTTAAGGTTGCCATTTTTTTTAGTTCTAATTCTTTTTGCATTTGTTTTACGGTAAGTGTGCTACCGTCATGACTCCATCCAGGAGGTCCGAATATGTACATGAATTTATGATACCAGTTTTTGGATTTTTTAGTATCATTCCAGATATCTTTATACTCATGCGTTAATATAACCCACGGATTATAAGAGTCAGGTGCATGTGTTACACCATATTGTACCTCAATATCATCATCTAATTCTTTCCAAGTACCAAATATTTTATCAAAAATGTTAAGGAATCCTCCATGATTTTTATCCATATACTCTACATTTTTGGCGTGATGTACCTGATGCATCGTATGGGTATTAAATATTTTTTCGATAATTCCCATTTTAGGGATATACACAGAATGTAACTGAAACTGCCATAAAGCTTCTATACCCAAACATACAATCACCATATTAGGATCAAAACCGATAGCTGGCATCCACATATAAAAAAAAGGTTTATATAATAAAGTAAACCAACCATTACGAACAGCAGTTCCTAGATTAAAATTATCAGAAGAATGGTGGACTATATGTGCCGCCCACAAGGCCCTCACCATATGGTTCTGCCTATGAAACCAATAATATGTATAATCATCTGCTAATTGACAAAGTAGCCAGACATACCAAGCAAATCCAAAAGATTGCCATCCCATAATATTGGTTCTTACACCATCAATTTCTGGGTTAAATACATTATAAACATAATGAAAAAGAATAATTGAAAAAACTGTTTTGATCAAAGGGCCTAATATTGCAGACCCAACGCCCATAGTGACACTGGCTCTTAAGTCTTTCCAATTATACAGATCTTCGTGTCCGTGTGTTTTACTATACGTTAACTCAACAAGTATGAGTGCTAAAAAACACGGCACTCCATACGTCAGGGGCTGAATAAATTCCATTACTATTTTGTTCTAATCTAAATTGAGGCAGAATATAATAAGAATTTGCTGTAAAATGCAGCTATTTTGCCTATTAATATTTTTAAAATATACTTTTTAACGCTTGTTTATCCAAAAAAGTCTTGTTCTCATAAAATATATTCTTCATTTGTTAAAATCCATACTTCTTTACTTCTTTTTAGAATTCATTTAAGTTTTTTAATTAGTTGGCAAAAATCTGAGAAGGGTCTTTAAAAGATTTAAATTCCAACGCATTACCACAGGGGTCATAAAAAAACAGAGTAGCTTGTTCTCCAACCTCTCCTCTAAATCTTATATGAGGTTCTATTACAAATTGAATATTTTTATCTGATAGCATATTTGCAAAATTATGCCAGATATCCCATTCTAGAATAATACCAAAATGAGGAACAGGCACTTCTTTTCCATCAACACTATTATGGTGATTTTTTTCTATCTCTGATTTGGGTTTATAGTGAATCACTAGTTGATGACCAAAAAAATTAAAATCTACCCATTGATCACTACTACGCCCTTCGCTAAGCGCTAACGTATTTTTATAAAAATCTCGTGCTAATGCTAGATTATCTACAGGAATTGCTAAATGAAATGGCGATAGCGTATTCATACTTACTAATTTTATGATGTATTAATTTCTTCTATCTTTTCTTTTTCGATCTTTTGATCTAGAACTATTTTTTTTGAAGTTGTTTTTCTTATCGTTTTTTTCTTTAGTAAAAGATTTCGAATTATGAACGTGTCTACTGGACTTTCGATTGTTCTCAACTGATGCTTCTTCAGTTTTTATAGAATCTCCAGTATCTACATTAATAATACCTAGTTCTTTATCAGTAAGGTAACGCCATTCTCCTACAGGTATATCGAGCATAATATTCATGATACGAATTCGCTTTAGGTGCATTACTTGATAGCCTAGATATTCACACATTCTTCTGATCTGACGGTTTAACCCTTGGGTAAGTATTATTCTAAAATCGTATTTGTTAATCTGTTCTACTTCACATTTACGAGTTACAGTATCTAGGATAGGTATACCATTACCCATTCTTTTAATAAACAGGGGACTAATTAATTTATTCACTGTAACTATATATTCTTTTTCGTGATTGTTTCTGGCTCTAAGTATCTTATTAACAATATCACCATCACTAGTAAGGAGTATTAGTCCTTCACTAGGTTTATCTAATCGACCGATAGGAAAAATTCGTTTTGGGTAATTAATATAATCTATAATATTATCCTTTTCATTCTGAGCTGTCGTACATACAATACCAACCGGTTTATGAAAGGCAAGATACACATGATCTTCTTTAGGTGTATTAACAATTTCTCCATCAACTTTTACTTCATCTCCAGGAGCTACTTTAGTACCCATCTCTGGGACTTTATTATTTATAGTTACCCTTTCTTGATCAATCAACTTATCTGCTTCTCTTCTGGAACAATATCCTACTTCACTAAGATATTTATTAAGTCTGGTTAGGTTAGAATTTTTCACATGCAAAGGTGATTATAAAATTTAATTTTTCAAAAAATCGATAATCATATCATCTACCTCATCAAAATATAAAGAATGTCCAAAATTTTCTGTAGTGATAAACTTTACATCTTTCCAGTTATCTCTTATCTGTATAGCGCCAGAATAAGGAGCTATTTTATCATATTTATCGTGTATAAGTAAGCCTGATTGTTGTATGTCTTTGGCAAATATGGCTGTAGAAAATTCTTCGAAATAAAAACCAAATTTAGTTTTAAAATATTGACTTAATGCATTCATAAATTTATTGGACAAACTCAATGTTTTCTGATAGTCACTCATAATAACAGCTAATTCTGTCGGAGGAGCCAATATAACTAATTTCTCTATTTCTGAATTTGGATATTTGTATTGATGGAAGATCGTGGTCATACCACCAACAGAATGTCCTATGATATGGTTAGGGCGGTATAATTCTATTATTTTTTGCAAACAATCTGTATACAAAGGTACATTTAGAATTTTTCCAGAGGAATTTCCTTGTGCTGGTGCATCAAATGCTACAATATTAAAATTTTCTTGATGTAGTTTTTCTATTAAAGTTTTCCATCGATGTGTATTACTTTCCCATCCGTGAACCATTAATATGGTTTCTCCCATATTCGGCCAGCGATAGGTTTGGATTTGATTATTTTTAATAGCAACTATTTCATCTTCTGCTTCTTCTAGAAAATATTCTTGCTCGGGAGTTAATTTTCCTTTTCTTGGAGTACTAAAAAGCAAATAAGCCTTACGTAATGCTTTGGTTTTATTAAACAAGAATGTAAACTGCAGACTTTTTCCTATTAGCGTAGGAATATATTTTTTGATTATTGATTTCATGTAGCTTCTCGATGTGCAGATTCTACAGAAAAAGCAGGAAGGCATATGGCTATATATTCGCATTCTTCCTCAAATGGGTTCGCGTATTGAACACGCGTATTTTTTTCTATTTTAATCGATTGACCTGTTTCCAAAATTATCGTGTCTTCTTCAATAATAAATTGTTTTTTTCCTCTGATAATATAGGTGTATTCATCGAACTCTGGAGTCTGAAAAGATTCTTTCCAACCTGCTGGAGCAATCATATGAGCAATACTAATTTCTTTATTTCGGTCAGTAGCAGCGCCAAAATGTTCTTCTATTAATTTACCATCTGCAGTGGGGACAACAAAAGGAGATTTCTGAACCATATATTTTTTAGACTTCATATATCATAGTGCTAAATTTAGTTTTCGTCCCAACTGATCAAAAAGTGCTTGATTTTGGCAGAATCAGGAATTTTTGCAGCTTCAATTTTTACATCAGTAGTAAACTTTAATTCACTAGGTAATTCTTTTTTATCAATAGTTAAATATGCCTGAATACTATCTACAAATATTACAGCTGCACTTAAGGTATTATTAATTTTAGAAATCGTATAATGATCCTTAATATCCCTAAACACTCCATCAGCTGATAAGCCAGAAATAGTATGATATCTAGCATCTATTACTTGTATGTTTTTAATGGTGGATGTAGGATCAGATTTCTGTCTCGCTTCGAGAATTAATAACTTATTACCTCCTTTTTCATAGATTTCGATTTCGTCTTTAGTATTCAAAAGGTGCACATCGGCAGCTTTTCTAATGATCGAGTCATTTGCATAAATAGAATCTAATTGCTGTATTCTGGTCGTATTAGTTAAATACCCAATTCTATATCTTGATATTTCGAAAGGGTCTTGTTTCTCTCCTTTTTGGCAACTCAAAGAAAGTATACTAATCAGAAGTATTAGTAATGTTTTTTGGTACATCGTTAGTTCATTTAAATAATTAGTTTATGTAATAACGAAAATTATTTCAATAACTTATTTAGTACACCTAAAGCTCCTCTGATAAAAGTAGCACTGGTTAGTACTTTAATAACAGCTTTCTCTGCGGTACTTGATTTCTTGTTTGTTGAGCGAGAGCGAGATGCGGGTTTATTTAGTTTTTCTCTTTCTTTTTTTGCTGCTTCTTTAGCTTCTACAGCTTCAGCTTTTTCTATTTTTTTATTCAAAATCTCATAAGCGCTCTCTCTATCTATATCTTCATTATATTTATCAATCAATGTCGATTTTTTTAGCAGATCATCTAATTCTTTCTTGCTAAGTATATCCATCCTACTCATAGGAGCTCTAAGCATGGTTGCTGCTAGTGGAGTTGGTCGTCCTTTTTCATCTAATGCAGACACTAATGCCTCTCCGATCCCTAAAGATGTTAACACCTCTTTAGTATCATAATAATCGGAGATTGGATAATTCTCTGCTGTAAGTTTGATTGCTTTTCTATCCTTAGCGGTAAAAGCTCTTAATGCGTGTTGTACTTTTAGTCCTAATTGACTTAATACTCCATCTGGGACATCAGTTGGGTTTTGCGTAACAAAATACAACCCTACACCTTTAGAGCGAATGAGTTTTACTATATTTTCTATTTGATCCATTAATGCATTAGAAGCTTGCTTAAAAATAAGATGAGCTTCATCCAGAAAAATAACAAGCTCTGGTTGTTCACTATCGCCTTGCTCCGGGAATGTACTGTAGACTTCTGCTAATAAACTAAGCATAAAAGTAGAAAACAGTTTAGGTTTATCTTGGATATCTGTTAACCTCAAGATATTGATATATCCTCTACCATTATCATCCACTCTACATAGATCATTGACCTCAAAAGAATGTTCGCCAAAAAAAAGATCCGCACCTTGTTGTTCTAGTTCTACAATTTTACGTAGAATAGAACCTGTAGATGCTGTAGAAATTCTACCATAGTCTTTTTCTAATTCTTCTTTACCTTCTCTGGTAGCAAACTGTAATACCTTTTTTAAATCTTTAAGATCTAGTAACGGTAACTTATTGTCATCGCAATACTTAAATATAATGGCTATAATTCCAGCTTGTGTTTCCGTTACATCAAGAATTCTAGAAAATAAAACAGGACCAAATTCACTTACAGTAGCTTTTAGCCTAACTCCTTCTTGTTCTGACAAAGAAAGAATTTCTACTGGAAAATCTTTAGCCTGAAATGGAATACCGATTTTTTCGTGACGCTCATCAATTTTAGGATGTCCAGGACTGGCAGCAGCAAGACCACTTAAATCTCCTTTTATATCCATAAGTAAAACAGGTATTCCCTTTTCACTTAAATTTTCTGCCAATATTTGCAATGTTTTTGTTTTTCCAGTACCCGTAGCTCCAGCTATAAGTCCATGTCTATTTAGGGTTTTTAAAGGGATTTTTACATGGGCATCAGTTACCGTTTCTCCATTATGCATGGCAGCACCTAATGCTATAAAATCACCTTTGGTAGTATACCCAGTTTGGATATGATCAAAAAATTCTTGATGAGTACTCATAATTATTATAAATTTTTATAAAGAAGCTATTCAAAAATAGGAATCTTAATGATTCTAGCGAAACGAATAGGATGTTGTTTTTTATAATCCGTCTATAATTGATAAAAAAATAATATGCTTCTGATTAATTTATGATACTGTTTTATGTATATTGAGCATACTTATTTTTTATATTATGAAACATTTTTTCTCATTGATCTGTATCCTATCTTTACTTATTAGTTGCAAAACTGAAAACACTAACCCTACAGCTATTTTTCATAAAACCCATGAACCTAAAAAAGTAAATGCTCCATTTTCTGATGCAGTTCAGGTTGGAAATCTATTTTTCCTTTCTGGCCAAGTAGGAATGGATCATACCACAAGAAAATTAGTACCAGGAGGCATCAAAGCAGAAACAAAAAAGGTGTTAGAAAATATAAAGGAGGTATTAGCTCAACATCAAATGACTATGGACAATGTAGTGAAGTGTACTGTAATTCTTTCTGATATTGATGATTTTTCTGCTTTTAATCAGGTATATACTACATATTTCCCGCAAAAGCCTGCGCGTACTACTTTTGCGGCCAGTGGATTGGCTGTAGGAGCTAAAATAGAAATAGAGTGTATTGCTGCTAGATATTAGCAAACCATAGATAGCTAATCTCACTCCAAAATTCGTGATTCATAATTTTTATTATTTACCTTTGCATCCTTATGCTAGAAAGTACAGAAAAGTTAGTTGCAGAGGGTAAAATGCTTCCTCTTATGGAAGAGTTCTATACGATACAAGGTGAAGGGTATCATAAAGGAACTGCAGCCTATTTTATTAGGATTGGAGGATGTGATGTTGGTTGTCATTGGTGTGATGTAAAAGAAAGTTGGAATGCTGATCTACACCCTCCTACAGATACAAATACTATTGTAACAAAAGCAATCGCTTATAGTAATGTCATTGTAGTTACCGGAGGAGAACCACTCACATGGGATATGACTGTCTTAACTGATACACTAAAACGCAAAGGTGCTACAACACATATAGAAACATCTGGAGCTTATCCGCTAACGGGAACATGGGATTGGGTTTGCCTCTCTCCCAAAAAAACAAAGTTGCCAGTTACAGAAATTTATAACAAAGCAAATGAGTTAAAATGTATCATCTATAATAAAGATGATTTTAAATTTGCTGAAGAACAAGCTGCTCAAGTTTCTAATGATTGTATATTATATCTGCAACCCGAATGGAGTGTTAGAGAAAAGGTAATTCCGCTAATTGTTGAGTATGTGATGAAAAAGCCAGAATGGAAAGTATCTTTACAGACTCATAAATACCTGAATATTCCATAATTAGCTTTTTTATAGTACTAGTTTTGTCGTTTTTTAGAGTTTTTTTAAAACTAGCAAACATCATATTACGGATATTCCATACATAAAAGGGAAATATCCCTTAAAAATACTATTAAAAATGAAAGAAAAATACTATAATAATATTTAATAAAATTTAATATTTTGTTTTTTATCGATTAAATTATTTATTTCATGTGTAAAATTAAGTATTTTGACATTTAATTTTAAAATTATAAAATATTGTTGTTAAATTTACAGTAAGTAATTTAAAATCAATATACTATGAGGAGTTTTTACACTATTTTTAAATTAGTAATTAATTTTATTAAAGAACTACCTGCAGCATCAAGTCATGTAATACGCCATTAATATGGTACTACTATTACATATGCTAAACGCAAGTAATCAAAGAGGTTTTCAGTTTGATAACCTCTTTTTTGTGTCCTTATAAAAGGAGGTGTATATTCTATTGACAGATTAGCTGGATAATAATCAATTCTTTTTTGTACTAAAAAAGCAGGTTCTTATAAAAATTAAAGTACTATTTAATAGTATATAGTACTTGCATATAACTCTTCTATTGTATTTTAAAAAAATTGAAAGAATTATCTTCTATAAGTAAACAGGAATTATAAACAGCTGAAAAGGTATTTTACATAGATAATCAACAAAAAAACCGTAAATAACATCATTATAATTGAGAATATGTTAAAAAATAATACATTTTACATATATATTATCACTTGATTACATTAATAATTACGTCATTAATCTATAAAATATGTATTTTTATCTAAAAAATAATACTGAAATTGTTAAAAGTATTGATTTAAGGCTGTGTAGATTATATATTTGTATAACTTATTAAAATTAAATATTATTATGGGGCTATTTTACACTAAATTCAGATTAACATTTAGAATTGTTATGGATTTTCTAAAAGATCTACCAGCAGCATCAAGTAATGCTATGCGTAGATAATTTTTCATGTTTCGATAATTGTTAAGTATCAGTAAGAATTTTTCGATACATAAGGACACTAGTTCTTGGGGTACATCATTAATACTCATACTTACAATTGTATTTCTTATCATTCTATATTCATTGATGATAGGATAGCATACTAATCTATATGTCTTAATCTAGGAAAAATTGTTTTGTATAAACAATTAAATGTTTAATAATTTTAATCCAATAAAAAAAGCGAGGATACTTAATCTGTATCTTCGCTTTATGATATATACTAGTACTATATTATATTAATACACTAGACTACTTAATACTTATCTATTACATATAAAATGGAACCTCAACTCTAGTCGTTTCCCATCCCATTACCATATGATATCCTTTGTCTACTTTCTTAAAAGCAATTGAGAAAGCTTCTATCTCTTCGCCTGTTGCTGCTGGAACTTTTATTCTTGCTACATCATTACTCTCATTATAAGAGTATGCACCCCATACATCTAGGTCAGAACTTAAAATAATTGTCCATTCTTTTTCTCCTGGGATTGTAAACAAAGAGTACGTACCTGCTTTTACAGCCTTATCTCCCATTTTTACATCTTGATACAATTTTATTTCTGTTGCTTCGTCTGCTCCTGTTCTCCAAACTTTTCCGTATGCTACTTTGTCGCCTAGCATAGTTCTCCCTTTCTTTTGGGGTCTGCTATAAATAACCTTAATTTCTGGTTTCGCATTTCTATCAGCCTTGGCATAAGAAATATCGGTAGGACTCTTTTGTAACCCTTTAAATTTTTGGGCTTGTATGCCTGTTACTGTTCCTAAAAACATAATAACTGCAAGTAAAAGTGATTTTTTCATGATCTGTGAATTTATTTTTTTTAATAGGCGTAAAGATATCTGTGAACTTACATACAAAATGTTAATCCCCTCATTAAATTGTGTTAAAATGAAATGCAACAAATTTTCGTTTTCTTTTTAAACCATAATTGATATAAACTGTAACTACAGAAAAAGAATGAATGTTTTTCTAGTAAGACTCCTCAAATTTATAATTACAAAAATTCGCTTTATACCCATAAAATGTTTTCCTATCAACTTGTTAGTATTTTTTACTCAAAACTTCATTTTAGTTTATTTTTGTTTCAAAAAAACATAATATTGTTTCATTTTATAACTAATATTTAATTATTGTTTATATTTTAAAACTATTTAATCATCTTTGACTTCTTAATTAATAGAATATATAAAAATTATGTGCGGAATTGTTTGTGCTTTTGATTTGAAAGAAAAAACAGAGGTCTTAAGACCTCAATTATTAGAGATGTCAAAAAAGATACGTCATAGAGGGCCTGATTGGAGTGGGATTTATTCAGATATTAATGTTATTATGGCACATGAACGATTGGCCATTGTAGATCCTGTTTCTGGGAAACAACCCTTATTTAGCGATGATAAAAAAATAATACTAGCTGCAAACGGAGAGATCTATAATCATAGGGATATTCGCAAACAGTTTGAAGGAAAGTACAATTTTCAGACTGCATCTGATTGTGAAGTAATTTTAGCATTATATAAAGAGAAAGGGACTGCATTTTTAGATGATCTTAGTGGTATTTTTGCATTCGCATTATATGACCAAGAAAATGATTCGTATCTGATTGCAAGAGACCATATGGGGATAATTCCTTTATATATGGGATGGGATCAGAATGGTACTTTTTATGTAGGATCAGAATTAAAAGCCCTTGAAGGGGTTTGCACTAAAATTGAACTATTCCCTCCAGGACACTTTTTAGATAGTAAATCAGGGGAATTAGAAAAATGGTATGTTAGAGATTGGACTGATTTTGAAGCTGTAAAAGAGAATCAAACCAGTATTGATGAACTAAGAGATGCTCTAGAAGCCGCGGTGCATAGACAATTAATGTCTGATGTACCCTATGGAGTGTTATTATCAGGAGGACTTGATTCTTCTGTTACTTCTGCGGTTGCCAAAAAATATGCAGAAAAAAGAATAGAATCTGGAGATACCAAAGATGCGTGGTGGCCTCAATTACATTCTTTCTCGGTAGGACTAGAAGGATCTCCTGATCTGGCTGCTGCTCAAAAAGTAGCAGATCATATAGGAACTGTGCATCACGAAATCAAATTTACGATACAAGAAGGTCTGGATGCAATTAAAGATGTTATTTATAATCTAGAAACCTATGATATTACCACCATTAGAGCTAGTACACCTATGTATTTGATGGCTCGGGTCATTAAGTCTATGGGAGTAAAAATGGTGCTTTCTGGCGAAGGGGCGGATGAGATATTTGGTGGATATCTGTATTTTCATAAAGCGCCAAATGCGCAAGAGTTTCACGAAGAAACAGTACGTAAGTTAGACAAATTGCATATGTATGATTGTCTACGCGCCAATAAATCCTTGGCAGCTTGGGGAATCGAAGGTAGAGTTCCTTTTCTGGATAAAGAATTTATGGATGTAGCGATGCGAATCAATCCACAAGATAAAATGATCAATGGAGAGCGAATGGAGAAATGGGTGATCCGCAAGGCATTTGAATCCTATTTGCCAGAAAGTGTAGCCTGGAGACAGAAAGAGCAGTTCTCTGATGGAGTGGGATACAGCTGGATAGATACCCTAAAAGAAGTAGTAGAAACAGAAGTAACGGATGAGCAAATGGCAAATGCGCATTTTAGATTCCCTATACAGACCCCTCAAAACAAAGAAGAATTTTATTACAGAACCATTTTCGAAGGTCATTTTCCGAGTGATGCAGCAGCCTTAAGTGTACCACAAGAGCCTTCTGTAGCTTGTAGTACTAAAATAGCATTAGAATGGGATGAAGCTTTTAAAAATATGAATGATCCTAGTGGTAGAGCGGTAGCCAATGTTCATGATGAGGCATATTAGCTATTATAAATCTTGAAATAAAGGCGTATTTATATGTATGCGATTCATTTGTGTAGCCCTTTGTTTTTAGATATCTAAGTCAATTAAACTAAGAAATATCAGTACACCTTAGCAGATAAATTTTGCTAAGGTTTTTCTTATATTTAGCATATGCTACAACTTGTATTACAGAAATTTGATATCCCACTACAACATCCTTTTAGAACCTCTAGATATACTGTAGCATTACAGAAAACTTGTATTATCTCCATTTCTTGTGGCACTTATACAGGTTATGGAGAAGCAACTGTAAATCCGTATTATCAGAGTACAGTAGATAAGATAGAAGCGTCTATAAAAAAGGTAACTCATATGGTTACAGATGCAGCGCTAATGCATCCCTCAGAATTATGGGAGTTGTTAAAAAAGCCTCTTACGCATGACTATTTTTCACTTTGTGCTATAGATTGTGCTTTTTGGGATTGGTTTGCTCAAAAAAATAAAATTCCACTCAGGCAATTCTGGAGCAGATCGGAGCTGCATATACCCAAAACAAATTACACCATTGGGATGGATAGCATTGCAGTGATGAAGAAAAAAATCGAGGAATTTCCGTGGCCAATTTACAAAATCAAATTAGGAACAGACACTGATATAGAAATCATTAGGGCATTAAGATCCATAACTGATGCCGTATTTAGAATAGATGCCAATTGTGCGTGGACTGCAACAGAAACTATACAAAATTCGATTGTTTTAAAAGAATTAGGAGTAGAATTTATAGAACAGCCTCTTAAGGCATCTGCCTTAGAAGCTATGCTAGATGTAAAAAAGAAATCATCGCTACCTATTATCGCTGATGAAAGTTGCCAGCGAGAAGAAGATATTGATATATGTCAAAAGTCTTTTGATGGCATTAATATCAAATTGATGAAATGTGGAGGCATTACTCCTGCGCTAAGAATGATCGAAAAAGCAAGAAAAGCAAATCTTTTGGTAATGATGGGGTGTATGACCGAATCCTCTATCGGAATATCCTCTTTATGTCAGTTAGCACCTCTTTTGGATTATATTGATGCAGATGGCGCCATGTTACTTAAAAATGATATTGCAAAAGGCGTGCAGTTTTCTAATGGTGCTATTGTTTTTTCTTCTACTAATGGAGCTGGATCTCAGTTATTGAAATAACGAAATCGGAAAAACGAAATTCATCCTTATTAAAAAGCAAAAAGAATATGACAAAGGGCTTAAAATTGTTTATTCAAAGGATACTTTTTTCGCATTCTATGGAATTAGGTATTCACTTTCGCTTAATAATGAATTAGAAATAGAAGCGTGTGAGAATGGAACTGATCAACGGTGTGTTAAAGCTATTATACGATTTGTGATTAAAAAATTCGTATAAATTCATTGAATTATTTTTTCTTAATGCAAGGCAAAAAAATCAAGCATAGCTATAGCTACGGTTTATTTTTTAAACGAAGTAGAAAGGAAAAAGAAACGATGAATATGCGAAATTTTTAGTTATAAATCGTATTACTGCAGATTTGACCTTTAATGTTTAATGCGCTACTGAATCAGAAGACTATTTATATATATTGGTATATCCCTTGGAACAATATATTACTTGGATAAATTGCATGTGAAGGTGGCTAAGCTTGAAAACAAACTTGATCAAATCAAAAAACGGCTAGTGGAATCAGGCTTTAGCGAAGAGCCCATTTGCACCTTGAAATGGAATGTAAATATTAATAATAAATATGGCTAGTAGATGCGATAGCCGCCATTCTTTAACTGTCATTACATAATACCCCTTATCATTTAAAGCGGCAATATATTTAAGTTGTCGAGTTTTCCTTATTTTAACATTGCATTAATATTGCAAATACATATTTTAAGTTATACCTTTATTGTAATCAAAAACTCTTAAAACCTTTTTAAAATGAAAAAAACCACATTTATTATCGCAATTTTTGCCTGCTCTATTATCTACGGACAGGTAGTTACTACAAACGGAGGAGCTCCCGTTGGAGACAACCAAAACTCCAAATCAGTAGGTAGGTCCGGGGAGGTACTTTTAGAAGATATACATCTTATTGAAAAGCTTGCTGCTTTTGACCGGGAACGTGTACCAGAACGAGTAGTGCATGCCAGGGGAACTGGAGCATTTGGACATTTTGTAAGTACAGCAGATATGTCGAGGTTTACAAAAGCTTCACTATTTCAAGGTAATGGTAAGAAAACAGATTTAGCAGTACGTTTTTCTACCGTTATTCATGGAAAAGGATCACCTGAAACATTAAGAGATCCAAGAGGCTTTGCTGTTAAGTTTTATACGGATGAAGGAAATTATGATATCGTAGGAAATAATTTGCCGATATTTTTTATTAGAGATGCTATTAAGTTTCCAGATATGGTACATTCTTTAAAGCCATCTCCTGTAACCAACAAACAGGATCCGAATAGATTTTTTGACTTTTTTAGTAATGTGCCGGAAGCAACACATATGATTACTCGTTTGTATACTGATTTAGGAATTCCTAAAGGATATCAGTTTATGAATGGAAGCAGTATACATGGTTTTAAATGGGTCAATAACAGAGGTGAAGTTACGTATGTAAAGTATACATGGGTAAGTAAGCAAGGTGAAATAAACCTTGATATTGATCAAGCAGCCGAACAACAATCAAAGGATTGGCAACATGCTACGGTTAGTTTAAGAAACGATATTGCTACTAAAAGATTTCCACAATGGGATTTGTTTGTACAGTTAATTAAACCAAGAGACTTAAACAGTTTTGATTTTTGGCCTTTAGATGCTACTAAGGATTGGCCTGCTGATCAAATTAGAAAAATTAAAATAGGTACTATGATTTTGAATAGAAATCCTATTAACTTTTTTGAAGAAATAGAATCAATAGCAATGGCTCCTGGTAACTTGGTTCCTGGTATTGAACCATCTGAAGATAAATTGTTACAAGGCCGTTTGTTCTCATATTTTGATACACAACGTCATAGATTGGGAGCTAATAATCAACAAATAGCAGTAAACAGACCTAAAAATGCTGTAGTTAATTACAATTCGGATAGTTTTGCGAGTTCAGATAATTCTAAATTTCCGAATCCAGATGTAAATTACGAACCTAGTAATAAAGTAAATGTTTCAGATAACGCTGCTTTTAAATTTTCCGAAAGAAGGATTCCAAATAATACCATTATAACACAAGGAAATATTCTTAAAACAAATAATTTTGGACAAGCAGGTGATTTTTATAGATCATTATCAGAAAAAGACAAAAATAGCTTAATCAGAAACTTAACAGGAGACTTGGGGCAAGTAACAGACAGGAGAATTCAGATAAGAATGATTACTTATTTCTATAGAGCAGATAGAAATTATGGAATAAGAGTAGCCGAAGCATTAGGTTTTTCTCGAAGAGAATTTGCGCAAAACTCAAACCAGAACCAAAGTAAATACTAATAACTAGAAACTTTATTTCTTTATACGTAACACTCAAAATTAATGTAATTATTAGTTTTGAGTGCTGTGCGTATATAATTATATAATATTTAATAAGATGAAAAAAAACATATTTTTACTCTATATACTATTATTATCCACTACTATTATCTACTGTCAAGAGCCTATATTTGATTATAGTAGAGAAGGAAATACAGCTGCAATAGAAGCATTGTATAAAGAAAATTCAAAAATAATAAACAAAGTAAATAGTAAAGGTTTTAGTCCTTTAATACTAGCAGTTTATAATCATAATAAAGAGACGGTGCGTTTTTTGTTAGAACATAAAGCGAATACAGAAATACAAGATGATTCTGGAAATACTGCACTAATGGGAGCTTGTTTCAAGGGTTACTTGGATATGGCCAAATTATTAATAGCCCATAAAACAGAAGTAAACAGAAAGAATTATAACAATGCAACGGCATTAATTTATGCTGCTACTTTTGGTCATATCGATATTGTAAAAGAATTGCTCCAAAATGGAGCAGATATTAGTTTAAAAGACAATAGAGGTAACACTGCATTTGACCATGCAAAAATGCAAGGTAACCAGGAGATCATGGCAGTGTTAAATAAGACATTGTCTAAATAACATCTGAAAATAAAAATGTAAACTCAATAATAGCCCAAACCCAGTTTATATATGGGGTTTCACTCTTTAGAAACTAGCTTATTCGCAATCAAGTTGTATGAGTTTTCGACAGGAAAAAAGTTAATCCCCCCGATTCCTAAGCGAGAAGTAAGTATTGTAATTAATAAAAACTTTGCTAAAGAAAAACACCAAAAATCCTTAAGAAAATAGATAATTATATAAGCGAGATAGAAAGAATCGGGGGGTAAATTTAGTTTTAATTATGATAGAAAATAAACAATTCTTGCTGAATAGTATTATCTTTTGTATTGTACTTCAGTTAACTAGTGATCCAATGTATTCATTTTCTTTTAAGAATGTAAATAAAGGATATAAAGGTACCAGTAAAGACATTATCAATACGGAAACTGATTATTTTAAAGATGTAAATTGTACAGTAAAAGATCAGTTAAATACAGAAAATGAAGTGCGTTATTTTTATGTCACATTTCAAGATATATCAGGTATTCCAAAATTAAATTATGGAGGTTATTATTCAAAAAATGAATTACATGAAAGTATAATTAAAAATGAGAATTGGACACCAACTCAAACTGATTTAAGAGATCATACCACAATAGAGTTTAAAAACAAGCAAGGACAAGTTGTATTAAAACGGAATTATAATTCTACACAGGTTTTAGAAAGTGAATACGATACGTATTATGTATATGATGATTATGGCAATTTAGCATATGTACTCTCACCTGAAGGGTCGTCAAAAATTTTAAATACAAATGATCAAATAGTTGTATCTGTACTAGATGAATTGTGTTATCAATATAGGTATGATTCTAGAAATAGATTAATAGAAAAGAAAATTCCAGGCAAGGGTAAAGAATATATTGTTTATGATAAATTAGACCGTCCAGTATTAACTCAAGATGCCAATCAAAGAGAAAAAACTCCAAAAGAGTGGTTATTCACAAAGTACGATATTAATAGTAGAGTAGTCTATACAGGTTTATATATGGATAATGCAGAGAGAGCAGAATTACAAGCTAATGTCATTGCACATTCTAATAGTAATTCGGATTTACTGTATGAAGTAAGAAAAAAAACAAAAAGTCCCGTTGTACCTCTAGATACAATTACAGATTTATATTACACATCTAGAGCTTTTCCAACTATAGTATCAAAAGTATATACTACTAATTATTACGATGATTATAAGTGGGATACAGCTAATAAATTAAAAGTTTCTTATGATTTTGAAGCTATTGAGGGATTGTCGCAAAACGGTAAAAATATTACAAAAATAAATGAATATGAAGGGGATGTAAATTTTGTATCTACAGGTACAATAGAACATGATGGCTATATACAATTTACTGTGACAGAACCATACAAAAGTGTTGTAGTAGGTTTAACTGCTTTGAGTAAAAAAAATCAACATCATAATTCAATTGACTATGCCATTCATTTAAATTCTGAAGGACACGTTTTAGTTTACAAATTTGGCATATCACAATCAATACTAACAGTTGATTACAAAGTTGGAGATGTCTTTAAAGTAGAACGGTCAGGGAACTATATTTTATATAAAAAGAATGATGATGTATTTCACCGTAGCTTGATTGATACTAGTGAACCTTTATATGGAGGTAGTTCTTTTTTTGATATAAATAAAATAGTAAACAATGTACGTATAGGGTATTCACATTCAGGACAATCATTTACAAATGATACAAAGTTTTTAAAAACTGGAAGTAAATCCCGTGTTTTAGGAACAGCAAAGTGGATCACTAATGTTATATATTATGACACTAAAAAAAGGCCTATATATATAACAACAAAAAATGATTATTTAAAAACTAAAAATGAGATAGGTAAAACATTAGATGTAGAAGGTAATATCTTAAAGGAAGTGAACATACACAAAAGAGGTAACGAAACCCCGGTGGTTACACAAAACTATTATACGTATAATCATGCTAACTATTTAATTCGTCAAGAGCAGCAAATCAATAACCAATTGAAAGAGCTTATTTCAAAAAATACGTACGATACTATGGGAAGACTTATTAAAAAAGAGGTAGGAGGGCATTTACTAGGTTTGAGTAGTTATACAAACAAAAGTGATAATATTACTATACAAGAAAATCTAATTACAAAAAAATCAAGTGCGGCTAGTGATTGGAATTCAGGACTTTCTACTTTAAATAAAATTTCTGGAGATGGGTATGTAAGTTATTCCATAGCACACAGCAAGAAGAATGTTGTCGTGGGGTTATCTTATACAGACAACAATCTAGCATTTTCAACTATAAATTATGCAATTCAAAACAAGGGAGGAAAGGTTTATATCTATGAATCAGGAATTGATAAAGGTATACAAACAACGTATGTGACTAATGATTGTTTTAGTATAGAGCGCAGAGATAAAACTATTTACTATTTAAAAAATAATGAAGTGTTCTATATTTCTGATGTTTCAACTATATCCAAAACTATGGTTGGAGATATTTTTTTATATGATGGAGACGCAAGAATAAGAAATTTGGTACTTGTGGATTTAAATAAAGGATTACAAACGATCGATTATAGCTATGATAGTAAAGGCCGGTTACAACAAATGAACGATATAGATAATATGGCTGATGATTTATTTTCTTATAAATTGAACTATAATACATCAAAAAATCAAAGTAATATATCATTATCCAATGGTAATGTTAGTGAGTTTTTATGGAGAACAAATAATATCTCAAATGATTTAAGAGGTTATAAGTATACGTATGATGCTTTAAATAGAATTATATCGGCAAAAGGATATAAAAATAACAAATATGATATTTCTAGTATTATTTATGATAAAAATGGAAATATTAAAAGGCTTCAAAGAAGAGGCCATAGAGATATAGAAGTTACTAGTTTTGGGTTAATGGATAATTTGAAATATACATACGCTGGTAATAATTCTAGTAATAAATTAATTAAAGTAGAAGAATTATCGGGAGGAAGTATAGATACTGGATTTAAAGATGGTATTAATGTAGCTATAGAATACACATATGACGCAAATGGTAATATGCTAAAAAACTTAAATAAAAATATAGGCACTTCAAAAGTAAATGGAATATTTTATAATCATTTAAATTTGCCGGTAGAAGTTAAGTTTGATAATTCTAATAGTAAAATAATTAAATTTATTTATGATGCTACGGGAGTCAAGCAAAGAAAAATAATTATTGATAATGGTACTACTACTACTACAGATTATGTAGGTAATTATATTTATGAAAAAAATATATTACAATTTTTCAATCATCCAGAAGGGTATGTAACCAAAGATGATATTGACTTTAAATATGTCTATCAATATAAGGATCACTTAAGCAATGTAAGACTTTCATACACAGATATGAATAATGACGGAATTATTACCGCTAGTTCAGAAATTATAGAAGAAAAAAACTATTATCCCTTTGGGCTACAACACAAAGGATATAATAATGTAACTTCTTCATTAGGAAGTAGTTCCGCTAAAAAATGGGGATATCTGGGACAAGAAAGACAGGAAGAATTAGAGCTTAATTGGGTTGCTTTTAAATATCGTAATGCTGATCCAACTTTAGGCAGATTTTTTGGTGTAGATCCAGTAAGCGAAGACTATATGTCAATATCGACGTATCAGTTTGTCTATAAAAGAGTTTGTAATCTTCCCATTTTTAGAACACCTCTATATTCTATGAATAATTATTATTAAAAATAGTTACTGAAAATGAATGTCGAGTAGGTAACGTAGAATCTCACCTAAACTTCCATGGTACGTCCCTAATATAGGTTCTCACTCAAAAACACACCTCTAACCCCCTCTCGAGAAGCCAATAGTTTTGTTTAAAATTCACCTCTCACACCCTACACCCAACATCTATAATACTCCCCATTTTTAAGACAGCTACTTAAATTGTAAATTTAACGCTGTACATATGAAAAAATCGAGAAGAAA
>CANLRN010000017.1 GCA_947493495.1 uncultured Aquimarina sp.
AAAACGCAGTGCAGCGTTAGTATTTGCGGTAGCTACAAGATGTAATAAATTTTCTATTGCATAAAGCGGGTTTAAGTGGGAAATATGGCTTAAAAACTCGAATTAGGGAATACTTTGCAAGAACAAAGGCTTATTTGGATATAATGTTTGGTGTAGAACCTAAATTTTTAGGAAAAAAAATTAAAATAAACTAAAAACGACACGCCAACACCGTATAAAATTAATTATTGGTTATAGCCTATTTACGAAAGTTCTCGCAAGCCTTAAATCTGTGGTTTATTTGCTAATTTTAGTGCTTAAAACACGCAACTGATCTTATACAAACCGATATAAATTATAAAAAGCAACAGTATAACTTTGCTGTAAAACCTTGCTTAGATTATACTAATTATGATAGCAAAACTATATCAAAGCATTTTCTTTACATCTAACACTTTTTTTACTGCTATAGGAGCACCTAGTTCTTGACTTCTTTTAGACGGTAATGCCCCACCAACATATATCGTATAGCTCCCATCTCGTAAAACTTCTTTACCTTCTTCATTAAATTGATTGAATATTTGTTGATCAAGCTGAAAAGTAATTGTTTTGGTCTCTCCAGGTTTTAGTTTTTCTCTTTTGAACGATTTTAAATCATACAAAGGATCTTTTGTTCCTGCTAAAGGTGAACTTATATACAATTGGATTACTTCTTCTGATGCTATTGCTCCCTTATTGGAAATTTCTACACTCACTTTAAATGTATCATCAATCGCAAGGTTACTATATTCAAATTTAGTGTACGACAAACCAAAACCAAAAGGATACAAAGGTTCTTTTGTCATATATTTATACGTTCTTCCTTTCATATTATAATCCTCATAAGGGGGTAATTGCGATACGGATTTAGGGAATGTAATAGGAAGTTTCCCTGATGGAGCTACATCACCAAAAAGAACATCTGCAACTGCATTCCCTCCTTCTTCTCCAGGATACCACACAAAAAGTATAGCTTCTACCAGATCATGAATTTCGGGAATAGCTATAGGACTTCCTCCGGTAAGTATTAAAACTAATGGTTTTTTACTATTTTCTTTTAATTTTTTAATATAATTAATCTGATTTTCAGGAAGTTTAAGGTTTTTCTTATCTCCTTTTTCTGATGAAGCTAATGCCTCACCTTCTTCTCCTTCTAATAGTGCTGAAATCCCCATTACAGCAATGCAAACATCTGCTTGTTTAGCTTCTCCTGTAGACCAATCAATCGGATTTACATTATCTCTAAAAGGCAATACCCCAGATTTATAATTGATACTAGTCCCTGGGCTAATTTTTCCAACAATACCATCTAAAATAGTTTGAGTATTACTCGTCACCCCATAATAATTACCTAGAAGCACCTCTTCATTAGAAGCATTTGGCCCCACGATATAAGCAGTTCTAATATCTTTTTTTAAAGGAAGTACATTGTCTTTATTTTTTAACAAAACAATTGATTTCTGTGCTACTTCTCTCGCTATTTCTCTATGCTTTTTAGAGTCTATAACATCTGCTTGTATACTATCGTAAGGGTTTACTCCTACTGGATCAAATAACCCAAGTTTAAACCGTGTTAGTAGATTTTCTTTTAGTCTCTGATTAAGTAAATTTTCTGTGATCAAACCTTGATCTAAGGCATTCTTTATATTTTTATAAACTTTCCCGCAATTAATATTAGTTCCACTTTTTAATGCTAATGCTGTAGACTCTTCTGGTGTAGTAGTAACTTTATGAAATTTATGAAAATCGCCTATCGCTCCGCAATCTGATACAATATATCCATCAAACCCCCAATCCTGTCTAAGGATATCCTGAAGAAGGTATGGACTCCCACAACAAGGCTCCCCAAGAGTTCTATTATATGCACCCATCACCCCTTCTACATCAGCCTCTTGAACGAGTGCTTTAAAAGCAGGCAAATAGGTCTCAAATAAGTCTTTTTTGGATACTATAGCATCAAATTCGTGTCTTAATTCTTCTGGGCCAGAATGTACCGCATAATGTTTTGCACAAGCTGCTGCTTTAATATACTTTGGGTTATCTCCTTGCAAGCCCTTTACAAACGAAACTCCAATGCGACCTGTTAGATATGGATCTTCTCCATAGGTTTCTTGTCCGCGTCCCCATCTGGGATCTCTAAATATATTTACATTAGGAGACCAGAAGGTTAGCCCCGCATATCTGCTTCTATTATTTATTTTTATCGCTTCATTATACTTTGCTCTTGCTTCATCTGAGATCGCGGTTCCTACTTTATGTATTAGCGCTTCATCAAAAGTAGCTCCGAATGCTATTGCTTGAGGAAATACAGTCGCTCTTCCATTTCTGGCTACTCCGTGCAATGCTTCGTTCCACCAATTATACTCTGGTATACCTAACCTTTCTATTGGTGGGCAAACATCAAGCATCTGCGAAGCTTTTTCCTCTAGAGTTAGTTCCTTTATCAAAGCGTTAACGCGTTCTTCGGTAGACAAAGAAGGGTTCTGCCAAGTATACTGATACGATTTTTCTACCACACTATTTTCTGTAGTTATAGATTCTGTTGATTCTTTTGGTTTTTTTTCAGTAGAAGTATTACAACTAAATACAATTATGAAAATGAATACTAATAGAGGCAAAATGCGTATAAATGTGTAATTGATTTTAATGTTCATTAGGATGTTTGATTATAAAATAAAGTATGGGCCAAGATTATTTATTTTTTTCAAGACTTCCAATACATATGTTTGTTTTTATACAACAAATGCTTTTATGGTTATTTTAAAAATAATAAAAGCCGAATACTCCACAAATCATATGTTCTTGATAATTAAACATATGTACTTATACATTTTATCAAAACAGTATAGATTTATAGTATAAAATTTTAAACCATTAAATTCATATGAAAAAACTACTAAATCTTTTATTTTTTGCTTTAATCCTGCTTTTAAAAAGCACTAATGCCTTTTCGCAAACGACTGTACTGATTGAGAAAGTACCTTCGCCAACCATAAAAATTAATACTCAAGCCTCTGATGGTGCTACAGAAATTGACTACCAGGTAACTTTTATGAATGTTGCTCTTGCAGATGATGATGCACAATTTTCGTGGTTCTCCGGTTTTAAAGATGCAACTACCAATGATGCTGTTGCTGGAGGTAAAACATTAAACCTAAAAAGAACTGATACTGATGTCATTGATAATGGCGATGGTACGTATAACAAAACATTTATATTTACGAGCCTAGATTTATTTGGCCCATCACTGGTAAATGATCAAAATGTGATTTATAATGGTACGGGATTTCCAGGGTCTATTGAATCAAATACTGTCTCTTTAATAGTCGAGCCAGCTCCTGCTATACAAATTGATATTGACAGTGTCTCTATTATTCCGACAGTAGAAAGAGGTAGTGAGTTTACTATCAATTTTAACTATTCTTCTACTATAGATATCACTTCATTGCGAGTAAACTTTTGGCTAGTTACTTTTACACCATATTCTGATATATTTGTTGGCTCTAGTGCTTTTATTGAAGATCTTGTAAACACTGATGGGGTTTCTACAGCTGTCAGCACGACAATTGTTTTTCCTAAAGAAACAGAAATTACCAATGGAGCAGGAACCACCTGGATGTTAAATTCACCCATTACCGCTGATAATAGTGCGATGGATGCTCTCTATCAATTCAGGTTTAGATTGGATGATGAATCCGGAGAAACGGGACAAAACTTTATCAATGGCACCTCTCAAAAACCTTTTAATTTTATAGATATCCAGGAAGTTACGAATGACGTAGATACCGATGGAGTAAACACTTTTGCTGTAGATGGTACTGATTTGGATGTATGCCCGAATACCCCTATTGGAGAAATTGGGACAATTGATACTGATCCCTCGAGCCCTACCTATGGATGTAGTGATAATGAACAAAATACATTAAGTGTTTCTGAGGTCAATAATTCATCTATTAATGGATTATTTGGTCCTAATCCTGTGATTGACACTATAGAAATTAGTAGCACTATTATTACCAAAACTTATAAAGTAGTATCGCTTTCTGGAGCTCTTATTAAAGAAGTTGCTGCCGAAGGTTCTCTTGATGTTTCTGATCTAACAAAAGGAGTTTATTTCTTAGTAACTGATGCTGGGGTAGGTAAAATTATTAAGCAATAAACTACCTCGGAGCAACTCTACCTGGCTTCAATTAGACAAGTAGATTCAACTATAAAAGAAAGGTGTTCATTAATCCTATGATATGAACACCTTTTATTTTTTTTTAGTATTTGTATCTTATTTGAGCTCATAAAATTGTAGCTCACCATCATTTACTGCTACTAACACTCCCATTCTATCACCTGAAATATTTATTTTTTTAATCCCTTTTACATTATATGGTGTAAAAAACCCGCTATCGAGGTACGTCAACGTTTGAAACGCTCCCGTTTTAGTTCCAAGTACTACCAATCCCACGGAAGCATCTGCTCGGGTTGTTTCTATTTCGACTTCAAATTTATTTCCTGCTATAACAATATCTTTAATTCCATCTTTATTAAGATCTTCTATTACAATACCATTAATAGTGGAGAATTGAGCTTCAGTAGGTAATTCTTGTAACGTAAACTTACCTCCATTATTAACCAACACTACACTCGAAAAGGTTTCAGCTTTAAATTTTATTGCAGATTCAGGGTTTTTACCGATAATATCATAAATCCCGGCGTTTGCAAAATCTTTATACGATTTGAATTTATACTTTAAATGAGGCAATTGTTCTGTAGAACAGTCTTTTCCTCGAACCGGTACTAGCTTGTTATTATATTCTTTGGACAGAAATATATCTTGAGTACCATTTTGATCATAATCATTTGCAAATACGTAAAAAGGTTTTTCTGGAGACGCTTTAAATTTATAGTTTAATCCTAGATTACCTACTACAAAATCCATGTCCCCATCGTTATCAATATCTGCACCTTCAATTTGATTCCACCATCCGTGGGTTTTAGACAATCCAACAGTATCTGTTATATCAGAGAATTTACCATTCTTCCATTTATAAACACTAATTTTCATCCATTCTCCCACAATCAATAATTCCTGATCGGCATCGGTATCAATATTACTACTGATCGCAGAAGTAACCATCCCCAAATTCCTAAAACCAGGAGCTACTACATCAGTAACATCTGTGAACACCCCTTTATTATTCTCCAGAATCATACTGGATGGAGGGCTTGGATATTTTTTGGGAATATGTCTATTCCCTATAAAAAGATCTAAATCTCCATCGTTATCATAATCCAGAGGAACTACAGAAGATCCACTCCCTACTATTTTGGGCAGTGAAGCAGATTTTACAAAATCCCCTTTTCCATTGTTTATATACAATCGATCCTGATAATATTCATTTTCTGCTTCGAATTCATTGCCTCCACTTACTACATAAAGATCTAAATCCTGATCATTATCTACATCAAAAAAACTAGCAAAAACATCTTCCTGGGCTTTATCATTTACCAATGACAATTGTTTTTGCTCCACAAAGGTATTTCCTTTTTTTTGTATCATTAATCGAGAAGGTTGATCTTTACTACCTCCAATAAAAAAATCCTGAAGCCCATCTCCATTAGCATCACCAACAGCCAATGCAGGACCTAATGTTGATAACTTATGAGGCAACAGAATCTGATCTTTATAATCATCATATTCATTTTCGACATGTACTATCGGGGACGTAAAGGCTTTTGCACTTTTATTGATTAACAATTGATCTTTCTTCTTTTTATTTCCTGTGATATGGTCTGTAGAATTTTTATGGTCAATATCAATTTGTTGATTGGTAGCAATATCTTTTATAACACTTTGCTTATGGTCATTCCAAACTACCTGAATCGAATCAATTTTAGTGATTTTTCCTAAACCAAAATGTACGATGGGTTCTACAGAAGACAGGTAACCTCTTACCGTTTTAAATTCATGATATTGAATCTTATCCTCATAATTGATTGTAATTTTTGCGCCCAGACCTGTAGAATTGTTTGCAGGCCCTAGAAGTTTAATTTTTAAATAATTGTTCTGTAACGTCTCTGAAGTATTTTTATATATAAATGCATCTTGATCAATATTATTAACGATAATATCTAAATCTCCATCATTATCAAGATCAGCTACTGCAGCACCATTGGATAAGCTTTGTTGATTTGCTCCCCATTCTTTTGCTTTGTTAGAAAACGTGAGATCACCATTATTTTTATAGATATAATTAGGAATTTTATTTTCAGTAAACAGGTTGATAATATATTCTGCTTTTTGTTCTTTAGTATGGGTACGTGCTTTAGATCCTCTCATATAAGCCTTAAATTGCGCATTAGCATCTTTATCCCAAATATCTCTCTTAAATCCATTGGTAATAAATAGATCTCTATACCCATCATTGTCTAAATCACTCCCTAAACAAGCCCAACTCCAATCTGTTTTTGAAACTCCTGCATATTGACCTACATCACTAAAAATCCCTTTTCCTCGATTCAAATGAAGCATATTATGCATATTCTGATAATAAAATCCATTAGAGGTCATATCTTTATAAAGCATAGTATTCATCGATGCCATTGTAGTTTTTGATCTTTTATAATCTTCGGGCATCATTTCTAATTGCATAATATCCTCAAAGCCATCATTATTAAAATCTACTACATCAATACCCATAGCATAGAATGGAATATGATTAAAATGTTGAGTAAGTTCTTCTTTAAATTTTTTACCTCCTTGATTCATATACAAATAATCTCTCTCTAGATAATCATTCGACACCAAAATATCGGTATTCCCATCATCATTAACATCAGATGTAGCGACTCCTAATCCATATCCAAAATTATTTTTAATCCCTGACGCAATCCCAATCTCTTCAAATTTTCCATTTTTATTTTCAAAGAGTTTATCCCTAAATAAATGGTTTTGTTCTTTTTTTCCATCAAGTACTTGCTTATAATTCATGAAAAATTTATTTGGGCGATTGGTTACATATACATCTAAATCATTGTCATTATCCATATCAAAAAACGACGCCATTAACGAGTATCCGATATCATCTAATCCATATTTGGAGGCTTCTTCCTTAAAAGTCGCATCTCCTTGATTGATAAAAAGGAGATTTCTACGTTCTTCATCTGTATCTTTCCATCCGCCTCTACACACATAAATATCCTGAAAGCCATCGCCGTTAACATCTGCCATCACAACGCCATTATGCCAGCCATTCCCTCCAGATACGTTTGCCAAATCCGTAATATCTTCAAATACAAAATCACCTTTGTTTAGGTACAGCTTATTAGGTACCTCATTCCCTGTAAAATAAATATCTGGCAATCCATCATTATTAATATCACCTACTGCAACTCCTGCTCCATTATAGACATAATTGAAAAGAACAAAAAAGTGATCAAAATTTTCTTTTATATGGTTATTAAAAGTAATTCCTGTTTTTTCTGAGGGGATCAATTTTAACAAGGGAGCATGTTCAACACTAACTTTTTTCTCAGTCTTTTTTTGTGTTTTTTTCTGCTGACCCTCATTACAACTAACTAGAAAGAAAGTGATAAGCGTAGAAAAAAATACTATTATTCTCATTTTTTAGACGAATTTACATAAAAAAGCCTATTTGGAATTCCAAATAGGCTTTTTAAAATTTTAAATTATAGGCGTAATCAATTCTATACAATTTTATATCATCGATATATGCTTAGCTTCATCATCTTGATTTCTATTCTCTAACAATTTCAATATTATCTATAAAAAGATTCATGTCAAGATCTTGATGCCATGGTGGATTCCATGTTCTTAATTGTAGGATGTATCTTCCTGGAGTAAGATTTTTAGAGTTTTCTAAACTATGCCACGCACCACCATTTTGTCTATTAAATGCTTCTGTAGATTGTATGTGAGTTAAAGGGTCATCAGCATTCCTATATGCTAAGATTAATACAAAATCTGGATTGGTAGTAGATATAAGATCTGCATATACATCTAAAGTAGTTTTATAATTACCTGCTTCAGTAACTTCAAAAACTTCATTAAATAGAATATCATTATTAGTAAATGCTTGCATATCACCTTCGTTATACATAAATTTAATACTACCGTCGCCTTCTGATGCCTGCTCATCTGAAACAGAAAGCTTAAAACTTCTATCTGTACCATCTGAGAGCACAGCTTGCCAACCTACAACACTATCTCCTTCTCCATCATTATTTCCACAATCGACTAGATTGATAGAATTATCACAAACTGGCTCTGAAATAATTTCTATAAAATCACTAACAGTAGTAATCCCAGTACTTTCTGGTATATTACGAAATATTGTTAATTTAACAGGATATTTTCCAGGAGTATTATAGGTAACTACAGGATCTTGTTGGGTACTTGTAGCAGGTGTACCTCCTTCAAACTCCCATAGTATTGTATCTTCTTCTTTAGCTTCTGCAAATGCGGATTCTCCATCTTCTGTAGTATTGACAAATTGTATTGAACTACCAAAAACAGCAATAGTATTATCTGCAACAAATTGTGGAACTACTTTCTGAAATACACTTACTGTAAAAGATCTACTTTCTACAGAACCGTCTTCATGTACTACTTCTAAATTTGTTAAAAAACCACGATTTCTTCTCTGCGCTCCTTCACCTTCAGAAGGTGAAGCTTCATTATAAAGCACTTCTACTTCCTGTTCCTCTGACATATCGATATTTCCTCCTTCAAAATCCCATCTCCTAGATGTTACACTAAGAGAAGAGTCGATATAAGTAATAGATTCGCCTTCGGTTATTAAAGTTCTATCAGCACTAGCTTTAAAATTTACCGTTCTTAATCCGTCTCTTATATTCGATTCTTCACAACTTACAACAAGCAATAACATTGTTATAAGTAATATTATGTTCTTAAAAAAAGAAAAATAATAGCTATATTTTTTCATTGTAACGATATAAGCGTTATTAATATCCTTCATTTTGTATCAAGTTAGGGTTTAATTGAATTTCTGGATTAGGAATTGGCCACCTTATATTATTAGGTTTATAATCAGCTCCTGGGATTCCAGCATTATTCCCTGAAGTTTGATCAATAGACATTATTTTTTCTTCAAATTTTCCAAAACGAATTAAGTCATTACGTCTCCATCCTTCGAAACAGAGTTCTTTTCTTCGTTCATCTAAAATGGCTTCGGCATTTGCATCTTTAGAAGACAATACCATATCTGGAACAATTTCTTCTTCAGGCCTATCAGGATTCTCATTTCTTGCTCTACCTCTTATTCTATTTACTGTGATATTAATGTCTTCTTGTGTAAGAGTTCCTTGACCATTTAAGGCTTCTGCATACATTAGCAAAACATCAGCATATCTAATATATGGGTTATCAAAAGGTGTGTTATTAGCATAAGCATTTGGTTTTTCGGCATGCCATTTCCAACCTCTCCAATTATTTGGTGACACTGTTCTGGTACTAGGGACATTTAATCCATCATCAGGTGTCCATTCATTAGCATTATGCTTTGCTATGTTATTTTCCAAACGCCTATCGTCACGATCATAACTGTTTTCGAAATCCTGTAGTACAAAACAAGTTCCCCATCCACCACCTTGGTTTACATTACCATTAGGGCCATAAAAAGTACTTAACAATCCTCCTTCATTATTTACTGGCCCATCCATACCAATTGAAAATACCATTTCTATACTTTGTTCGTTCTCTAAATCAAAAACTTCAGGATAAGTAGGTAATAAATTATAAACATTACTATCCATTACTTCTTTTAATACCGTTTCTGCCAAAGCGAATTTATCAGTTTGCATCAATGGAAAACCAGTCATTTGCAGATACACTTTACCTAATAATGATTGCGCTGCTCCTTTGGTAGCACGACCTCCTCCTTGCTCTGCAGGAAGCACTGCTGCTGCTGCCTGTAGATCCTGAATAATAAAGTTATATACATCTTCTGTAGGAGCTTGCTCTACATCTAAATTATTTAAAGATCTTACTTCATTTACTATTAGAGGTACATTTTCCCAGGCAGAAACCAGTGCAAAATACAATGTTGCCCGAAGAAACTTTGCTTCTGCAACAAATTTTTCTTGATCTTCTGTATTGATTTGATCTTCTTCCATAGCGCCAATTCTATCCACTACACTATTAACACGGTTAACTGCAAAATATAATTCTCTCCATATACGTGTAATCGTTACATTAGTGGCTGTTTCTTGGTGCAACCACATCTGAGCGCGATCTCCTGCCCAAGGTGGAGAAAATACGATATCTGTTCCGATAGTTCCCCAATGGATCATCATTCCTGGTACTCCTCCAGCTCCAGCACTAATTACATTCTGAACGGCATCATAGCCTCCTACCAAATAAATCTCTGCTCCTTTTCTATTTACCAATAATTGCTCAGGAGTAGTAAATATCGTGGGATTTTCATCTAGAAAATCTTCTTGACAAGAAAAAAATAAAAATATCACAAAAAAAGATATTCCTATTTTCAAAATTTTAATCTTTTCCATTTTTTTATGTATTACAGTTAATCTTTCTTTTTTGCTTTAAAAATTAAATTATTTAAAAACCTACATTAAGACCTATCCTAAAGGTTCTACTTCTAGGATATGAATCGCTATCCAAACCAGGAGTTAATTGATTATTCCCTACACTTACGTCTGGATCAAACCCAGAATAATTAGTGAATATATATACATTATCTATAGATCCATATAATCTAAATGTTTTGACTCCTATAGTTTTAATCAAATCTTTTGGTAAACTATACCCAAAAGTGATGTTATTGATCCTGAAATAAGAACCGTCCTCAATATAAGAAGAGAATGCGTTATTTCCTAATGCTGCATCTGCATCACCTCTTATATCAGGAACATCAGTATTAGGATTGGTAGGTGTCCATCGATCTCTAACATACCCAAATTTATTACCATAAGGTAATATCGTTGCTCCTCCTCTTACTCTATTTTTATTATAAATATCATTACCATAAGACCACTGGGTAAGAATTGAGAGGTCAAAGTTTTTATACGAGAAATTATTCGTAATACCCCCATAGTGTTTAGGAACTGTTCTCCCAATGATCGTTCTATCATCAGAATTAATAACTCCATCACCATTTTGATCTACATATTTTGGCATCCCTGGTCTATACTGGGTTCTATCTGGCCGGCTTCCAGCTGTAACCCCCTCTCTAAGTGTGTAGGTGTTTAGCTCATCAAGACCATCATAATTTACTCCTGCAGCTTCTGCATCTTGTATTAGTTTTTCTGCCGCCTCAGCATCTGTTAATCCATCAAATTCTACAAAATCATTGTAATTATATAATCCATCATTTTGTAATCCAAAAATAGTTCCTAGAGATTCTCCTACTCTAACTACATAATCATCTGTTATTTGGTTATCTCCTATTGCTCTTACAAAAAATTCATCAGCATCTCCTAAATCAAGAATCTCATTTTTATTAAAACTGATATTAAAATTGGAAGTCCAGCTAAAATTTGCCGTTTGTATGTTAACCGTATTTACTGATAGTTCTACACCTCTGTTAGATACTTCACCTATGTTAGTAAAAGAAAAAGGGAAGCCAGATGTTGCTGGTGTTGGTACTTCTAGTAATAAATCTCTTGTTTGTTTATTATAATAATCAGCTTCTATAGAAATTCTATTATTAAATAAGCCCAAAGATAACCCAGCATCAAACTGCGTGGTAGTTTCCCAAGTCAAATCTTGATTTGCTAACCTTTCTATTGTTGCACCTGTTGTTAACACCGTCCCATTAAAAATAGCACTTGCCAATCTTGCAGGAGATAATGAACGATATGAACCAAATTGATTATTACCTGTTTCGCCAAAACTAGCTCTCCATTTTACATTATTAAAAATTTTACTGTCTTTTAGGAATTTTTCGTTAGACATTTTCCAAGCTACTCCTACAGATGGGAAAAATCCCCATTTTCTACCTTCTGCAAATCGTGAGGAACCATCATAGCGTGCACTAAAATTGACAACGAATCTATCAGAATAGTCATATTGAGTTCTGGTTAATAATGATTGAAGAGAGTTGTCAACAAAAGTAGATCTATTAGGACTTGTAATTAAGGCTGTCCCTAAGTTATCTAAGTTTACTCCTGGGATTTCAAATCCACTTGCACTCAAACCTGTATTCTCAAAAGAGCCTTCTTGCTGTTCATATACAGCAGTTATATTAAGTCTATGTTTACCAAATGATTTATTAAAATTCAAATTTTGTTCTGTAGTCAATCCTCTCCCTTGAGAAGTATTTACAAAAGCTATTCCTCCTCGAGTCCTACCCCATCCAAATTTTTCTGTAAAATATGCTTGCCCTTTATTAGAAGAGGCATTTAATCTCAGCGAAGATTTGAATGTAAGGTAATCCGTTAGTTTATATTGTACATATACGTTCCCAAAAGTTTGAAAATTAGTTCCTGTATTTACATCTTCTTGTAGCCTTCTTACTGGATTTACAAAATCGTTCCCTCTGGCAGAAAGTATCCGACCATCTTCATCTAGTTCTACATCTTCATCTATATCAATATTACCTTGAGCAGGACCAAACAATAAGGCGTTAGCTATAATACCTGATCTACCATTTGCATTTTCGCTAGTAGCAGAAACGATTCCTCCTCTATTATTAAAACCTATATTAACACTTATTCCAGCTTTTAACCTATTGTTTACATCTTGATCTATTCGTATATTACCATTATATCTATCAAACTTAGACGTTTTTATGACTCCTTCTTGGTTTAAATAAGAGAATGATCCTGCATATGAAGTTTTATCAGAACCGCCTGACATAGATAGTTTATAACTCTGAGTAACAGCAGTTCTAGAAATTTCATCCAACCAATCTGTTAGAATTACTCCTGGGCTATTTAAATCCAAAGTATTACCAAAATTATCACGAAAGGAGCGTATAAAAGGATTATCTCTATTGTTTGGATCCCATGGGGCAAATTCATTACGATAATCTACAAATTCCTGAGGGCTTAATAAATCTACTTTATTAGCTAATCTACCAATAGTAGTATATGTTTCAAAATTTAAATTAGTCCTTCCCTTTTTTCCTTGTTTAGTAGTAATAAGAATAACTCCATTGGCTCCACGCGAACCATAAATAGCGGTTGCAGAAGCATCTTTTAAAACTTCAATAGATTCAATGATACTAGGATCAATAGTACTCAATGGACTGGTAGTACTATTTCCTAGTCCTGTACTGTTTGTTTGACCTTCTCCAGAAATAGGAAACCCGTCAATTACATATAATGGTTCACTACTAGCGTTTATAGAAGTACCACCTCGAATTCGTATTTTAAATCCTGCACCTGGTCCTCCTTCTGATTGTGTAACCTGAACACCAGAAGCTTTTGCTGCTAGACTACCTTCAAAAGTAACAGCTTTGACCCTATCTAATTCTTCAGCTTTTACAGATACCACAGAACCTGTGATGTCTTTTCTTCTTACAGTACCGTATCCGACAACAACCACTTCATCAAGACTTGCTACATCTGGACTTAGAGAAACGTTTAATTGTGTTTTGTCATTTATCGCTACTTCTTTTTTTATGAAACCGATATAAGTAAAAACCAATATATCATCACTGGCTGCCTTAATTTCATAATTTCCATCAAAATCTGTTACCGCACCGATGGATTTACCCTTGACCTTTATATTAACTCCAAGTAATGGTGTGTTATCTTGTCCTGTAACTACACCCGAAATCGTTTTAGTTTGTGCATACGCAAAACAACTACCTAAAAGTAAAACAAGGGCAATTAGTTTTGTCTTAAAATGAGTTTTTAATCGATACTTTTTTTTCATTTGTTTTTCTTTAATTAAAATGGTCAGATCTGTCTTAAATATCGACAGATTGGATTGTGTAAATTCTTAACTCTTGTGATGTATAATTCGCATTGAACTACGGTAATATGTCAATAACTTACAAGTGTTAAAAAAAGTTAAACAAATCTAATCGCTAAAGCATCTTATTATTGAAAACATATGGTTATTTTGATGAAACATATGTTCAAACTCACAAGAAAAACGTTAAAAAAAGGGAGATTACACATAATTAAGCGTCATAATTATCAAATAGTCAAAATTTTAATTTTAACTTATTTTTAGACGTACTATTTGTCAATTTTATAGTTGAGGAAAATAATAGTAGTATACTAAGAAGAAAAAAATAGATTACCATAAAGGGAATATTACTACTTTTTTTTAACCAATAAGAGCACTCTAATCAAATATAAAAAAATAAAAGTTTTGGGAATGTGAAATCTCTTCTAGTTATCACCGTATTATAATTCTAAATAGTTTACTAACTCTCTCTGTCTATAATCTATTGAATTTATCTTGAATAATGCTTTGACCTACAAAATTTACATTTTGAGTTCCAATCCAACTGGCAGTAGATTAGAGCACAAAAACCAAACTTTTCGATTAAAAACCATTACTTAAAATGAATTCAATAACGAAGGGTAGTAGATGGGTATTAGGTAATAAAAGAAAAATAAGAAAATTGTATATTCCCTAATATACCCATCTAAAACCACAAAAAACTAACATTAACAAATAAACTATGGCCAAAATAGTTTAATAGAATATTCTTTGAAGCATTACACATTCTATACTATAAATCATATGTTCCAATATATAGAACATATGATTTATGATAGAATATTAAGTAAGAATCTACCCAAAACTAAATAATTGTTTGATATATTTCGATTGTAAGAAATTTTAAGCCTCTATTAAGAATTCAGTATGAGTAAATATCCTTTTATTTTTATTTTATTAGCGGTTTTACCGCTGAAAGCTCAGCAAAACGATTGGGAAAATCCGCAGGTCATAGGTGTCAATAAATTACCCGCTAGAGCAACTATGTATTCTTTTGGCTCTGTTAAGAATGCGCTTACATTAGATAAGAAAAAATCCAAAAGAGTATTTTCTCTTAATGGAAATTGGAAATTTAATTTTTCTAAAAAACCTACAGAAAGCCCCAAGAATTTCTTAAAAGAAACTTTTGCAGATTGGGAGGAAATCTCAGTTCCTTCTAATTGGGAGATGCAAGGATATGGCTTAAGAATTTATACCAATTCCAGACATCCCTGGGGCACTAATAATTATCCTTATTTGCCAGAAGACAATAATCCTGTTGGCATTTATAAAAAAAACTTTACGCTACCTTCTGGCTGGAGTAATATGAATGTACGCATTCATTTTGGAGGAGTCTCCTCTGCTTTTTATGTATGGATAAACGGTAAAAAAGTAGGATATAGTCAGGGGAGTAGACTTCCTGCAGAGTTTGATATTACGTCATATTTAAAAGAAGGAGAAAATACTGTAATCGCAAAAGTTTTTAAATGGTCTGATGGTTCATATCTGGAGTCGCAAGATCATTGGCGACTGGGAGGAATACATCGCGATGTGATGTTGCTTGCAGAACCTATGGTTACACTTACCGATTTTTTTATAAAAACCGATTTGGATAAAATGTATAAAGATGCTACCCTAACCATACGGCCTAAAATAGAGATCCCAAAAGGTAAAAATGCCAAAGACTATACATTAACAGCTTCGCTCTACAGAAAATCAGAGCTCATTAAGAAGCAAATGATCTCTGTAGAAGATATTACTGGATATTGGTGGGATCAACGATGGACTCCGAAGTTTGATTTTATTAATATGGAAATAAAAAACCCAAAAAAATGGTCTGCAGAACTCCCAAACTTATACACGATTGTACTCTCCCTAAAAGATAAAAATGATAAACTACTAGAAGCTAAGTCCTGTCGTGTAGGTTTCAGAAAATTTGAAACTACAGATGGCGTTTTTAAAGTAAATGGTCAAGCCGTAAAATTATATGGTGTAAACAGACATGATCATAACGCCAAAACAGGGAAAACGGTTAGTTATGAGGATATGAAGCGTGATATGGAACTGTTAAAAAGGTATAATTTTAATGCGGTGCGTTGTAGTCATTACCCTAATAATCCCGAGTTCTATGATTTATGTGACGAATATGGAATTTATGTGATGGATGAGGCAAATGTAGAAAGCCATGGTGTACGAGGCGAATTAACTAATAATCCACAATGGGGAACTGCTTTTTTAGATAGAGCTGTTCGTATGGTAGAACGAGATAAAAACCATCCTTCTATTTTCTCCTGGTCTTTAGGAAATGAGTCTGGAGTAGGACCAAATCATTCGGCTATGGCTGGCTGGATAAAATGGTATGATAGCAGTAGAATCATTCATTATGAAGCTGCTAATGGTAGCGGTGGCAAGTTATCCCCTCAGTCTAAAGATACACCTGTTGACAACTACGACTTTGTAGATATTATAAGTAGAATGTACCCTACCCCAGAAGAGTTTATAGAAATGGAGCTTTCTCAGACGAAAAAGAAACCTGTGATTTCTTGCGAATATTCACACGCGATGGGGAATTCTAATGGAGGACTAAAAGAGATTTGGGATATTATTCATAAAAACCCGCGATTAGCAGGTGGATTTATATGGGATTGGATGGATCAAGGAATATTAGTAAAAGAAGATAATGGTTGTGAACAATTTGTATACGGTGGTTATTTTGGAAGTGAACTCAACGATGGAAATTTTTGTCTAAACGGTGTTATCAATGCAGATCAGACAGTAAAACCCGTAATGCACGAGTGTAAATATGTATTTCAACCTATTGTGTTTTCAGAATTTAGAACCGATAAAAAGACAATAGAAATTACCAATCGTCACAGTTTCCTTGATACAGATATATATAATTTTAGCTTTGAATTAATAGAAGATGGGGTGGTTATAGAAAATGGAATAGTATCTCTAAAATCTTTAGCACCAACAGAGACAAGTATTGGTAAAATACAAAGCAACTATGTTTTTAAAAATAATAAAGAATACTTTTTTAATATTTATGTAAAACCAAAAAATGCAAGTCTATGGTCAGATCGCAATCATATTGTTGCATCAGAGCAATTTAGGGTACGTAGAAATCCCAGTAGAATTGCAATCCCCCTAAAAGCTGCAAAAGGATTCCTTACTATGGAAACATCTGATGCTGGTCTTACAATTGCAAATGATACATTACGCATAGTTTTTGATATATCAACTGGTTTTTTAAAATCATACAGATATGCCAAGAAAGAATTGGTAAAAAGAGTATTGAAACCCAATTTCTGGAGAGCTACTACAGATAATGACAGAGCAGTCATAAAAAGAATACCTAGTATTAATATATGGAAAAATGCAAGTACAAAACAAAAATTACTTAACTTTAAATATAAGAAGATAGCTGATAATGAAGTTCAGATTGAAGCAAAATACCAATTAGGCAAAGAACTAGCTTACGATATGATATATAAAATTCTGTCTGATGGTACCATTAAAATATATAATTCATTAAATGCACCTGATTATTTGGCAAATATTCCTCGGATAGGAATGCAAATGGGGATTTCCAAAGACTTAAAACAAGTAGAGTGGTATGGTAAAGGACCACACGAAAATTATATAGATCGCAATCAAGCTTCTTTTGTGGGTAGATACAAGAATACATTAGAGGAATTAGGTGATTCCTATGTTTACCCACAAGAATATACCAATCATACAGATATCCGTTGGGTAAAATTTTTGGATAATACTGGTAAAGGACTACAGGTGCAAGGCGGATTATTTGAATTTAGTGCGTATCCATATACTATTGAAAACCTTGAAACTGCAAAATACAAGTGTGAATTAGTAAAAGAAGAAACAATAACACTTGCCATCGATCATAAGCAGCAGGGAGTCGCAGGATATAACTCGTGGAGTCTTAAAGCGGCACCATTAAAAAAGCATAGTATACAATCAGGTACATATGAGTACTCGATACAAATAAGCCCTATTGGATTTAAAGTAGAAATGGATATAGAGGAGCAACCTTAATGGTTTGATAAATTTAAATATGGAATGAGATTATGGATGTAAATAAGGATAAAATTTTTTCGGTATTTCTGAGTATTGGAGTCTTTTTTTTGATGATAGGAGAACCATGCTACAGTCAGGATCCTATATATTTTGATCATATAACAACTAATGACGGGCTTTCTCAAAGTGATATAAATAGTATCTATCAGGATACACAAGGATTCATGTGGTTTGGCACACACGACGGGTTAAACAAATACGATGGATATTCTTTTTCGGTATATAAACCCGAAACTAACTCAAAAGATAATATAAGTAGTAATCTAATCTATTTTATTACAGGAGATAAAAAAGGAAACCTTTGGATAGGAACTACTGGCGAAGGTTTAAATTATTTTAATCAGTCTACCGGAAAATTTACACAATTTAAAAACGATAAAAATGATAAGGAAAGTTTAAGTAATGACTATATCATATCTATCCACGTTGACATGAAAAACAGACTATGGGTAGGAACTGATATGGGACTTAATATGGCAGACCTTAATAGACCTCTGGATTCATTAAAATTTCAACATTTTGAACTTGAGCGAGAGCCTTTATTAGGTAATGGCTGGCGAAACAACTCTATTTACACCATATACGAAGATACTAAAGAGCAACTATGGATAGGAAGTGTAAGGGGTTTACATAAATTATCAAGAGATACTAACGGAGATCTTTATTTTAGATTGATGAATAATGCTATGGGATTACCAGATCTATATGTTAAATCTATAACCGAAGATACATCGGGAAATCTAATTATTGGTTCTGACTTAGGATTATTCACTCAATTAAAAAACAGCAATTCTCATAAACTCCATCTTGTTAATAAAAGTGACCATCCAGAGGTATTAATTGACAACAATAATAATATATGGGCAGGAACTGGCAATGGATTATTATATTACGATAATTCACCAAATAATAATTTACCAGTATTAAAAAACAGCTTTATTAACGATCTACGTAATCCTAACAGTATAACCAAAAATGTTATTAAATCTTTATACTTGGATAAAACAGGTATTGTATGGATTGGTACTAATGGAGGAGGAGTTAATAAGTTTGATCCAGAAAGAAAACAGTTTTATCACATCAGAAAAACCATCGATCCTACGAGTCTTAGCTATAACAAAATAAGATCCATGTACGAAGATAGTCATGGAAGTCTCTGGATTGGAACCGAAGGAGGAGGACTCAATATGCTTTCTGATAAAAATGATGAAGGAGACTATAAGGGTTTTCATAACTTTAAGAGCGTCAATAAAGCATTTGCGTTAACTGAAGTTCAGAATAATCAAAAAAAGACACTCTATATAGGAATTGAAAATATACCAGGACTATTATCTCTTGATATAACAAACCCTCAGCAAATTAAAGAAGATCAGGTAAAAAAAGTAAGTGAAATAAATAGTAGTGTTTTTGCTCTATTAGAAGATGATCAGAAAAACTTATGGATAGGTACATACGGAGGAGGCATTTATCGCTGGTTATATCAAAAAGATAGTGGAGAATATATAAAAGATATTTTACTTGCAAATGAATCTAATGCAACATCTATCTCGGGTAATATTATCCGTAATATTTATCAAGACACCCATAAAGATATATGGTTTGCTACCTCAAAAGGTTTATGTAAACTCCCTAAGCAAGAACGAACCAAAAAAATGCCCAAGTTTGAAGTTTACAAAAATTCCGCAGATGATGCTACATCTATAAGCCATAATTATATTTTATCTATCTATGAAAGTAAGGCAGGAGACCTATGGATAGGAACATTCGGAGGAGGGTTGAATAAGTATATTCCCCCTGTTAATGAAGAACAAGGAAAGTTTGTTTCCTACTCAGAAGAAAACGGAATGCCAAATAATGTGATCAAGGGAATACTAGAAGATGAAATAGGTTGTTTATGGCTATCAACCAATAAAGGGTTGTCTAGGTTTAATCCCAAAGAAGAATCTTTTAAAAATTATGATGTTAATGATGGTTTACAAGATAATGAGTTTCAGGAATTAGCATGTCTAAAACGAAAAAATGGCGAGATGCTTTTTGGCGGAATTAATGGTTTTAATTCATTCTATCCAGATAATATTAATGAAAATGTGTTTGAAGCCGAAACAGTAATTACAGATTTTACGATCTCAAACAAATCTGTTCAGATTGGAGAAGAAATCAACGGTAGGGTTTTGTTAACTAATGCATTAAATAATACAGATCAAATTCAGTTAAAATACTGGGAAAATAGTTTTTCTTTTGAATTTGCGGCACTACATTATGCAGCTCCAAAAAAGAATCAATTTGCATATATGCTAGAAGGTTTTGATGATGACTGGATATATACCACAGCAGAAAAAAGATTTGCTACCTATACAAATTTAGCCTCTGGAGATTATATATTAAAAGTTAAAACATCTAATAATGATGGTGTATGGGACAAGACACTATCTGAACTGAGAATTAATGTAATTCCTCCTTTTTGGAAAACCAAGGCAGCATATGCAATATATTGTCTTTTAGGGATAGGTCTATTATTGCTTTTTTGGAGAAGTACCATAAATAGAACCAATAGAAAACATAAATTGACATTAGATAATTTAGAAAAAGAAAAAGAAGAAGAAGTACAACGAATGAAATTAGAATTTTTTACGAATATATCTCATGAGTTTAGAACACCTCTTACACTTATTAAAGGTCCACTAGAATACCTTCAGAAATTCGGGAATAAATTAGATGACACCGTATTACAAGAACAATATCATCTCATGCATAAAAACGCGGATTCCCTTATGCGATTAGTAAATCAACTATTGGATTTCAGAAAGATGAATCAAGGTAAAATGAGGCTGGTAGTAAGACCAGGAAATGTAACTGATTTTATAAAAGAAGTAGGAGAACCTTTTCAATTCTTGGCGCACAAACAACATATAGCGTTTAGTATCAAGTCTGTTGATCCTGCTATTGAATCCTGGTTTGATCATGATGCTATGGAGAAGATAATTAATAATTTATTGTCAAACGCTTTCAAATTTACTCCCGATAACGGTACGATTAGTATTGATATTTCTTTAGAAAATGAAGTAGAAAATATAAGAAAAAATATTCCAGAACCTAAAAGTAAAAAATATGTGGTGATACAGGTAAAAGATTCTGGCCCTGGAATATCCAAAAGTAAGCTGGATAGTATCTTTGAGCGATTTTATGTAGCTAAGGATAAAGCTAAAATAAACCCTGAGGGAGTAGGGATTGGGCTCTCTTTTGTTAAAAATCTGGTAGAACTTCATCAGGGTGTCATTCATGTACAAAGTGAGCAAAAAGTTGGGACAACTTTTGTGGTTATGCTGCCTGTAGAAAAAGAAACGTATAGCAGTGTCAAAGGAATTAGTTGTAAAAAAGATACAGAAAGCGATTTCTTAATGCGTTCCTCAGAAAAAGAATCCTTTGCCATCGGAATTAATGACGAAATTGAAGATCAAAGTTTATCACAATCACGCTCTAAATTACCTGTTCTATTAGTAGTTGATGATAATGCAGATATTCGAGCTTTTATAAAGCAGGCGCTTAGCGAAAATTATACAGTGTATGAAGCAGAAAATGGAGAAGCAGGTTTTAAAATGGCAATTAAACACACGCCTAATATTATTCTTACCGATGTTTTAATGCCAGTAATGGATGGAATTAAGTTTTGTAAAAAAATAAAAACTGCCAAAGAAACCAGTCATATTCCTGTATTAATGCTTACCGCCAAATCTTCGCAAGAAAGTGAAATTCATGGGCTAAAAACGGGAGCCGATGACTATATAAGAAAACCTTTTGATATGGAATTATTAGAGCTTAAACTCTCTAATATCATGAAACAAAGAGAAGAATTACGAAAGGTATTTAATAGGAAGATAGTGTTGCAACCCAAAGAAGTTACAGTCACCTCTGCCGATGAACGTTTCTTACAGAAAGCAATAGATATTGTAGAAAAACATATGATGAACACAGACTTCAATGTAGAGATGTTAGTGAAAGAAATGAGCCATAGCCGAAGTAATTTGTATCTAAAATTTAAAGAGCTAACAGGGCTTTCCTCAAGTGAATTTATTAGAAATATACGCCTTAAGCGAGCCATGCAACTTTTAGAACAAAGTGATATGTCTGTAAAAGAAATTATGTATATGACAGGATTTAATACAGCCTCATATTTTTCTAAATGTTTTAAGAAACAATTTGGAGTAGTACCAAGTGAATATGTGAGACAAATACATACAATAAAGGAATAATAATGAGACTAATTAACCATAAAAAAACCATAAAATAGCTTAGAGATGAATAGATTTATTTTGCAATTTTTTTTTACATTATTTATAATTTCTTGCTCAGAAAAGAAAACCTCTGCTGCCAAAGAAACCCTAACAAAACCAAATATAGTTTTCATTTTTGCAGATGACCTTACGTATTCTGCTATTCATGCCTTAGGCAATGAAGAGGTGCAAACTCCTAATTTGGACCGCTTGGTAGATAAAGGAACAACATTTACTCACGCCTATAATATGGGAGGCTGGGATGGAGCTATTTGCACCGCTTCCAGGTCCATGATAATCTCCGGGCGTAGCGTCTGGAATGTAAATAAGTTTAGACAGCGCTGGAAATCCAATAAAGATCTTGATAAAACCTGGGGTAAGCTGATGGAATCTCAGGGATATACTACCTATATGACTGGTAAATGGCATGTAGATGCGGGAGCAGAAAAAGTATTCAAGAATGTGACACATATCAGACCAGGCATGCCAGGTGATGCTTGGAATCATGAAAAAATGGTTCAGAAATTTATAGATATTAAAAATACTGACATTGCTCCATCTTCTTTGATGCCTATTGGATATAATCGCCCAAAAGATAAAAACGATACTATCTGGTCCCCTACAGATACTAGATTTGGAGGATTTTGGGAAGGCGGAAAACATTGGAGTGAAGTACTAAAAGATGATGCGCTTACCTTTATCGATAAGACAAAAAATCAAGAAGCTCCATTTTTTATGTACTTGGCATTTAATGCACCACATGATCCAAGACAAGCTCCACAAGAATATATAGATAAGTATCCTCTGGAATCTATTAGTCTGCCAAAAAGTTGGTTGCCAGAATATCCATATAAAGATGGAATAGGAAATGGTCCTGATCTTAGAGATGAAGCACTGGCTCCTTTTCCGCGTACCGAGTACGCTACAAAAAAACATATCCAGGAGTACTATGCATTGATAACACATATGGACGATCAGATAGGCGAAATTCTTAATGGATTAGAGGCCAGTGGTAAGATGGAAAACACTTATATTATCTTCACTGCCGATCACGGTTTAGCTATGGGAAGACACGGATTAATTGGAAAACAAAGTCTTTTTGATCATAGTATCAGAGCGCCTTTTATGATGGTAGGTCCAGAGATCCCAAAGGGGAAAAAAGTGACTGAAGATATTTACATTCAGGATGCGATGGCAACAAGCCTAGAATTAGCAGGAATAGAAAAACCAGATTATATAGAATTTAACAGCCTTCTTAAATTAGTTAAAGGAGAGGTTAACAAAAGTTCATATGAATCTATTTATGGAGCATATATTGACCTTCAGAGAATGATCCGTAAAGACGGATATAAATTGATTGTATATCCAAAATTAAATAAAGTATTGCTTTTTGATATAAAAAATGACCCTGAAGAAATAACAGATATATCAAACCAACCAGAATTAAGGCAGAAAGTACTTTCGTTGTTCAAAGAATTAGTATCGCTCCAAAAAGAAAAAAATGATCCTTTAGATTTAGTCCCTTTATATGAGCAATACAGCAAATCATTGAGTCAAGTATAGCTAAATTGATATAAGATAACGTTTTTAGATTATAATATAGCTATACTTTCATTTGTTGTTTTCTAAAATTCCCTGGAGTTTTGCCAGCATGTTTTTTAAAAACTCTGGAGAAGTAAGACAAATTTTCCAAACCTACTTTTTCTGCAATTTGTTGCAAAGAATGATGAGTCGTGAGCAATAGTAATTGTGCTCGTTCTACTCTTTTTGATTGCATATAAAAATTAGGGCGCATCCCGAATTGTCGTTTAAAAACCCTCGAAAAATGATCCGTGCTAAGATGACAAAAGGACGCCAGTTCAGAAACCGTAATTTCTTTATGAAGATTTTCACTTATATAACTAATCGTTTGGCTTATATCACTTATCGTATGTATCTTCATGTTTACATCACTTTTCTCATTCATAAACCTGGATAAAAGAATCCGCAGGATGCCATTAGTTTCCATATAATGTGCAGAGGATAGTTGTTCATTTTTTTTCTTAAAATTAAGAAGCGTTGGACGATTGTCATATACCTCGGGATCATCATTGACCAGAGCTCTATTTGGATTAATTTCCAACAAACGTTTAAAGTATTGCAAATCAATAGGAGTAGCCTTTATTTCATAGATAAAAGGCGCAAGGTTAAAAATCGACATTCCGTTTTTGACTTCTTCAAAAAAACTGATGTAATATTGCTCATGATTAGAATCACACGTATATCTACTATATATATAACTAGGAATTAAATACATGTGATCAGGTTTTAGTTCAAACTCCTTTTTAGAATGATATACCTTGGCATTACCCTTAGTAATATAATATAGACGTGTAAATGGACTGATTACATTATCGTAATTCCAGTTAGTAGTTAAATGAGCATATCCAATATTGAGTAAACTCAATTGAAGAGATTGTAGTATTTTTTGCATAAACACATTTATATATAAAAATAAGGATTCTATTGATAATAAGTCGTTTTTGTAACAATAAATAAAGGTTTTTACAGTAAATTATGTCGGAAATGTGCATTTTATACCCTTTTTTAGTCAATGCATATTAGACGTGTGTGTACTAACTTTGATAAGATATTAAATCTTAGCATATATGTCGGTGTCTAGAAGTATATTCACCTTGGTGATTTTAATAACTTTTTTTTCGTGTGGAGGTCCAGATATCCCAGATGAGGTCGCTATAGCATATGACAAACTTCCAAAAAAACTAGACTTTAATCAACACGTAAAACCTATATTATCAGATAAATGCTACCTATGTCACGGCCCTGATAAAGCAAAAATATCGGCAGGTCTACAATTACATAGCCCAGAGGCTGCCTATTCTGAACTTCTAGAATCTCCAGGGAAATATGCAATTGACCCTGGAAACCTAGAGAATTCTGAAGTGTTTCATAGAATACTATCCGAAGATCCTACTACAGTAATGCCCTCTCCTGATTCTCATCTAACATTAAGCGCAGAAGAAAAAGCAATTTTAATCAAGTGGATTCGAGATGGGGCTGAATATAAGGACCATTGGGCATTTATACCTGTAACAAAATCAGAAATACCTATAGTTAAAAACACTAGTTTAGTTAAAAATCCAATTGACAATTACATCCTCTCGACCCTAGAATCAAAACAATTATCTTTTACTCCTCAAGCAGATAAAGAAACTATTTTGCGTCGTTTGTCATTAGACCTTACTGGTATACCTCCTACTGTATCAGAGATCGATGCCTTTTTATCAGATAAAAGTAATACTGCATATGAAAAACAGGTAGATCGCTTATTAGCATCTGAGCGCTATGGAGAGCAAATGGCCTTAGGGTGGATGGATGTAGCTCGTTTTGCAGATACCCACGGATATAGTGTAGATAGATATAGAGATATGTCTCCATGGAGAGATTGGGTAATTAATGCTTTTAATAAAAATCAACCGTATGATCAGTTTGTCACCTGGCAACTGGCAGGAGATTTGATCAAAAATCCAACTAAGGAGATGAAACTAGCAACAGCCTTTAACCGTATTCATCCTCAGAATATGGAAGGAGGAATTGTCAATGAAGAATTCTTGGTCGAATATGCAGTGGATAGAATAAGTACTGCAGGACAAGCCTTAATGGGACTTACAGTAGCTTGTGCACGCTGTCACGATCATAAATATGATCCTATTTCTCATAAGAATTTCTATGAGATGACCTCTTTTTTTAATAATATCAATGAATCTGGTCAGATTTCGTGGAATGATGCTATGCCTACTCCTACAATGTTATGGACTACAGAAGAAGAGGAAAAGATGCTAACGTATATGGATAATTTAGTCAAAGAAACCGAAACGGAGATTGAAATTACCAAAAAAGAAATGGCTCAAGAAGCAAAACAATGGATTGCCAACAATAAATATCAATCCATCCACTTTTCTAAAAAAGGCTTAGTAGGTTTTTATAATCTAAATACCGTAGGATTGACCAATGCCATAAATCCATCACAACGAGCCACCATGAAACGAGAATATACAGAAGGACAACCTATCAATTTAGTAGACGCTCACAAAGGAAAAGGTATTAAATTTAATGGCGATACTTGGCTTGACTTAAAAGAAGTAGGTGTTTTTGGTCGTCATCAGCCTTTTACCATAGGAGTTTGGGCAAAAATACCTAAAGAAATTACTGATGGAAACATTTTTCATAAAGGTAATGGAGCAGTTCTTAATGCCTGGAGAGGATATCATCTCAAAATAGTGGATAATAAACTAGAAATCCTAATGGCACATACAGGGCCTGATAACACTATACAAGAACAAACCAAGATAGATGTCCCTAAAGACAGTTGGATACACCTTGCTGTTACCTATGATGGATCAAGTAAAGCTGATGGATATAAAGTTTATATAAACGGAAAAGAGCAAGAAACAAAGATCATTAACGACAATCTGTATAAAGACATACTTTTTAGAGAAGGAAAAGAGCCAGCACTCCAGTTTGGAGCGCGTTTACGAGGAAAAGGAATTGCTGGAGCAGTAATAGATGATATTACAGTATATACCAGAGAACTATCTCCAATAGAAATGCTACAAGTATCTGAAAACACAGAATTAAAAACAATACTATCTAAAAATTCATCTACATTAACGCCTTTAGAGCATACAATACTGGAACAACATTATATATCAAAATCTTCTTCTGTAAATAAAAAATATGAAAAACTTACAACAGTCAGAAAAGCCTATGTAGATAGTATAGAACCTATTGAGGAGGTGATGATCATGAAAGAGACCGCTCCTGTACAATCCTATGTACTAGATAGAGGGGTATATGATGCCAAAGCAGAAAAAGTATACCCTAATACGCCAGAATTTTTACCCTCTATGCCAAAAGATGTTCCTAAAAATCGATTAGGTTTTGCAAAATGGTTGTTCCAAAAAGAACATCCTTTAACCTCTAGAGTAGCCGTAAACCGTATGTGGCAACATTTCTTTGGTACAGGATTGGTAAAAACATCAGAAGATTTTGGGAATCAGGGAGAAATGCCAAGTCATCCAAAATTGTTGGATTATTTAGCATCGCATTTTATGGAGAATAACTGGGATATAAAAGCTTTTCAAAAAATGCTTGTAATGTCTAATGCCTACCGCCAGGATTCCAAAGTATCCGAAAAAGTAAGGGAACTAGATCCAGAAAACAGATTAATAGCTCGCGGACCCTCTAAACGAATGACAGGCGAAATGCTAAGAGATAATGTATTGGTAGCAAGTAACCTATTGACAGAAAAGATAGGAGGAGAAAGCGTAAAACCTTATCAACCCGCTGGACTATGGAAAGTAAATGGAGAGGTATATGAACAAGATAAGGGAGAAAAATTATATAGGCGTAGCATGTATACAATCTGGAAACGCTCTGTCCCACACCCTACACTAGCAACATTTGACGCCCCAGCTAGAGATGTTTGTACAACTCGTAGGCAAGAAACTAATACCCCACTACAAGCATTAGTACTATTAAACGATCCTACGTATATAGAAGCAGCTCGGGTATTGGGTAAAAGAATTACTGAGGCTCCCTATATTGAAGAAGGGATACAATACGTGTTTAGAAGTTTAACAGGTAGAAAACCTACAACAAAAGAGCTAAATATACTAGTAGAACTACAAAATAAAGAGCACAAAAAGTTTACTTCCAATGAGGCTAAAATGGAAGGATGGCTCCATACAGGAGAATTCCGGGTGACACAAGAAGATAATAAAGCAATAATAGCAGCAAATGCTGTAGTAGCCAGTACAATTATGAACTCTGATGCTACAATTACTAAAAGATAATAAATTATTATATGCCCCTTAATATATTGGGATCTGATACTAAAGTTTTGCAACAAGTAGAGTTATACAACGATAGAAGATCTGTTTCATAATATATGGGTAAAAAAATACGTTTTAAGAATAAGTTATTTTAAAATATGAAATATATATACCCTATACTGATAATAGCATTCATATGCTCGTCTTGCCAACAACAACAACCCATACAACGCATTGTTGAGGATTTCAATCAAGATTGGAAATTTCATTTAGGAGATGTTCCATCATCGCAGACAGTAGCATATGATGATACTAATTGGAAAACTATACACCTGCCACACGACTGGAGTATCGAAGAAGGGTACCAAAAAGAAGGGAATACAGCTTCTAGCACAGGATTTGTTCCTGGAGGGATAGGATGGTATCGCAAATCATTCGCTCTAACAAAAGAAGATCGGAACAGACTAATCAGCATTCAGTTTGATGGTGTCTATAATAATTCTAGCGTATGGATCAATGATCATCTACTGGGAACAAGACCAAGCGGGTATAGCACCTTTTTATATCCTCTTACAGCTTTCTTAAAATATGATGGTACACCAAATGTAATTGCTGTAAAAGTAGATCACACTGCCTATGTAGACTCTAGATGGTATACAGGATCAGGAATATATCGCAAAGTGCAATTGATAAAAACATCCCCATTACATATAGCACATTGGGGAGTGAAAATTACAACACCAAAAGTTACAAAGACCGCGGCAGATATTCATATTCGAACACAAATAGAAGGGATTCAGCCTACAAATGAAAAAACAATCTCAGTAACATATGCAATTAAAGATGAGACTGGAAAAGTAATAGCTACAAAGAATATAGACCAAGTAGACGCTCAGGTTTCTACAAATATCAGTATCCCTTCACCTCAATTATGGTCTGTAAACACTCCAAACTTATATACCCTAGAAGTCAGTGTAACAGAAAACGGACAACAACTAGATACTGTGATAGAAAGATTCGGAATAAGAACTTTTAATTTTGATGCTAATAAAGGATTTTCGCTAAACGGTGAACCCATGAAAATCAAAGGAGTAAATCTACATCACGATGCAGGAGCAGTTGGAGCGGCGGTTCCCAAAGCCATTTGGGAATACCGTATAAAAAAATTAAAATCAATAGGTGTTAATGCCGTTCGTTTTGCACATAACCCGCACGCACAAGAATTACTAGAAACATGTGATGAATTAGGAATCCTAGTGATGAATGAAGCCTTTGATGAATGGAGTGAACCAAAACTAAAAAGTAAGGTTTATATTGGAGACAACGCAGCACCCAAAGAAGCTGCAAGAGCATACCCAGAACATTTTGATACGTGGGCAGAAAAAGATCTAAAAGATCTGATAAGGAGAGATTTTAATCACCCGTCGGTAATCATGTGGAGTATCGGCAATGAGATCGAATGGACATATCCTCACTACACAAAAACATTTAATGAGGTAAATCCAGATGCATCCGCATCAGGATATACATATACTCCGATTTATGATGTAGAAAAAATAAAACCAGCATTTGAGAAAAATATAGATACTATAGATCCACTATCCGCAATCGCTAAAAAACTAGTGAGATGGGTAAAAGAAGAAGATACCACTAGACCAGTAGTTTGTGGTAGTGTATTGCCTTCTATAGGGATGGTGAGCGGCTACGGTACTGCTGTAGATGTATATGGGTTTAATTACCGCCAGGCAGATTATGACATTGCCCATAAAACCTACCCAGATCTCAAAATTCTGGGTTCAGAAAACTGGGTAGCCTACTCAGAATGGAAAAGCTGTATCGATCGTGATTTTGTGGCAGGCGTCTTTTTATGGACAGGGTTTGCATATCTAGGAGAAGCAGGACCCTGGCCACGCAAAGGATTGAATATTTCCTTATTCGATTTTGCAGGATTTAAAACACCTAGAGGACATTTTTTTGAAACCTTATGGAACGATACCCCAAAAGTATATATGGTGACAACTCCAGCAAAAGAATCCGAATTTTCATTTACTAAAAAAGAAGGTTGGCAATTTAATATACAATACACACCACCACCTGTATGGAATAAATTACGCCTATGGGAATGGTATAAAGTATACCCAAAATGGGAGTATGCACAGGATGAATCCATTATAGTACAAACCTATACAAACTGCGAAGAAGCAGAATTATTCTTAAATGGAACATCATTAGGAAAACAGCAACTAATCAATGTTGTAGAAAATGATCATATTCTAAAATGGCTTGTACCCTATACAAAAGGAGAATTAAAAGTAATAGGATATAATAATGGTAAGAAAGTAGATGAATATATACTTCACTCTCAAAAAGAGTTGGCTAAAATCGAAATACAAACCGATAAAACCACTATAAAAGCAGATGGCTATGATGTTGCTGTAATTGCTATAAAGTTATTAGATGAAAATGGGGTGCTGCTTACAGATGCTGATACGGATATTACCTTTGAGAGTACAGGAGAAGGAAAAAACATTGGAGTAGACAACGGATGGGAAATGAATACGCAATCTCATAAAACCAATACAATACGAACCCATCATGGAAAAGCAGTACTGTTTCTTCAGTCTACACATAACAAGGGAACCGTTCGGGTAAAAGCAACTCATGGGGGTATTACCTCTGAAGTACTTAACATCATTTCGAGATAAATAATCTTATCCCTTTTTGACTTTGAAATTACCCTTAAAAATAAGCTTTGTTTATTGTGTACTCCAGGCTTTATACCCTCCTTTGAAGTCATAAATTTTTTTGAAACCCATTTTTGCCAACTTTTTACTAGCTCGACGACTTCTTACGCCTGAGTGGCAATAAATATATATTGGTTTTTCTTTATCTAATTTTTGGCAAGCTGTTATAAAAACATCAGTATCAGAACTATTAATATTAATAGCATCATCTATAAAACCATCATTATATTCTTTTGGAGTTCTAATATCCACTAACTGTACATCTTTTCCTATAACCTCTTCCTTCAGGGTGTTTATATCGATAACTTTAATAAATTTTATCTCTTGTGCATGACAAGGAACTATTACTAAAAAAGTAATCAGAATGCTTAGACGTTTTATCATTACGCAATTGTAACTAATATATTTTTTCACCTTTACGTAGCCATTGTGACCACTCCTTATTAAAGGTATGTACTTTTTTAGTTTCACCTTTTTCATTGACAATTTTATTCCCGCAATTCGTCCATTCAAAAATACCTCCATAGAGGTTAGAAACATCATGATATCCTGCTTTTTCTAATCGTTCTGCAATTTTTTCGCTACGATAGCCTACAGAACAATACACTACAATTTTTTGATCTTTGGAAATATCTTTAACGCGTTTCAATTTAAAATCATCATAGCCAATCCATAGTGCATTTTCAATACGACTTACTTTGAATTCTGGCTTTTCTCTAGCATCCAAAAAAATTACCCCCTTAGTAGTTAAACTACTATCAGTAGGCACTATTTCTTTTACAGAATGAGACAATAAATCACTTAACATGGCATTAAATGCACTATCCTTTACTTTTTCTTGAGAAAAAATAATCGATGTACTCCCTAATAGAAGTAAAATAAGAATGCTCCTTTTTTTCATGTTTTTTAATTTTAATAGAACTATTTTTTCAATCATTCTCTTTCCAAATTAACTGATTTAATCTTATCAAGGCATCACAGTTTTGTCTTCTCATTGTAGTACAAAGGATTAGTATTAAGTTGTTGGGCAAATAAAATCTGATACTGGAATCTCAGCTTCTTTGATCGCTGCAAAACCTCCAGCTATATCAATCAAATTATGAATCCCTCGACTTTTTAAAATGGATGCTGCAATCATACTTCGGTATCCTCCTGCGCAATGCACATAACAGCTTTTATTCGAATCGAATTCAGTAAAGTACTCGTTGATACCACTCAAAGGGGTATTCTTTGCTTTATCCAGATGTTCAGATATGTATTCTCCATTTTTTCGAACATCAAAAATTAAAACTTCTTCTTTTTCGATAATTTCTTTAAATCTGTTTGCTGTAATTGAAGACACAGTATCATATTCCATATCCATTTTTCTCCAAGAATCAAAACCTCCTTTTAAATATCCTAATGTATTATCAAATCCAATCCTAGAAAGTCTTGTTACGGTTTCCTCTTCACGTCCCTCTGGGGTGATTAATAGAATGGGATGTTTCACATCTCCAATTAAAGTACCTACCCATGGGGCAAAACCGCCATCCAAACCAATAAAAATTGAACCTGGAATATGACCTGCAGCAAAATCTTTTTGATTTCTAACATCTAATAGTAATGCATTGGTTTGATTTGCAGAAATTTTAAATGCTTTTGGCGTAAGCGCTTGTGTCCCTCTTTTAATTACCTGATCTATATCTTCATATCCTTCTTTATTCATTTTTACATTGAGAGGAAAATATTGAGGAGGAGGCAATAATCCATCTGTTACCTCTTTAATAAACTCTTCTTTACTCATATTTGCACGTAGCGCATAATTCGATTGTTTTTGTCCACCAATTGTACCAATAGTCTCTTTGCTAAGGTTTTTCCCACAAGCAGAACCCGCTCCATGTGCAGGGTATACAATTACATCATCTGCCAAAGGCATGATTTTAGTGCGTAAACTATCATACAATATTCCTGCCAAATCCTCTTGCGTCATTGTAGTCGCTTTCTGAGCTAAATCTGGACGACCCACATCACCTATAAATAAGGTGTCACCACTAAATATCGCGTGATTTTTTCCTTTTTCGTCTCGCAATAAATAGGTAGTACTTTCCATGGTATGCCCAGGAGTATGCAATACCACAATAGTTACATCTCCTATTTTGAACTCTTGTTCATCTGAAGCAATAATAGCATCAAAAGAAGTTTCTGCATTGGGGCCATAAATTATTGGCGCACCTGTCTCTTTGGACAGTGTGATATGTCCACTTACAAAATCCGCATGAAAATGTGTTTCAAAAATGTATTTGATTTTTACATTATCTTCTTTTGCGCGGTTTAGATAAGGTTTTATCTCTCGTAAAGGATCAATAATAGCAGCCTCTCCATTACTAACAATGTAATACGCTCCTTGTGCTAAACAACCTGTATATATTTGTTCTACATGCATATTCTTATCTTTATATATTTGTAAATTTAGTAAGTATTATCTTGAAATACAGTAACATTTGTTACAAAGTGTTGTATTTGTTCTGTTTACTTATTTTTTTCTAAATTTTGATTTTCAGCTTTATACCATCAAATTGATCTCCGATTCATTAGTTCTTACAAAAAGATAGTGTACGATATTTTAGTTAATCCAGCTTAAAACTAAGTATTTTTCCACATCTTATCAGCATTCAATCGAAAACTCCCTAAATGTTCAAAAGTACATTCGGTAGGAGCTATTATGGATAGGAAAGATTCTTCATTTCTGTTTTTTTGTATAAATGATACACCTCTCCCACTATAGGTTGAAAAATGAACTACCTCGAGGCAGAGCTGTCGAGGTATCAGAATCAAGACATTTTATCTATGCTCTAGTTTCTAGTTTCTCGATCCCTTGTTAACTGTCGATAACTAGATGCGACACATCTCTTTTGATTATCCTAAAACCTATGAATCGGGTTATAATAATTCAAAAAACAAGTAGTTTTAAATTTTTGAACTCCCATATAACTCATATAATAACATAAAATAAGAGAACTATTTTTACATTTTTTTAACTTGCTTTATGTTATTTTTAGTTTGGGTATTTTATTTGATTTTTTTTTATTTGCTATATAAAAAAATATAGCAATGCGATTTATTAGATTAGAAAACAATTATTTGCCTGTGTTTTCAGTTTGGTCGATTGATATCCTTTTTGCTGATATAGTATCTTCATACACAAGCAGGCTTTATAGAATTAGTAAATTTCCAACAATCTTACTCTCTAAAATAGATTTTTTCGAATTTAAGTTTTACCGATAGGCTATACATAAATTAGCAAGAAATTCTACTCTTCTTATTTTAAAAAATGTAAGTATAAGAATCCTTAATGCTTACTTCTTATGGTTTCGTTTAAACGAATACTTATTCGCAAAGTATAATTTAAATCAAAATGTTATGAAATTTATCGATCCACATAAAAACAAGACATATTATAGTTCCCAAAACACATCTCAATTAACTTTAGAAAGTATACAAATGATCGCTACCAATCAAGGGATGCGACTTGCCATAGAAACTCCATTTTTAAAAAAGAATACATGTAAGATTGATATAAGAGACCAGATGCTATATGTCGGTATGATGATTCCAAAAATTATTTCAGACAAGAAATATTCCTTCAAAAAATATTTCAAGCACACTTTTATCGAAGGTTATATTGCACTTCCGTATAGAAAACAACTACAAATAGATACCATAAAATATGCTACTGGATTATTACGAATTCAGCTCATAGAAAAAAGTAAAAGATCCCATAAGAATCCTAACGACAACCCATCTAAAACCCATATTTGTTTTCAAAATAATACAGAAAACTTACAGCTTACATATTGATTTACTACATAATACATTGAATACTTACATCATGAAAACACTACTAACAGTCCTAGTACTTTTTATAGCAACTCTTGCAAACCTGACATATGCACAAGACAAGAATGATAACTCCGAACCAGATGAAAGAATCGAAGTAAATAAAGAATATGATGAACAAGGAAATCTAATACGGTATGATTCTATTTATTCGTATTCCAGCACTAATTCTACTATAGACAGACGGCATCTAGATTCTATTTTCAAAGGCTTTTTTCCTAATGATAATTCTTCATTTTTCGGAAATTCTTTTGGGATAAATGACTTTGTATTTCCTGATCATTTTATGGATATAGATTCTATTTTAAAACAAAAGATACAACATCAAAGGAGTTTTTTTGACCATTTTTTTGAGTCTGAAACTCCAAAAAATGACACTACCTATATTAAGAAACAAAGCAACAAATAACCCACTAATTACATTATTTTATGAACATACAAATCGAGAATTTGACAAAAATCTATGGGCCTCAAACTGCTGTCAATGACATTAGTTTTGATGTCAAAACGGGAGAAGTATTAGGGTTTCTTGGTCCTAATGGAGCTGGAAAATCTACTACTATGAAAATGATTACGGGCTACATAGGTATGGGCAAAGGCGATATTAAGATCGGAGGAAAAAGTGTAAGACAAGCTCCAGATGAAGTAAAACAGCATATCGGGTATTTACCTGAGAACAACCCCTTATATCTAGATATGCCCGTAATCGATTATCTAGAGTTTTGTGCTGCCATCCAAGGGCTTGATAAAACGCTTATCCATAAAAGAATAAAAGAAATGATAGGCGTCTGCGGACTCAATCGAGAGAAACATAAAAAAATAGGAGAACTCTCTAAAGGATATCGCCAGCGTGTCGGACTTGCACAGGCCATGATTCACGATCCAGAAATTTTGATTTTGGATGAACCCACTACAGGATTAGACCCTAATCAAATTATAGAGATCAGAAAACTCATCAGAGATCTCGGAAAAGAAAAAACGGTCATCTTAAGTACGCATATCTTACCAGAGGTAGAAGCCACCTGTGATCGTATTTTGATCATTAATAAAGGTTCTATAGTAGCTGATGGTACCGCAGAGACCTTAAGAAAACAAGCTCAGGGCAATGAAATATTAAGGGTACGTATAGAGGATGAAGATCCAAAAGTAATATTAGAATCGCTACATGAACTCGCTACAGTTAAGGAAGTGGATTTTGTGAAGGAAGATCAACAAGTCTTTGAGTTACAAAGCATATCAGATCAAAGCTCCAGAAGATCCATATTTGAGCTCTGTGTACAGAAAAAATGGGTGCTTACCGAGCTTACTCCATTAGAAACCAAATTAGAAGATATTTTTAGAAACGTAACAATGAATTAACTATGCGCACCATTTGGATTATTGCAAAACGAGAATTAGCCACTTTTTTTGATTCGCTAATCGCTTATATTATACTAGGATTATTTTTAGGGTTTAGCGGTTTTTTTACCTGGCTATATGGTAATGACATTTTTTTGGTAGGACAAGCCAACCTACGAGTGTTTTTTAATATCGCTTCTTGGACCTTGTTCTTTTTTATTCCTGCCATTACTATGAAAATGTTGGCCGAAGAGCAAAAAACAGGGACTTTAGAATTATTATTAACCAAATCAGTAACTGATAGACAATTAATCGTAGGCAAATTTTTGGGATCTTTACTATTGATCTGCATCGCTTTGGTAGCCACTTTACCTTATGTAATTACCATTGCTAATATCGGAAATTTAGACAATGGCGGTACTATCTGCGGTTATCTAGGATTATTTCTAATGAGTATTGCCTATACTGCTATCGGAATTTTTGCCAGCAGTATTACGACCAATCAGATCGTAGCTTTTATGCTAGCCCTATTCATAGGATTGTTTTTTCATATCATTTTTGGCGTTTTAGCGGATAACTTTACAGGCATTACTGGGCAAATATTGGATTCCCTGAGTCTACAATCACATTTCGAGTCTATTTCGAGAGGCGTTATTGATTCTAAGGATGTTATCTATTTCTTATCGGTCACTGTATTGGGTCTTTTCCTTGCAGAGACTTCATTATCAAAAAGACATCTGTCTACATAAACTGTAGTATAAAAATGAAAAGAAACCATGTTATTTCGTCACTTTTTTGGGCGTGCCCTCCGCGAGGCTTCGGTCGGGCTATCCGCGCTACATGGTAGCTTGCTCCTATCCCTCACGCATAAAAACAGAAATAACCAATTATAAATAAGTAAACGAATGAAACCGACATTGAACTAATTAGAATCACATCACATCCTAATTATTTTAATGACCAAAGGTTTCATCTATCAAGAGACAGACAAGTCTGACCATTAAAAAAATAATAAAAATAAACAGATGAAAAAATTAAGTATCACCATACTTTTGATTATAGGAATTCTGATATTCATCAATCTGGTATCAGAACAATTCTTTTTTAGGGTTGATCTCACAGAAGACAATCAATATACATTAAGTGATGCCACTAAAGATATTATGGAATCACTAGAAAACCCAATTACTGTCAAGGCGTATTTCTCAGAAAACCTCCCGCCAGATATTGCAAAGACCAAAAAGGATTTTGAAGAATATCTTATCGAATATGCGCGCCTTTCGGATAATAACTTAGTCTACGAATTCATCAACCCAAACGAAAATGAAGAAAAAGAAAAGCAAGCTATAGAATCGGGGGTTAATCCAGTGATGATCAATGTGCGAGAAAAAGATCAGATGAAACAACAGAAAGCGTTTCTCGGTGCTGTTTTGGAGCTAGAAGAACAAAAAGAAGTCATTCCTTTTATGCAACCAGGAGCTGCCCTAGAATATCTACTATCTTCTTCTATTAAAAAAATAGCGGTAACCAATAAACCATCCATTGGATTAATACAAGGTTCTGGAGAGCCTTCTTTACAGCAAATGATACAAGTAAAACAAGGATTAGATGTATTGTATAATTTGACTCCCTTTACCCTAAATGATTCTGTTGCTGTGCCAGACACATTCAAAACATTAGCCTTAGTAAAACCTACTGATACGTTAACAGATGGAGCCTTAAAACAGTTAGATACTTTTTTAGAAAGAGGAGGTAATTTAGTAGTAGCCCTAGATAGAGTTGATGGTGATCTTAGCAGAGCTTATGGTTCGGTTGTTCATACGGGAGTCGAGTATTGGTTACAACAAAAAGGAGTAGATATCAAAGATGATTTTGTAGTAGATGCGCAATGTGCTTCAGTTAGTGTGCAGCAGCAACAGGGAATGTTTCGTTATAATTCTAATGTTTCCTTTCCTTACCTTCCTATTATTAATACCTTTTCTGATCATCCCATTACCAAAGGGCTAGAAGCAGTCGTAATGCAGTTTGCAAGCCCTATCCAGTATACCGCAAATGATTCTTTAAAGAAGTTCACTCCTATCGCATTTACCTCAGAAAAATCAGGAACTGTAAAAGCTCCTCAATACTTTGATATTCAAAAACAATGGATAGAAAGTGATTTTCCGTTAAAAAAACAAGCCGTTGCAGGAATATTAGAGCAATCCCATGCTAATGGTAATACATCTCGAATTTGTATCATTAGTGACGGAGATTTTGCTGTAAATGCAAATCAAGGGCAGCAGTTACAACCTAATAATATCAACTTCATGGTCAATGCTATAGATTGGCTTAGTGATGATACAGGATTGATTGATCTTAGAACTAAGGGAATTCAATACAGACCCATCAATACTTTAGAAGATAGTACCAAAACGATATTAAAGTATTTCAATTTTTTAGTACCGATACTTCTAGTCATCACATATGGTGTAGTACGTATGCAAATGAATAAAAACAAACGAATTAAAAGAATGCAAGAAAGTTATGAATAAGAAGATGAATAATAAAGTATTGGTTGGTGTTTTAGCAGGTTTAGCAATTATTTTTTTAGCTACGAATTACTTCAGAAAGCACAACCGTAAGACCTCTTTAAAAACAAATAGTATAGCCATTGATAGTTCGCAAGTATCAAAGATTAGCATACAAAAAGTAGGTGCAGCTAATGACGAAATAATTTTTTCTAAAAACTCGCAAGATTGGCAAGTATCTAAAGGAACGATTACTAGTGCTGTGAAATCTGGGAATATGAATACGATTCTCGGTCAATTACATCAACTTAAAATAGAACGACTGGTTGCCAAAACAACAGATAAATGGGTGACCTATCAATTAAAAGACTCTACAGCTATCAAAGTAACGGTAGAGAATCATCAAGGTACATTGACAACCTTATACCTTGGAAAAATTAAGTATGATCAACCCACAAACCAGTATCAGCAATATAGGCCTAGTGGATCGACCTACATTAGAGTGAATGATGATCCCAAAGTCTATAGCGTTAAAGGAATGCTATCCAATACTTTTAATCGAGATTTTGATTCTTGGAGAAATTCTGACTTTTTAAAAGTCAATAAAAATGAAATAACCAAAATACAATTTGACTATCCTGAGGAAAAAAGGCTACTACTCCACAAAAAAGATAGCGTTTGGACTATTGGAGAAACCATAGCTGATTCTAGCAAAGTGGCACAATATTTATCTACAATATCGTATAAAAACAACTCAAAATTTGCAGATACCTATACTCCAAAAAAAACAGCGGATTACAAGATAAGAATTGAAGGAAACAATATGAATGAAACGATTATTGAAGCCTATAAAGATACTATGTCCAATAAGTTTTATTTAAAATCAACTATGAACCCTCAAGTCTTTTTCGAAAGTGATTCTACCGGTATATTTAAGCAATTATTTGTCGACCAAGATCATTTTATCGAATAAAAACTACCCTACTTGATTAATTCTGAAGCCCTACAGCTAATAATTGTAGGGCTTTGTATTTTAGTTAATGTTATAACAATTAAAAAAAATATTGCAAGCTATCATACAAACTCAAACACCTCTGTAAAACCACTGAATTTCAATATATAACAAGACATATCTTACCCTATTTTTTTGGTATTTGATTACACATATAGTAACTTTATATAGTATTATAATTGACGTAGATCATAATATGATCTGTATCACATCTTTCATAACAAAAACTAAACCAGCGAGAAGAATTTATAGTAGATATATAAAAGACATAGTAAAACATCCGTAATCGAAATAAGAAAACTTGGCATCAATATTTTTTTAATCTTAAAATCTATTTATTATAAAAAATATTTTAACAGGATTGATAACCATCAGTACTTTATGCATACAAGCCCAAGATAATTCTCATACGTCTTTAGCCGAAGTAGATGTTATAGAAATTGGAACTCCTTCTAGTAGCACATATCATCACATCAATTTTCCTAAAACCAATTTTATTATAAAAAGAGGTGGTATTGTTGATTATAAAAAAATTCGTGGTAACAAAAATTAAAACATCAAAAGATGGAACAACAAAAGTAAATGTAAAACGAAAAGATGGTAAAAAATTCTTTAACCCAATTTATCAATGTCGTTAAGTTAAGCTTTATCATTGTTAGTCTGAGCTTGTTGAAGTAAATTATAGTACAAAAACCCTTCGACAAGCTCAGGATGACATCAAAGTTGACAAATAAAACGTATTTATATACACTGAATAAAGTCTTTATTGGATGTCTCAGTGTGAAAAAATAGATGTTTTTGAGCTTAAATAATTCAGGTTTAAGCACTCTTTTTCTTACATTTTTGAGTAGCTAAAAAGTATCGTATCATACGTAATAAATATATATAAATACATTTATTAGTAATCTTTTTAATAAAAAGGGGTGAATCCCCCCTTATAAATACTATGGTTTTACTATAAAAATTAGTAATTTTGAAAAAAAATATCTATATTAAGTAAGTAAAAGATTACAATATAGTACCAGAACCCAAAATAGAAAGTATATGGCATTACAATCCACTACACAAATTTTTATCTCAGGAACTCCTATAAATTCATATGTTAGTTTACAACTCAAACAAGAGTTAAGTGCACATCATGAGTTAGAATTAGTGTGTAGAGCTGATGTAGTCGAAAAGCTATCAGAAGAACTAATAGGAGAAAGTAAAGAATATCTAGGTGGTATTATTACCGTACAAATAAGTTCGACAACTGATTTAGGAGCCTATAAAGAATTAGAATTTAAAGGAGTTGTAACACAGGTAAAGGCTAGAAAAGGATTTCATAATAAAACTGGAGATTTAGTCACTATTGTAGCCAAGAGTACTTCTATCTTATCAGAAGACGGAAATCATTATGCTTCATTTAATGATGTAAGTCTCTCTGAAATTTTAGATCATACTTTTCAGGGATATGATAAAGGGAGGTTAGAAACTAATTTTACTCCAGTATCTTCAGATACGATCCATTATTCTGTACAACACAATCAGAGTGCCTTTAGCTATGCTAGCAGATTGGCAGCCTATTATAATGAGTGGTTCTACTATGATGGAAAAAAATTGGTGTTTGGCAGACCAAGTACCAATGAAACAGAATTGTCCTATGGTATAGATCTGCAAGACTTCTCCGTGGAGTTACAGGCTGTTCCTAATTCTTTTGATTATTTGACCAATGATTATCTTACGGATGAAGTGCACCAAAAAGGAAGCTCAGAAGTGTCTATACCATCAGATGGATATCACGGATTTATGAACAATATCTCCAAGCAATTATACAATAAAAAATTACAGGTATACCACACACCATATAGTGATACTAGCTTGAAACGTAGATTTGATACACAGGTGGAACAATATACTCGTGCCAGATCCTTACGTCAAGTAATTGCTGTAGGTTCATCAGACAACCCTGGAGTCAATCTAGGAGAGATCATCAAAGTCAAAGGATATGGTAGCTATAGGGTTACCAAAGTAACCCATACCAATATCGAAGGAGGATCCTATAAAAATGAATTCGAAGCTGTAGATGCCAATAACACGGAGTATCCATTAATGGACATCAACAAGTTTCCGCAGAGTCCGATTCAGATTGCCAAAGTAGTAGATAATGCTGATCCAGAGGGATTATCGAGAATCCGAGTGCAATTTGTATGGCAGAAAAAGACAGGTGAGATGACGCCTTGGCTTAGAATGATGACTCCCCATGCAGGAGGAGACAAAGGCTTTCACTTTATCCCTGAAAAAGATGAAGAGGTGATTGTAAATTTCGAAGGAGCAAATGCAGAACGACCTTTCGTGATGGGAGCATTATATCACGGATCGGCCAAAGCTGATAGTTGGCAGTCAGATAAAAATGATATAAAAGCCATTAAAACAAGATCGGGTCACCTTATAGAACTTAATGATACTGATAAAGGCGAAAGTATCACAATCACAGATAAGAATAGTAATATTATTTTAATAGACACTGCTACTAATACTATTGAGATTTCTGCTTTAGAAAATATGACACTCAATGCTAAAAACATTGAGATTAATGCTCAAGAAGAAATTAAAATGAATGCAGGGACTAATATGATTACTAGAGTTACAGAAGATCTTTCTATCAATGCTAAGAATGGAACGGAAATGATTGAAGAAAATAAGACTTTAGTCGCCAAAGAAATTCTGAAAAACGCAGATAAAGTTCGCGTTGAGAGTGCAAAAGAAAACTTAGAATTAGTAAGTTCTAAACAAGTCGATATTCAGGCAAATGACAAAATAAAATTATTTTAATACAATTACGTCAGGATGGCTCGACTAGATTTTGGTACTAGTATGTTAAATGAAGATGATGATGATAAAAAACTATTATCTTTTAAGTTCAATCCTTTGGGAATTGCACGAACATATGGAGTGCTTTTTGTTTCTGAAGATGAAAACCGTAAAAAACTACAATTTCATTACGAAATAGATGTAATTTGTATAGAAGAAACACAGGATGATCACTTCTTATTTGAAATTTTCAAGCATCAAATCTATATCAATGAGAAAACTCCAGATATACTAATAGATGAACTATCAGAACGATGTGGTAAAGTACTCTACCCGCTTCAATTAAAAGTTAACAGACAAGGAGAAATTATAAAAATAAATAATTATCAATATATTGTAGATCGGTGGGAAGCTGAAAAGAAAGCGATTCTACGATCCTATAAAGGAAAAGAAGTAACACTGCTAATGAAGAATATGGATGCAGTAATTGAAGACATCAATAAACTCACTGATATGTTATTACAGCGAGATTGGTTTATTACTTTATTTTTTGCTCCTATTTATAATTTTAATGTAACAAAAAACATAGCACTACCCTTTATTCCTTATCAGTTAGGTTGCCCTTATGAATTTAAAAATAAGATCACAAAACATACACATAAAAAAGAAGATGTTGTTATTAGGTTAAAAGGGAAATGTATCGACACTAGAAGCGAAAGAGATATACTGAGAGGAAATCTTATTTCGCTAGATAAAGAAAAAAAACGGGTTAAAGGAAAAATAGACATCAACTATCAGTTCTATAAAGAGGCTAAGCTAGCCAATGCAATCACGGGAATCTGTAGTTTGGATTTTCCTTCGGGAAAAAGTAAAAAAATGACAGTAGAGATGTATAATTTAAAAAATAAAACTCCCTTGTCATCCGTTCAGAAAGAAGCAATCTCTGAAGAAAAGAAAATAGCAGAAGAAAAAAAGTTACCAAAAAAAAAGAAGAAAAAAAGATTTTCTTTCTTCAAAAAATAAGCAACAATATCACTAATATAGATTAAGAAATATGAGTACAGGACATGTGGTAGTAGATGGAGCAATGTGCAAGTGCCAATTCGGTACAACGCCAGATACATTAGTTGTGTTAACACAGCAAAAAGAATATATCAATGATTCTGGGGGTAGCAAAAAATTAATTGCAAATACCATGGATATTGGTATGCCGCTAAAAGCAAAAACTTTTGGTCAGTGTAAACTACAACCTAGTTCTAGCGGTTATTTACCCTGTGTACCTGCCATTACCCAATGGCAAGACTTTTATGAAAACGTTACTTTATCCAATCAAGGACAGATTCTTACCGAAAAAAGTAAGGCCATGTGTGCCATCTCTGGATCACCTAGCGTAGAATTTACGTGGCATGGACAAACAGCCGCTGCAGGCAGTAGTAGTGTTGCAGAAGCAGAGGAAGAAGTACAAAGTCAGTTAAACCCATTAGTGAATGTAAAGGAGATGGTGGAATCCCAAAATAATGATTTGGAGACTGAAGAAGAAGATTGGGTACGAAAAGAAGAAGAAAGAGTAGTATCAGTAGCTACAGACTTATATATAAAAAGTACAGGAGATCTTAAAACACCTTATTTAGACAGTACTGTTAAAATGGAAATGGATAGCTCTAAACCCTTTATTATGGGACTTAAAGCTATCTTTGGTAATGACATTAAACATCCAGTTCTAAAAGAATTTAAAGATAATCTTACTAAAGGAGCTATTCCACCCCCAAAATGGGAAGTAGATCGTTCTCTTAGTGATACACAAGGAGGATATTATACTAATAAAACAATTTATTTAAATGAAAATCTTATTTTAGAAGCAGAAAATAATCCTGTAGCTTCTTGGTTATTATTTAGAGTGATGATTGAAGAAACAGGTCACTACATCGATGATCTCTTAAGAAATGAATACGATACTATAGGAGGAGATGCTCCTGGAGATGAAGGAACTCTTTTTGCGGCTGATTTTATTATTTATAATGATTTACTTTTTAAAGATTTTGAATTCGCTAAATTTAATATTAAAGGTCCAGACGGTAGTATTAGAGAATTTACTGCAAAAGCATTAACAAACAATCCTAGCAAAAGTCAAAAAGCAAAAGAGCTAGTATATGTAGAAGATGATAGCGATGATCATGGTAAGATCACACTAAAGTCTACAGGAGAAGAAGTATCCGTAGAATTTTTTAAAATTCGAGGAATGGGAGCTGTTCATGAAAACATCACAAAACAAGCAGCAAAAATTGCAGGTATAACCTATGACTATATGCTTGATGAAGGCTGTGCATGGCCAGATGCTCCTTGTGGAGATGAAGATTCTGTAGAAACATGTTACCCCAATATGCTAAGACATATGGATAACCCAAAAGGGAATAAACTTGTATATCGAAGTCATAATGGAGATTTATCCTATTGGCATTCCATGGCACCTCCAGGTGATTTTACCAATCAGGAAGTTGTAGACAAAATTGTAGCACAAGCAAAAAAGTGGTACAAAAGAGCACTAGAAGTAAAAAACGAACATGAAGAAAAAGCTAAATCCGATAAAAAAGATAGTTATAAAGAAAAAGCTAGCCGATTTTTAGATGCTGCAACTAATTCTCCATTCGGTCGTAAGTCTTACGATATCAACAGAAAAAACTATTTTGGACTGTTTCATATCGGTAAAATTTTGCATATGGTACAGGATTCTTATTCTAGAGCACATGTTTTTAGAAACTCTAAAAATGAAATTATTAAAATACAATCCTATACGGATCAAGATAGTCATAAACACGGAACTGCAGATGCTGTAGATCAGAAAGGAAAAAAAGCTAAAGTAAAAGGTTTTTCAATTCTTGATGCCTCTAATGAAGAGGTAAATGCAGTGCCAGGAGCGTTAGATGCAAGAGCAGCTTCGGTAAAAATCCTTTTATTTTTTAAACAAAATGCTTCAGAAGAAGAACTAGAAGAATATTTAAGATCCACAGTTTATAAATTTGGTTATAAAGAAGATAAAGATCATCCTAAATACGATAAAATTTTTGGAGGTGATAGAAAAGCAGGTGGGACATTAGATAAATTCAAACCAGATGAAAATTAAAATAAAAATTTTTAAATACATGATATATGCAATTTTAGGTTTGCTTGTTTTAATTGTAGGTAGTATTTATATATTAAGTGTTCAGCGAGATACAAAAAAGAGTACAGAAAATATCGAAGTAGCAAAAAATACAGTAATCCAAATGGAAAGGATTCATTCCCAAAAAAAATATTATGGCGGACACGCTTTTGGTTGGGGAGGTGGAGATGTCAAAAATTCTATAGAATTTGATTATGACAAAATAAACTACTTACATAAAACTCCATTTATCCCTATAGTTATTAAACTTTATAAAGAGAACTTCTATTTGGTATATTATGATAGAGAAACAGATTTCGACAATATCACGTATCGGTTTTATAAATCAACTAAGAAAGGAGATTTTAAAGAAATTAATCCTTCTGAATTTCCTAAACATATTGCCATACAAAATAGATTTTGGAGCAGTACTAATAAACCAGAAGATTTAATAGGTTTAATACCTGAAAAATTAGTAAATACCACCACCACTTATTTATGGTATTTAATAGAAGGTAAACCCGAAAAATATAACTGGGATACTAGAATAGAATTTATAAAAGAGTATAAAGAGAAATATATTACTAATAGAGCTAAAGAAAACTAAAGAATAGTGAAATGGATAAAATACATAACACGGTTTTTCACTGGGATTATTGTCCTTGTTACTGTATTGATGCTATTTTCTTTTTTTAAAAGAGACACTAAAGAATGGACAGAAAATATAACAGTTGCTCCTAATACTGAAATATCAGTAAATCTTATGAGCTCTCAACGCGGATATTTTGGTGGTCACGGTTTAGGTTGGGGTGACGGAGGCCAAAAAAGTGCTATAGAATTTGAATATGATGGAGTATCCTATGAAGATGATATGCCATTTACACCTATCACAATTAAATATTATAATACTAATTTTTATATCGTATATTTTGATAGAGAAACGGATTTTGATAAGATAAAATTCAAATTTTATAAGTCAACTGAAAAAGGAAAGTTTAAAGAAATAAAAGCTTCAGAATTTCCTAAGCAGATTGCTGTTCAAAATAGATGGTTTAGTGATCAAGAGAAAGAAAATAAAACAAATCAATTACAGTTGGATAGAATACGAGGCTCTCTTACGGCAAAAGTATGGTATCAATTAGAAAAAGGAATAGAATATTATGAGATGCCATCTTACATTCCGCTAGAATTTTTAGAATCATATAGAGAAAAATATATAAAATGAGTACCGTAAGTTTGACAAATCAAAAAGTAATTGTTCCTGTCATAGTATTACAGCTTATCAACTGTATCTGGTATCTATCACCTTCTATGAGTCATGCCCATGTACCTGGAGGATTCATTAGAATGCTGATTTTTGGAGGAATTGCATTGGTATTATTGGTAATAACAACCATTTTATATGTTGTATATAAACCTTCTGAATTGTTATGGAAAATACCTTTTATAATTTCACTAGGTATGATCCTACTAGCTTGGTTTTATAACAACTAAATGCCCTAAAATAGCAGATGAATTATGGCAAGTAAAAACAATATAAAAATACTCACTATTGAAGAGGGTGTAACGGTAAATGATACAGACCATCTAATTACGGTTGGTCCAAACAAGCGTGTTACCTTGGAGTTTACAAATACTGAGGGACATAGTGATGAAGAAATAAAAAACATCCGTTGGATTGCTAATATGTTCCATGGACGACCTCAGAATTCATCTTTTCATGAAACTTTAAAAGGCCCTAAAGCAAAGTTTAGAGTACCTGGCGTATATTCTGGAGGTGGACTAGGCTGGGTAGAACCTGTATTACCAGGACAAGAACCAACGTTTAAACCACCAAATGGGTATTTTATCAATTCGATAGGAGAACGTCGCATTGACAAGGTAGAATGGCGAAATACACATGGCGCTCTTATTAGTGACCCTAAATTTTTTACAGAGGCGGTACAACTTCATATCTATACCACAGGATTATATGGTCATGAAATAAAAGTATGGCTAAAAGATCTTAAATATTTTAACTACGAATTAGACCTAGATGAAGACGTAAATAATCCAGATAATACATTATCTCAATATTTTAGTAGAGAAGTAAAGGTCATGAAAAATGCAGGCGATGATACCAGTAAGGTACAGAAAGTAGTGATTGATGTACGCTTAGAAAGAAGATGGGAATATGCAGGTAACGAGTTAGATATCATACCAATCATAGAATTTAATATCGATGGTAAGAAAAAAACAGCTTTTGAAAAGACTAAAATCACAGTAAAAAAGCCTACTACGGAAAAAGAAAAGAAACAAGTAAACAGCGCCACCAAATCAGGTAACAAACCGGTCATTATTGGAAATATTGTGACAGATGCTGCCGAATTCCACCCTTGTAAGATTAAAAAGGTTACTGCAGACTATTTTAAAGGAAGTTCTACCCAGAATACAGATGGAGGTCAGGACAATACTACTCTTGAAATATTTAATGAAAAGACTTCCTCTTCGGCAGAAATAATAGAAATTGATGTTGTAGCTGGTCCTAGAGTTGCAAGAAGAGAAATTGTTTTTAAAGTTGAAAAAGAAGCTGAAGATTGTGTTTTTTTAGGAAAAGAAAAGGATCATAACAAAACAATTGTTTCTGTTAATGCGCCAATTATTATAGATAGCAAAATAGAACCTAAAAAATATAGGTGGGATGATAGTTTTGTTACTAATGATCTAGGAAAATGGTTTGGATTTGGGACTTCTTATAATAAAGGTCAATTCGAAAAAGAAGATTTAAACCATAAAGATCAAAATGACAATAGAGTCCTAGAAGATAGTCATACTACAAGTACGAGTGGTGCTTTTCAAAGTGTTATTGGATTTAAAAGAGAACACCAAGAAGCTCACGAGGTAACAGTAAAAACGTATACTGATGTAATAGAAGATGATAGTAATTTTACGATTGAAGTTCCTTATGTATATGGGTCAAATGCTGTTAATGAAAATTTAAGTGATATAATTAAGTGCTTTTTACCTCTTAAAGCTCCTAAGCAAGTGTACCCTATTAAGTTTGCATCGTGTCGTGGTGAAAAAATAGTAAATATTAATGTGTATCCAGATGTTAAATGGACATTACAACTTGCTTATAATACGGATCCAGAAGAATTTAATAAAGTAAGAGAAAAATACAAAGAATATAAAGTAGCTAAACAAGGGCTGAAAACAGAAAAGGATAAATTAGATATGGAAGAAGAAGTTTCTGAAGATCTGATTAAAAAGTATGAAAAGTTAGCTGATAAAGTAAAGGCTAATAAAGGCACCTCCAAGGAAAAAGAAAAAAAGAAAGCTCAAAAACAACGATATAAGGACTTAGCAGATGAAAATAGAGAAAAGTTAAAAGAGGTTAAGAAAAAGAAAAAAACTAGAAAGGCTAGCAAGAAGCAATTAAAACAAGGTGTGAACAATGATCTTGTAAGAAAAAAGAACGCTAGATTTTATAATTTTGATAACGATCCAGATAGTTCATACTCAGACTTAGTACTGTCTTTATGGGCAGAGTGGGATGAATATGGAGAAATGTTCGAGGTTACCGGCAGCTATCAGAAATATGCTAATATGGTTCGCCAATTTCTAGCGGTAAAAGACTTTGTGGAGTCTATATTTGGGGGAAAAGCTAAAAAAAGAAATAAAGCTGGTAAAAAAGTTGCAAAACGAGCCCATAGGCAAGAAAAAAAGGATCTTGCCCAAGAAGCTGCCAGAATAGCAAAGGCTCTTAAAGGGCGAGATGTGTTTTCCATGAATATTATTTCTCCATCATTAGCTATGGGAGCGAGTTGGTATGGCGAAATACCCAAAGGAAGCCCTAAGGATGGATTAGGGTTAATGATAGAAGCATATGTAATCGCTGATCCTATATTTGGTATAGAAATAGTTGCTGATTTTCTTGCATTACTACAAAAAGTAATCTGGTTTCGCCCTTTTATAACTTTTATTGATGTCGTAGAGAGTATCGAAATGACAGCAGAATTATCTGTCACTGGAAAACTACATGCGCAGGGTATGCTTCAATATAATTCGGCATCTGGTGAAACTAATTTCAATCCTGGACAGTTAGAACCAGATGCAGAAGATGATAGTCCTTTTAAAATTGGAGGAACTATAGAATTAGCACTAACATTTGGGTTAGTTCTAAAAAAAGATTATAAATTATATGGAATTGGAAGCGTATCAGGTGCATTTGAAGCAACTGGCGAAATCAAATCAGGCTTTACCATAGAAGGCATACTAGAAGCTACTAAGGCAGAAGGTTTTTATATGATTCCTAAAATGACATTTCATGGAGTCAAGGCTACACTACTGGTTCAAGGAAAAGTTAGTGCAGAAAATGATAGAGGATTAGAAGTATTTAGCACCCAAAAAGCCTTGATTAATGAAGAATTTGTATTTTTGGATGAGTATGAAAATATTTGGCAAAATGAAGAAGGAGAAGACCTTAAATGGGATTTGTTTTAAAAAAAATAGAAATGAAAAAAGTTGTTAATTTATTAGTAATTATTATTAGTTTAACAAGTTGCGGACAAGACAAGACAAATAAAAAAATGAAAACCATAGAAGATATTAGTAACATTTATAAAGAAGTAGAGCACTTTCCCTTAGAACCACATTATGGTATATCTGTAAGTTCCTCTAATACTAATTTTGAGATCAGAGTTAATGACATTCCTGTTTTTATGGGGTATGAATTTATTACTAATGGAGTTTCACCTAGTGGAAGTTATCTGCCCATTAACTTAGCAATCTCAAAATCAGGAATACAAACTATTGAAGTACGAATGTATCCATCCTATAATAGAGAAACACAAGAACTAGAACCTAGCTTAAAGAATGCGCAAGTAACAGTTGATGTAGTAAAACGAGAGTATAATACAGTAAAAAAAACGTATAACGAGGAAGAAGTCATACTAAATCTAGCTGCACCGACAGAAAAAAATAAAGTAAGTAAACGGACTAGATTTATTTACCCAGAACGTACTGAGTTCATTTTTAATGGAACTTTTGAAGCATTAGTACCTTATGAAATAAAAACATTGGAGAAAGCTCAAAATTTATTAACTACTGATCCAGAAGAAATAAAAGAATTAACGGAGCAATTACTTATTGCATATAATGAAATGTGGCAAATTTATGATCAAAATAAAGTATCAAAATATGCTGATCTTATTTATAATAAAGAAAAACGAACAGCTCAACAACTATTTTTCACAGAAACAGAGAGTAAAGCAAGAGCTAATGAGGATTTATTAACTTCGGGTAGAATAGTTAAGGAAGGTTATAAAATGATGCCATTTGAAGATTATAAATTGCGTTTTTATGCTAATGGTAAGATTGTTACCATTGTATATGATAAAATAGGACAAGTAGGAAGAAATCAATCCATTTTGCGATCTACTGGAGAAACTAGAAAAGATTATTACTCTTTTTTTTATAAGCCAATAAATAGTGATCAGTTTATTCTTTATTAAAACATAACGTTTGTTAGAAACCGTATTTATAGTAGCATTAATAGGCTTAATCTTTTTTTTGGGTGGAAAACAAAAAAAAAAGAATCAAAAAATTAGAACTATTAATTTTAGTAGCATTAATAATTTAACTTCTGGGTTAATTAAGGTTAAAGGTAGATTAAGGGTTATTGAAACAATCAAGTCTCCTATTTTTAATCAAGATTGTATAGGCTACACACATTCAAAATTTTCTCGAAATATATTTAACAGCTCTGGTAGAAGAAAATGGATAAAGTCATACTCTTTTTCTGATTGTGTAAATTTCTATATTGAAGATGCTTCAGGAAAGATAAAAATAAAAGCAAAGGGAATCTCAATTGAAGTTAATACAAATAAATCAGAAAAAAAGTTGTCAAAAAAAGAATTAGAAGAAGAAAAGCTATTAATCGCAGATAATAAAGAATATATTCTTGTAGGAACCGCTACAATTACCAAAAAAGGAACTATTGAGATAAAAAAGAGTAAACTTGATAAGGAACTACTTATTATGGATGATACTTTGTATAATTTGCTTTATCAAGACGTTCCTAGTATTAATAAGAAAGTAATTAGTTTTGTAATTATTCTAATAGGAATACTAATTAGTTTTATTATATATAAATCCTTATTAGGCTAACGTAAGCTTTAAGATTAATTTATGATTGAATATAGAAAAGCGAAATACACATTTACTCTAATTTTATTTTTCTTAAGTCTTTTGATTTTTTCACAGAATGAAGCAATAAAAACCATAAAAGACATTAGTAATATTTATAAAGAGGTAGAACACTTTCCATTGGAACCGCATTACGGTATATATATAAGCTCTTCAAACACTAATTTTGAAGTAAGGGTTAACGATATTCCAGTATTCATTGGTTATGAATTTATTACTAATGATGTTTCTCCTAAAGGAAGTTATTTCCCCATTAACCTTGCCATATCTAAATCAGGTTTACAAACTATTGAAGTACGAATGTATCCGTCCTATAATAGAGAAACACAAGAACTAGAACCTAGCTTAAAGAATGCACAAGTAGCGGTAGATGTAGTAAAACGAGAGTATAATACAGTAAAAAAAACATATAGCGAGGAAGAAGTCATACTAAATCTAGCTGCACCTACGGAAAAAAATGAAGTAAGTAAAAAAACAAAATTCATTTATCCAGAACGTACGGAGTTTATTTTTGATGAAACTTTTGAAGCATTAGTACCTTATGATATAAAGATATTACAGAAATCTCAAAACCTATTAACTACTGATCCAGATGAAATAAAAGAATTAACAGAGCAATTGCTTATTGCATACAATGAAATGTGGCAAATTTACGATCAAAATAAAGTTTCGCAATATGCTGATTTAATTTATAAAAAAGAAAAACGAGCCGCGCAGCAATTATTTTTCACAGAAGTTGATAGTAACAAAAGAATAGGAAAATTATTATCTTCTGGTAAAATTGTTAAAGATGGTTATAAAATGATGCCATTTGAAGATTATAAACTTCGTTTTTATGCTAATGGTAAAATTGTCACACTAGTTTATGATGAATTAGGACAAGTAGGAAGAAATAAGTCTGTATTACGTTCTTCTGGGGAATCAAGAAAAAGTTATTACTCCTTGTTCTATAAGCCTATAGGAAGTGATCATTTTGTTTTATATTAAAAATAACAGTAAAGATGTTGTTTCCTTTTTTATCCTTAGACCTTGACACTTCTGATATTTTATTTTTTGTTCTAATCGGAAGTATGATTTTATACGGTACTCTTAAAAAGAAAAAGCCAAGTATCATTGAAACACTTGAAATTTCAGAGATAAATACATTATCAAAAGGATTGTGTAAGATAAAGGGACAAATACTAGCGACCAATCAAATAACTTCACCAATAACAGAAACTAAATGTATTGGATATAATTATAGTCAGTTATCTTATGGATATAAAGGAGGATATAGAAGAAGAGTCAAAGGTAGAAAAAAATGGAGAACGTACCGCACTGAATCTAAAAGTGCGGATTTTTATATTAAAGATACTACAGGACAAATCAAAGTAAATGCTAAAAATATTTCTATACAAATAAATGTAAATAGATCAGAAAAAAAACTATCCAGAACGTTACTTGATGTGGAAAATTTATTATTGGAAGACGATACAGAATATATCATTTCAGGTACAGTTGTTAAAGGAAAAAATAATAGTATCGAGATTATAAAAAACAAAAAAGATAAAGAGTTACTGATTATGGATAAAGCTTTTTATGAATTTACTTTTGAAGACATTCCTTTTATGAAAAAGAAAGCAGGTATTTTTATCGTATTTCTTGTCGTTAGTATTCTTTGTTTTGTTATTTATAAATCTGTTTATAGTTAACATGGGATTAGACGAAATACTCAAATGGATTGAGGATCAAAATATGCACCAGGGGATACTAGTGCTTATATTCACTTTTGGAAATATAGGCTTAGGTATTATATTAAGTATTCTTTGTTTTATTCTTAAATCAATAACAGTACTCTATAATACATTAGGCCCTATTTCTACAGGAACTTTAATGGCTGCTTTTGTAAACCTTCTCTTTTTAGGTATACTTCTTAGCATAGATGTATCCACAGAAATTATCTTATACAGTGGTATTTTTATTTCATTATCATGTTATGCTTTCTGTTTACAGTATGCCGATAGATTATGGAAAATAGGAAAAGCTTCGGACAAAAAACAGTGATGCAGATGAAAAACACTTTTACTTTTTTTCTATTCTTGGTTAGTCTTTTTGTTTTTGCACAAAAACAAGAAGATAATAGTATGTCAGTAGAACAAGCACATCAAATGATGGAAGATTTATATAAAACGGTACAATATAATACCAAAGAAGAGCAAATATTATACAGCCTTAAGGTATTCAACGGAGTCTGTAATTATAAAATATGGATCAATGATATGCCAGTTCATAATATGTATAAAGGTGCTAGGGGTGAATTATCTTTTACGATTAATGGAAAAATCCTTAAGGCTGGCAAGCAGGAACTAAAGATTAGAATCTATCCGTATTGGAATAGAGAAGAACAAAAGTTCGAAGATTATTTACATAAATATGCAGGATTGGATGTAGAAATTAGCGAGATGGACTGGGATGCCGAAACCCGCAAGTGGGACTACTATCCTATTCTTACCTACCAAACCCCCAGAGAAGGAGAAGAAAGCTTACAGGAGAACCCAAGAGGGTTTCTGTTTGAAGAAGGTAAAGAAGAATTACCATATTATGAAGAAACCGTAAACTTTGAGGCCAAAGTACCATACAATTTAACAGGATGGAGTAAAAGTGTAGATTTAAGAAAAGAAAACCAAAAAGAACTTTTTAAGGAAGCAAAGGTATTTTATCAAGGTTTGATCAAAAATTTTAAAAATAAAAATGTTCCAGAAATATCAAAAAAATACTATAATAAGGAAAAAGAAGTTATTCAGGCTTTATTTTTAAATCAAAAAGACACAAAAGAAAGATGGAATGAAGACTTCTTATCTAAAATAATTAATCCTTCAGCAGTAGTTGATGAGTTAAATGATAATTTATATTTAGAATTCTATGGAAATGGAAAAGTTGTTAGTTTGCTTAAAAGTCCAGCAGGAACTAGACCATTAGTGATTGAAAGAGTAAATGAACAAGGGAAAAAAAAGTATCTTACTTTGGACCTTTATCTTCATAGACCGACTCCAGAAGAACCATTGGAAATAATACGATAATTCATTTTCTCTAATGAATAAAAAAAGAGTTTTTCTATTTTCTATTCTATTAATATTTTCAGGCTTTCTTTTAGCTTTAATTTTTGGTACTCATTTAATAGCTCTTGCATCCATTGTTATAGCTTTTTTTATTTTAATTTTTTCTGCAATACTCCGAGGAAACAAAGAACAGAAAGGTATCAATGAGATAAAAAAACTACCTTTTTCTGCTGTTTCAGAGTTAACTGACTTAAACGATAAAACTTTCGTTAAAGTCAAAGGAAAACTTAAAGTAATCGACTATACCTTATCAGAATTAACAGAAACAAAATGTATTGGATATACCTACCAAGAAATGAAATGGACGTATACCAAAAGAACTGGAGAGAGACGTAAAAAAAGTCAGTGGAAAACTATCAAATCAGAAGAGTACACTGAGGATTTTTATATAGAAGATACTTCTGGAAAGATTAAAGTAGATACGGTCGGGATCCAAATTTCTTCTCAGTTTAATCAAAAAAAAGAAAAAGATGGCAAAATAACTTGTGTTGAAAATCTTTTATTGCCAGATCAAAAAGAGTATATTCTTATTGGAACATTAAATAAAGAAAATAAAAAAATTTCCATAGCAAAGGATTTCAAGAAAAATAAAAAAGATGATTTTATTCTAATTGACCCTAAATCATACGATATCATCTATAATACTTCTAAAACATATCGTATAGGTTGCGCTATTTTTCTAATTATAATAGGCACTATTTTTATAGCAGCTATTACTAGTGATTTATGGGCATATATAATTAAAAAGTTTCTTTAATCAATTAAATATGGACGAAATTCGCTATTGGCTTAGAAAAATGGTACTTAACTTAAAAGAAAAATGAAATATTATTCGCATTAATTTTGAACTTAGCTTTACAAAGCTGCACTCAACAAAAAAAGGAAAACATAAATATGTCATACGAAAAGGCTAATCAAAACGATGGAAGAACTTTACAAAGAAGTACAATATCGGAATGATAAAATATATTAATGATTTAAAAGGCTAGCGCGAGCGTCTCGCTCGTGCCGTTACAGCCCCGAACGACAGAGAGAAGGTGCGCTTAAGGAATATAAGAAAAGAGCAGAAAAGCGTAAAGGAAAAATCAATAGTAAGATTGAAAAATCGGAAAACCTTGAAGAAATACAGCGTCTAAACAAAGAACTAAAAAAAGCTGAAAAAGACATTCAGAAATGGGATTTGTTTTAAAATAAAATAGGAATGAAAAAAGTTGTTAATTTATTAGTAATCATTATAAGTTTAACCAGCTGTGGACAAAGTAATTCAAAAAAGAATATGAAAACTATAGAAGACATTAGTAATATTTATAAAGAGGTAGAGCACTTTCCTTTAGAACCACATTATGGTATATATATAAGTTCCTCTAATACTAATTTTGAGATCAGAGTTAATGATATTCCTGTATTCTTAGGATACGAGTTTATTACTAATGATATTTCTCCAAAAGGAAGTTATTTACCTATTAATTTAGCGATATCAAAATCAGGAATACAAACTATTGAAGTACGAATGTATCCGTCCTATAATAGACAAACACAAGTACAACCCTCTAGTAATTTGTATGTTAAGCGTAAAAAGCATAAATTAACGTCAGATCTCGATATACAATATGATTTAGATATCACAACAAAAATCCCGATTTCAATAAAAGCAATGTGTGATGTCTATGATGAAACAACAAGAGAAGATCTCATGCTTATAGAAACCCTAATTGAAGTAACAACAGTTTCTGATCAAAGAAAAGCATTACATAATCAGGGTGACGAAGAGTTAGTATCGAATGAAGATAAAACTCCGAAGAAGAAAAAAAAGAAATGGTTTTCTTTCGGTCATAAAAAGGCATAAAATATGAGTCAAAAAAAAGTAGTTTGTCATGGTGCTATGTGTAAATGTCAGTTTGGAGATGTTCCAGACACGCTTACCGTTTTAAGTCAAAAAAAGAATTACATTAATGATAGTGCTGGGAGTCAAAAATTAATTGCCACGGATAAAGAGCTAGGAATGCCTTTTCAAGCAAAAACATTTGGGCAATGCAAATTACAACCTACAGGAAGTAGTTTTAAACCTTGTATACCTAGTATCACCAAGTGGGATGGTGCTTTTGAGAAAACACAATTACAGGCTAATCAAGGGTTTCCTTTATTAGAAGATAGTAAGGCTACCTGTGCTATTGCAGGCTCCCCTTGTGTAGAAATCACATTTCATGGACAAACAGCAGCAGCCTCTGCTCAAAATGTAGCCAATGCAGATGAACAGCTAATGAGTCAGGTATTGCCGATTAATGTAAAAGAAATTAATCAGCCTTCTCCTTATGATGCTATAAAAGTCGAAGATTCGAATGATTCTACTGAAAAGACAGAAGATTCAATCTCAGTCCAGATAGATGTGAAAAAAGATACGTTTGTTCCATTAGGAATTAAAGATTATAAGGGCAATACTGAAAATGACAACATAAAATTTTCAATTACTATAGAAGAAAATCCAGCAGAAAAAATGGTAATTGAGATTCTGGATGGTGGTAAACCGTATTTCAAACAAGAAATTACGGATGCTAATATGATGTCTGTTGGAACTCATAATTGGCAGTGGGATGGTTTTGATAATTGGGATAATCTGAATACAGAATTTTTAAAAAATGCGGATTTAGAAGCGCAAGTAACTGTGTGGTATAAAGGAAAAGAAGAATCCGATATTATTTCTCTAAAAAAGATAAAATATTATGAAGTTGATTGGGTAGATGTTAATATACAGCGTAATATAAAAGAAATACAAGTAACCTTACGGGTAAATTTAAAAGATGGAGGTGCAGAAGGATTAGATGATTGGACGGATATACCTAAAAAATATATTACAAAGGGCAAGTTACCCATAAAAAAAAGGACTAAAAATTTTAAGGATTTAGAAAGATTAGCATTGGACGGAATCAATTATCATTGGGGAAGAAACAGTAATCATTTTACAGCAAAAAATATAACTATCAATGGCACTGATTATGAGGTGAATATAAATGCTATCAATACCACAAAAAACGCTATGGATGATGTAAATTTAATTTTCAACACTAATGGAGATTGGCTTAGATCTATGAACCCAGGGAGTGTGGATGGAATAATATCTTTCTTTGGTCAAGTTATGCCCGAAAGAATCGTATATAATTACGGTTATATAAAAGGGAGTAAAAGTTGGTATTGGTTAGGAAATAACGTTTCTAATGTAAATGATGATTTTTCATACACCAGTGCTCATGAAATAGGACATGAGATATTAAAAAAATTTTCTGGTAAATCTTTTCATTCTTATAAGCATAAAGGAAGTTCTACTCTATCAGAAACGTTACCAACAAATAAAGGTGGAGTTAATTACCCTAATAGTGGAGAAATTGATCTGATGAAATATTATAACAATGACCCTTACTGGTATGATTTTAAAAGAATTGTTGCAAGCAAAACTGATGTATTAGGATTATTATGGTTAGGAAAATTAGAAGTGCTATGAGATTTTATTGTTTATTTTTAATAGCTATTATTTTATCCTCTTGTGCAACGGTAGTGATAGAAAGACCAGAGATAAGGGGTGCAATATATGATGTAAGAGATAAAAAACCTGTTCAAGGCGTATCTGTATATATCGAAGATGAGTCAAAAACATCGGATAATAATGGAAAATTTGTTATAGATGGTATTACCAAAAAGAAGATTTTTAATTTTGAAGGTGGACACGATCCAAAGTTCTACTCATTTCAATTAAAACACCCTCAGTATGATAGTTTAAGGATTAAAAAAGGAACAAGAGGTAGTTTTGATCAAAAAATTATAGTTTATGATTCAATATTCTTAAAACCAATCAATTAATAGTAGCATTGTCATATGAAATTAAATACATATAGGATTATGTTTCTAAAAAATATAACTCAAAAGTTAAAAAAAGGCGGGGTACTTTTATTTGTTATTGGTTTATACTCTTGTGTTACCTACAAAAACACACATCGTAATGATATTCAAGGCTTTGTATACTCCAAGAATAATACTCCAGTACCTAATGCTACGGTTATATTTTATTTTGAAATATTAGGCAAAAAGATGCAGTTTTATTGAGTAAATTTAAGTTGGAAATGGTATTAGATACTTTAAGTGTAAATATTGAAATAAATGAAAAGGTATGGCAGATAAAACAGAAAACACACCAATCATAGTAGATACAGATGGAATCAATGAAATAGGAGTGGGATCAGACTCCAGAGTATCGGTAATTAAAATTGGTGAAAAGAAAAAGTTGAGTGTTGCCACAACTCCTTCATATAAAGAACTTGTAAAATGGGTATGGATTGCTACACAATATTTAGAAGAAGCAAAAAAAATGGCTCCTGGTCAGGTTTTTGATAAATGGGGAGAATGGAAATCTAAAAACGCTACAGAACCGATATCTAAATATGGAATCGGGAAACAATATGTGTTTGGAAATGCAATTAATACTAAAACTTCTAAAAAAGACTTGACAGAAGGTACTATTTATTACTTCGAACCCTTTACAGAGTATCCCACCTTAGATCGCGGTCATTATATCGCTACCATAGATACTCCTCAGATATTGTCTGCATATTTTGCAAGATATAAGGATGAATTTAAATACCCAGGAGAGTCTGGAACCAGTAATATATATACGTATAAGAACACCATAAAACTATACATACAAGGGCATCTATTACCAGATTATACGGTAGGTTATCATAATTTTGCATTGTTTGAAGTAGAGATTTGGGATACAGACGGTAATAAAGCAACTAAAGAACCTTTAAAATATTTTCAAAAATATCATCCCGGTAAATTTTCTGTCAATACGATGACAGAACTGGATTTTGTGATCGAAGAAGATTGGAGAGATGCCAGTAATCATGAAAAAGATACTGTTAAAACCTATTATGCAAAAATAAAAACGACCCTCTACAGTAACGAAGATGCCTTTACTGGTGATGAAGTTGATAACATCAATGACAAATATTTAATAACGGCTAATGAAAACCCTAAAAATAATCATCGATATTTTAAGTTCACTAACAAATTTAAAAGTGTAGCTCCTAATTTAGATACGATTGGTATTGTGTATACATCAGAAGATGAAGCGGTAAGTCAATCTGGATGGCTTGGAAGAAATACAGATAAAGGGATAGCCAATGCTAAAAAATATAAAAAAACGACTGTAAAAGAATATGATACCACAAAAGGTACGGTATTAAAAGATCAGCAAGTATCCTTTGATGTCAAATATGATACCATGGACGTTATATTAGATAACTACGAAGCAGATAAAAATAATATGATGGTTGTGGTCGGGGATGTAGAATATAGTGCTAAAAATATTGAACCCTGCAAGTTTTCTAAGATAGAAATCAGTCATAAAAGTAGAAAAGATCCTTTTGTACTATTTGATGAGGATCAGAAAACCAAAGCAGTAGTAGATCAAACCAATCTGGCATTTGGGATTGTGGCGGGAGATGCAAAAGAGAAAGTAACCATTACTGCAGTAGGTCTAGCGATACAAAATTATCAAGATAAAGGCTTAAAAAAACCCGAGTGTTATGGGATCACTACGGCTCGTAAAACCAGAAAGGGTAGAGTAGCCAGAAAAAAAGTAAAACACAAAAAAGAAGCCGAGTTTACGCATACTAGTATAGAAGATGTGTTTAATATGCAAAAAGCCTATGTATTGTATCCAAAAGGGATGGAAGAAACTACAGGCTCAGAAACCATGGATATCGGTGACCAGCAAATACAATACAATCATAAAGATAATAGTGTGGAGCTAGAAGTTGGGTATTTGTATAATAAAAACTATGATAATAGAGTACTTAATTTTTTAGGACATGAGAATGAGTATTTAAAAAATCATGACATCGTTAAATCACTTCAGAATCTATGGGTATTTCGATACCTTTTACAAGTAATTAAAAAAGAAGAATTATATCAATCCTATTTTGTTCCTGTAGGTACTTGTCGCTATCCAAATCAGATGGTAAAGGTTAGAGTGTATCCAGACATTAAGTGGTCTATTAATTTTAACTATAATATAGAAACTCCGATTTATTATGAAAATACTAAGGGAATGCTGGAGTTTTATGACAAAGCACAGGCAAAAGGAGAAGAGTTTCCATTGCTTAGTGATGACCCATCAAAAAGAATACAAAAACAAAAAGAAGCATCCCTAAAAAAGAAGGCGACCACTGATAAAGCTATTCAGGAAAAAAAACACAAGTCTAAATTTGCGTTGCATTTTGAATGTGAGGCAGCTGGTGGGAATCAAATAAAATTAGGATCCGATTTTGCAGAAAAGATAAGGGCAATGCTTAGCCCAATTATTGAAATGTATGAGTTAGTAGATAAGGTTACTGGTGCTAAAAAAGCCAGAAAGGCTGAAGGCGAACTTAAATCCAACCCTGCAAGAACCTCTAAACTAAAAGGAATATTAAGTCGTCTTAATCGTGCTCCTATGACTCTTACACTCCATCCCCCAGGAATAGGTACAGGTCTTGCTATTGGTTATATGCCAGGAGAGGACAGTCATATTGTAGGACATCAACTAGATGGTTTTGTAAAGTTAGACCCTATTATTGGTGGAGATATACGCATAGATCTACTTGCATTAGCTGGTAAAATACCTGTATATGGTAAACTCGTCGATGCTCTCGATCTGGCAAGCTGGCTATAGATTGGTTAAGTAATGGTGCTGTAGAGTTGTCCTATAAAATTGATCTTACCTTTTATGCTAATCTAAAGTTGCCAAAAGCAGCTATTTCTTATAACTTTGCCACTAATGAGTTTGATTGGAGTGGTAGTGTAGAAGGTACATTTGGTGGGAAATTGGAAATAGAAGTTGGATTAAAAATGAGTACTAAGCAAATAATCAAAGACACAGAAATTGACTTTCAAGCAGGGGTTAAAGGGGATTGTTATTTTAAAGTCACAGTTGATCCTAGTAAAAAAGAAAATGTAAAAGTTAAATTCTCTGGATTACTAGTAACAGTTCACTATAAGTTAAGTTTTAGCAGTAACGGTGATCGAAAGAAAAAGAAACTTGATCCAATTAAACTAATTCCTAGTGTGACTAAAAGTATGCCTATAAAATTTGATTAAAATGAAATCTTATATAATATTATTAATAATTCTTTTTTCTTGTAAAAAGAGCCAAAATTCAAAACACAATCAAATGGATAATACTATAATTTCTCAAACTCCTTACTACGCTATAGAAATAGATGCGTTACCTAAGTTTAGTGTTTTAGTAAACGATGTAAAGATTGTCTCCCACAATGATAGAGGTTCTCTAAATAGTGTATATTTATTAAACAAGGAAATTTTATCCAAAGGAGAACAGGTTTTGAAATTAAATATTATTTCTGATCAAGAACTCAGTGAAACGGATGAACAATATTTTAAATTTAAAATATTTAAATATGAGAATTTTGATTCTGATGATAAAACCTTAATTCTCGATGCTAAACCAAAATTTAAGCAAAAAACAAAAGTGTATAGTCAAATATTACCTTTTATCGCAAATGTTCCTTACAAACTTAAAGGTTGGTCAAATTCTGTTAAATTAATCGATGAAAACAAAGAGGATTTACTAAAAGAAGTATTAGAGTTTTATAATAATACACATGGTATTTTAAATTCAGGAAAATCTATAGAGTATTTAAATTTAGTTTCGAAGCGTAATGAAGAAACTGCCATCGCATTTTATAATAATCCAGGAGTATTACAGGAGAAAGAAGAGTTAGCACAACGAGTTAAAGGTGCAATGGGGAAAATGAATCCTTTAAAAGATTTTACATTAAAATATTATGGTAATGGACGGATAGTAACACTAGAAAATAAAGATGGAGATTCTCCTCTTTATTATTCGACGGAAGACTATGATGATTTTTTCAGTATACAATTGCATAGACCTAAAGCGGGAGAACCTTTGGAAATTATACGATAATTGATAAAAGAGAGCTAAATTACTTAAAGAATACCTTTTAAACTGTACTTAAGTCTCGATGTGAAAATATGAATAAGTTTGAATGTGAGATCTTCGGAAGAAGATATAGTAAAAAACCAAAAACTATCTCTAAAGAGCCTTCAGGGAAACCAAATGCAATCAAAAATTTAATTGCTCCTTGCAAGCCTATTAAATTTAGTATTTTATGATACGTAAACTAGTACTAATTTTATTTATTTGCATTTCTGCAGGGAGTTGCGCTCAGAAAACAAAATCAAATTTAGAACTTACGCGTATGAAACCTATTCAGGTTATACCTAAAGAACAACAAATTACCTACGCGATTCATATTAATGCCAAAACTCCTTATGAAATTTATATCGACGATATTCCTTTAGAACGGTTTTATGAAAGTGGTATGAATGCTACATCAGAGTTGAATCCTTATTTATTAGGTAATGGTACGCATACACTAAAAGTACGTTACTTACCATTAGAAACTGCAAAAGATACCTTGTTGCACCCAGGAGACGTCTATCATAATAAAGATGCCAAATGGAATATCTTTTTTGTAAGTTATATAAAAGATACTAATGATCCATTAGGTTATGAAGGAGAGATCGATTATGTAAATAGTGCCTTAGAAGTAATACCACCGCCCAAAGCCGTACCCTTTTGGGAACAGGAATTTGATATAGAAATCAAAGACTTACCTTATAACCTTACAGGTTGGAGTAAAAGTCATGATTTATCTAAAATGGATAAAGATGAATTAAAAAATCAAGTTTTTGATTATTATAAAAAAATAAGAACTTTAATGAATGAAGGAAACATAAAGGAATATTTAGATTTGAATAAACAAAAAGATAAAGAAATTGCTATTGCTACCTATGATGATAAGTTGGGTTGGTATACTTCTGATGAGAGAATAAATAATTTATCTACTAAATGCAAAGGAAATATGCTCCCTTTAAATAAAGATAACTATCAATTAAAATTATATGCGTATGGTAGAATAGTAGCTTTAGAGAGAATAGGTCGATTTAAAAATATGGGACTAATTGCAAAAAGAGAAGTTGATTCAAAATTTAGATATTCAGTTTATAATTTTCTTCTCCACAAACCAATAGGGAGCGATACTTTTGAGATTATTAGGAAATAAATTATTGCTCATATATTATGATTAAATATATTGTTTTATTCGTATGTATTGGGTGTAGTAGTTGTGCGCAAACTACAAATACTGATACCATGATAGATATCAAACCAATACCTAAAGAAAAACAAATTACATATGCAATCCATATAAATGCCAAAACTCCTTACGAGATATATATTGATGATATTCCATTACCTCGTTTTGGCAGGTATTATGAAAGTGGTATGAATGCCACTTTAGAACTTAATCCTTATTTATTAGGTAATGGTACGCATAAACTAAAAGTACGTTACTTACCACTAGAAACAGCAAAGGATAGTCTATTGCATCCAGGGGATGTCTATCATAATAAAGATGCCAAATGGAATATCTTTTTTGTAAATTATATAAAGGATAGTAACGATCCCTTAGGGTATGAAGGAGAAATCGATTATGTAAATAGTGCATTAGAAGTTGTGCCACCGCCCAAAGCAGTACCCTTTTGGGAACAGGAATTTGATCTAGAGATCAAAGATTTGCCGTATACACTTACTGGATGGAGTAAAAGTCAGGATTTATCAAAAATTGACAAAGAAATTTTGAAAAAAGAAGTTTTTCAATATTACAATCAACTTAGGGATGTAATGAATAAGGGAGATATGGAAAAATATATTAATATGAACGCGAATAATGATAAAGAAATTGCAATTGCCACATATGACGATAAATTAGATTGGTACACTTCATCAGAAAGAAAAAATGAAATAATTAATGATTGTAAAGATAACATGTTACCAATTGATCCAATCGATTATAATTTAAAAATATATGGTTATGGTAAAATAGTGACCATTGAGCGAATTAAAAAATTTAGAAATAGTGTTCTTTTAGCTAAGAAACTTGTAAATAACAAAACAAGATATTTTGCTTATAGTTTTAAACTTCATAAGCCAATTGGTAGCGATACTTTCGAGATTATTAGAAAATGATAATTATAGTATTATGATCAGATATGTGTTTTTGTTTGTATGTATTGTGTCTTTTGTTTCTTTCGCCCAAAAACAAAATAACAACGAACAAAATCAATCTTCTATGACCAACGATCAACCCTCAGGATATAAGTATGTAAACGCAAATCGACCCGGTTATTATCTACAAATCAATAATCAGAATTGTTATTACGAAATTGACACTAATAATCTAAGTACTGGAGAATATTATGGAGTTTATCCATCTTATTCTGTGCGTTACCCTTTAAATTTACAAATTTTAAAAAGTGGCGAACAAACGATATCTCTAAAAATATTGCCGTTTAAAGGAGAAATCTTATCGCCCAAAGCACATCTAGAAATGTGATTGATCAAGTATAATGATATGACCGATCTAGAGAACGAGTATGGAGGTAGTACTACTTTATGGACCTGGAAAATGCCGGATATAGAAGATCAAGAATTACCTGTGTTTAAATATAAAACTACCTTTAATGCCGAGGTGCCTTATACGATTACTACCCTAGATACCCAAGCCCAGGATTTATCTACAATAAAAAAAGAAGATCTTTTAAAAGAGGTAGTTGCCGAATTTACAAAAACAAGGGCTTCTATTATTAACCATAATCAGGATAGAGATTACTTACTACAAGTAGTAAAAAGATCAACGATACAAGTGTATTCTAGCCAAAAGGAAGATGAAGAGGTAGTAGATGGCATGCTTACTATCGGTGATGGCAAAGAACCTCAACCATTAGAAAATTATGAAATGCGATTGTATTATCATAAAAAGGTGGTAACCCTACTCAAAACTGACGATAAAGAACCTGCTATTTGGTTTAAACACCCAGAAACAGGTGCGCGTTCATGGCAACCGGTTTATTTATATAAAAATAAAACCACAGGAAAATGGGAACGTTGGTAATAATCAAAAATCAAACTAGTTTAATTCTTATAAAATAATACTCTGATGATGAAGGTTACATAAGTGTACGCTTTTTTATGGTACAATCTATATTTACCAGAAGACGAACCTTTAGAGAATTTAAGAGTGATTGATTAAAAATGAAACGGGTGACATCCTTTCTTATCACATTGATGGTGTTTGTTTTGCAAGCTTGCGGGCAAAAACAACTGAAGTTCCCCCCAAAATTAGGACAGAGAGTTAAATTCAAAAATTAATAACTTTACTGTATTATGAAACGAAGAAAATTCACTGCAAAATTCAAGACCAAGGTTGTCTTGGAAGTACTAAAAGAGCGTGACACTGTGAAGCAGATTTGTCAAAAATATGAGCTTTCACCCCAAGTAGTAAATTCTTGGAAGCGGGATTTTTTAGATGGCGCTGCATCTGTTTTTAGTTCACCCACTAAGAATAA